>NZ_JBMPPL010000002.1:0-668630 GCF_049339485.1 Undibacterium sp. TJN19
CGAACTTCGTCCAACTGGGCGCTGGTGCTGACCGCGTTGTCCTGCTGGGTAACTATGTTGCCGGTACGTACAACGTTGTTGAAAACGGTGTGAACCTCAATACACAATCCACAGCAACTGCTGTTGCTCGCGTTGTGACAGACACGATCAATCTGGGTGCAGGTAACGATACACTGGTGACTTACGGTGCGATCAATCTGGCTGGTGCGACTTTGTCTGGTATCGAAACAATTCAGGCAAACTCTGCTGTTGTGATCACTGCATCTCAGTACGCTGCTCTGGTTGCTGCCCGTGCTGCTCTGTCCCTGAGCACGCCAGTTCTGGTGTTCTCTGGCAATGTCCCACATCAACTGACGATCGTTGATGACATCGCTGGTGCAAACAACATCGATCTGTCTTTGATCTCTGTTACAAGCGGTACTTTGGTGATTGACACAGCGTCTTCTTCCAATGCAACTGGTGGCGGCGTGAACAACACAACGACATCCAATGCAGTGACTGTATCTGGTGGCGCAACAGTAACAACAGGTGTTGTCGGTACATCTCCAATCAACGGTGGTGGTTCAGCATTGACCCCTATCACGCTGACTGCAGGTGGCATATTCAACAGTGCGGCCAATGTCAATGATAACTTCACAGGTAATGCGGCTGCTCTGGTTGGTACTACCATCAACGGCAATGCCGGTGATACAGACGTGATTACCTTTACTGGGGGCGGCAGTATTGTTATCGGCGGCGGTAATACCATCACTAATATCAAGACTGTGACAACAGACAATACGTCCAGCGACGTGTATTTCAATGTTGCTACTGCTGGCGTGACTACCATTAACGGCGGTACAGGTAATGACCGCGTCTTCCTGGCCAACTCTGGCAGCTCCATGCTGGCTGGCAACATCAACCTCGGCAATGGTAATAACCAGCTGACACTGGAAGGGAAGACTTATAGCGGTACTTTTACTGCCGGCTCTGGTACAACTGACTTGCTGATATTTGCCAATGGCAGCAATATTTCTGCAGCCAATATCACTGGTTTTGAGCAAGCATTGTTCACAACAAATGGTTCATTCACGATGACCGCCGCGCAGTGGGCTGCTTTCGCTACGGTGACTGCCGCAGGTACAGAAACCCTCACACTGACAACAGCGGGTACGGTTACAGCTCTGCCTAACACTGAAAACTACAACCTGGCTAACGGTACCAATACATTCACCGCTGCTATTAATACAACGAGCGTTGTTGGTGGTACAGGCGATGACACACTGAACATCAGCGAAGCAATCTACAATGCTACCATCGCTACTATCAACGGTGGCCTGGGTAATGATGTGCTGAACGTTGGTGCAGTAACAGCATCAATCAACTTGAGTACAAAAACAACTGGCATTGAAACTGTCAATGTCACTGGAGGCACCAATGCTGCATGGACAGTGACAAATGAAAACGGTGCTGGCGTGACTTTGAACTTCACTAAATCTGCTGCTACTAACATCAGTAATGTTGTTCTGGGCACAGGTGGTCAGACTCTGAATATTCTGGGGGCTGGTACAGGTAACACAACCATCACTGGTGGTTCTGGTGCTGATACGATCAATTTGTCCACCACTGCAACTGGTGCTGATGTGATTGCTTCTGGTTCTGTATTGGCTAACATCGATACAGTGGCAAACTTCAAAGTCGCTGGTGCTGACGTATTCAAAACTGGTACAGCAGCAACTACATTGAACTTGTTGTCCATCGCTACTGCTGATGTATCCACTCTGGCAGCAGCAATTGCTACAGCAGCAACGGCCGCTGGAGCAACACTGGCAGCCAATACCCAGGCCTACGTGATCACGGTAGCGGCAGGTACAGCAGCTGGTACTTATGCCTTCCAAAACATCGGTGGCACTGTAGGTACTGTTGATGCAACTGACTTTATCGTTAAACTGGTTGGCGCAGGTTCCATCGTTGCCGGCGACTTCATCGCTTAATTCCGTAGCAAGCAATATACCGCGGTAGCCCGCTACCCACTGGCAAAAAACCACCTTTATGGTGGTTTTTTGTCTTTATGACCAGGTTGAGAAAATGCAGAAATCAGTCAATCATTGTGAATAGTCGTGAAAAAGGAGGGGAAAAGGTAAAATGCCGGTATTCCGTCACTTCGAGCCAACATGACTGCCTCTACTACTGATTTCTCCCCGCAACAGATCACGATTACCCGCCCTGATGACTGGCATCTGCATGTACGCGATGGTGCTGCCCTGGCCAGCGTACTGCCACATACGGCAGCGCAGTTTGCCCGCGCCATCATCATGCCTAACCTGAAGCCACCTGTGACTACAACAGTACAGGCCGCAGCGTATCGTGAGCGTATCCTGGCTGCCTTGCCAGCTGGTATGCAATTTGAACCACTGATGACGCTGTACCTGACCAATAACACGCCGCCCGATGAAATCCGCCGCGCCAAAGACAGCGGCTTTGTCCATGCGGTGAAGCTGTATCCGGCCGGTGCCACGACGAATTCCGACGCGGGCGTGACTGACCTGAGAAACTGCTACAAGACGCTGGAAGTCATGCAGGAAGTTGGCCTGCCATTCTTGGTGCATGGTGAAGTGACGGATCCTGGAATTGACTTGTTCGACCGTGAAGCGGTGTTCATTGAGCGCGTGATGCAGCCTTTACGTTACGACATGCCCGAATTGAAAGTCGTGTTTGAGCATATTACCACGAGCGATGCGGCTGCTTATGTGGCGGAAGCGTCCGGCCCGATCGCAGCAACTATTACCGCCCACCATTTGCTGTATAACCGCAATGAAATCTTCAAGGGCGGCATACGCCCGCATTATTATTGCCTGCCTGTACTCAAGCGGGAAACCCATAGACAAGCGCTGGTGAAGGCGGCTATTTCTGACAGCAAGCGGTTTTTTCTTGGTACGGATTCTGCACCACATCCCAAGGGCTTGAAGGAACATGCTTGTGGATGCGCAGGTTGTTATACCGCGCTGCATGCAATGGAATTGTACACACAGGCATTTGAACAAGCTGGTGCGCTCGACAAGCTGGAAGCCTTCGCCAGTTTCAATGGCCCGGATTTCTACCAGTTGCCACGTAATACGGGCACAATCACCTTGCAGCGTGAAGATTGGCAAATGCCGACAGAACTGCCATTTGCTGACAGCACCATTGTGCCCTTGAACAGTGGCGAGACCTTGCACTGGAAGATGCTGGCAGCCTGAGCGGATGTTGATGAAGCCGCGTTTTTTTGATTCGATTGACTGGTCGCATGCCTGGTTTGCACCCGTGCATCAGGCTGCGCAAAAACTGCTCACTGCGGCCGACTGGCGACAGCAACTCAATCAACTGGCTAGCCAGGCAAGACTACAAAATCACCTGGGTTTGCCCTTGCAATTCATTCCGCAGGAAGCACTGCCTGAAGGCATCGCTTACGAGGCGCATATCAGCGTCAGCGGTCAAGTGCCAACCAGAGATAATCTGCATGATTTTTTTAACGCCCTGGTATGGTTGACGTTTCCGCGCATCAAACGTCAGTTGAATGCCTTGCAGGCAGCGCAAATTGCCAGCCTGGGCATAGGTAAATCACGCGGCCCGGCGCGTGATGCTGCTACCATCTTTGATGAAAATGCGGCTTTGCTGGTGGTGGAAAATTCCGTAGAAGGTTTCGCCTTGCTCGACGCCTTGCGTGCCCACGAATGGCAATCTGTCTTTGTTGTGCAGGCAGATAAATTCGAGCGCTGCGCTGAGGTCTGGAGCTTTGGTCATGCTTTGATGGAAAAACTGGTACAGCCGTATAAGGCGATTACCGCCCATACCTGGGTAGTCGTCGTAGAGGCCGATTATTTTGTTTTTGACCGTGCTGACAAGTGTAATTATCTGGATCAGCAAGTTGCCACCCAATTAATGCATCACCAATTGACAACAGCAGATTACACACCATTGCCGGTATTGGGTATACCCGGCTGGTGGTCGCAGCAAGACCCTGCTTTCTACGCCGACCAGCAAGTGTTCAGACCCAAGCGCAGGGTTTAGCAGGTGCCGGGCAATGAGCATTTCTCAATCAGGTTAACTCAGGGTTTTTCTGCGTGTCCTTGCAAAATTTGAAATAGCTGATCTTTCAGACTGATACGAACTTTTTTCAAGCCTTCCAGTACAGCGTCACCCAGATGATCCAGGTCGTTTTCTGCACGAGTGATGTTCTTGTCTGTCACTTCATACTCAGCCAGCAGTTTAGAGAAATGGGCGTTGTCCAGCTTCAATGTATGGATAAGTTCTTTGAATTCGGGGAAATCGTTGGCTAGCGGGTGGGTTTCAACTTGCATGAGGACTCCTGATGTGAGGAAGGGATTTTCCTTGTCTCGATACTAAGCCTATACTGCCGATGCTTCCTGATATAAATCAAACCATTGTCAGGAATGCGGTGTAAAAAACAATTTTTCAATTTATTTGAAGCTGGGGGACACAGTTAAATGTTTCGCTCGTGCAAGACAAGCTTTAATTTCAGGTAGAATAATTGTGCATCGCGATGTATCTGGTCGCGCCTATCTGCTCCCCATGAAGTCTGATCGGGTATTGGTGCCTGGTCTAAAATGCCAGGGCAGGTAGCTGATATTCGCCTGTTGTGAACATTACCTGATTGATTACAATCAAATATTCATGGATTGCCCTGGCTACAAATTCGGGTAAATTCTGCCAGTTAGCCGCTGAAGCCTTAACCCTGGGATTAGCAGTAGCGATGCAAATCAAAAAAGTTCATCCACCTGCCGCGCCGGCCAGTCGTGCTGGCACCTTGTCGCTGCGAAATGCGATAGTGTTGGGTATCGCTTTGGGTATAGTCGTGCCTGCGCTCTTGCTGGGATCTCTGCTCGCGCGTGACAGTTATCAACGTGATCTCGATGTGCGCGTGCGTGGCCCATTGATGCAATATGCGAGCATGCTGGAGCAGACCATGCCCATCCCGCTGTGGCAGGTCGATGCCAGTGCTGCCCAAAGCTTTGTCAATTCCGTCATGCTGAACCCTGATGTCAGACGTATCGTCGTCGAAGATGCGGCTCTCGGCCGGTTTATTCAGGCAGGGCAGCAGCAACTGCCGAAAGAAGGTGTGATCACCGAGAGCCGTGATATCCACAAGGATGGTGCAGTCATCGGGCGGGTGACAATATCGATGAGCAGCCAACTTGTTGAGCAGGAATTCATGCACAAATTGCTGCGCGCCGGTACGGCCATCATGCTGCAATTGCTGATTTCATTTTTTCTCTTGTGGCTCTTATTTCAAAGACGCATGATGCAACCTCTGCGGCAATTGCAGCATGATGTTGATCGCCTCGGTGAGGGGCAGTTGACTGAACCGGTCAGGGTAGATCGTCCAGATGAACTGGGCAGTCTGGCGCTGGGGGTGGATTCCATGCGGGTGCGTCTGGGCGAATTAATGAACCTGCAAGCCAGTCACAATACAACTTTGGAGCAGCGGGTGGATGACCGTACCCGCGAATTGCATGACTCCAACCAGGAACTGCGTACCGCACTGGAAAACCTCAACAATGCGCATATGGAAATTCAGCGTACCGACCGCCTGGCGGCACTGGGTTCTTTGGTGGCAGGGGTGGCGCATGAACTCAATACGCCTATAGGTAACTCAGTGACCGTCGCCAGTACTGTGCAGGACTTGAGTAAGGAATTCAAAAGAAAAATGGAAAAGGGTGTGACCCGTGCCTACCTGCAAAGCTATGTAGAAAACAACTTGCAGGCCAGTGATATCCTGCTGCGCAACCTGCACAGTGCAGCCGACCTGATCGGCAGCTTCAAGCGGGTAGCTGTCGACAGAACCAGTGCGCACAGGCGTGAATTTCTACTGGATGAAGTTGTCCGTGAAACGGTGCTGACCATGGGGGCCAGCATCAAGCGTAGTGTGCAGGATGTACGTATTCAGATACCCGAAGGCATCTCGATGGATGCCTATCCCGGCTTGCTGGGGCAGATTATCAGTAACCTCATCAATAATGCCGTGCTGCACGGATTTGAAGAGCGCGATAATGGGGTGATTGAGATTCAGGCACACTTGCTCGATACCCTGCCAGCCTCAGTCGAGCTATGCGTCAGGGACAATGGTGTTGGTATTACGGAGATCAATATGGGACGTATCTTCGACCCCTTTTTTACCACCAAGTTGGGGCAGGGTGGTAGTGGGCTGGGGTTGAATATTGTCTATAACCTTGTACGCGATGTGCTTGGGGGCAGCATACGGGTAGACAGCAAACCCGATCACGGGGCCAGTTTCATCATGATACTGCCGCTGAATGCGCCGCGTGATGCCGCGACGGAACAAGAGCAAAGCGCATACTGATGCCCTGTCAGGTACTACTCTTTTGTCTTGGCCACGTCCGACCAGCCCTGGGGGCAGTTTACCTGCGCCAGCAATTTCTGATATTCACCTGATGCCCTCAATTTTTTCAGGCCATTGTTGAATGCTGCTATCCGCACGGCACTGGCAGGCAAACTGCGTGGCAGCATCAGATGAGTGGTAAAGCTTTCCGTCATAAGTTTGGGATGGGCCGACAGCTGTGCAGCCTCTGCTGGTGAAAAATTACGGGCCAGCAAATCGCAGGTGACATTGCGTTCCATCGGCGCGACATCAACCCGCTTTAACAGCAGCATGCGCAGGGCCGCCATATCATTCGGTAATTTCTCAGCCTTGAATTCTGCCTTGTTGGCCATTGCCCAGATTTCGGGCGTGTACGTATAGTCCTGTATCATCGCCACACGGTAGGCTTGCAGATCGCTGAGCTGCTTCCATTTGAAGTCCAGCGCAGTCCGGTAGACGAACACCCATTGCTCGGTGATGACATTGTCACTCAGGAAAAAACTGGTGTCATGCTCAGGCTTGTGGCCCCAGTATGCCGTACCATCCCACTTGCCATTACGACTCTCTGCCAGTGAACGTGACCAGGGCAAAAATGTGAATTCAACCTGATAGCCTTCGAGCTCAAAAGCCCGGCGCACGATGCTTAAGGCAATACCTTTGTCAGGACGGCTTTCAGTGGCATAAGGTGGCAGCTCGCCGGTGGCGATGCGCAATACCTGCGGTGCCGATTTTTGCGCCCCGGCAAGGCTGGAAAACATCCAAAGAAATATCGTGAACAGGCAAAGCCAGGTTTTTTTCATGATACTGCTTCCATAAGGAGGGCAACAGACCCTGGTGACAATGGGTGAGGGGCTGCAACTATCATGTTCCTTATTGATATTTCTGGCAAGCCAGCTGTGGCGCAAAGACTTCAGTGCGGTTGGTATATATGTATTTCTCATAAGAAATGAAGAAAGCCTTGGCAAAGAATTAAGAAGGGGAAAATTTTTTACATTTCAGGTATAATCCGCGGTTCTGTCCAAAATTTCCTCTTCAAGTCGTTTGATCGTTTGAATTTTCGTCTGGATTGAAAGTCCTTACGGAACAGGTTTTTGTGGATTCTTTCTCTCTTAGGTTGGTGCAAATTAATTTGGGGGGTGGGGATGTCCGATCTGGCTTCTTTGTCTACACTCGCGCGTTCTGACGCGCAACTTCCGGTTCACGTGTATTTTGATGAGACGCTTTTACAGCGTGAAATCAAAGATTTATTCCAGTCTGGCCCACGTTATGTCGGCCATGAACTGATGGTGCCCCATGTCGGCGATTTTGCCACGCTTGCTTCTGAAAACGAAGGACGCATGCTGGTGCGCAGCGCCCAGGGCATAGAACTGATGTCCAATGTCTGCCGTCACCGCCAGGCGCTGATGTTCAATGGCCGTGGCAACAGCAAGAATATTGTCTGTCCGCTGCATCGTTGGACGTACGACCTCAAAGGCGAACTCATCGGTGCACCGCATTTTGCCGATACCCCCTGCCTGAATTTGCAACGCACGCCACTGCAAAACTGGAATGGCCTGCTATTCGAGCAAAACGGTTATAACGTCATGGAGCGCATGTCGCGCCTCAGCGTCACGCAAGACCTTGATTTCAGTGACTACATGCTCGACCATGTCGAAGTGCATGAATGCGATTACAACTGGAAGACTTTTATCGAAGTCTATCTGGAAGATTACCATGTCGAACCCTTCCATCCTGGCCTGGGCAGCTTTGTATCCTGCGATGACCTGACATGGGAATTCGGCGAAGATTACAGCGTCCAGACCGTTGGCGTGCACAAGGGTTTGCTGAAGTCAGGTTCACCCACTTATCAGCGCTGGCAAGAACAGGTGTTGAAGTTCCGTAATGGCGAAACACCAAAATATGGCGCGATCTGGTTGACCCTGTATCCCAATATCATGGTCGAATGGTATCCGCATGTGCTGGTGGTCTCGACACTGTGGCCAACCGCGACCGGCAAGACACGTAATGTTGTTGAGTTTTATTATCCTGAAGAAATCGTGCTGTTTGAACGCGAATTCATAGAAGCTGAACGTGCAGCCTATATGGAAACCTGCGTCGAGGATGATGAAATCGCCTTGCGCATGGATGCTGGCCGCAAGATACTGTTCGACCGTGATGTCAGTGAAGTCGGCCCCTATCAATCACCAATGGAAGATGGCATGCAGCACTTTCATGAGTGGTATCGAAGAAAAATGACTTTCTAGTAAATTGCTTATAGGGGAGGCGCGTGCCTCCCTTATTTTTTTGGAGCTCAGTTTTTATGCAGTCTTTATGGATGCTGGTTGCCAGTTTTCTGTTTTCCATCATGGGTGTCTGCGTCAAGCTGGCATCGGCCGATTATTCTACCGCTGAAATTGTCGCTTATCGCGGTGCCATAGGCATGCTGATGATCGCCATGCTGGTCAGGTTGCAGGGTGGCACTTTAAGAACAGGCATGCCTTACCATCATCTTGTGCGTGGTGGTGTTGGTGTCATCTCATTATGGTTATGGTTTTATGCCTTGGGCAAATTGCCACTGGCGATGGCGGTGACACTGAATTATATGTCCCCCATCTGGATCGCTGCCATCTTGCTGACAGGCGCATGGTGGCGCAAGCAGCGTGGGCTGACCTGGCAACCCATCGCCGCCATCCTTATGGGTTTTGTCGGCGTGGTTTTGTTGCTACGCCCCAGCATACATACTGACCAGGTCATGGGTGGCGTTCTTGCCCTGATATCGGGCATGCTCGCAGCTTGGGCCTACATGCAGGTCAGGCAAATGGGCTTGATGGGCGAGCCTGAATACCGCGTGGTGTTTTATTTTTCCACGACCTGCGCATTGGCGGGCCTGCTGGGCACGATGTTGGGAAAATTCTTCGCCAGCGAAGGCGGCCAGCAAATCATCTGGCATACGCTCAGTAACAAAGGTATCTGGCTGTTATTGGCGATAGGTCTGACAGCTGCATCGGCACAAATGGCCATGACACGGGCCTATCGGCTGGGTAATACTCTCGTTACTGCCAACCTGCAATATGTGGGCATTGTGTTTTCCAGCGTGTGGGATATGCTGGTCTGGAAAGAAAGCCTGGCCTGGCTGAGCTGGGTCGGTATCGCGGTGATTCTATGCAGCGGCCTCATCGCTACCTTTTATAATGCAAGAACCAGTCAGCCGGCAATTGCCAGCGACGCCATCAGTACGGAATAAAACTCTAATACAATAGTTTGCGGCTTATTTTCAGGAGAAAAAGATGTACACAACTTTGATCAGTGCAGCAGATCTGGCTTCTCATACCGATGATAAACAATGGGTCGTGCTGGATTGTCGCCACGATTTGATGGATACCAATGCCGGGCAGGCAGCGTATGACCAGGGCCATATTCCTGGGGCACAATTTGTCCATCTTGATCAACGCCTGTCGGCCGAAAAAGTGGGGCCAGATGGTGTTTTTCGCGGTCGTCACCCTCTGCCAGAAAAAGCTGATTTCATCGCCACGCTGCAAAGCCTGGGTATCAATAATGATAGTCAGGTCGTTGTCTATGATGCGCATGGCGGCATGTTTGCAGCGCGTCTGTGGTGGATGTTGCGCTGGGTTGGACATCGCGCTGTGGCTGTGCTGGATGGCGGCTTGCCCGCCTGGCAGGCTGCCCAACAAGCCTTGACAAGAGAGGTGCCGGTAACCAGTGCGGGTACGATCAGTGAGCTGCCTGCGCTGGTGCATACGCTGGATGTGACACAGGTGCTGAGCAATATCAGCAGTGCTGCGAAAACCCTGGTGGATGCACGTGCCGCAGACCGTTACCGCGGCGAAAATGAAACCATGGACCCGGTTGGCGGCCATATTCCCGGCGCAAAAAATCGCTTCTTCAAAGACAACCTGCAAGCCGACGGCCGTTTCAAGCCCGCCGCACAATTGCATCAGGAATGGTCACCCATCGTCAGCGATGCCAGCCAGGCCATCATGCAATGCGGTTCAGGAGTGACGGCCTGCCATAATTTGCTGGCGCTGGAAGTGGCAGGCATGTCGGGTGCCGCCCTGTATCCTGGTTCATGGAGCGAATGGTGTGCAGATACGTCACGTCCGGTAGAGCGGTGATCTGAAATCCTGCTTTTCAGGATGCCGCTGTAAGCGCCGCCCGGTTGTTGGCACCGTGGCGGCATTGTTGTATGTAAAGCCGCTATGCGGCTTAGCCAACACTGCCCGTAATAGGCAGTACTATGCCGGTGATATAGTTGGAGCAGCTGGGTGCAGCTAAAAATACATAGGCTGGCGATATTTCTTCAGGCTGGGCAGGCCGGCGCATGTCGGTATGTTTCCCAAAATTCTGAATGTCTTCTGGCGTCTTGTCTGCCGGATTCAGCGGCGCCCAGACCGGCCCTGGCGCGACGACATTCACACGTATGCCCTTATCCAGCAAATTGAGGGCCAGTAATTTCGTAAAGGCATGAATCGCTCCTTTGGTGACTGAGTAGTCGAGCAATTCCTTGTTGCCGCTAAGGCCCGTTGTCGATCCGGTATTGATGATGGTATCGCCTTTTTTCAAGTGAGGAAGCACCGCTTTCGCCATGTGAAAATAACCGTAAATATTGGTCTTCATGGTTTCATCGAAATGCTCTTCAGTCAAATCCAGCAGCTAATCTGCATGCTCCTGGAAGGCAGCATTATTGCCGAGAATATTGATTTTGCCAAATTTTTGCATGACGCTGGCCGCCACTTTTTCGCAGAACTGCATGTCCCTGACATCACCCTGTATCAACAGGCAATGCTGCCCTTCCTGATTCACATGCATTTCGGTTTTCTCAGCATCCTGTTTTTCTTCTGGGCTTAAATACACGATGGCGACATCGGCTCCTCCCTGGCAAACAGGACTGCCACTGCACGCCCAATACCCAAATCACTGCCGGTGATAATAGCAACCCGGTCTCTGAGTTTTTTACTTCCGGTATAGGTCGGTGCCAGAAAGCGCGGCTGCAATTCCATATCAGCTTCTACACCCGGTTTTTTAAATGCTGGTCTGGTAGCGGAGGCGCTGGCTGTTCGGGGCTGGTTTGTACTGCGGTTCTCTTTTCGGTTTTTCTTCCGGTAGGCCGGGCATCCTTGGCATCTTGTTGCTACTGGATGGCGCGTTGCCTCTCTACAGCAGAAATGATTTCTGTATGTGTGTTATTCGATGGCGAAAGCATGGAAATAGTCATGAGATTTCCTGTGAAACCGCCTGTGCCGATAACTAACAGGGAATGGGAATTACCATGGATGCCGGAGGCTTCGTCACAGCAATCTTTTTGAATTGCCAACCCTGTTAGTGGTACTGCATGCAAGCGTTTTACTTGCTGTTATTCATGATGAATAACGTTTTGATTAGCGATGTTTCGAATCCGAACTGGATTTGGAATCGCTACGTTGGGATTTGCCAGAGCCTGTGGAATTGCTGTTGCTGCCACTTGCCGATTTCGAATTCGAAGCAGATCCGCTACCATCATTTTTGTGACTTTGCTGACCAGCTTTAACGTGTTGTTCGTGTGTGCCGCCTTGAGTGGTGGCAGATTTGGAACCTTGGTTATTACCAGAATTAGTCGATTGTGTAGGCATAGTAAACTCCTCAAATTTTCCGCTGAATGCCGCGGTCGCATTTCACTGATTTGATGTGAATCAGTGAATTCATCATAACGACAATGGTGTGTTGAGGGAGTAGGACAGGAGTAGGAGAACACGCACAAAATACGTCAGAAAATTGACGAATGAATTTCCATCATTGTTATGTGCGCTGCAGGACTTTGCATGTGGTTTTTGATGCGCATGCTGCATTGAGCATGCACTTTTTTCAGATGAAAAAAGATCCGGATGCTGAAATGAATTCCAGCGAATGGTGAATAATTAAATGTGTTGCGGTTAATGATGACGCGTGACAAACAGCACCAGCACTACGCCCAGGGCAATCAATAAAATCTGCGGTATGGTTTCTTTCAAGGTCGCACGGCGCTGCATTTGCGGCATCAGGTCACTGACGGCAATATAGATAAAACCGGAAGATGCAAAGACCAGCACATACGGGATCATCCCACTCGCATGCTCAAGCGTGAAGTAACCGACCACGCCACCAACCACACCCATCATGCTGCATATCAGGTTATATAAATAGGCGCGCATGCGGCTGAAGCCGGCATTGAGCAAGACGATGAAATCACCAATTTCCTGAGGAATTTCATGCGCAATAATTGCCAGGCCAGTCACCAGGCCCAATTTGGGATTGGCCAGGAAAGCCGCGGCGATCAATATGCCATCAGTGAAATTATGCATGCCATCACCGACCAGTATCATCCAGCCGGCGCGACCGGCTTCATGCGCGTCATGACCGTCTTCATGATGGTGACCGTCGCCCTCGTGGTGATGTGAATGACGCAGGATAGCGAATTTTTCCAGCAGGAAGAAGGCCAGTAATCCAGCCAGCAGGCAGGCAAACAGGGTACGCGTATCTGCCTTGGATTCGAAAGCTTCAGGCAAGGCATGCAGCAAGGAAGTCGACAGCATGATGCCCACCGACAGGCTGACCATGCGTTCCACCACTTTCGACAAGAGAGAAAACGAAAAGATCGCAGCGGCACTAATGCTCAACACACCAGCAATCGTGGTGGCAAACAGGATGGATAACAACGTGGAGTGAATTTTAAACCTCGGGAATTTGCAACCAGGTTGCAAATTAGAACATATACCAGGGATTTCTGCAAATTACCAAGGGGCTGGTGCAGATGCTGCCAGCTATCTCGGCCAATCGTGCGTGTGGGTAAAACGCAGTTTCACTAAATGCCATCAGGGCGTCAAGTCAGATGCCAGGACTGCTGCGAGACGCCGCGCAGCCTGCGCAGGTCGACTGATGCCTGGCCCGATGTTTGCCAACACTGCGTTCAATATGCAGTTGCCAGAGCCTGCATACGTCCTATTGATGCATCGGAATCATTGCGATTGTCACGTGGCGATCGATTTTCAGGTATCGAAATTAGATGGTGGGCATATCGTTGCATTTTTGCAACCGCTCATATAAGAGAAATATTTATCAAATATATGACATTTCCTCTATGAACGAGGCAAACGGTCGAAGCCGTTAATCTTAATAAAAGATATATATTCAAGCTTAAGTAATTAATTTTTTTGACATATTGTTAAAGAATGTTAATAATCGGCTTTCGTTACAAAAATAACACACTGGTATTGGAACTTTTTATAGGATTTTAAATTTTTTCATAGGTAGATGATGTCTTGTATGGCGTTTTTGCATGCAAGTGGTATTTCTATTGCCTAAAAGAATTTCTATGCAGATGATTTGATCAATTGCCTGCATAGCAATAGGGAGCAGATGAAAAGGCCACGCGCAGCCTGATCAGACGTTCCAACGGTGAATTGGCTAAGCCGGCTCAAACAAACCGGCTTGTTCAATTTGCCAATCCCTGATCAATAGGGACAGGGATCAGTGACTGAGTCGATCGGTTTAATCAACCATAAAAATTAAGCGGATCACATTCTTCGAATCAAAAAAAAGAGGGAGAGAAGTAATGAGAATCAGTGGTAATTTAAAACTACTATCAGGCATCACGATGGCTCTGGCCGTGCTAAGCGGCACTGCTCAGGCTGAACAATGGGCGCCAACAGCGACCAAAGCAACGAGGATACCTGCTACCGTCTCATCGGCATCAACAGCGACACTTTTGCAGGCGGGCGCACCGACGCATGTGGTGGTGTCACTCAAATTGCGCAACAAGGCTGACCTGGATACGCTGACTGCCGGGATTTTGAGCGGCAAGAACGTTAAAACCATCTCTAATGCAGATTTTCTGAGCCGCTATGCACCAACGGCAGCCCAGGTGCAAGCCGTGGTAGATCACTTGAAGAACAGTGGTTTCATCAATGTGCAGGTATCCGATAACCGCATGCTGGTCAGTGCCGATGGTGCTGCGTCGACGGTGAAAACCGCCTTCAATACCGACTTGCATACCTACACGGTCAATGGCCGTACTGCCCAGGCCAATCTGACGGATGTTTCCATACCGCAGTCTCTGAGCGATACGGTGCTGGCAGTGCATGGTTTGCAAACCATTCATTTGCATCACACCAACCTGGTCAGACCCAAAGCGAATACGCTGGCAAATTCGGGCCACAACCCGACAGAATTTTCTGCCATCTATAACGCCACGGGTTTGCCCAGCGCGGTCAATGCCACCATTGGTATCATCACTCAGGGCAGCATGACACAGACCATTACTGACCTGAACACTTTCACCAGCCGCGCTGGTTATCCGGCTGTCAATGTACAGACGGTGACAGTCGGTGCTGCCAGTTCGGATACTGCCGGTATCGGTGAATGGAATATGGATACGCAAGATGCGCTGGCAGCTGCGGGCGGTACCATCAAGAAGATGATACTGTACACAGCCACCACGCTCAGTGACGCGGATCTGACGGCTACCTATAATCGCGTCATCAGCGACAATGTGGCAAAGTCCATCAACGTCTCGCTGGGTGAATGCGAAAACGATGCCTACAATTCAGGCATCATGGCCAGTAATGACCAGATCTTCCAGACCGCCGTCGCCCAGGGCCAGACCTTCTCGGTCTCTTCGGGTGATTCGGGTGCCTATGAATGTGGTGGGCCTGGTACTTCGCAAAGCTATCCTTCGGTATCACCATATGTGATTTCCGTCGGCGGCACCTTGCTCAATACCTCCGGTAGCACCTGGGTATCTGAATCCGTCTGGGCTTGCACGACAGCCTCAAGCTGCCAGCAAAGCGCAAACGGTGGCGCAGGTGGCGGGCCATCCCTGACTGAAGCTGCACCAAGCTGGCAAATCAGTTCCGGCGTCCTGGGTTCTTCTACCAAGCGCGGTACGCCAGACATCTCTTTTGATGCAGATCCGGCCAGCGGTGCTTTGGTGATTGTCAATGGTTCCAACGAGCAAATCGGTGGCACCAGTCTGGCAGCACCGATCTTCACCGGTTTTTGGGCCAGGGTACAATCGATGAACGGCAATGCCTTGCCTTTCCCGGCTGCTGCCATCTACCAGAAAGCGGCCAGCACTCCAGGCATGTTCCATGACATCACATCTGGCAGCAATGGTGGTTATACCGCCAAGGCAGGCTGGGATTATGCCAGTGGTTACGGTAGTCTGAACATGGCCAATTTTGCTGCTGCCATGGGTTCCACACCGCCACCAGGCAATACGGCATTGACCAAGGATGTTCCGGTGACAGGCATTGCTGTTGCTACCGGCGGCAACCTGATCTATACCTTTGCCGTACCTGCCGGTGCAACCAACCTGACGTTCAAAACAACGGGCGGTACAGGGGATGCCGATTTGTATGTACAACTGGGTTCAGCACCAACGACCACGACCTACCTGCAAAAATCAGATGGTTCCACCACGACTGAGTCCATCACCATCGCTGCTCCCGCATCCGGCACATATTATGTGCTGGTACATGGCTATACCGCTGCCAGCGGCATCAGCCTGGTTGCCAGCTATCAGGGTTCCAACCCTGGTACGGTGTTGAACAATGGCGTTCCTGTCACAGGCATCACGCTGGCATCTGGCGCTTCAACTGTCTACACCTTCGTGGTGCCTGCCGGTCGTCCGTCAGTAACGTTTAAAACCAGCGGTGGTACCGGTGATGCTGACCTGTATGTACAAGTAGGTTCAGCACCAACGACATCGTCTTACCTGCAAAGATCCAATGGTCCGACTACTGCGGAAAGCATCACCATTACATCTCCCGCAGCAGGTACTTACTATGTCCTGGTCAAAGCTTACAGCGCCATCAGCGGCGTCAGCCTGGTTGCCAGCGACTAAGTCCTTACCCATCTGGTTTCATCGCACGAAAATGTAGTGAAATCAGTGTGGCGAAGTAAAAATAACGCCCCTGTAAAGGGGCGTTATTTTTTAAGCTTGCGAATTACAAATTACGAATTACAAATTGCGTGACTACATGACCGGTGTCCGCATCGTCACAAATTCTTCCGCCAGTGTAGGATGTACACCAATGGTGGCATCAACTTGCGCTTTGGTGACGCCGCATTGCATGGCCACAGCAAAGCCCTGTATGACTTCACCGGCATCCGGGCCTACCATATGAATGCCCAGCACACGATCCGTGTCAGCATCAACGATCATCTTCATGAGGCAGCGTTCGTCAGAGCCAGACAGGGTATGCTTCAATGCCTTGAATTCACTTTTGAAAATTTTCACATGAGCGTGTTTTTCACGCGCTCTGGCTTCAGTCAGGCCAACAGTTGCCACATTCGGGTGGCTGAAAACTGCCGTCGCAATATTGTCATATGACATCAGGCGCTTGCCATGCTGGAATAGATTGGCCGCCACTACCATGCCCTCTGCCAGCGCCACCGGTGTCAGTGCCACACGGTCAATCACATCACCTATCGCATAGATATTATCGACATTGGTGGCGAAATGTTCGTTGACGATGATGGCACCGTTTTCGCGTACTTGTATGCCGACATTTTCCAGGCCCAGACCACGGGTATTGGGTTGACGGCCAGTGGCAAACAACACGCAATCACTATCCAGCGTACGGCCATCGCTCAGCTCGACTTTTTTCTTTTCGCCATCCTTGCTGATGGACAGGATTTTGCTATCGAGTACCATGTCCACGCCCTTCTTGCGCATTTCGCTGATCAGGAAATGACCGAGGTCGCTATCCATATTGCGCAATATCTGCGCGCCGCGCTGCACCAGGCTTACCTTGCAGCCCAGGCCATTCAGAATCGATGCCAGCTCAACCGCAATATAGCCACCACCTTTGACGACGGCATGCGCAGGCAGCGCAGGCAGGTGGAAGAAATCATCTGAAGTAATGCCCAGTTCACTGCCTGGCAGATCGGGTCGCGTGGGATGGCCGCCAGTTGCAATCAGGATATGGTGCGCAGTATAGGTTTTTCCGTTCACGGCAATGGTGTGGGCATCAATGATCTGTGCATGACCGTGAATGGTATGTACCTTGGCGTTGGTCAGTATCTGTGCATAAATACCATTGAGACGGGATATCTCGCGGTCTTTATGGGCCACCAGTGTGGCCCAGTTAAAATGCGGTTCTCCAGTCTGCCAGCCAAAACCTTTTGCTTCGGCAAAGTCCTCATGATAATGCGCGGCGTAGGACATCAGTTTTTTGGGGATGCAACCGGCATTGACGCAAGTGCCGCCCAGCGGCCCCGATTCTGCCAGGGCAACGCGGGCACCATATTGCGCAGCAAAACGGCTGGCGCGCACACCGCCCGAACCGCCGCCTATGGTAAATAAATCATAGTCGTAAGTGTGCATGGTTATCCTTGGAATGATGAACACTGACAGATGCAAACCCGCAGCGTTTCTGGCTGTTCAGGCAAGCGCGGTGCAAAGTGTCCGCGTCTGCCTGAACAGATGATACAAAGCGTCAAAAATAGGAGATCAAACTACGCCATTGGCCTTGAACCAGGCAAGACAACGGCTCCAGCCATCTTTGGCATCGGCTTCATTATAGCTGGGGCGGTAATCGGCGTGGAAAGCATGACCGGAATTGGGATAAATATGGAATGTCGAATTGCTATTGCCTTTTTTCAATTCGACTTGCATCTTGAAAACAGATTCTGCATTGATGCCGGTATCTTTCGCGCCATACAGGCCCAGCACTGGCACTTTCAGGCCAGCGGCAATGTCAACAGGGTGCTTGGGTGTCAGTGCGGTAGCATCACCAAGCAGGCGGCCATACCATGCCACGCCAGCCTTGACGGATGGATTGTAGGCAGAATACAGCCAAGTAATACGACCACCCCAGCAAAAGCCGGTAATGCCCAGGCGCTTGATATCGCCACCATTATTGGCCGCCCACGCGACAGTCGCATCGAGGTCACCCATGACTTGCGCATCAGGTACTTTGGAAATGATATTTGCCATCAGTTCAGCCATGCTGGCCGTATTCTTGGCATCGCCCTGACGCACAAATAATTCTGGTGCCAGTGCGAGGTAACCCTGCTTGGCGAAACGGCGTGCCACGTCGGCGATATGCTCATGCACACCAAAAATCTCGGAGATCACCAGTATCACCGGTAAATTGCTTTTGCCTTCTGGCTTGGCATAATACACAGGCACATTTTGCCCATCGACAACCAGGGTCGCTACGCCATCTGTCAGGCCAACCCGGTCGGTCTTGATCATGGTTTGCGCGCACACAGGCGCTACTGCCGCTGCAAAGCCGACACCTACGGCGGTCTGGATGAAACTGCGTCGGCTCACGCCGGCATCATCTCCATCGTGATTGATGAGGCTATTGATATCTTCGCGGTATTGCATGGCGTTCTCCTGTATGTTTTCTTCGGGGTTGTACCTGTTTGAATGAAACCTTGGACAAGCAGCGATGAATTATACAGGCAATCCATAAGATATATTTTTGATATATTAATGATAAAAAGAGATTAAGGTTCGGCCAAAACAGGTGGTGTACTGTCAGCAAAGCTCAGATAGGCCTTCCAGATATCATGGGTACGCTGCTGTGACAGATCAATCTGACATTGGGCTGACTGCCGGTAGCGTATGCTGCCCTCCGCCCAATAGGTGTACACATCGGCGCAATGGGTCGTGCGGTATTGTTCCCAGGCTTTTTGCGCCTCATCCAGATTGAGTTTGCTGTCTGAGGTTTTTGCCAGTTGTGCTCTGGCAGTTTGCAGATAGGTCACCAGTTTCTTATCTGCCTTGGCCAGTTCCGCTATCATGCATTGCTGCTCTTCCACTGTAGTTTTACTTGCCTGGCATAGTATTTCTGCGTGTGCTGGCAGGTTCAGTGTAAGGGTGCAAGCGAGGGGAAGTGCGATTGAGCGTAATAATTTCATCAGATCCACCTTGATTGGTTAAGGATGAAAACAGTGAAATTATCATAGCATGAATGGCTATCCGGCTAATTTCGCCCGCTCTGGCCGCAACACCAGCCACACTGCCAGGCCTATCAACGCACCGCCGGCGACGTGGGCAGCGGTAATGCGCTCATTTAAAAACACCGCTCCCCACAGGACGCCAAACAGGGGAATCAAAAATGTCACCGTCAGCGATTTGACCGGGCCAATATCGGCAATCAGGCGGAAATACAGGATATATGCCAGCGCCGTGCAGACCAGGCCCAATGCCGCCAGTGTCAGCCATACCGTACTGTTACCCCATGATGCAGGCGCCTGCGTTGTGCTGCTGTAGGCAAACACCGGCAGGATCAAGGTCAAGGCACCGAGCTGGCTGCCAAACGCCACCAGTTTGCTGTCCAGTCCGCCTTTTGCAGATATCCACTTCTTGGTGAGAAAACTGGCCAGCCCATAACAGGTAGTGGCAAACAGGCATTCTGCGGCAGCGATCAATAATTGCGTATTGAATTGCACAGGCCCGGTCGAGGTCAGCACGGCGACACCGGCTATGCCGATAAAGACACCCATGATTTTAAACCCGTTGGGACGCTCGGAAAAAAACAGGGCACCGATCACCACGCCCATCAGCGGTGTTGTGGCATTCAAAATCGCCGAATAACCGGCTGGCAACACCTTGGCAGCCAGGCTGAACATGACAAAGGGAATGCCCGAATTGATGACGCCCAAGGCCATTGCTGCACCCAGTTTTTTCTTGAAATCCCAGCGCACACGCATGATCAGCAAGATCAGGGCCAGCCCGGCAGTGCCAAACAGTACGCGAAAAAAAGCGGTGGGTATGGCACCCATGACAGGCACCACCATGCGCATGAACAAAAAGCTGGCACCCCAGATCGCCGCCAGACTGATGAGCCGGATAATGTCAGTAGTTTTCAAGAAGTAGTCCTTTCAAATTTGGCAGCAAACCTGTTGCCAGTGTGTGTCGCAAGAGATGGCAAGCGGCAAGAATGATAACTAAGAAATTCTTATTAAATATTGCTGCCATTCCATGATTAGATCACTGTAACATGCCATATTACAATTCATTTTTTATGTTAATAGATTAGAAAAACTAAACAATCATGAAGCGACTTCCTCCTTTGAAAGCGTTGCACTACTTTGAGTGTGTAAGCCGTCACATGAGCGTTAAAAATGCAGCTGCCGAATTGAATGTGACACCAGCCGCGGTGAGCCAGCAAATCGCCAAATTGACCGATCTGCTGCAAATCACCTTATTCAAGAAAGACCAGCGCGGTATTGCGCTGACAGTTGAGGGTGAACAGTTCTTTCTGGATCTTCGCACCGCATTCCGGCAACTGGAAGAAGCCACCAGACGCTTGCTGGAGCAAGGGTCACATGCAAAGATCACCGTCAGTTGCACGACAGGGTTTGCGATGCAATGGCTGATGCCGCAATTGCCAAAATTCCACGCTGCCCATCCCACCATTGATGTACGTATCAGCACCTCAAACAGACTGGCTGATTTTTCCCGCGACGATGTCGATTTCGCCGTCAGGCATGGGCTGGGCCGTTATGCCGGATTAAAATCTGAATTGCTGATTGACGATCCCTTGCAGCCTGTCTGTAGCCCGCACCTGCTGAAGAACAATAGACAGTTCAAGTCAACCAATGAGTTGAACAAGCTGACCTTGCTGCATGATGAAGGCAAGCAAGACTGGCGGCTATGGCTGGAAGCGACAGAGACTGAAGGCGTCGACTGGAATTCTGGCCAGGTGTTTGACGATTTGAGTGCCACCATCGCAGCGGCAAAGAGAGGGCAGGGGGTTGCCCTCGCCAGAAAAACATTGGTCAAAGAAGAATTGAAAAATAAAGAACTGGTCATGCCCTTCAAGGCCGCCATCAGGACGGGTATTGCCTATTATCTTGTCTATCCATCTGCAGTATTGCTAAGGGGCGAGGCGCAATTATTCCATGACTGGTTATGTAGTGCGGTGAAGGCGAATTGATTTGGCCGTCAGCATGTGGATAGCTATTTCTGTCGCAATTCCAGATAATATTTTCTCTGCTTGGCCAGCTCACGTTCCAGGTATTTGTCTTTCACTTCTTCACTGCCTACGCGCTTCCAGACGCTGGTGTGTTTTGTGTTGGTGGTCTCCATATAACGGAGTAAGGTGTCGCCATCAAGCTTGAATTGCTTGATTGATTCATCGCAACAGATCAAACCGCTCGCCGTGTAGATCGCCTGGACAATTTTCCCTTGCTTGATCTGATAATTTCCCATGTAGCCTATAGTACCGACGTCTTTAGTCGTACTGGCTTCCAGGAATAAGTAGGACTTGTCCGGCAAAATTTCGATGTGCAGTTTTCCTTTGACTGTCTTGCATTCAAATATACTGCCATCACGGTTTTTGGCGCAAGGGAAAGGCGATCCGTCAAGCTTGGTCATGGTTTCGCTGATGAGCCGGTAGTCACCGGCAAGATTGGCGTACTCGTCCTTGCTAGGCGCAACTGGAGGCGTATCTGCGGCCTTTGCGACAGTGGCATGGCAGATAATTGCAATAACTGCGAATATCAAGAATGTGGGAAAGCGTGCTGTCATATTGAAATCGGTTTGCAAGTAAGTGAGCAAGTAGGTAAGCAAGCAAGTAGGTAAGCAAGCAAGTGAGACATGCCAGAGTCTGGCAAATCATATACAAGAGATCATATAGTACAAATTTAGCAGGTGCGCACTGATGGTAAAAAATGGAAAACTATCCGGCTTTTCCCACGCCAATTCAGATTTGGACTAAACTGCAGATATCATGTCAGATACGAAAACCGACAAACAGCCTGAAGCACCTGTTCAGAATCAGACACTGGAAATATTTCCAGCATCACCAGCGTAGCAGGCCGATCAAATTACTGCAGGACCACAAAGTACGCCAAGACTGCAAGGTGCGCAAAGTGCTCAGGCAGCGTTTGGTGACGAAGGTAAAGCCAGCGGTCGTTCTATTGAAGAGCGACTCTGGCGCAATTTAATTGATCTGGTTTCTGCACGTTTGCGTGCCGTATCTGACAGAGCCGCGCGTGGTATGACCAAGCGTACTTTGAAGATTGGTGTATCGGCCAGAATTTTCCATCCACAGGCCGGTTCTAAAGGTTTGTCCAGCAAAACCTTGCAATATCTGGAAGAATCGATTGCACAATGGGTCATGTCACGCGATGTCATGGTTTTCATGATCCCTTCAGTCAATACCAATGGCTTGATACGCCCCAGCAATATACGCTTGCGTGATTACGCGAAGCATCTTGATGGGCTGGTTTTGCAAGGCGGTGCCGATGTGGCACCTGAAAGTTATTCGCTGCAAACCACTCGCCCTGAATGGCCGGGTGATCGCACGCGTGATATGTATGAACTGGAACTGCTGCATGAATTTATCGAAGCGGGGAAACCCTTGCTGGGTATCTGCCGTGGCTGCCAATTATTGAACGTGGCCTTCGGTGGTTCGCTATATCAGGATATTGCCAGCGAAGTACCCGGTGCTATCCGCCATGTCGATGATTTGTATGACCAGCATTTTCATGAATTGCGTTTTACCGAAAAATCAACGCTGGCAAAAATGCTAGCCATGCCTGCCGTGGCAAGGGTGAATTCCATCCATCATCAGGCCATCAAGAACCTGGGGCGCGATATGGTGGTAGAAGCTGTCGCCGCCGATGATAATATGATAGAAGCGATACGCTATCAGAAGGCTGAATTCGTGGTTGGCCTGCAATGGCATCCTGAATTTCATCAGGCGCATCAAACTGAATTGCTGGACTGCACACCGATACTCGACAGTTTCTTGCGGGCAGCGCGTCAGACCAGGTTTTGAGTTGCCCTGGCTAACTTAAGCATTGACCTGCATTGGCCACAGTCGTCACCGGTAATGGCCTGCCATGTATCAGATTTACTCTGAATCACCAGTTAGTCCGGGCAGGTCAGCAATCACAAAAAATCAGAAAAAGAGAAATGAACCCTATTGAAATTATCGGTGCTGTCATCTTTGCCTTGGCGCTGCTACATACTTTCAGCGCCAAATTTTTTGAAGTGCTGGCGCATCGCCATGCCAGTCATGCCGGCTTGTTGCATTTGTTGGGTGAAGTGGAAGTGGTGTTTGGTTTCTGGGCGTTTGTTCTGATTCTGCTCATGGCACTGGTATCAGGTGGCGACGCCGCAGTCGCTTATGCAGAATCACGCCAATATACCGAACCGCTGTTTGTCTTCGTTGTGATGGTGGTGGCGGCCTCGCGCCCCGTACTTGAAATTGTCGCAAAGATACTTGCCGGGCTAGCGCGTGTGACGCCAGTGCCCGATGCCATCGCCTTGATCTGGTTTGGCCTTGCTGTGGTGCCGCTATTAGGGGCGCTGATCACCGAACCAGCCGCAATGACCCTGGCGGCCCTGATGCTGGCACCCAAAATATTTAGACAAGACATGCCTGAATGGCTTAAATATGGCGCGCTGGGCGTGTTGTTTGTCAATGTGTCCATCGGTGGCACACTGACCTCTTATGCAGCTCCTCCAGTATTGATGGTAGCCTCTGCATGGCAATGGGACAGCAATTTCATGGCAAGCACGTTTGGCTGGAAAGCTGCGCTTGCCGTCGTATTCAATGCCAGTGTCATCACCCTGTTATTGCGCCGACATATCACTGCAGAACCTGGCAAGACCAAGCAGGATGAGCGCCTGCCCGTGCCTTTGACGGTCAGTCTGATCCATCTGGCATTTCTGGCAGGGGTGGTCATGCTTGCGCATCACCCGGTATTTTTTCTGGGTTTGTTTTTGTTCTTCATGGGTTATACCCAGGCGTATGAGCGTTACCAGAACCCGCTGATACTGAAAGAGGGTTTGCTGGTTGGTTTCTTTCTGGCTGGCCTGGTGGTACTGGGTGGGATGCAGCAATGGTGGTTGCAGCCGATTGTTTCCAGCTTGAGCCCTTTCGTGTTGTTCTTTGCAGCGCTGGGCCTGACGGCCATTACCGACAATGCAGCGTTGACGTATCTGGGGTCGCTGATCGTTGGCCTGAGCGAGCAGGCCAAATACCTGCTGGTGGCTGGTGCCGTTGCCGGAGGCGGTTTGACAGTGATAGCCAACGCACCCAATCCGGCTGGCGTGGCATTGCTAAGACGCGGATTTAATGATGAGTCGATTGGTGCACTGGGTTTGTTACTGGGGGCTTTACCACCTACTGGCGTCGCTGCTTTGGCATTTCTGGTGATGTAAAACCGGGCCGCGCTGAGGGCATGGCTAACGCGGCGAAACAGCTTTTTTGGTTTTTAAAAGTAAGGAGAGCACCATGTTAAGTACACCTGAAATACTGGATTTGGCAGCGCAGCAAACTGCGGTCATCCGCCTGACTATCAAGCGTGAAGAATGTCCGCAAGAGATGCGACCAGCCATTACCGAATTGATGGCTGCTCTGGCAGAGCAAGGCATTACCCCTGTGGGGCCGCTGTTTTCGCATCACCTGAGCATGCCTTCAGCAATCTTTGATTTTGAAGTGGGCGTACCCGTCAATGCAGTGATCACTGCCACTGGTCGCGTCATGCCATCACAATTGCCGGCCAGTAAGGTCGCACGTACCGTTTACCAGGGGTCCTATGAAGGCTTGGGAGCAGCCTGGGGTGAATTTGCCACCTGGATCAGCGTCAATGACAATATGCCAGCGCCCAGTCTGTGGGAATGCTATCTGGCAGGGCCAGAATCTGGCGGCGATGCAACGCAGTGGCGCACGCAATTGAATCGCCCTCTATTGGCTTAAATTTTTTTATCCAATCAATATTTTGAAAGGCAGACTATGACAAATTACTGGCACCCCGATATGTTTGCGAAAGCCTGGGTATTTTCATCGCGGCATCACCATGGCCAGACCTATGGCGGCACTGTCGAAGGCGAACAGGTCGAATACATCAATCACATTGCCAGTGTAGCGATGGAAGTCATCTGGGCCTTGCAGGCCAACCCTGAAGCGAACAGTGCTTTGGCCGTGCAGTGCGCGCTGCTGCACGACACGATAGAAGATACCAGCGCCAGTTATGAAATGATCGCAGCAGAGTTTGGCCAAGATGTTGCTGATGGCGTGCTGGCCTTATCGAAAGATGACAGCCTGTCAGACAAGGAAGAAAAAATGCGCGACAGCCTGCGCAGGATAAGGCAGCAACCGCATGAGATATGGATGGTGAAAATGGCGGATAGGATCACCAACCTGTATCACCCGCCGCATTACTGGAATAATGAAAAGATTCTGGCTTACCGTGATGAGGCGCAAATCATACATCGCGAATTACATACTGCCGATGCCGGTCTGGCGCAAAGACTGCAAGAAAAAATCGATGCTTATCCGCAGTTTTTACGGGTTTGAATTTAAGTTTGCCGGTACGATGAAAATCGTATCAGATTGTAGTTTTGCAGGGTACGCCCCACGTACCCTGCAAAACTCTGCTGTGTCGAACTCTGCTACGTCTGGACATCCACATCAAATTCCCGCTCCGCTGGTGTCGGGTCTGACTTGCCTAGCTGGTACCAGTCAACCTTGCGCGTCACTATCATGAAGGCAGACAACACGGCAAACAGTAACAGGCTACCCATGACCAGGGCATTGCTTTCTGATTGCAGCAAGCCAAACAGGATGCCATATAACATCGTCAGTGCCAGCCCGAAACCCAGCCCACGTTTCCAATTGTGCAAGGCATAGCTGAGGTAAAAGCCGATCAGCAATATACAGGCAATGCTGGCCACCAGATAAGCGCGCAAGAAGCCGATTTTTTCCGCCAGACTGACCAGTAGAAGAAAGAATATCGCCAACGCCAGGCCAACCAGCATGTATTGGACAGGATGTATCGGCAACTGCTTCAAGACTTCAAACAGGAAAAAGGCGGCAAAGGTTAGTGCTACAAACATCAGCCCGTATTTGACGGCGCGGTCCGCTTCAGAATAGACATTGATGGGTTCGATAAATGCCACGCTGAAAACATCAATACCTGCGATACCATCGGGTGTTGCATCTTTGGCTTTTGCGCTATTGTTATATTCGAGTTGAGTCAGTTGCTGCTGGGCGTTGCTCGACAGCGATGAGATATTCCAGCTCGCACCAAAGCCATTATCGCTACGGGTGCGCCCCTTTGGCGACGGCAGGAAGCGACCACCATATTGCGGATGTGGCCAGTTTGAACTTAGGCTGACCTGATTATTCCTGGCGATGGGTACAAAACTAAGATGTTCCACGCCATCGAGCATCAGGTCCAGTTTAAATTTGACGGTGACAGGCACATGGTTTTCATGGAAATTGCCAAGAATCGCATGTATCCCTTGCGACGCCGAACTCAGCTTGCTGCCCTGTCTGAAGTCATACGTTTTACCATCCCATTCCAGTTTGGGGAAGTTACGCAAACCACGTGTGTCGCTAAGGCCAAATGAGACATAGGCAGCTTCGTTAAACGTGATCGTAGCCTTGCTCTTGTCTTTCGATATCAGTTCGTCCGTGTCAGGCATGATAAAGTCACCGTTGATGGCATGTGTGCCTGAATACACCAATACCTTATGAATCCCACGATAGCGCTGGTCGGTCTCTATGTTTCCCTTGATCTGTAAATCATTGGGATAGACATAATATTTCTTGTTTTTATACATTGGACGTATTTTGGACACTTTGGTAGTTTTGTCTATCTCCTCCTCTTCCCATGTTTCGGTATAGGGTATGACCAGTACCGGCCCCAGTATGGTTTGTTCGCCGACAGAGTCTGCGGTGATGCTGCGTACGGCTTCTTCGCGATAACGCATGCGTTCCCAGATGGTGGATTGAATCATCATCAAGGATATATAGATCAGTATCGCCAGCAGGCCGACGATGCCGGTTTTTAACATCCAGTTTTTTTCCATGGCAGACTCCGTATTGTTGGAGTCGTCACTGTAAAAAACTTGTGTGCGTTGTTGATGTGTTTTGTGTGAAGTGCGGGCGAATTCTGTTCCCGGTTTGCCGCAAGCCTTATTCTGGCAACTGCGGTAAGCGCAAGCAGGCGCGGGTGCCGCCTTCGGGTTGATTGCTGACGGTGACAGAGCCGCCATGCAGTAGCGCTACTTCATGAACAAAAGGCAGGCCCAGTCCAGTGCTTTTGGCTGCGTCCGGGCGTGGCAGGGAATAAAAACGTTCAAAGATTTTTTCTTGCGCATAATCGGGTATGCCTGGTCCCTGATCGCAGATGCGAATAGTCAGCCAGGACAGGGTGCTGTCTGTACTTGCCTGCATGCTGATGCAACTGCCCGCAGGTGAAAAAGCAATGGCATTGTCAAGTAAATTACCCAGTGCCTGGCGCAATAATAATTCATCGCCCATGACGTGCAACTGCTTGCTGTCAGCAGGAAAATCTAATTGCAAAGTGATGGATTTTTTATGCAGGCTGGCCTGGGTATCATCCATTACCAATTGCAATAGTGCACCTACATTGAGTTGCTGTGCGTGGCTCAGGTTTTGCTGTTTTTCCAGCTTCACCAGGGCCAGCAGTTTTTCTATCAATTGTTTCTGGCGCTGGTTTTGTTCAAGAATGTTATTCAGGAAGCGTTGACGGTCTGCTGTGGGCATGTCTTCGCGCAATAGTTCGGCTGAGCCCTGTATCGCGGCAATCGGGCTTTTCAGTTCATGTGTCAATGTGTGCATCAACTGTTCTACGTATTGCTTGCCTTCGAGCTTGTTGCGCATGGCTTCCAGCGCCTTGCCAAGGCGGCCGATTTCATTATTGCCCAGTGAAGGCAGGCTGGCTTTTTCACCATTTTCTACACTGCTGGCATAACGCTGCAATTTGCTCAGGGCATTACTGAGCCACCATGAGACAGCGATACCTATCAGTAAGGACCCCAGCAGCAACCAGAAGCTGCGTTGCAAAATCTTGCGCTGGCTGCGTTCTATAAAAGGGCTGATCGTGGAGATGGCCTTGGCGACCGTCAGTGAGCCTATGATCTGCCCCTGGTGCTGGATGGGCGCAGCCACATGCATGACGCTACTGCCTTCATCGGCGGGATCATGGCGGGTACTGCGCGCACCATATTTGCCGCGCAAGGTCAGGTAGACATCATTCCAGCGAGAATAATCCTGGCCGGTGGCCAGCCCTTCGCTGTCGAAGATGACGATGCCTTTGATATCGGTGATATAGACGCGGTAGTCAAGGCTGTTTTTTCGTATGCCGCTGATTTTTACATCGACACTGCGCTGCGCATAATTGTGTATGCGGGCCATCAGTGCTGAATCAGCCAGATTACCATTGGCGACATCTTCTGCTACCAGTGTCGCCAACATTTGCGCGGTATCAATGAGGGTATCTTCGAGGGTGGCACGCACACCCGGTTTCACTTCTTCGACCACTACATTCAAGACCAGCCAGGCGGTCAGGCCCAGTATCAGGAAATAACCCAGCAATATGCGCAGGCCTATTTTCATGTGGGTGTCAGGCTATAACCCATGCCACGGTGTGTTTGTATGCCTTCGTCATTGCTGTCCTCACTTGCTGTGCCGTTCGCATTGCCCTGATGACTGAGACGTGCCTGACGCAGTTTTGCGCGCAACGACTTGATATGGGCATCCACCGTGCGTTCCAGTGTTTCAGGTGCATTCACCCAGACGATTTCCATCAGTTGCGCGCGTGAAAATAACTGGCCTGGTCGTTCCATCAAAGTTTTCAGCAGCAGGTATTCATAGCGTGTCAATGTCAGTGCCTGGCCGTAATACAAGATACGTGCTTCGTCTGCGCGCAGTTCCAGGCGTAATATTGATCTGGTGGTTGCGGGTGTGGCGGCATGCATCTGTGCCGCCTTGTCCTGGCGACGCAAGATGGCACGTATGCGCGCCACCATCTCGCGTGGGGAAAAGGGTTTGCTAACATAATCGTCCGCACCTATTTCGAGACCGACTATGCGGTCAATTTCATCATTACGCGCCGTGAGGAAAATGACAGGCACATCAGAAAACTGGCGCAACTGGCGGCAGACATCGAAGCCGCTCATGTCAGGCAAGCCGATGTCAAGCACCACCAGGGCTGGTGGGCTAGCGCTGGCGGGGTTGTTAGCTGATTCATTCGCTGAGTCGCGCAACAAACTCAGTGCACTTTGTCCCAGACTGACATGCAGAGGATGAAAGCCATCGGTGGACAGGGCATAGGCCAGGTTTTCAGCAATGCTGACTTCGTCTTCGACGATCAGTATGGTTTTCAACATAGGGCCAGACTGGTCGATGGTAAACGCTTAGTCACTTATTCTGGCTTCAGATAAAACGCATCTGGCAATTGCTCGCCGGCGGTGGTGGTTTTCAGATCACCTTTCAGGTTTGTCAGCAATACCTGCAAATCCGGCCCACCCATTTCGATGATGACCTGGCGGCAGGCGCCGCATGGAGCGATAGGGCCATCGGTATCACCAGTGACGGCAATCGCAGCAAAATCGCCAGGGCGATAGCCTGCAGCAACGGCGCTGAACAGTGCAGTGCGCTCAGCGCAATTGCACAGGCCATAAGATGCATTTTCTACATTGCAGCCATGGAAAACCTTGCCATCTTTCGTCAGCACAGCAGCACCAACCTTGAATTTGGAATACGGCGCGTAGGCAGATTCGCGGGCAGTGTTGGCAGCTTGTAATAATTGTTCTTGAGTCAGCATAATTGTCTTTCGTTAAGATAGGCGATATTGTATTCGCAAACACTGTTGTGGGCGATAGGTAGGCCTCTTGTCTCCAGCGATAATGCATTCAATGTGAGCTAACGAACTGAATAAGTATCTCGCATGTGTTCTGATGTATTTAACAGAAGTCTGATTTGCGTGGCAATACGGCTGCATGCTTAAAATCGGCTCTATGTCAGTCATGCATGAATTTATTGCATTGCAGCGTCATCGCCGCCCACAGGAAAGTCAGATTGCTTTAATTCAGGCGATACTATTTCGCGCACATGCTTACAGTTTCCCGCTTACGCGCCGATAACGAACTGTCTTGATGTTTTTCATTGCCGTTCACCAGAGGAACATAAAATGAGCGTTACTATTTCTACACTGGGTACATCTGCCCAAAGCCTGACCGCCAGCCCGCTGACACAGCGCCAGTCTGCTACCGATACTGCTGCGGCCACCAATACCAATACCAATACCAGCACTAGCGTCGCGACTGACAAAGTCAGTCTGAACAGTTCCGACAGCGACAATGTCGTTTATAGCGATCCGCGCCTGAATAAGCCAGCCCAGGCTGATTTGCAGGCATTGCTGGAAGAATCGGACCGTAAAGCCCAGGCCATTATCGATTTGATCAGGCCCTTGGTAGAGCAGCAAGGTTTACAGTTTGATAAGGTTGCCAGTGGTGAACAAAAAGTGTCTGCCAGCCCAGAAGCCATCAGTGCTGCCAAGGCCGCAATTGCTGATGGCGGCGAATTCAGTGTGCAAAAAACTGCCGAACGCATTTTAAGTTTCGCCAAGGCATCAATAGGGGATGATCCATCCAAACTTGAAAAAGTGCGTGCTGCCGTTGAGCAGGGCTTTAAAGAAGCTTCCGATATCCTGGGTGGCAGTTTGCCTGATATCAGCAAGCAAACACTGGCAGCCATACGCACAGAATTTGATAGCTGGGCAGCCAATGGCATCCCATCTGGCGACACCGTTACATTGTCTAAACCTGTGACTGTCACCGCAGCAAAGGCGGCCTGACTTCAGGTGATTGTCCTGCATGGCGCAGTAAGTCAAAGAGCATGAAGACACTCGGTGCGTCATGAAAAAAAGCCCGCAGCAGTTACCTGTTGCGGGCTTTTTCTTGCAGAATTGAACTCTAAAAAATTTACTTCTTCACACCCAGTTCACGCAAACGTTCTTGCAGATAACTACCCGAGGTATGACGTTCAGACAACACCACATCAGCCCGTGGATGCAGGAACAGAGGCAAAGAAATGCGGGACTTTTTCGCTTCTTCACCGGTAGGGTTTAGTACGCGGTGGATAGTCGATGGGTAGTAGCCAGCAGATGCTTCATCGAGCATGTCGCCAATGTTCACGATCAGCATGCCAAAATCACAAGGTACGTCATGCCATGCATCATCCTTGCCTTGTACCTGTAAGCCAGCCTGGGTTGCTGCAGGCAGCAAGGTCAGCAGGTTGATGTCGCCATGCGCCGCAGCGCGCACTGCGTCCGGCTCTTCATCGCCACGCAGCGGTGGGTAATGCAGAACGCGCAGCAGGGTCAGGTCGCTGTCGGTGATCATGTCTGACAGGGGCATGGAATACCTGGCCTTGACGTCAGCAGGAGAATGATCTTCTACCCATTGCAGCAACTCTGCTGCCAGCTTGGCACCATCGTCATAATATTTGCGAGCAGCATCCGACACTTCAGACGGATAACGGCCGGTAGGGTAGATATGATAAAACTCTTTCAGGTCACGCTTGGTCTGGCCCTTGGCTGTCTCGGAAATTTTTGGCGAAAAATAGCCATCCATTTTCTCGGCATCAAAGTCATACTTGTTTTTCGCATCGGTCTGGAAAAACTCATACCATTCCTTGTAGATGGTTTCCAGTGTGCTTTGCGACAAGGGGTGGTTGGTCAATACACCAAAGCCAGTGCGGTGCAGGCTTTCAGTGAATTTTTTCGCAGCATCGGGTGCGCGATAATCAACTGGTTCGATAAACATGATGGTCTCCCCTTATTGCGCCAGCGGTGCCTGCAACCAGTTTGACGCCAGGGTTGCATCGATCAATTGTTTACATGCTTCTGCATCCACTTTCATGCAAACGCGCGTTTCTGGTTTGCTGGCTTCCCAACCTGCCTGTGGATAAGGGATAGGCAGTTTTGCCATCATGGTCTGGCCATTGCCTATGCCCTCTTTGGCAACGCGTACGCGGCCAGAGCTGGTTTCAAAAATCTGCGGTGCCACCAGCCAGACAAATGCCAGTACATCATGACCGTAGCAGGCATGGCCCAGGTCCGGGCGTATGCTTTGGTAGAAGTTGGCATAGAAGTTGACTGCATGTGACAGGGTATCCATCGCCACGTGCTTGTGTTTTTCTGCCAGAGCTGCAAAGAAGGTCGAAGGCAAGACCACGCGGTGTGTGACATCCAGCCCTACCATGGTCAGATCCCAGCCTGCTGTGAAGACCAGGTCCGCTGCGTCAGGATCATTCCAGACATTGGCTTCTGCCACTGGCGATACATTGCCTGGTTCATCGACGGTACCTGCCATCAGCACGACCTGCTTCAGCAGTTTTGGCAGTTGTGGTTCCATCTTCAGGGCCAGGCCCAGGTTACCCAATGGGCCGACTGCAACCAGGGTGATTTCACCCGGGTGCTGGCGTGCCATTTTGACGATAAATTCTGCTGCGCTTTCTACTTCCGCCTTGCCACCGACTTCAATACGGCTGTTCAGGTTACCTAGACCATCAGCACCGTGGATGAAATCTGGCGGCATGCCAGGCGCTTTGGCGAAAGGTACAGGTACACCATGTGCGACAGGGATATGACGGCCAGCGATGCGCGTCAGGTACAAGGCATTGATGGTTGCCTGTTCAACATGGACATTACCAAAAGTAGTCGTGATACCAACCACTTCGATATCAGGATGGGCCAGGGCGAAATACAAGGCCATTGCATCATCGACGCCTGGATCAGTATCAAAGATGACTTTGTGTTTTGTTGACATGAATGCTCTCCAAAATTACATCGGCTGGCCATTGAGCAGAACCCAGTCGCGATGTGAATTGTTGCAGTTGACCCGGTTCAAGGAGGTCGAAATTATGTTGTGTAGTGCAAGACCGAAAGGCTTACCACAGAGACACGGAGAAATAGAGGAGGCGCAGAGAAAGACGGAATACTCATGTAGGTTGCAAACACGTAGGTTGGGCCGGGCCACGCATGGCTACGCTTCATCAGCCCAACACTTAGCCTACAATCGACGAATACCTTATTGAAACGCCGAGCGTTGGGCTGGTAAACCGTAGCCCAACCTACGAGAAGCCAACCTTCGTTGCTCTTCATTCGCTTTTCTCTGTGCCCTCCGTGCCCCTTCTGTGTCCCCGTGTTGAAAGGTTTTATTTCAATCAATTACCGTGACTTCACAAATGGCTGACCTATCGCTTTCGGGGCGACGGACTTTGCCATCAAGCCTGCCAATACGATCACGGTCACGACGTAAGGAATCATCTGTACCAGAGAGCCGGGTATCTTGCCTATGCCTGGAAAGATCACGCCTTCTATCTGTACCTGCAAAGCAGCGAAGAAACCAAACATCAGGCAGCCTAAAGCCGTATACATCGGCCGCCAGTTACCAAATACCAGGGCGGTCAGGGCCAGGTAGCCATTGCCAGCTGACATATCGCGCAGGAAAAAGCCGCTTTGTACGATCGACAGATACGCACCAGAGAATGAACACAAGACGCCAGCGCACAGCATGGCCATGAAGCGGGTGCGCTCAACATTGATACCTGCTGCATCTGCTGCATGCGGGTTTTCGCCAACCGCGCGCAGGCGCAGGCCAAAGCGGGTGTGATACAAAATCCAGTGCACCAGCGGTACCAGTGCAAACGCCAGGTACACCAGTGCGCTATGGCCACCTATCAGTTTCGTATAGACCCAGCCGATGAAAGGAATGCCGGCAACTGCTTCTGAACCGGGAAAGACAATGTCAAACAGGCGTGCATCTCCCAGGTCAGGCGTGCGCCCACCCTGCTGAAACAGGTACTGGGCGATAACAAAAGTCAGGCCGCCCAGCGCGATATTGAGGGCGATACCGGCCACCAGCTGATTACCCTTTTGCGTGATGCTGACAAAGCCCTGCAACAAGGCGATGGCGACGGAAATGCCGACACCTGCCAATATACCCAGCCACGGGCTTTTCGTCGCAAACGCCACGGCGGCAGAGACAAAGGCCGCGGCCAGCATTTTGCCTTCGAGTGCCAGGTCAACCACGCCGCTGCGTTCAGCAAACAAGCCAGCCATGGCCGCAAACATCAATACCGGCGCATTGCGTATGGTCGATACCAGGATGCTGGAAAATTGAAAATCATCAAACATCATTTTTCCTTACGCTTGAGCAGGGCAGACAGGGCAGGGGCATACAGGTTTTCCATCGCACCGCAGAACAGGATGATCAAACCCTGGATGAAGATAAACGTTTCTGGCGGGATATTGGCTTTTTCCAGAGACAGATCAAAGCCACCTTGTATCAATGCGCCAAACAAAATGGATGAAAGCAAAATACCGACCGGATGCTGACGCCCCATCAGCGCAATCGCAATACCGATGAACCCCGCCCCGGCAGGGAAATTCAGGTTCAGGTAGTGTGTTGAACCCATGACAGAATTCACTGCCGCCAGACCTGCCAGCGCGCCCGAAATCATCATCGTGATAATGATGGTCTTGCTGATCGAGATGCCCGCATAGTGCGCTGCATGCTGGTTCAGGCCGGTGGCGCGCAACTGATAACCCCAGGTGGTGCGCCAGACAGCCACACCATAAATCACCAGTGCCAGCAGCGCCAGGATGAAGCTGATATTGAGTGGTGTTTCACCCAGTACCGGCAAGATGCTGTTCAGCTTGGGCAACCAGGATGCATCGGCAAACTGGCGGCTGGCTGTATTTTGCTGGCCGGCCGGGATAAGGAAGCTGATGATGACAAAATTCATGAGGCAGGCAGCAATGAAATTGAACATGATGGTAGTCACCACCACATGGCTGCCACGTTTTGCCTGCAAATAACCCGGGAGGAAAGCCCAGGCGGCACCAAAGACAGCACTGCCCAGCACTGCCAGCGGTATCAGTATCCAGCCCGGCAGGCTGGAATCAAGCGCCAGCAAAACAAAGCTCAGGCCCAGACCACCGACATACATCTGGCCTTCACTGCCGATATTGAACAGGCCGGCCTGCATGGCAATCGATACGGATAATCCAGTGAAGATGAAGGTCGCTGCATAAAACAGGGTGTAGCCCAGGCCTTCTGGATTGAGCACGGCGGAATTGACCAGGATGCCCAGAGACTCTACCGGGCTTTCACCCAATAGATAAATCACGCCTGCTGCCACCAGCAGAGCAGAAAACAGGTTCAGTAGCGGCAAGGCAAAGGCGGTTGCCCAACGGGGAAGATCGGCTTGATTCATTATTGTCTGGTCGCTAGTTTTGTCACTTTTGTTTGCTTGTCTCTGGCTGGGTCTGGTCTGCGTGTCACTACGTTCAGTGTTTGTGCAGGCCGCCCATCAACAAGCCTATACGCGTTGCATCAAATTCTTCTGCCTTCAGTTCGCCGGTAATGCTGCCGCTGGACATGACCAGGATACGGTCTGCCAGGGCGCGTACTTCTTCCAACTCTACTGATACCAGCAGGATGGCAATGCCGGCATCACGCATTGCCAGCAAACGTGCATGCAGGCTTTCTATGGTGCCAATATCAACGCCGCGCGTAGGCTGGCCCACCAGCATCAATTGCGGGCTGGATGCAATTTCGCGTGCCATCACCACTTTTTGCTGGTTACCGCCAGACAGCAGGGCGATACGCAATTGCGGGTCTGCCGGGCGAACATCAAACCTCGCCAGCAGATCATTGCAATTGCTTAAAATATGTTTGTAGTCGAGCAGGCCAAAGGCCTTGCCCAGTTTTTTCTGGTAACCCAGAAAGCTGTTCATCATGACGGAGAAATTTTTGACAACGGCATCACGCAGACGGTCTTCCGGCACATGGGCAATACCCAGGTCGCGGAAGGTGGCTGGCAGGCCATCGGCGTCCTTGCGGCCCTTGCCTGGCAAATCCTTACCCTGCATTTGCAGCTTGCCACTGGTGGGCAAGCGCATGCCGCTTAAAATCTCCAGCAGTTCACTCTGGCCATTGCCCGACACACCGGCAATGGCGACGATTTCGCCAGCGCGGATTGTGAAGCTGACGTCTTTCAGCAAACTGACTTTTTGATCGTTGACAAGATTCAGGCCACTGACTTCCAGCACGGTCGCACCGGGCGCATAAGGCGCACGAGGCAGATGGGTTTCTATCGGACGGCCCACCATCAGTTCGGCCAGTTGCTCCTTGCTGGTGCCTGCGGTCGCGACTGAACCCACAACCGTGCCAGCGCGCATGACGGTGACCTGATCCGTGATATCCAGAATTTCTTGCAACTTGTGCGTGATCAGAATGATGGTCTTGCCCTGTTCCTTAAACAGGCGCAGTACTTCAAACAGGGACGCCGTTTCCTGCACCGTCAATACGGCGGTCGGTTCATCCAGGATCAGGATATTCGCGCTGCGGTAAATCTGCTTGAGGATTTCCACCCTTTGCTGGACACCGACAGAAAGGTCATGAATGGTAGCCAGCGGGTCGACATCAAGCGAATAACGCTGGCAAATCTCACGCAACTTCGCCTCGACTTCATGGCGCTTGGGTTTCAGGCGAAAGCCGCCTTCCGTACCCAGCATGACATTGTCGAGTACCGTCATGTTTTCTACCAGCATGAAATGCTGATGCACCATGCCTATGCCAAGATTGATGGCTTCCTGACTGTTACGGATATTTTGTTCCACGCCATTGATGAGCAGCTTGCCACCATCAGCGCGGTAATAGCCATACAGTATGCTCATCAGCGTGGATTTGCCGGCACCGTTTTCACCGATCACGCCATGGATGGACCCCGGCGCAATAGAAAAACTCACATCGCGGTTGGCCTGTACCGCACCAAAGCGTTTGGAGATCTGTTGAAATTCGACTGCTGGCTGCATACTTTGGCGTTCTTTAAAATGCGGTGTGCAAAAAATGGCGTGCGGGGTCTACACATCAATCAGGGCGCAAGTACTCTTTTAAAAGATACTGCGCCCCTGAGCATGACTACTTATCTGGTTTTCTGCTTGTTACTTACTCACTACTTGCTTATCACCTGCTTGCTACATCAGCTATTGCGTGACTTGTTACCCGACATCAGACTGGGCACTTATTGCCTTCACGGAAATCAACAACCTTGACCTTGCCGCTGATAATGTCCTGTTTGGCGGCATTGACGCGTTTTTCCATATCGGCGCTGACGACACTGCGGTTATCTTTATCCAGCGCCCAGTCAACGCCACCTTCTTTCAGGCCTTTGTACTGCGTGCCGTTTTTCCAGTTACCATTTTTCAGCTGCATGAAGCTGTCGTAAATGGCCTGGTCAACCCGTTTCACCATGGAAGTCAGCATGCTGCCCGGATGCATGTAGTTCTGATTGGAATCCACACCTATGCCCAGCTTGCCTTTTTCCTTGACGGCCTGCAAAGTGCCCAGGCCACTGCCACCGGCTGCGGCAAAGATCACGTCAACGCCACGTTCAAACTGCGCACGTGCCAGTTCGCCGCCCTTGGCAGGGTCATTCCAGGCAGCCGGTGTCGTACCCACCATGTTTTGTATGACTTCCAGTTTGGCATCGGTGGCTTTTGCACCCTGTGCATAACCGCAAGAGAAATTGCGTATCAACGGGATATCCATGCCACCGACAAAGCCGACCTTTTTGGTTTTGCTGGCAATTGCTGCCGCTACGCCGACCAGGTAAGAGCCTTCCTGTTCCTTGAACAATACCGAGCTGACATTGTCACCAGTGGCAATGCCATCGATCAGTACAAATTTGGTTTTAGGGAATTCCTTGGCAATGTTTTGTACTGCCTGCGCCTGGCCAAAGCCGATAGCGGCGATCAGGTCGACATTTTTACGGGCCAGGTTGCGCAAGACCTGTTCAGTCTGGGTGTCACTGGCGACCTGTACTTCCAGGAAATTCAGCTTGGTTTCTTTCTTGAAACGCTCTGCACCTTCTGAGGCCGACTGGTTGAAGGATTTATCAAACTTGCCACCTGCATCATAGATCACCGCGAATTTAAGATCCGCAGCATACGCGCTGGCGGCACCGCTGACAGCCAGCAGGGTCGCCAGGGAAAGGCAGATTTGCTTGAGTTTCATGAAAATTCCTTATTCAGATGTCGTTGTGCAAGCGAAGCGATGTATGGCGCTTCAGGCTGGCACGATTAAACTGTTCATCCGCACAATGAATCAGCCCTGGTTGCCCTGCGCTGATTCAGATACGGTAGCTTTGGACTGCGTTCGCAAGCCTAACATGGCACAGGCATTTCGTTGATGTCATGCAGGCGAAATTTTATCAAAAACCGTGTTCAGACTGGCTTGGCGCATCTTTATGCAGCGTATGCTCGTCCTGTGCACTTATTCGGGTACTGATGCTGCTGAAACCTGACGGTGTTCTCTTGTTCAGGCAGCCTTGCGTACTGCCATGAATTCCAGCACATCGTGACGGTGCGGTATGGACGTTTGCGCACCCAGTTTGGTGACCGTCAGGGCTGCCGTATATTGCGCTTCGCGGCTGGCATCCATCATGCTCAGGCCATTTGCAATGCCCACTGCAAAGGCGCCAACAAAGGTGTCGCCTGCTGCGGTGGTATCTACTACATCCACTTTGACCGCTGCAATGAACTGGCTGCCGCTGGCGTCGGTGATCAGCGCGCCATGCTCGCCCATGGTCAGCAAGACCACACTCGTGCCGCGCTTCAATATTTGTTCAGATGCTGCCTTGGCGCTGGCCTGGTCAGTCACAGTGACGCCGCTGAGTTGCGAAGCCTCGGTTTCATTGAGGATCAGGTAATCCACTTGCGCCAGCAGGCTGTCGCTTAAGTCCTGCGCCGGGGCAGGGTTCAAGATGACCTTGACACCGTTCTGGCGGGCGATTTCTATAGCACGCGTTACTGTCGCCAGGGGTGTTTCAAGCTGGCAAACCAGCAATTGTGCGTTGGCAATCGTTGCGGTTGCCGCTTCTACCTGTGCAACTGTCAGTGTCGCATTCGCGCCGGCAGCCAGTACGATACTGTTGCTGCCATTGTCATCTACCAATATGCCGGCCACGCCAGTGGCGACACCAGCCACGCTGGCGAGGTGTGTCAGTTCCATGCCTTCTGCTGCCAGGCAATCATGCGAAAAACTGCCAAAACCATCATCGCCTACTGCGCCAATAAAGCTGATGGCAGCGCCCTGGCGGGCTGCAGCGACGGCCTGGTTGGCGCCTTTGCCACCAGGAATCTGGCGAAATTCATGACCATGCAGGGTTTCACCCATGGCTGGCATGCGTGGCGTGCGAAAAACCAGATCCATATTGACACTGCCGACTACAGTTATGCGTGGCTTCATGATGCATTTTCTCGATAAAAAGGTGTCGCGCAATCGTTTGCGCAATCGATTTCGTATTTAACTATGGGCGTTCTGGCACGTCAAGCGCAATCTCGATTTTTGGTCAAAAAATGTGCAAAGACGCGGCTAGCTGGCAACCCCATAGTTAGTAATGATTTCAGTGTCCTGCGAGGTGGGCTTTATGGCGAATTTTTGTTGCGCTGCAACAGAAATGCCATCCATGAAAACCTCGGCTGATTATGATATTTATCACATTCATCGGCATCTTTGCCAGGGCGCGCTGATTGTGGGGCTGTCGCGGGTGGATGTCAAATTTGCGTGGGTAACTTAGTCATTTGGGCTAGACCTCAAAAATGCAGGGATTGCCAAAATCCCGTGCATCCACCTTGCAGTTTCACCCATAAGCCTTACTTGTTGAGTTACCATTCTCAAAACCGGAGACCCCAATCATGACTGCCCACATCGGTATCATCGGATGCTCTGCCGCAGGGGCGGCGCTGTGTTATCGCACAATTTGTGAAGAAGCTGCGCCATTGCTGGGGCCGCATGCCCATCCTGAAGTGTCCATGCATACACCCTCACTCGCTTTATATGTAGATCGCCTGGAACAAGGCGACATGCAGGGCGTGGCCGATCTGATGCTCGCGTCTGCCCACAAGCTGGCGGCAGCCGGGGCCGATTTCTTGATTTGCCCTGACAACACTATCCACCAGGCTTTTGGGCTGGTGCGGCCACATTCGCCCTTACCCTGGCTACATATCGCTGAAGAGGTGGCTAGCGTTGCAGCAGGGCGTGGCTATCGGCGGGTAGGTATTACCGGCACAGCCTGGCTGATGAACAGTGCGGTTTACCCCAGTGTGTTGCAGGAGCGGCGCATCGATTATCTATTGCCATCTGGTGACGACCAGGCAAACCTGAACCGTATCATCATGAATGAGCTTGTCTGCGGCATCATCAGGCCAGAAAGCGTGCACCAGTTCCTGCATATAATCAACAGTCTGAAAGCGGGTGGCTGTGATGCGGTGATACTGGGGTGTACTGAATTGCCCCTGATTGCCACAGACGAGAATGTCAGTTTGCCCACCTTGGATTCGACCCGTCTGCTGGCAAGGGCTGCCTTGCGAAAGGCAACCGGGACAGAATACGCTGAATTACTCTAGTGCAGGCATGACCTTGAATACACTTACGGCCTGAACCAGCGTTTGTGCCTGTTCTTCCATATCTTTTGCTCCTGCTGCAGCCTGTTCGACCAGGGCTGCATTTTGCTGTGTCATTTCGTCCATTTGCGCGACCGCCTGATTGATCTGTGCTAAACCTGTACTTTGCTCTCGGCTGGCGTTGCTGATTTCCGCAATGATGCTAGCGACACGGTCAACTGCATCAACGACTTCTGTCATGGTTTCACCGGTTTCTACCACCAGGCGATGGCCTGCATCCACTTTTTCAACTGAATCGTCTATCAGGGTTTTGATTTCCTTGGCGGCGCTGGCCGAACGTTGTGCCAGATTTCGCACTTCACTGGCAACAACGGCAAAACCGCGTCCTTGTTCGCCAGCGCGGGCTGCTTCGACTGCGGCATTCAATGCAAGGATATTGGTCTGGAAGGCGATGCCGTCGATGACAGATATGATGTCGACAATCTTGCGTGAGCTGGTTTGTATGGAACCCATAGTATCCATCACTTGCGTAACGACTGCACCGCCCCTGGCGGCAATTTTTGAGGTGGCAACCACCAGATTGTTGGCGTTTTCGGCACTCTCTGAATTTTGCTTTACCGTCCCCGTCAGTTCATGCATTGATGCCGCGGTTTCTTCCAGTGAACTGGCTTGCGATTCCGTGCGGGCAGAAAGATCTGCATTGCCGCTTGCAATTTCCCTGGATGATTGTGCGATAAGCGCCGTGTTGTTTCTGACCTGATGGACGACGGTGGTCAAACCCTGACCAATCTGGTTTATGGCTTGCATCAACTGACCAATTTCATCGACGCGTGTCACGTTCAGTGAGACGGTCAGGTCTCCACCTGCCAGTCGCATGGCAGCGGCGCTGACTTCATGCAGTGGATGGCTTAATCGACGGCGCATGGTGTAATACAATGCGGCACCCATGGTCAGCAGGACAACAATGGCCAATGCGCTGATCATGTGCATGAAATTTTTTGATTCACGCGTGAATTCATCTATATATACGTCACCTGCTATGAGCCAGTTCCAGTTCTTATTGGCTTTGTAGGCCACCATTTTTTTGCGTATGGCTGTTTCACCCAATTCCTTGTTGATCCAGGGATAGTGGGTGATGCCTTCTTTTTTCTCCAGCATTTCCTTGATGAATTCGTGTCCATCAGCATCTTTTGACGCCAGCACGTTTTGTCCTTCTTTGTCAGGATGTAGCATCAGCAAGCCATAGTCGCTGCCTTCCTTGGAGTTGATCGCATAAAAATAGCCGGTATCGCCGATTTTCAGGGGGCGTATCTGGTCCTTGATGCGTTTTGCTGATTCTGTGAAATCCGAGCCAACAAACAAGATGCCTATCACTTTGCCATCAGTACTCTTGACGGGGTCATACTGCGTCACATATTGCCTGCCGAAAAGCACGGCATTGCCGACGTAGCTGTTGCCTTCCATGATGCTTTTATAGGCGGCACCGTTTTTGTCCAGGCTGGTACCGATGGCACGTTCCCCATTTTCTTTTTTGAGTGAGGTAGAAATACGGACAAAGTCATTTTTTTGCCGTACAAAAATGGTGGCGACGCCACCAGTCTGGGCGGTAAACAAATCACTGGCTTTAAAGTCCATATTCAAGACCGTGCCATTACTCGTCATGGACGCTGTGGCCGTGCCATTGACATCGACGGTGGTAGCCTCATCAACGGCAAAGTCGCCATTGAAATTGCTTTTGAAAACTTTGGAAAACGCGCTGACCTGCACTTTTTGATCGCGGTCAAAGCTATCTATCATTTCCGCAATCAGATTGGTGCGTGCAGTCAGGTCTGCGGCGACCTGCTGTTCTACCTGTCTTGAAAGATTGAAGTCGATTAGCGTGATAAAAGAGATAAACATCAAAGTGATGAGCAAAAATATGACCAGCGTCAGCTTGGCGCCAACACTCCAGCTCTGTACGCTACGAAATTGAAATCGCATTTTTGTCCCCGAATGTATTAGTGTCATAAAAACTTGTGACTTGATGAAGAAGGATCAGTTTTTACTAATATTGCCTCCACCGTTTACTCATGCACGGGGTTTAGGTGCAAATGCATCAAGGATGCTCATGATGCATAAAGAAATGTTGATCTTACGCAAGTAAAAGATCGATAAAAAGTATTTTTCCGGTAAACCCGACAAATTCACAAGATTTGACTTTTTTTGAGGTGAAATAGGAATGCGTATCAGTTGCATGGTGATCTGAATCCGCGCCACTGAAGCGAGTATTATTTGTCCAGAGGTGACCTACGAATTTGAACGCAAATGCAGACGACTTCACTACCTTGAACATGACAATATTCCAGCGTAATCCGCCAAAAAAACTCTGCCATCTTGATTTTCTGACAGTGCCTATGCTGTAATGAAGACAATGCCTTCACCTGTTAACATCCTTTTGACACGCCATGATTAAATCGACGCTTGCCATATTGTTGTTTGCCTTAATTACACTGATGACCACTGATGCTCGGGCGCTAGATGGTTCTCTGCCAGACGAACGCGACACCATCCGACAGGCGCATGTGTATCACATTCTGCTGGATAATGAAGAAAAAGCCCTGCAATTGCTGGAAGCAATACGCGCCGTGCCAGCTAGTGGTCGCCTGCTTTCATTCAAAGCCATGGCCAGGAAAAACAGCCTGCATCAATCCGCAGCAGGGGAAGGGGACCTGGGTCTGATCAGCTCTGGTACCTATGATGACTATTTCGAGCGCGCCGTATTCTCGGTGCCACTTAATGATGTGTATGGCCCGGTCAGATCACGTGCAGGGTGGCACCTCATTTACGTGACCGAGGTACGCAGCCAGCCAGTTGCTGATCTGTGCACGGAAGGATTGGGCAAATATAAAAAATCCGCTGCAGATGGTGCTGCGTTGACGGCAGCATTGACATTAAGCCGGAATTTCCAGCGCGGGGAAAAAGCCTATTCACAAATTTCTGCCGTACTGGGGCCTGCATGGGGTGCGCACGTACAGGACAATGCCGGTGACGTGCACTATTTCAAGATCACGCCTGTCGCACAGTTGCCGGGCTTGCTGGATGCGATTGATCATACCGAATTCAACTTTGCCCGTTATGACACGTCAGAAAAAGTATGTGCACGTTCAAAACGCTCTATCTTCAGAATAGATTGCAATGCGGCCAGCATGGAAGAAAGAGAATTTTCCGTCTATGAATTACGCGGAGCAGCAGGCCGCGTGATATTTGCATCCGGCAAATTGCGTGATGGCCCGCGCAGCCGCAGCCGGATGGGCCGTATATACCAATACATGATGGATCAGGCTTGCCAGCCTGCGACCGCTTCCTGAGCAGAAGTCTTGGCTGCTTTGACAATTTCATACGTATGCGGTGGCCCTTCTTTGTCACTGTAGAGCCATATCGTCAAGCTATAATGCGGCCTTTTGCAAATTCCCCACTTTACTATGACGATGAAAATGAAAACCTTGTTACTGGCTTCGCTGTTAAGCTTGTTGAGTGCCTGCGGTGGGGGTGGCGGCGGTAGCAGTGCCAGTGTTGCAGTGGGAGGAGGCACAAGTACTTCTGCTGACAGCGGTGGTACAGGCGGCTCGCAGACCGATACGTCGAGTGCGAATGGCGTAGCGATGACTTTATTGCCTGCATCATTAAAAGCAAGCCAGGCGCAAGGTGATAGTCTGGTCCTGACCTTTGAGGCGAGAACAAATCAAATATTTGATGGCAAGAATGTATCTTTTGGCGTATTTGACAGCAATAGCATTGGGAACAGTATCTCGCAAGTAGGTTTGAGTCTGTCGAATTACCAGGTACAGATAGTTACTTCATCCAAGCTGGCGGTGGGTACATATAGCGGTGTATTTGAAGTGCGCGTGTGTAAAGACTTTGCCGTTGTGTGCGCTCAGCCTCTGCCCGGCTCACCATGGAAATTGCCATACACCCTTGAAGTCAAAGCGCCGAACCTGAAAGCCTTGCCGCCATTGCCCGGCGGCGCTGACTGGACTTCGGTGCAGGGTAATAGAGAACATAATGGATATGTACCGGTTACGCTTAATGTCAATAATTTTTCTCCACGGTTTTATCTGAGTCTCAGCGAAAGCAATAAGCAGTTCACCTTGATGAGTCATCAAAATGGCGCGGGCTATCTGGGTAGTAAATCGTTTGCTGGTGGCGACATGCTGGCGATAGATGAAAATACCGGCAAGCTGAAATGGACTTATTCTATGCCAGGTGACACAAGTCTGACGCAACCGGCGGCTGAAAATGATCAAGTTTATTTCGTTATGACCCGGTCGGGCAGTTCTTCCATCTTCCGTATCTCGCAACAGAGTGGGCAGGTACCCACCACGCAACCGCTGGGCACGCAAACCGTGACGGGCGGCACACCGACCGCGGATGCGCAAAGTGTGCATGGTAGCGACGGGGCGGGCACTTATCTGTATAGTTTCAGCCCGACATCCATCAGTTTCAATTGGCGCTATCTGGGTTCTGATACGGGTGTTCGCACAGGTACCTGGTCACCAGCGATAGATAATGATTTTGCCTACGCCTATACGGTCATCAATGACCGTGGGGATGCTTCGCTGTTCATTTTTGATCGTAAAACTGGGCGACTGGTGAAATCCATCGCCGGAAACGCGGCTAGCGTGCAGGGCAACATCAGTTCGACTTACCCGGCCTTATGCAACAGCAAAAATGTACTGACTTCGCTTGCAGGTACGACGTTAAGTATGTTTGACCTGGCACAGTCGACGGTGAAGTGGAAAGCCACGGGGTCATTCCAGAGCCCGCCTGTGTGTTCGCCGCTTGCTGTTTATGTACTCAACGAAAGTGGTATCGAGGTGCGCTCAGTCGACAATGGAAATGTGTTGTGGACGTGGCCTTTGCCAGCGGCGAATCATACGGTATATGCTTACAAGACGGGTATGAGCAAGAGCCTGCTGCTGACAAATAACCTTTTGTTTGTCAGCACTGAACGTAATGTCTATGCGATTGATGTAAATACCCATCAGTCAGTATGGGCATATCCAAAAGAGGGCCAGTTAAGCATGTCAAGAAATGGCGTTCTTTATCTCCAAAGCTTTTTCAATTCAGGCGGCGACATCACTGCAATCAACCTGCAATAATGATTGATGATCATTGATTTGGATGAGCGCTACATATGCTGCTAAATTTGCCGGCTCCTCCAGCACTGGTAAAATGTTTTATTTCGTACAGGTAGCAGAAAATTTATGAGCAGCAATACAGACAACAAATTCATATCACTGTGCCGCGCTGCGTTCAAGCGTCAGGGCAAGGGCATTATTGCGGCTGCCGTCATCGTCGGTGGCGCGGCGTTTTATCGCAGCAAGCAGTTTGAGATGGATGTCTTGCTGAAATTGTTGCTGGTGGCTGCCGGGTTTTTCCTCGTCGCGGTCGGTATTGAGTGGATAAGGGACAAATCCACCACGCCGAAAGCAGATCTGGAAAAATAGTAGCTGTGCGGATGTACAGGCTGTGCACAACAAGTTTTCCGGCTTGCCAATGAAAAAACCGCCATTGTGTTGAATGGCGGTTTTTTTTATTCATGCATGCGGGTACTTCAGGCAGCTACCATTTTATGAGCGGTAGCCGTATGCCCGGTATGATGCCAAATACCGACAATACTATGCCTATCAACAAAATAATGAACAGCACGTTCACGATCTGTGCGACTGGTGCTGGCAATGGCAGCATACCTATCAGCCACCATATGAGACCGAAGACAACAAGATAAATTATAAGATTGATGATCTGGTTCATGGTTTCTTCCTTTTCATGGTGTTTGCGTCATGTACCCATACGCGTTGATCAAAGAGGAGGCCCTTGCAGTTCAATTGCTGACCAACAAAGATTTCACTTGTGGTCAGCATGTCGGTCTGAAGCCGCTTTATCTAATTACTTGGCTGGTACGACTACGATAGTATCACCGGTTTTACCTGGTTCGCCGGTTTTGCCTTTGGCACCGTCATAGCCGGTTGCACCGGTCGCACCAGTTGCACCTTGCATGCCATCAGAACCTGCAGCGCCTGAAGCACCAACGGCGCCCGTTGCACCCGTTGCACCAGCTGAAGCAGGCGCGCCGGTAGCGCCTGTCGCGCCAGTCGCACCGGCAGGGCCAGGTACTGCCACTGGTACCGGGACGGCAACAACTTGCGCTGGCTGACGATCACAGGCAGTCATTGCCAAAACACCGAGAAGTGACAGCAAAAGAATTGAAATTTTCATGATAAGACCTTAAGTTGATTATGCAAAAACTGGGATGTGACCGCAAATGAATCAGATGTTCGATTTAGCCGAGCGCCGGATTTAGCCAGAGAATGCCCGTAAAATTTATCCCCTTCCGTGCGCTGGCAAACATATCAGGCATTAGTTTTGTTTTATATTGGCGATACCGGTAATAAAGAGTGTTGCTGAAGCAAGATGGGCGATGCATTCATTGATGAAGCAAATCAGCTTTGGCTTTCATGAATAAGATCAAACCCGCATACCGAAAGGTATGCGGGATTTTTTTGTTCCGGAAACTATTGATTGACAATGAAAAGACAAATGTTTATTGTTTTAAACAATTGTTTGTTTTTGTTTTGTATTAAAACCATGTCATGAATTCTGCCAATTCAAAAAAAGAACAGCTTTATCAACTCATCGCTGCCCAGCCTTTTATCTCTCAGCAGGAACTGGCTGATCAGTTGGGTCTGTCGCGCTCTGCTGTGGCGGGGCATATTGCGGCCCTGATCCGTGATAAACGCTTGCTGGGACGGGCTTATGTGTTGCCGGACGAGCGTGCCGTCGTTTGTATAGGTGGTGCGAATATAGACCGCAAGATGCGCACCCTGGGGCCTATGCAGATGGGCACCTCGAACCCGGTCAGCCAGCATGAAGCCTTTGGTGGTGTGGCCCGCAATATTGCAGAAAATCTGGCGCGCCTTGGCATGCCGGTTAGTTTGCTATGTGCGGTAGGGGACGATGCTGCCGGACAAAGCATTCTGGCGCAGGCGCAGTCCGTGGGTATAGATGCCAGGGCCAGCCTGCAAATCGTCGGTGCGCTTAGCGGCAGTTATACTGCTTTGCTCAATGACGACGGTGACATGGTGCTGGCACTGGCGCATATGGAATGCTGTGACGCCATGACGCCAGACTATTTGCGTAGACGTCAGCTACAACGCCATGTTGCTGCATTTACCATTCTCGACTTGAATTTACCCGCAGATAGCATAGCCTTGTTATTGCAGGATGCGCATGTGCATGCGGTACCCCTGATGGCGGTGGCGGTATCACAACCAAAGATGGCGCGTCTGCCTGAACAGTTGCAGGGTTTGCGTTGCCTGGTCCTGAACCGTGGCGAGCTGGAAACCACGGCTGGCCGCAACCTGCCGCAGCCGCAAGATATCGCAGCAGCCTGTCGCGCGTTGCAACAGCGCGGTGTGCAGGACATCATTGTCACGCTTGGTGATGCCGGGGTCTGGTATAGCAACGCTGACAGCGCAGAAGGCATCAGTCATTTGCCTGCGCCCGCAGTCAGGGTGCGTGATGCTACCGGTGCGGGTGACGCCTTTGCTGCTGGCGTGGCCTGGTCTTTGTGCCAGCATCCCAAAGATTTGAAACTGGCTTGCGAGCGGGGTTTGCATCTCGCGGCTTTAACCATACAAAGCGATGCGACGGTAGCCCCATCGCTTAATCCATCCATTTTTAGCGAGGAAACATGATGCAATCCTATTTGATCTTGTCTGAAGAAGTACGTGCGGCCAGGCTGGCAGCCACACCGGTCGTGGCGCTGGAATCGACCATCATCTCGCATGGCATGCCCTATCCACAAAATGTGCAGACTGCGCGTGAGCTTGAACAGATCATTCGTGATGGCGGTGCCGTGCCAGCGACCATAGCTGTCATGGATGGCAAGATACACATAGGCCTGTCGGATGAAGAACTGGAATTATTGGGCCAGTCACCAGATGCAATGAAGGTCAGCCGCCGCGACCTGGCCTATGCACTGAGCAATGGCAAACTGGGGGCAACGACCGTTGCCGCCACCATGATTTGCGCCGCGCTGGCAGGCATAGAAGTTTTTGTGACCGGCGGCATTGGCGGCGTGCACCGTGGTGCAGAAACCAGTTTTGATATTTCTGCTGACTTGCAGGAACTGGCACGCACTTCCGTGGCGGTAGTGTGCGCTGGTGCCAAGTCGATACTTGATATCGGCCTGACGCTGGAATACCTGGAAACTTATGGCGTGCCTGTGGTCAGTGTTGGTCAGCGGACCTTTCCGGCCTTTTTTACGACCGACAGTGGCTTTAATGCCGATTTTCAACTGGACACCGCTGAGCAACAGGCTGAGTTTATACACACCAAATGGAATCTGGGTCTGGCTGGTGGCGTCGTCATTGCCAACCCGGTGCCGGTAGAGGCCGCCATGCCGAAAGAAGAAATCGAAACCATCACGCGTCAGGCACTGGCGCAGGCCAGTGACCTCGGTATCAGTGGCAAGGCAATTACACCTTTCCTGCTGGGGCAGATCAAGCACCTGACCGGTGGGCGCAGCCTGGAAACCAATATCGCACTCGTCAAAAACAATGCAGTCGTGGGGACGCAGCTGGCGCTGGCTTTGCATCATTTACGCAAGCGGGCGGTATAGAGTTTCATGACAATGTGAGTATGTCTGAGTATGCCTTACTTGGCACCGCAGGCGAAGTTTGACCCCGTCCTGCTGGAGCGGGGTCAAATTGCTTAAGAAATCATTTGATGAGGTTTTATTGTTCGCGCAACCAGGTCTGGGTGCGGCCAAACATCGGCGCGCCAATATAGCCGCGCACATTCAGTTTCTTGTTGTTTTCTATGATGCTGAGCTTGCTGCTGTAGAGCTTGCCATTGCCCGGGTCAAGTATCTTGCCGCCCGTGTATTCATCACCGTCTTTTTTCAGGCCAGACAAAATCGTCAAGCCGATAATGGGCTGATCTTTGTTGGCGCCTTCACACTTGTCGCATTTCGGGTTTTTATCGGCGTCTGCTTCGATAAACAGTTTTTCTATTTTCCCCTGCAATTCACCTGCGGTTTCGGTAATGCGTATCAGGGCCTTGGGTTTGCCGGATTTATCATCGATGCTTTTCCATAAGCCTACCGGGCTTTCTTCTGCATGCGCCATCAAAGGCAAGCTAGCCGCAGCGATGAATGCGGATAATAGGGTTAACACAAGTGGAACGGTTTTTTTCATACTGTCTCCAATAAAAAACGCAGGTCTCTGAATTATCTGTTTTGATTGTACGTGGCAAAATTTTTACCACGTACAATATTTTTAGAGTACCTACTTTAACCCACGGTATTGCAACATCTTACGCTGGTGGCAGCTTGACTAACTGCTCCAGCAGCTTTTGCAGGGTGGCTTTGAAATTTGACAGACGCTCTTTCTCAACCGCGATTACCTGGGCAGGTGCCTTGGCGACAAAGCCTTCGTTACCCAACTTGGTCTCCAACTTGGTAATTTCACCTTCCAGACGGGCGACTTCCTTGCTGATACGTGCACGTTCCGCTGCCACGTCGATTTCCACCTTCAGCATCAGCTTCGATTCGCCAACGACGGATACCGGTGCTGGTGATTCAGGCAGAGCATCAACGACAGATACTTCAGACAGCTTTGCCAGTGCTTGCAAATAAGGTGCAAAAGATTGCAGGCGGGATTTGTCTTCTGCATTCGCAGCTTGCAACAGCAGTGGCACACGCAGGGCAGGGGACAATTGCATTTCGCCGCGCAGGTTACGACAGGCATCCGTCATGGCTTTCAGTGCCTGCATCCAGGCTTCTGCCGCAGTATCGACGTTTTCAGCGACGAACAACGGGTAAGGCTGGATCATGATGCTGTCGCCAGTCGGGTTCAGGGTCTTGCCTGCCAGCGGCGCTACCGTTTGCCACAGGGCTTCGGTGACGAATGGAATGATGGGGTGAGCCAGACGCAAGATCACTTCCAGCACGCGCAAAAGTGTGCGACGGGTGGCGCGCTGTTGTGCTTCATTGCCTTGCTGTACCTGTACCTTCGCCACCTCCAGATACCAGTCGCAATATTCATCCCAGACGAACTTGTAGATGGCAGAAGCGATATTGTCAAAACGGTAGTCAGCAAAACCTTTTTCTATCTCAGCCTCTGCACGTTGCAGGCTAGAGATAATCCATTTGTCAGCTTGTGAGTAGTCGAGGTCAGCATCGGTAACACCAGCACCAAAGCCGCAATCCTTGCCTTCGGTATTCATCAGCACAAAGCGGGTGGCATTCCACAGCTTATTACAGAAGTTGCGATAGCCCTCACAACGGCCCAGATCAAAATTGATATTGCGGCCCAGTGATGCATAGCTGGCCATGGTGAAGCGCAAAGCGTCTGTCCCATAGGCTGGGATGCCATCGGCAAATTCCTTGCGCGTGGCTTTTTCTATGCTGGCAGCCTGTTTGGGGTTCATCAGGCCAGCTGTACGTTTCGCTACCAGTTCATCTACCGTGATACCGTCGATGAGGTCGATAGGGTCAAGCGTATTGCCCTTGGACTTGGACATCTTCTGGCCACTGGAATCACGTACCACACCATGTATATACACGGTATGGAATGGTACTTTGCCGGTGAAGTGCGTGGTCATCATGACCATGCGTGCTACCCAGAAGAAGATGATGTCAAAAGCAGTCACCAAAACAGAGGATGGCAGGAAGTGTTTGATATCCGGTGTTTCTTCCGGCCAGCCCATGGTCGAGAAAGGCACCAGCGCAGACGAGAACCAGGTATCGAGCACATCGTCATCACGCTTCAATGCACCAGTGTAACCAGCAGCAGTTGCCTTGGCTTTGGCACCGGCTTCATCATGCGCAACAAAAATTTCACCATTGTCGCCATACCAGGCCGGGATTTGATGACCCCACCATAATTGGCGAGAGATACACCAGTCCTGGATATTGTTCAGCCACTGGTTATAAGTTGTTGTCCAGTTTTCCGGAATGAATTTGATCTCACCATCAGCGACTTTTTCCAGCGCCACTTCGGCGATGGATTTGCCAGGGAAATGCGTGCCTTCCGGTGCTGGTTTGCTCATGGCCATGAACCACTGGTCAGTCAGCATAGGCTCAATCACCACATTGGTACGGTCGCCACGTGGCACCATCAGCTTGTGTGGTTTTACTGATTCCAGCAAACCTTGTGCATCGAGGTCAGCAACGATTTGTTTGCGGGCAACGAAACGGTCCATGCCTTGATATTCAGCGGGTATTCCAAGATCATCTGCGAGAGGCTGCGTCCCTACTTTTCCAATTTTCACGCCATGCGCATTGGGCGCAATATGATCAAGAGAACGTTCCCCACCGGCTGGTATATTGTTGTCAATAATTTTTGCACCCAATGTGAAGATGCTAAATATTGGTAAACTATATTTTGCTTTGTTTCGTTCCCAAACCTGATAATCATTGAAATCATGCGCAGGCGTGATCTTCACGCAGCCAGTACCAAATTCCTTGTCGACATAGCTGTCGGCAATCACCGGGATTTCACGGTCTGTCAGCGGCAGTTTGAGCATCTTGCCAACCAGATGGATATAACGTTCGTCCGTCGGGTCAACTGCCACGGCCACATCACCCAGCAGGGTTTCAGGGCGGGTCGTCGCTACGGTCAGGTGGCCGGAGCCATCAGCAAACGGGTAGCGGATATGCCACATCGAACCATCTTCTTCTTCCGATACCACTTCCAGGTCAGACACCGCTGTGCCCAGGACTGGGTCCCAGTTGACCAGGCGCTTGCCGCGATAGATCAGGCCTTGCTCTACCAGTTTGACGAACACATCGGTCACGCTCTTCGAGCGCACGGCATCCATGGTGAAATATTCACGGTCCCAGTCGGCAGAGGCACCCATGCGGCGCATCTGGCCGGTGATCGTGGAGCCGGATTTTTCTTTCCATTCCCAGACTTTTTCCAGGAATTTTTCACGGCCCAGATCATGGCGCGAAATCTTTTGTGCATCGAGCTGGCGTTCCACCACGATTTGCGTGGCGATACCGGCATGGTCCGTGCCCGGCACCCAGGCCGTATTGTGACCGCGCATGCGGTAGTAGCGTGTCAGGCCGTCCATGATGGTCTGGTTGAAGGCGTGTCCCATATGCAGGGTGCCCGTCACGTTCGGCGGTGGCAGCTGTATCGAGAATGAGGGTTTGCCTTCATCCATGCCGGCGGCAAAATACCCACGTTTTTCCCACTCGCCACGCCAGGATTGTTCGATTTCTGCGGGCTCAAAAGACTTGGCTAATTCCATAATATGATCTGCGGTGATTGCTAAACCTTTGATTATAAGTGAGGTTAGTGGATAAGTCGGGTTTTACTGTTGCGATAGCTTGCTAAAAAGATAAATAAGCGAATTGATATCGTCGTTACCTGGCTGTTCAAAGCTAGCGTCCGGTTGCCTTTGCTCACCTGCTTATGTTGCTGTGGGGATTGGATTACCATGAACAGATAATAAAAAGAGACGCGATGAACGGAAGAGGAGTAAGCATTGAAGTCCATGACAGTGAGGCGCGCTTTACGAATCTGGCCGACTCAGTCACTGACACTCTCGACCCTGACCGTCTGCACAGAGGACAAAACAGTGAAGAATATCTGGCTTGTCACCACGACGTCATGTATGTGCGGATGCCGGATGGCAACCGTCCACCTTTCCAGGATTACATGACGCTGGATTTGACCATAAGCACACATAAAAAATCCGCTGGCTGGAATATCACTGGTTTTATTCGAAATATATTTAATGCTGGTGTACGTGAAACCAGCCCATTTACGACACCCTTTATCAATTTAGCAAATGACATGCCGCAGGCTGGAAGATTGGCGTTTTAACAGCTGGGTTATAAACTGTAATGGCATCCCTCAGCGTGATATTGCCATGTACTTTGTTAACAAAGATGACAAGTTGTTGTTTGACCAGCTAAACGACGGCGATGCGGCAACAGATTTTCATATGGACAACAGGCAAATCTGGTAATGTTTGCTGAAGAGAATCACGCTGTGCCTTGCTATGGAAAATTGTCAAAAGATTGATGCGACCTGATTTGTACTCGTTAACGCTTGCCAAGCCTGTTCTGCGTGCCTTGCGGTTTTGCTGTGCAGGCATGCTGCTGCTCGCCTGTGGTGCAAATATGGCGCAGGCACAAGCATGGCAAGCGGATTATGCAGAAAGTACGGCGCATGCTTTTCCTGAGATTGCCATGTTGCAAAATCAGGCCAGTCAGACCATTCATCAGACAGTGAATCAGCCACCTGCCATCGCGCAGGAACTGCGCATAGGCCGCACCTATGGCGAATACCTGGTATTTGCCGATGCTGTCAATCAGGCAAGGCGGCCGGACAGTTCGGCTACTGGCAGCCTGGCGGTGATATACCCTGATCTGGGTGAACCCTATCGTAGTATTTTCGCCAAGATCATTGAAGGCATAGAAGAAAAATCCAAATTGCCGGTGATCAGTATCCCCATTGGTCAGAAACTCGAAGCCAATGAGCTCAATGCGCAGTTAAAACGCAGTGGCGTCAAAGTCGTCATTGCGCTGGGCCGCCAGGGTATGAAACTGGCCAGTAGCCTCGACCGCGAGATCGCGATTGTGGTTGGTGGCGTGCTTAGCGTTCCGGAAAATGAAGGCCGTGCCATGACCGGTGTCAGTCTCATGCCGGATCCTGCACTACTGTTTTCACGGCTGAAAAGTATGTTGCCGAATGTGAAACGCGTGATTGTCGTCTACGACCCCAGAAATAATGAATGGCTGATCAAGCTGGCGCGTGATGCCGCCAAAGCCCAAGGGTTGGAACTGGTGACCTATGAGGCAAAAGACCTGGCGACAGCCGCGCATCAATATGAAAACGCTTTTGCCAATGCTGACAAGCGAGATGCCTTATGGCTGCCGCATGACGCCACTACGGTAGAAGAGGGTAGCATTATTCCGCTGGTTTTGCGCGAATCGTGGAGTCGTGGCATTCCCTTCTTTTCCAGTAGTTTTTTGCATGCAAAAAAGGGGGCCTTGTTTGCCCTGTATCCGAATAATCTGGAACTGGGCCATAGCCTGGCGCAGGCAGCCTATGGTGCGCTGACCGGTGATGGCCGCAAATCTGGTGTGTCGCTTTTGCGCGAAGTGCTGGTAGCCGTGAATTTGCGTACCGCCAGCCATATTGGCCTGAACATCGATTATCAAAGTCAGCGCAGTTTTGATTCTATTTTTCCAGAGCCATGAAGTCATGATAACAATGACTTCCCACGCAGCAGAAAGCCCTGGCCTTCAAGCATGCCTTATACCGCCCCGACGGGATAAGGTATGAGCTTGACTATTCTGAAACGAGTTGCTTTCATTGCTTTTATCAGCGCCAGCCATCAGGAACTGGCACGATATGGCAAGTCAGCAAGTATTTTGGTTAAAGCATGACTTTTTTTCGTAATTATTTCCGGCGCACGGGCTTTAGCCGCCAGTTGACCGTCATCATTACTGGTGCCATCCTGGTGCTGGCGGTGTTTTCGTCCATCATGAATTCCTGGCAGGCGAGCCACCGTATGCGCGCCTATTTTGTCGTACAGGGGCAGCAGGTAGCTGAAAATCTGGCACGCCAGAGCCGCCTGGCTTTGCTGTATCACTCGGCAGACAATGCGCGGGAAGTGGTCTCTACCACCCTGGCTTTCCCCGATGTGCTGCAAGTCGAAATTGCCAATGCCGATCACAAGATACTGCTGTCGCAAAGCAAACAGGGCGTGGTCTTGCCGCCCTTGAAAACACCACCTGTCAATTCCTTGCAAAGTGCCAGACTGGAACAGGAAAGCGATGAAGACTGGCGTTTCAGCGCGCCCGTGTTTGGAGGCGAAACCGAAGCCTCGCCTTTTGAAGTACAGGAAAGCAAGCCCCAGTTGCTGGGCTATGTGCATGTTGTGGTCGGCAAAAATACGCTGGATAAGCTGGTCTGGTCATTATTGGCCGGCAACCTTGCCATTACCCTGTCGTTTGCCTTGATACTGCTGGCAGTGATACGCCTGATGTCACGCCAGATGATACGGCCATTGAACGACTTGTCACGCCTGATGGGGCGGGCAGAAGCGGGTGAATCCGGCATGCGGGCGAAGCCGCAGGGCTCACGCGACATCATCGAAATGGCCAGTGCATTCAACCAGATGATGGCAGTGCTGGAAGAGCGGGAAGCCGAACTGAAACTGTCACGCGATCAGGCCCTGCATGCGGCAGTCATGAAGGCGCAGTTTGCTGCCACCGTCAGCCATGAGGTGCGTACTCCCTTGAATGGCGTCGTCGGCATGCTCGACATGCTGAAGGAAATGCGTCTGACCAAACCGCAGCGCGAATGTGTCGACGTGGCCTGGAGTTCTTCTCAGTCCTTGATCGAGTTGATCAACGATATTCTGGATTTTTCCAAAATGGAAGCAGGCAAGGTCGAGGTCGAAGAGATTGAATTCGACCTCAACAAACTGCTGGCAGAAGTCATCGAATTACTGGCCAAGTCGGCGCAGCAAAAAGGTTTGGAGCTGTCTTACCTGATCGCGCCTGAAGTGCCGCTACGCATCAAGAGTGACCCTTTGCGTTTGCGCCAGATACTGATCAACCTCATCGGTAATGCCATCAAATTTACCGAGCGTGGTGAAGTGGCTGTACGCGTCACGGCCAATCGTGATGATCAGCAACTGCATCTTCGCTTTGATGTCAGCGATACCGGCATAGGCATGACGCCTGAAGCTGTCGACAATGTCTTTGAATCTTTTGCACAGGCTGATCGTTCCACCACCCGTAAATATGGCGGTACCGGCCTTGGGCTGGCGATCTGCAAACAGCTGGTAGAATTGTTGCACGGTGAAATCGGCGTCAACAGCAGCCTTGGTAAGGGCAGCAATTTTTATTTCTCCATGCAATACGAGACCGTCATTCAGGACAATCCCGCCAGCGTCGTCAGTGATTTGCAGGATGAAAGGGTACTGGTAGTTGACGGCAGCGAGATCGTGCGCCGGTTTCTGGAGCAAAACCTGTCACGCCATGGCCTGATTTGCCGCACCGTTAATGACGGTCAGCAAGCCCTGCAAGAACTGGAGTTGTCTGCCAGAGCCGGTGCACCGTATTCGTTGTTGATCATGGATGTGACGGCGGTCGATGAAAATGGTGAGGACCTGGCGCAACGTCTGCGCGCTGACCGCAAGCACAGCGGTACGCGCTTGCTGGGGCTGGATCGCTATGGGGCACCGGTGGCAGAAAATACTACCACTGTCGAAATATGTCTTGGCAAGCCCGTACATATGGAGCGCGTGCTCGAAGCCATCAGGCATTTGCTGCTGGCGCAAGAAGTCGTTGGCTTTGTCGATACCGCATCTGCATCTGTGCTGTTGCAAGGCCAGCGCAGTCTGCATCACCCAAACACACAAGCCAGCCAGACCAGCCAACTCAGTCTGCCAGGTCTCCAGCATCAACACGGTCAGCGCGGTCATAATCAGCATAATCAGCCGGCCACCTGGCGTGTTCTCGTGGTGGAAGACAACCGCACCAACCAAATGGTTGCAGCGGGCATGCTGTCCCTGAATGTCTGCCACTGTGAATTTGCCGCCAATGGCCGTGAAGCGGTGGAAGCTGCCCGCCGTAATCGCTATGACTTGATATTGATGGATTGCAGCATGCCGGAAATGGATGGCTATGAAGCTACCGTCCGCATACGCAGTTATGAAGATGGCCTGGGGCGCCGCACACCCATCGTTGCCATGACAGCCAACACCCAGCGCGGGGATGCTGAGAAATGCCTGGCAATCGGCATGGATGATTATCTGGCAAAACCGATTACTCTGGTAGAACTGCGGCAAAAACTGGATCGCTGGCTGATACACGGCGGTGCCGCTGGTCGCGCCCTGAATGCAGAAGTCAGTATGCCTGCGCTTGACAACAGCCCGCTGGATCGCGTCGTGTTTGACAAATTGCGTGAAATTCTTGGACCTGGCTTGCAACAAACCGTCTCACTGTTTTTGGAAGATACGCCGCTGTACCTGGTGCAACTTGATCAGGCCTTGCAAAATGGTGACGCCGAACTGGTACGCGCGATGGCGCATTCCATCAAGGGCAGCAGTGGCAATCTCGGGGCGGTGAACCTGCAACAGTTCGCCAAGGAGATAGAACAGCTTGCAGTCGAAAAACTGCTGTCGGAAATACCACCGCTCTTATCGGGCCTGCATCAGTCATACGAAATGGTGGCGACAGAACTTGGCAACGAAGTGTTTCTGGAAGACCGCGATGCGGGTAGTAATACCCGCCATGTTGCCAAGGTGCTGGTGGTCGATGATGACCGCAGTACCCGCAGCACTTTGCGCCATACCCTGCAACGCGATGGCTTCAAGGTGGAAGAAGCCGCCGACGGTGCGCAGGCACTGCAAGTGCTGAAACGCATGCGCCCAGATGTGATTTTGATGGATGCCGTGATGCCGGTCATGGATGGTTTCACCGCCTGCGCATTGATACAGGAAATTCCGCATGGGCGCAGCATACCGGTGCTGATGATTACTGCACTGGAAGACAATAATTCGGTAGAGCGTGCCTTTGCTGCGGGGGCATGTGACTATATACCCAAGCCCATCCATTTCGCTGTATTGTCGCAGCGCGTGCGCCGTATCATCGAAGCCAACCAGGCAGAAAAACGCATACGTCATCTGGCCTTCAATGACGTATTGACGGGTTTGCCCAACCGTACCCAGTTTCTTGATCAGTTGGGGCGAAGGCTGGCGCTGGCGCAGGAAAACAGCGAAGCCGTCGCCGTCCTGTTCCTGGATCTCGACCGCTTTAAAAACGTCAATGACACGCTGGGCCATGATGTGGGTGACCGTCTGTTGATCGCGGTTGCCCAGCGCGTACGCCGCAGCGTGCGCAATGCCGATTGTGTGGCCCGCCTTGGTGGTGATGAATTTACCGTCGTACTCAGTGAACTGGCCGACCCGGCTGCGGCGGCATCAGCTGCGCAAAATATCTGCCGCACCCTGGCCAAGCCTTTCCAGATTGATGACCATGATATTTTCGTCACCGCCAGCATAGGCATTTCGATTTACCCAAATGACGGCACCGATGTCGGTACCCTGGTTAAGCATGCCGATACCGCGATGTACCGCGCCAAGAAAACCAATTCCGACTTCCAGTTTTTTGAAGCGGCGATGGAGCACACTATTTCAGAACGCCTGCGCCTGGAAACTGACTTGCGGCGCGCACTGGAACGCAAGGAGCTGGCCGTGTTTTACCAGCCACAGGCACGCATGGATACTGGTGAAATCATTGGTATGGAAGCGCTGGTGCGCTGGTTCCATCCCACCCGTGGCATGGTGTCGCCTCTGGAGTTTATTCCCATGGCAGAAGAAACCGGTTTGATCATCGAACTGGGTGAATGGGTATTGCGTACTGCCTGCACGCAACTGAAAGCCTGGATGCGCAATGACCGCCCTGAACTGAGGGTGGCGGTCAATCTGTCAGTCAGCCAGTTGCTGCAAAAAGATTTTGCTGCCACTGTTGAACAAGTGTTGGCCGATACAGGTTTGCCAGCAGCCATGCTGGAACTGGAAATCACCGAAAGCACCCTGATGGAACACGCGCAGGACACATTGGCCGCGCTGGATCGTTTGCGCAGCCTGGGTGTGCGGCTGACTATCGACGATTTTGGTACCGGCTATTCTTCGTTGTCGTACCTGAAGCGCTTCCCTGTCGATATCATCAAGATCGACCGCTCTTTTGTACGCGATATCCCTGGCGATGCCGACGATGCCGCTATTGTTACCGGCATTATTGCGCTGGCGCATAGTCTGCGTCTGGAAGTAGTAGCCGAAGGGGTGGAAAGCAAGGAGCAACTTGATTTCCTGCGTTCGAAATCTTGTGATATCTTGCAAGGCTTTTATTTAAGTAAAGCAATACCTGCGCAGCAGTTTGAAGACGAAATCCTGAATCAGACAGGTAATCTGATTATGGATCAGGAGCGCAAGTAGATAGCTGTAGCCCAGATACGGCAATGCCTGATTTGGTATGTCCGACACAGCTATTGTATTATTGTTTTTTATTATGTTTTTGCTTGGTCATATTTATTGGTGTTTCCATTTATAGCGTCAAACCGATGAGGGCTTGCATGTTCCAGCTTCAAATGTATCAATGCCGGAGTAGGCTACATGCCAGTATTGCCACGATTTGCGGCTGTACTTTTCTGGTACTCCTGCCCCTCTTGGCCATGCCTGCAAATGCGCAAGACAAGCAAAATACGCCAGATTTTTCCGAGATTGAAGTCATGCATACGCTGGCTGACAGAGACAACACTGCCGCCCTCAGACAATTACAGGAATACAAAGAAAAACTCGACAAAAATGCCGATTATGTCTTACGGGCAGAAGTCCTGAAGACCCTGATTGCTGTTCTGTATGATGCAGGAAAATTGAAGGAAGCCGATGCCACCAATGCAGAATTGTTGCAGTTGGCGAAAGCGCACAATGATACCGATATGATAGGCCTGGCCCTTATCGGAGAAGCTTTTCAATTGCTCGACAAAGGCAAGTTTGCGCAAGCACTGGTCAAACTCGGCGATATCCAGCAAAGCCTGCGTGACAGCAAAAATGCCGAAGTGTTGATGCGCCTGAATATTGCCTTTGGTACAGTGCAACTGGCGATAGGCAATTTTGATAAATCCTTACCTTATAGCCTGGAAGCCCTGCGCCTGGCTGATTTCATACCACGTCGCCAGCTACAGGCCAAACTGTATCGCATGGAATCCATCGCCCGCTTATACCTGAGTATGCACAATGCCGAAAAGGCGTTGGAAACTACCGATGAAGCGCTGGCAATGGCGCCAAAAATCGATACTCCAAAGACCATCGCCTCATTGTTCATGACACGTGGCCTGGCGCTTATTGACCTCAATAAGTACGCAGAAGCGCTGGAATCCTACAAAAAAGTAGTACAGATCGCCCAGGACGCAGGCATGCCTGGCGTAGAGGCCACCGCACTGGGAAATATTTCAGATTATTATCTGCATGTCCACAAGTACGCTGAAGCCGAAAGGGCGGCCCGGATGTCGCTGGAAAAAGCCCAGGTCATCGACGATAAATTTGCGATCGCCCTGGCCAAGGCAAATATAGGTTTCGGCCTGGCGGGGCAAAAGAAATTTAGTCAGGGCATCAGCTATATCAATGAAGCCAAGAAGTTTTTCATGGAAACCGGCTCCAAGTCGGATGTGGAAAACCTGCTCAGCGAAATCGGCAATATGTATGAAGCTGCTGACCTGCACAAGGAAGCCCTGGCGATAGTCCGCGAACAGCAAAAGCTCAGCGATGAATTGTTCCGTTCTGACCGTGCCCGTGCCGTGGCTACCTTGCAGGAACAATTCAATGCCCAGGAAAGACAAAAGCAGATTGAATTGCTGGCGCGGGAAAATCAGTTGAAAGATGCTGAAATCCAGAACCGGCGTTTGCAACAGGTTATCCTGGCACTGGCTGCGGTGGTCATGGTGATGGTTGGTGTCGTGATTTTTTTCCTGTATAAGCGTGTGCGCAAGACCAATGAGAAATTGATCGAGGTGAATCAGCAGCTTGAATTTCATGCCGTGCGCGACCCTTTGACGGGTTTGTATAACCGCCGTTCTTTTGTCGACCTGATGAAGGCGCGTATTATTCTGCCAGAAGGCGAACGACGTGAAGACAGTCTGGAAAATCCGGATTGCCTGATCTTGATGGACATTGATCATTTTAAAAATATCAATGACAACTACGGCCATGCTGCTGGTGACGCCGTGTTGATGGAAGTGGCGCATCGCCTGCGCAATACCGTGCGCGATACCGATATGGTCTTACGCTGGGGCGGTGAAGAATTTTTGATCTATTCACCCCGTTCCAACCCAGCACAATTGAAAAATCTGGTTGACCGCGTCTTGCGCACTATCGGCGAAGAAGGCATGGATGTCGATGGCAAAAAAGTACCGGTGACATTAACGGCCGGTTTCATTAGCCTGCCGTTTTCCGGTATGTCTGAAACCATTTGCAATTGGGAAAAAGCCTTGCAGATTGCTGATATGGCCTTATACCTGGGCAAGGTCAATGGCCGCAATCGTGCCTATGGCGTGACCCGTTTGTTAAAACCATATGCCGAAGCCTTGCCTGTACTGGATCATGATTTGTCCGCCGCCATCAAGGATGGCATGGTAGAACTGGCAGAAGTGCATGGCCCGGTAAAGGCCGCAGCAAATAATTTGCATGAGGCAACAGAAAATCCGGTGGCTGTTTAAGACCGTTGCGAAACTAAGATGGCCAGGCGGCAAGGCGACACAACAACGCCAGCTTAATTTCGCAACAACTTTTAAGTAGTCAGCAAGCCTTCAAATAAATAAGTAACACCTGCAATTCAAAAGTCGTATAATCTGCCGTCGTCGTCCTTATGCAAATAAGGGCTGCACAAAAATGCTAGGGGTCCTGCCATCATTTTGCTGGCGGGTGAGAAATACCCTCGAACCTGATCTGGATAATGCCAGCGAAGGGAAGCTGCCGAAGACTTCTTGCCACCTTTAATGTGCGCATACCGACTTTGGAAACTCCTTTGCTGGCTCCATGCCAACAAAGCAAAGGAGCCAAAATGAACGCCAACCCGCAATTCTTGTCCGCTACCGCGACGGTAGACGAGGCAGCCATACAACCACTGCCGAATTCCCGCAAGACCTATATACAGGGCAGCCGCCCCGATATCCGCGTACCCATGCGTGAAATCACACAGTCTGATACACCCGCCATGTTTGGATCGGAAAAAAATCCACCTATCTATGTCTACGATACCTCTGGTCCTTATACTGACCCTGAAGTAAAAATCGATATCCGTTCTGGCCTGGCATCAGTACGTGGTGCCTGGATAACAGAGCGCAATGACACTGAAGAGCTGACTGGCCCAAGCTCTGAGTATGGCATCGCCCGCCTGCACGACCCCAAACTGGCGGAGCTGCGCTTCAACCTGAAACGCCTGCCACGCCGCGCTCTGGCAGGTAAGAATGTCTCGCAAATGCACTATGCGCGCCAGGGCATCATCACGCCGGAAATGGAATTTGTTTCCATACGCGAAAACCTGCGCAGGAAAGAATACCTGGAAAACCTGAAAGCCTCTGGCCCCATGGGTAGCAAACTGGCAGAAGTCATGGGACGGCAGCATCCGGGTCAGTCTTTTGGTGCAGCGATACCTGAAGAGATCACACCAGAATTCGTGCGTTCAGAAATCGCCCGTGGCCGTGCGATTATCCCTGCCAATATCAACCACCCTGAAATCGAGCCTATGATCATAGGCCGTAATTTTCTGGTCAAAATCAATGCCAATATCGGCAATTCGGCAGTGACCTCTTCCATCGGTGAAGAAGTCGAAAAAATGACCTGGGCAATACGCTGGGGTGGCGACAATGTCATGGATCTTTCCACTGGCAAGCACATCCACGAAACCCGCGAATGGATCATCCGCAATTCACCCGTGCCTATCGGTACCGTGCCTATCTATCAGGCACTGGAAAAAGTGAATGGCAAGGCAGAAGACCTGACCTGGGAAATTTTCCGCGACACGCTGATCGAGCAAGCTGAGCAAGGCGTCGATTACTTCACCATCCACGCAGGCGTGCGTCTGCAATATGTGCCGATGACAGCCAAACGCCTGACCGGCATCGTTTCACGCGGTGGTTCCATCATGGCGAAATGGTGCCTGGCGCATCACAAAGAAAGCTTCCTGTACGAGCATTTTGAAGACATTTGCGAAATCATGAAAGCCTATGACGTGTCCTTCAGTCTTGGTGACGGCCTGCGTCCTGGTTCCATCTATGATGCCAATGATGAAGCGCAGTTGGGTGAATTGAAAACCCTGGGTGAACTGACGCAGATCGCCTGGAAGCATGATGTGCAGGTCATGATAGAAGGCCCCGGTCATGTGCCCATGCACCTCATTAAAGAAAACATGGACCTGCAACTGGAACAGTGCCATGAAGCACCTTTCTATACCCTGGGCCCTTTGACGACTGATATCGCCCCCGGCTACGATCACATCACCTCCGGCATCGGTGCTGCACAGATAGGCTGGTATGGCACGGCGATGTTGTGCTATGTGACACCGAAAGAGCATCTGGGTTTGCCCAACAAGGTCGATGTCAAGGACGGCATCATCACTTACAAAATCGCTGCCCACGCTGCCGACTTGGCAAAAGGCCATCCAGGTGCGCAGATACGTGACAATGCCCTGTCTAAGGCGCGCTTTGAATTCCGCTGGGAAGACCAGTTCAACATCGGTCTCGATCCCGACAAGGCACGCGAATTCCATGATGAAACCTTACCTAAAGACTCTGCAAAGGTTGCCCATTTCTGTTCCATGTGCGGCCCGCATTTCTGCTCGATGAAAATCACGCAGGAAGTACGCGACTATGCCAATGCGCAAGGTATCAGCGAGATACAGGCGCTGAAAAAAGGCATGGAAGTCAAAGCGGTTGAATTCATCAAATCCGGTGCAGAAATCTACAAGAAGCAATAGCCATCATGGAGATACAGCTTAATGGAGAAACGCGGCAATTGAGCAGTGCGCTGTTGGCAGATCTGATTGCTGAACTGAATCTGTCGCAGCAGGCGATTGCGGTGGCGGTGAACCGGCAGATTATTCCCAAGTCGCAGTGGGGAGTGCATCAGTTGCGCGAGCAAGATAATGTTGACGTTGTGCGTGCTATTGGTGGCGGTTGAGTTTTTAACCCCTTCCCCTTCAAGGGGAGGGGATATAGTCTTGTAGGTTGGGCTACGTTTCATCAGCCCAACACTCGCATTCAAATAACGTGCATGTTGATTTAAGGCCCGTGTTGGGCTGGTAAAGCGTAGCTTAGCGAGGCCCGGCCCAACCTACGAGGCCAATGGGTTCCCATCTCAACTCGAATTTCTTTAAGGGGGAAGGTCCGCAATTCAATTTGCACGAATATTTCCTTATAGGTACGCAAGTAAAAACAATTTCCCCAATGCGGAGAAAACAATGAACACAGAAAACAACCCAGGCTTAACCATAGCCGGCAAAACCTACCGCTCCCGCCTCCTGGTCGGCAGCGGTAAATACAAAGACCTCGAACAAACCCGGCTGGCAACGGAAGCCAGTGGTGCCGAGATCATTACGGTTGCAATACGCCGCGTGAATATAGGCCAGGACCCGAATGCACCAAGCCTGCTGGACGTCGTACCTCCCAGCAAATACACCATACTACCCAACTCAGCCGGTTGCTATAACGCCGAAGATGCGATCTACACCTTGCGACTGGGGCGTGAATTATTGGCTGGCCACAAGCTGTGCAAGCTGGAAGTACTGGGCGATGAGAAAACCCTGTTTCCGAATATGCCGGAAACCCTGAAAGCCGCTAAAACCCTGGTGCAGGATGGCTTTGACGTCATGGTGTATTGCAGTGACGACCCGATACAGGCGCGCATGCTGGAAGACATAGGCTGTGTCGCGATCATGCCGCTGGCTTCATTGATAGGATCGGGCATGGGTATTTTGAATCCCTGGAATCTGTCGCTGATTATTGATCAGGCCAAGGTGCCGGTACTGGTCGATGCCGGTGTTGGTACAGCGTCTGATGCAGCGATTGCCATGGAGCTTGGTTGCGACGGTGTATTAATGAATACTGCAATTGCCGGTGCCAAAGATCCGGTACGCATGGCGCGTGCCATGGGCCTGGCAGTAGAAGCTGGACGGGAAGCTTTTCTGGCGGGCCGCATGCCGCGCAAGTTTGCGGCTTCCCCATCTTCCCCCATGGCTGGCCGTATTGTTTGATGAAAGCGCTTAAGCGTCCCTGTGTACTGGTGTTTGCCGGGCATGACCCTAGTGGTGGTGCCGGCATACAGGCAGATATTGAAGCCGTTGCCGCGCAGGGCGCGCATGCCTTGCCGGTGATTACGGCATTGACGGTGCAAGACAATGACCATGCTTATGCCGTGCATGCAGTGGATGTGCAAATTATCTTGCAGCAAGCCATGACGCTGGTTGCCAAGATACCGGTCCGGGTTGTCAAACTGGGCATCGTCGCGCACAAGAAAAATGCCACGGCGATAGCGAGTTTCATCCAGAAAATGAAACAGCAGCAGTCTGATGTGCAAGTCATCGTTGACCCGGTACTGGGCAGTGGTCATGGCGATAGTTTGTCGCTTGATGATGCGGTAGTAGCGATTGCGCCTTTATTGAAAGTGGCGACGCTGATCACGCCCAATTTGCCAGAACTGAAACGCCTGTCACCGCAGGGCCATGACATACAGGCGCAAGTGGCAAGCCTGATGCAAAATACAAGCGCTGATGTCTTGCTGAAAGGTGGGCATGCAACAGAAGCACAGGTAAAAAATATCTGGTTCCAGCATGGGCAATGGCAGAGGCCGCAAGAATGGCAGTGGCCGCGCTTACCTGGAGAGTTTCACGGCAGTGGCTGCACGCTGGCATCTGCAATCGCCGGGCAACTGGCAAATGGTGTTGCGCTGGCAGATGCTTTGCAACAAGCACAAAGCTATACCCAGCATAGCCTGCAACAGGCTTATGCGATCGCCGCAGGCCAGCTTATCCCGGCGCGTCAACCCTTATTGAATACGAGAAAAAAATCATGAATTCACCAGACGTTCAAGACGCAGGGAAAAATCCATTACAGGGATTGTATATCGTCACACCTGACTGGGATGATACGGCACAATTGCTGGCCGTTACAGAACAGGCTTTGCTTGGCGGCGCGAACATTGTGCAATACCGCCACAAGACCGCCAGCCCGGCCTTGCGCCGTGAGCAGGCTGAAGCATTGTTGAGCCTGTGCCGCCGTTTTGGCAAACCCTTCATCATCAATGACCATCTGGAGCTGTGTCTGGCACTTGATGCCGATGGCCTGCATGTAGGCGGCACGGATATCTCGGTCGCGCAAGCGCGGGAGAAACTGGGTGCAGGCAAGATACTGGGGGCATCCTGCTATGGCGATCTGGAACTGGCACGCACTGCCGTTCAAGGCGGTGCAAGCTATATTGCCTTCGGCGGTTTCTATCCATCGCGTATCAAGAAATATGCGGTGACGACACCCTCCAGCATCGTTGGTGAGGCCGTTGAAGAATTTGATTCGCCAAACGTGGTCATCGGCGGCATGACACTGGAAAACTGCCAGCCCCTGCTGGCCCAGGGTGCTGACATGGTGGCGGTCATCAGCAGCGTATATATGACAGAACAGCCGCAGCAGGCAGCGCGTGCGTTTTCAGATTTGTTCTCTGCGCGTGATCAGCAATACAGGTAGGGACTCAGGGCTTGATCGTACTACCACTGGCGTCTTTGCTGGTTTCCTTATCAACTGGTGTTGTTGTCGGTTGCTCCAGGGTTTCTACCTTCAATAACTCTGCCGTGGTGAGGATGCCGACACTGACGGCATCATGGCCTTCTATGATTTCGCATTGGCGCGGGTTGACCAAAGTACCTTCGCCGCAGAAGCGGATATTGCCCTTTTTCGCATTCGCGCCCGGGTAATAGAAAAACATCATGTCATTCGCTTTTTTGATATACAAAGCCTGATCCAGCAATTCTTCCGGGAACTTGCCCTGCGTAGCTTTAAGCAGCCATTCGCGCATTTTGGGAATGAGTTCAGTGACTATTTCCCTGGTTTGCTGGTTGTGCGGGCCATGAAAACCCAGGTGAGTTTGCGCGAGATCGTTCCCGGCCAGCATCTGTCTTTCAATGCCTGACATGAAAATGATGGCGCAGGCTGAAAAACAGCTTCCCCTGACGGCGGTATTGATTTTCCTGGCAGTGATCAGGTAAGAAATATTATAGGCTGCATACAGGTCACCGCCCGGACTCTCCGTCAGAACAACATTTTTTACCGGCCCCTCATTCAGATTTTTGCGGAAACGCAAAAAATCTTCGGCTTCAATCTTGCCATACAGGATCAGGGTTTCATTCGACCGCAACATGGTCATGGCAGAAGCCGGCATGGCCTGGCTGAACACGGCGATGCCCAGCGCAGTAAGCATGAACTTGGCGAGGATTGCGGGCAGGCTGGCTAGGCGTAACGTCATAATAGGGCAGATAAGTGACAGTACGCACATTATCGGCTGCTTTGCCAGACTCAGCAATCTCGCTTTTTTATGGAAGACTTTGCAAACGCTCAAGCACCCCCTGCATTTTGTCTTGCATGGCAGCTGTGGCGAGCTGCATGGGCGGTCGCAAGACATTGTGCATGGCATGCGTGCTCGCCAGTACTGCTTTCAAGGGAGCAGGATTGGGTTCTTCAAACAGCGCCTGCATGACAGGCAGCAGGTGATAAAAGATCGTCCTGGCCTCACCCAGTTGCCCGGCCCTGATCTGTTCATGCATGCGCAAGAACAGATCAGGCCGTATATGGGCAGAAGCAATGATGGCACCCGCACCGCCCAGACACAGGGTATTGAACACCTGCTGGTCTTCACCCGCCAGCACCTGTATGTCTGCGTCAATAATCAGTTGCATGGTGGCTTGCTGGTCGCCGCCACAGTCTTTGATAGCGACAATATTGGGATGGCGTGCCAGTTGCTGCAAGCTTGGCAATTCCATATTCACGCCTGTGCGATAAGGGATGTTATACAGCACGATCGGCACTGCCGAGGCATTGGCAATTGTATGAAAATAGTCAATCACACCTGCCTGCGATGGGCGTATGTAGTATGGCGCGGTGACCAGCACGGCAGCGATCTTGCGCTCTGCGATGACGTGTAGTCTGTGCATGACATTTTGCATATTGTTGCTGCACAGGCCCATGATGACTTGTGATGCTGGTACTACTTCCAGCACTGCATCCAGTACTTGCATCTGTTCCTCATGGCTAAGTGACGCGGCTTCGCCAGTCGAGCCGCAAACTACCAGACCCGCAACGCCTGTGGCGATGAGCTGGCTGGCCAGGCTTTTCAGGGCGGGTAAATCAAGCGCTGCATCGCCCGGAGTTCCATGAATATCATGCATCTCATGAGTAAAAGGTGTCACGATAGCGACCCAGATGCCGGAAAAATCGGTGCGTATGCTATGACACGTATTGGTGCTGAGATTGTTGTTGAGATTATCGTTGAAATTACTGCTGCCTGCTGTGACTGTCATGCCTGTTCTCCTGTTAACCGAATAAAACCCGCCGGTGGAGTTGACATGATTTGCAAGGGGGAGAAAACCGTTTTGCCATCCTGTCAGCTCAACTGACGGGACAGCGCGCCCCGGTCAGATGAGCGTCTGTTTCTTTGCCTTGGCCAAGACCTGTCTCAGGGCAGTGCTGCCTTGAGTTTGTTGCTGGTCTTGGAAAATGGCTTGCATGGTTTGCATTTTTGAAATCGAAATATGTTGCAGATGATTATCTGTGTTTTGTCCGCGACTTGTCAAGGCTGGGAAATGCCTGGTGTTACTGGCCGCTGTTTGGCGATCTTCTGTTGCAGCTATCCATAAGCCGTATAATCGCTTCTATGCAAAATTTACTCCATAACTTAAATCCTGAACAACTGGCTGCCGTCACGCTGCCAGCGCAATCTGCGCTGATACTGGCTGGTGCAGGTTCGGGCAAGACGCGGGTGCTGACGACGCGCATCGCCTGGCTGGTGCAGACCGGGCAAGTGTCACCGGGCGGCTTGCTGGCAGTGACATTTACCAACAAGGCCGCGAAAGAAATGCTGATGCGGCTGTCAGCCATGTTGCCTATCAATACACGCGGGATGTGGATAGGTACTTTCCACGGCCTGTGTAACCGCCTGTTGCGCGCCCATCACCGTGATGCAGGTTTGCCACAGACCTTCCAGATTCTGGATTCTGGCGACCAGTTATCTTTCATCAAGCGCCTGCTCAAAGCGAATAATATCGATGATGAGAAATTCCCGCCCAAGACCCTGATGTATTTCATCAATGGGGCGAAAGACCAGGGCATGCGTGCAGCACAGGTGGATGCCTATGATGATTTCAACCGTAAACTGGTTGGCCTCTATGATTTATATGATGCCCAGTGCCAGCGCGAAGGCGTGGTGGATTTTGCCGAATTGTTACTGCGCACCTATGAACTGCTGAGCCGCAACCAGCCGCTGCGCGAACATTACCAGGAACGTTTTCGCCACATTCTCGTCGATGAGTTTCAGGATACTAATGACCTGCAATACAAATGGCTGAAACTGATGGCAGGCGAAGGTACCAAGCGTCCCGGTGCCGTGTTTGCCGTGGGCGATGATGACCAGAGTATCTATGCGTTCCGTGGTGCCAATGTCGGCAATATGTCGGCGTTTGAGCGGGAATTCCAGGTACAGAACTTGATCAAGCTGGAACAGAATTACCGTTCGCATGGCAATATCCTCGACAGCGCGAATGTGCTGATTGCCAATAACAGCAAGCGCCTGGGCAAGAACCTGCGTACGGATGCAGGTCATGGTGAGCCTGTGCGCATCATGGAAGCCAGCAGCGACATACAGGAAGCCAACTGGATCATAGAAGAAGCCAAAAGCCTGATACGTGAAGGTTCATTGCGCAGTGAAATTGCCATCCTGTACCGTTCGAATGCGCAATCACGCGTGATTGAACATGCGCTGTTCACCGCGAATATTCCTTACCGCGTGTATGGCGGCCAGCGCTTTTTTGAACGTGCTGAAATCAAGCATGCCATCGCCTATCTGCAATTGATGGACAACCCGCATAATGATTCTGCCTTTTTGCGTGTGGTGAACTTCCCTACGCGTGGCATCGGTGCGCGTTCGATCGAGCAATTACAGGATGCTGCCAAGCAGCAGAATATGTCGCTGTATGCCGCCGTGCGTCATGTCACCGGCAAGGCCGGTTCTTCACTGGCGTCGTTTGTCAAACTGATAGAAGGCGCACGCTTTGAAACCCAGAATCTACCGTTGCCGGAAATGGTCAGGATCGTGCTAGAAGTCAGCAGCTTGCTGACGCATTACCAGACTGAAAAAGAAGGTGCCGACCGCATAGAAAATCTGGAACAGCTGGTCAATGCTGCCACCCTGTTTGTATCCGAAGAAGGTTTCAACAAAGAAGCCCCGGCTTTTGCCGGCCCGGCCAGCAGTGCCGCAGTCTTGCTGGATAACGGCGACGGCAGTCAGATCATTGATGCTGACGCCGCCTTGCCAACGGTGATGTCTCCCCTGTCGGCCTTTTTGTCACATGCGTCGCTGGAAGCAGGTGACAATCAGGCGCAGGCCGGACAGGATGCCATGCAATTGATGACCGTGCATTCTGCCAAGGGTCTGGAATTTGATGCGGTGTTTATCACCGGTCTCGAAGAAGGTCTGTTCCCGCATGAAAACAGCGCACAGGAAGAAAGCGGCGTGGAAGAAGAACGCCGCCTCATGTATGTGGCAATTACGCGTGCCCGCAAACGCCTGTACCTGAGTTTTTCGCAAACCCGCATGCTGCATGGGCAGACGCGTTACAACATGCGTTCACGCTTTCTGGAAGAGTTGCCTGAAGAAGCATTGAAATGGCTGTCGCCGAAAGTGCAGGCCAGCTGGTTTGGCAACAAGAAATCAGCCTGGGACGAAGCACCGGACGAAGCAGCGAATCAGATTGCCCAAAGCTTCAAGCAAAAGAACCCGGGCCTGGCCTGGCGCATAGGGCAAAGTGTTGCACATGCAAAATTTGGTGAAGGGGTGATTGTCAAAATCGAGGGGGGGAGCGGCGGCGCTAGCCCTAGCGCACACATCAATTTTGGCAAGTTTGGCATGAAGCAACTTGATTTGAGTATTGCCAAGCTGGAGAAAATTTAAACGCGTAATCAGGCGGGCGTAGCGCCTGGCATACCTGCCTGGATTCAAAGACTTCTACCTCAAACAAAATATGCTGTCGTTGTCATCACCTTCCCCATCAACTGCATGGCAAGTTTGACCGGGGCAGGCATGGCCGCCGCACCTAAAGACTGGGCTGCAGCACCATGCGCAATTTCATCCACGCGCATTTGCTCAACGATGGCGCGTGACTTCAGGTCTTGCGCAGGCAGCTTGTCCAGATGACTGGCAAGGTGTGCCTCTACCTGTTTTTCAGTTTCCACCACAAAGCCCAAGCTTGGCGCATCACCGCTTTTGGCGGCCATCAGACCGCAGGCGTAGGCACCGGCATACCACAGTGGATTCAACAGGCTGGTATGTGAATTCAATTCTTTCAGGCGATTGGCCGTCCAGGCCAGGTGGTCTTCTTCTTCTATGCCTGACTCATAAAACTGCTGGCGAATTTTTTCGGTTTTGGCAAATCCGCCTTGCGCGTCATATAGCGCCTGGGCGCAGATTTCACCTACATGATTGACGCGCATCAGGCCGGCACTATGACTTTTTTCCTGTTCCGACATCTCGGCATCAGGTACATCTTGCGCCGGATTGTTGCGTCTTGCACGTGCTTGGCTGCTGACAACGCGCAGGGCGCGGTCAAATCCCAGAATAAAACGATCTAGAGGCAATATGTTCATCATTCTTACACTTATCCTGCGTTAGGGAGGGCGGGTCACTGCATGGCAGATGAATGGAATTATAGGACAGATGTAGAAAGTCGCTCAGAAGCATTGCTGCCAAGTATGATTTGGCACAAGGCTTTCAGAAAGCTTAAGATTTTCATAATGAGAAAGACGATGCTTGTTGCGGTAACACCACATAAAATTTGCTTAAATACGATCGTTCGCAAATTCTCTTTGCCCTAAATCGCGTAATTTGTTTCAATGGAATCTAGCTTCTTAATCTGCTGGTTTCGAAGTCTTGGCAAGACTAAATACAAAAAGCATGACCGTTTGAAAATAGCGGGTCAATGACTACACATTATAATTTTGGAGACTGTTTAAATGAAAAAAACGATACTGGCTTTTGCAGTTTTGAGTGCATTTGCGGCGAATGCTTCCGCGCAATCCTCAGTCGTCATCTACGGTATCATTGATGCTGCGGTGGTAGCGACTACTAACCAGACAGCAACAGGTGGCTCCAAAATATCGATGGATGCAGGTCAGTTATTGACTTCCCGCTGGGGTATCAAGGGTTCTGAAGATCTGGGCGGCGGTTTGAAAGCTAACTTCAATCTCGAAGGCACATTGGCCAATGACACTGGCGCGGCTGGCGCAGGCTTTGGCGGTAACGTTTTTAATCAGAGCGGTAACAATACTTCCCTGTTTGATCGTCTGTCATGGGTGGGTTTGTCCGGTGACTTCGGTGCAGTCACATTGGGTCGTAACAATATTCTGGGTGTGGATTCCGTTGGTCTGGCTGATCCTATCAGTCTGGCACATGCAGGTTCCAATCCTAACGTGATGTTCAGTGCCCTCAATGCTGGTGCATTCTTTGGCGGCTTCGGTACTAACCAGGGCGGTACAGCCTTGCGTCAAAATAATTCCATCAAATACGTTTCACCACTGATGTCTGGTTTCGGCGGCGCATTGATGTATGGCTTCGGTGAAAAAGCAGGCGACAATTCTGCAAGTAGCTACGCAGGTCTGTCTGGCTTCTTTACCGATGGCACTAACGGTGCTGCGATGTCTTACGCCAAAATGAAAGATGTGAACAATTCAGCCACGCTGACAGGCTGGGCTGGCGGTGCGAAATTCAAGGTAGATCCATCCGTAATGTTGCGCGGCACTTATGCCCAAACCACGGTTGACGGCAATATCAAGATTGATGCATTGCCTAGCGCCAACAACCGCAAACTGGCTGTGATCGGTCTCGGTGTTGATTTCTTCATGTCAGATCAAACCACGCTGACTGCTGCTTACTACAACACCAAGCGTTCTGGCGATATCGATGGTAAAGCTGACCAATACATCGCCCTGGCCAAGTATGCATTTAGCAAACGCACAACAGCGTATGCCTCTTTGACGTATGCAAAAGCTGGATCTGTGAATGCACAAGACGTTTCTCTGGCATTGGGCATCATTGGACCTGGTAACAGCTCAGCAATGCGCACTGCAGTGGGTGTTCTGCACGCATTCTGATCATTTGATTTGCACAGTATTTGCAAAGGTCGCCTTTGGGGCGACCTTTGCAGTTTGCTTTTCTGAAGGATAAGTTCTGTTATTTTTTCGTGATTTTGGTTTTATTACCACATGGTAATGTTTCTTTTAGGTACTAAAATTGTTTCTTTGTAGGCAATTTTTGTTGCTTATCTGAGACATTTTTACCCCTTATTCCCTCCAAAAGCCGAATTTGCTTGGCTGTCTAACACCATATTTGGTCAAATACGTTAACTTCTTTTTAGCAGTCTTGTAGGTTCTTAAGAATTAGCGCGTTTCGTAATATCAATTTTGGCTCTGTTTTTGCGCGAATTGTGCTCAATGTAGTTCATATCAATGTGAAATCCTTTGGAGAAATATCAATGAAAAAATCACTCATCGCTCTGTCCGTTTTGGCTGCTGTCGCTGGTACAGCTCAAGCTCAGTCTTCCGTAACTATATACGGTGTACTGGATATGGCGTTGCAAAATGAAAGCAATGGCGCTGGTACTAAAGGTGCAGGCAATATCACATCTCTGGATTCTGGCGTTCAATCCGGTTCCCGTTTGGGCTTCAAAGGTACTGAAGATCTGGGCGGCGGTCTGAAAGCTATCTTCAAACTGGAAATGGGCGTTAATGCTGATACAGGTGCATCCGCTCAAGGTGGCGTTGCATTCGGTCGCGCAGCTTGGGTAGGTCTGGCTGGTGATTTCGGTACAGTTAAACTGGGTCGTCAAAACAAGCCTATGTTTGATGCTGTTGACTCTATCGATCCATTCAGCACTGGTATTATCGGCGGCACTGCTGGCCAAAGTACAAGCGCAACTGGTTTCGGTAATCTGTTCTTCGCTACCAACCCACGTTCCACAAACACAATCAACTACTCTACAAATGATCTGAGCGGTTTCTCTGCTTCAGTTGCTTACACATTTGGTGAAGTTGCTGGCGACAATTCTAAAAATCGCGGTATTGGCGTTTCTGGCCAATATGCAGCTGGCCCATTCCTTGGCGTAGTTGCTTATCACACAGAAAATGATGCAACTGCACAAGCTATCAAACATTTGTTCACTGGTGCAACATATGACTTCGGCGTAGTTAAAGCAGCCCTGGCATACGGTAAAGTTACTTCTGACAATAACTCTGTTGATAACAAAATGTGGTTGCTGGGTGGAACAGTACCTGTAAGTGATGCTGGCGCAATCGTCGGTACATATGCACGTGTAACAAACAACCTGGTATCTGCTGGTAATTCTAACCAGATCGCTATTGGTTACACTCACTCTCTGTCCAAGCGTACTAACATCTACACATCCTTCGAGCGTTTGTCGAATGATGCAAACACAAATGCTGGTGGCCTGGCCTCTGGTAATGGTGTGACAGAACGTCTGGTGAACGTAGGTATTCGCCATATGTTCTAATATTATGCTGACATTCAGGTCAGTATAAGAGATGTAAAAAAAAAGCACCTTCATGGTGCTTTTTTTATGACTGATGACACTGAAATCGATAGATGAATATTTCCCTAAAGTAAGAACGGTCATCTGCCTCTTATTATGAGTTGTTAGGCTTGTCTGATCGCCAAGCTTTCTTTTCTCAAAAACCTGTCAAATTATTCAGCTACTCTCCTCTTATTTCATCCGGAGAGTATTGGTCGTTAGCATGTCATTTATGCGAAGCTCACACTGAGGCCAGGCAGCGGGATGCCTGAAAATGCCGTGCCCCAGGTTTGCCCTGGCAGTACCGGATAGGCATCGGTCCAGGTGCCGGTAGTGATAATTTCGCCGGCTTGCAAGGGTGGGAACTGAGGCTGCTTCTGTAGTAGGCTATGTAGATACCAGATCGCATGCAAGGGGCTGTCAAGTACATCACTGCCATAACCGGCACTCAGCAAAAAACCGTCACAAGACAGTGACACGCTGGCGTTCGCCAATACCTCGGCCAGATGCTGGCGGCTGGCGCTGGACAAAATACGCGCCTCACCAATGAGTAAAGTACCGTGCATCCCCAGCGCCGCAATAGCGTCTGCCGCTTCAAATTTCCAGTCAGGATAGGGGCTGACGACGATTTCTACGCCATGCGCCATCCATTCGAGGCAGTCTGCCAGCTCTTCTATGGTGGCGTCAGGCGCAGGGGTGCGACCCAGCTTGAATACCACTTCTGGCTCTATGCGCGGCTGCAAGGCACCTGTCAGGCTCTGACAGACGAAGGCTTCTTCGACATAGCGTACGGTACTGTCAAACAAACTGCTCCAGATCGGTGCTTGTATAGCTTCTTTTTCGCCATACTTGTTCCATAGCTTACGGTTGGTAAACCCCAGCTTGCGCCCTATGCGCACTTCGCCTTCAGCCATGCGTATGGCATCTGAAGCATTGGCGATTTCATAAGCTTCGGCAATGGTCAGGGGGAATTGCGATGACAGCGGGCTTAGTGCCTGGGTACGCGCCCGCGCATCCAGGAAAGTGTAAGCATGTTGTTCGGCTTGTGTGGAGATCAGCATGATGGGTAATTTCGATTTGAGATGAAAAAAAGCGTAAAGCCTTGTTCAAAACTGTTGATGCCTGTCGCTGCCTGGCTATCTTCCTAATCTTTCTTGTCTTCGATTTTTTTTGCCAGCAGCCACGAGTGATAAGACGCCGGTTACGGCCGATGGTTGCAAAGTTTTTAGCTGCCACCCCATAATTCGCCATTATTACCAGACCTTGGCATGGTCACGCCAAAATGCTCGTAGGCTGAAGGTGTGGCAATACGGCCCCTGGGGGTGCGTTGCAAAAAGCCTTGCTGTATCAGATAGGGTTCCAGTACATCTTCTATGGTGTCGCGTTCTTCACCAATGGCGGCTGCCACATTGTCCAATCCCACCGGGCCGCCACCAAACTTGAAGAGGATGGCTTCCAGCAGCTTTCTGTCCATCAGATCAAAGCCGACTGCATCCACGTCCAACATTTTCAATGCGGCATCAGCAATCGCCTTGGTGATTTCACCATTGCCTTTGACCTCGGCATAATCACGCACGCGCCGTAACAGACGATTGGCAATGCGTGGTGTGCCACGTGCACGCTTGGCGATTTCACCCGCACCATCCGCTTGTATGGGGGCGTTAAGCAATGAGGCTGAACGCGTGACAATTTTTGTCAGTTCTTCCGGTGTGTAAAATTCCAGCCTGGCGACAATGCCGAAGCGGTCGCGCAGCGGGTTGGTCAGCATGCCCGCGCGCGTGGTCGCGCCAACCAGGGTAAAGGGTTGCAAATCCAGTTTGACTGAGCGGGCCGCCGGGCCTTCTCCAATCATGATGTCGATCTGATAATCTTCCAGCGCCGGATACAAGATTTCTTCAACGACCGGCGACAGCCTGTGTATCTCGTCGATAAACAGGACATCATTGGCTTCCAGGTTTGTCAGCAGCGCCGCCAGGTCACCCGCGCGCTCCAGCACGGGGCCGGAAGTCTGACGCAGGTTGACCCCCATCTCACGCGCAATAATGTGCGCCAGTGTGGTTTTACCCAGTCCTGGTGGCCCAAACAGCAGAGTATGGTCAAGCGCTTCCTTGCGCTGACGCGCTGCCGTGATAAAAATTTCAAGCTGACCGCGAATTTTTTCCTGGCCGACGTATTCATCCAGCTGTTTCGGCCGCAACGCACGTTCTATCGCCTCTTCATTCGGCGAGGCCGGCGCGGCAGAAATCACGCGCGGTTCGCTGAAACTGGAAGACAGGTTGTCGGTCTGTATCGTCATCGTTTATCCCTTGGACAGCGATTTCAGCGCCAGTTTGATGCCATCAGATACGCCGCTACCAGCGGGTACCGACTTCATTGCCAGCAAGGCTTCCTTGTCTGAGTAGCCCAGGGCCAGCAAGGCATTCAAGATATCGGCGCTGTGGTCGCCAGCAGCCAGGGCGGCAACTGCATTGCCCAAGTCGGCACCCAGCTTGCCTTTTAATTCCAGCAGCAGGCGTTCAGCGGTTTTCTTGCCTATGCCAGGCACACGGGTCAGGCGACCAGCTTCCTGTAGGGTAATCGCTTGCGCCAGATCTGCGACCGACATGCCAGACAATATCGACAGGGCAGTACGCGCACCGACACCGCTGATCTTGATTAATTGTTTAAAGGTTGAACGTTCTTCCGCCGTGCCAAAGCCAAACAGCACATGGGCGTCTTCACGTATCGCCAGGTGGGTCAGCAGTACCACTTTTTCACCCAGTGGTGGCAGGTTATAGAAAGTGCTCATAGGAACATCGACTTCATAGCCGACACCCTGGCAATCGACCAGCAATTGCGGGGGATTTTTTTCCACAAGCGTGCCTGCAATGCGACCTATCATGATACTGCTTTCATACTGTATGAATAGACAGTGATAGTAAACGATTCTGTGTCGTTTGACGAGCTTAAAGCGGGAAAATTATGGGCGGTTTGTGCAAAACGGACCAGTGAGAGCCTGTCAGCGGCTTTTGAGGCAAGCTCAGCCGACCAGACGCCCGCCTTTGACGCGCAGGCCCTTTTTTGCCAGGCCAGGGGCAATTGCTCCCAGCAAGGCCAGTGCTTCACCGCTATGCGCATGGCAGATTGCCACGCCCAGCGCATCGGCGGCATCGTCACCAGGCGTACCAGACAGTGTCAGCAGACGTTGCACCATGTCTTGTACCTGCTCTTTTTTTGCCCGCCCGTGACCTACCACACCTTGCTTGACTTGCAGGGCCGTATATTCCGCCACGCTAAGATCCGCCGATACAAGGGCACAAATTGCCGCCCCGCGCGCTTGTCCCAGTAATAAGGTGGACTGTGGATTGACGTTAACGAAGACTTTTTCGATCGCAGCGCAATCTGGCTGGTAAGTGCGTACTATTTCGGATACGCCTGACAATATGGTTTTTAAACGCTCAGGCAAACTGCCTTCTATGGTCTTGATGGTTCCAGAGGCGATATACGTCAGCTTGCTGCCCTGTTTGTGGATGATGCCAAAACCGGTCGTGCGCAAGCCGGGGTCTATGCCTAGGATTTTCATGTATTGTTTTGTTGGTATCTACGGGCTGGTGCTAATGCTGCTGAGCTGGTCTTGCTGAGGAGTATAGCGTATCAGTGTGGGTTTATATTTGTGCTTATGTAAGTGGGTGATTACTTAGGCTTATTGTTATATGTGATTGATACGTGTCGCATGCCGACTTGCCGCACATTTGTGAATGGTATTACTGATCGACCAATGCCGCTGGAGCGCCAGCGCGGTAGCTTCCAGCCTGCGCTGGAGCGAGGTTAAAAAACATGGAGATCATGACTGGCAACTAGCAAGGTTGAGATATTGGCAAACCGGATTAATAGAATATCCTTCTATCCTCAAATTCGTCATTCCCGCGTAGTCAGGAATCTAGTGTCGTTTGTGGTATATCGAAATGCTGATTGCTCACGAAGATATTTCTTGCATGCTGGCGTCGAAAGTATTTGCGAATGGTATTAGTGAACAACCAACGCCGCTGGAGCGCCAGCCCGGTAGCCTCCAGCCTGCGCTGGAGCGACGTTAAACCTGCCTGTAGCGCATCAGAGGCAAGGAGCTTGATAAGGATTCAAATAATATCCAAATACAAATCCCGCCAGTAAGGATTGGTTTCTTCAATTAATCTGATCTCCCATTCCCGCTTCCATGCCTTGATCTGCTTTTCGCGTTGTATGGCGGAAATAATCGAATCGACCTGTTCAAACCAGACCAACTGATGAATCTTATATTTCGACGTAAAACTGTCGACGAAGTCCTTCTTATGCTGATAAACACGAGCTATCAAATCGTTGGTAACACCAACATATAAAGTGCCATTTCGAGCACTGGTCAATATATAGACGTAAGCCATGAGGATGAGAAGGAGAAATGAAAACGGCCCTGAATAATCAGGGCCGCACATACATTATTTAATACATCAATCCCACATCAATGACGGAAATGACGTATACCTGTGTACACCATCACGACACCACGTTCATCGGCAGCATCAATCACTTCCTGATCGCGCATGGAACCACCTGGGTGGATCACGCAAGTTGCACCAGCATCGACAACCACATCCAGGCCATCACGGAACGGGAAGAATGCGTCAGACGCCACCGCAGAACCAGCCAGTGTCAGGCCCGCGTTTTGTGCTTTGATCGAAGCGATGCGGGCAGAATCAATACGGCTCATCTGACCGGCACCTACGCCCAGTGTCATGCCATTGCCACAAAAGACGATGGCATTCGATTTCACATATTTTGCCACGCGCCAGGCGAACATCATGTCCGCCATTTGTTGCGGAGTGGGCTGCAATTTCGAGACCACGCGCAGTTCTTCCTGCAAGACATTTTTTGCATCAGGTGCCTGTACCAGCAAGCCGCCACCGACGCGTTTCATGTCGTACACATTGAAGCCATTACCCAGAGAGATTTCCAGCAGACGCACGTTTTGTTTTGCCGCGAAAATCTGTTTAGCTTCTGCCGTGAAGGAAGGTGCAATCAATACTTCAACGAATTGTTTGGCGACGATTTCAGCAGCCTTGCCATCGAGCTCACGATTGAAAGCGATGATGCCGCCAAATGCCGAAGTCGGGTCAGTCTGCAAAGCCTTGCTGTAGGCTTCAAACGGTGTCGCACCCAGGGCTACGCCACAAGGGTTGGCATGTTTGACGATAACGCAGGCAGATTCAGCGAAAGACTTCACGCATTCCCATGCAGCATCCGCATCCGCAATATTGTTGTACGACAGTTCCTTGCCTTGCAACTGCGTATAGTTGGCCAGTGAACCTTCCAGCGATTTCAGGTCACGGTAAAACGCAGCAGACTGATGCGGGTTTTCACCGTAACGCATTTCCTGCACTTTTTCAAAATGCAGGTTCAAGGTTTGTGGATAGGCGCTGCGTGTTGTGTGCGCCTTGTCTTCACCGAGGCTGGTCAGGTAATTGGTGATGGCACCATCGTATTGTGCCGTGTGGGCAAACACTTTTTTCGCAAGCGTGAACTTGGTGTCATAGCTGACGACGTTTTGATTTGCTTTCATCTCTGCCAGCACGACAGCATAGTCAGCCGGGTCAACGATGACGGTCACGTCTTTGTGGTTTTTGGCAGAAGAGCGCAACATGGTCGGGCCGCCGATGTCGATATTTTCTATCGCATCTTCCAGCGAGCATTCACCCTTGGCCACGGTTTGCTGGAACGGATACAGGTTGACCACCACCATGTCGATAGTAGGAATGCCATGCTGTTCCAGCGCAGCCACATGCGCAGGAAAATCGCGGCGCGCCAGGATGCCACCATGCACTTTTGGATGCAGGGTCTTGACACGGCCATCCAGCATTTCAGGAAAGCCGGTGTAGTCTGCCACTTCAGTGACAGGCAGGCCATTGTCAGCCAGCAGCTTGGCTGTGCCGCCAGTGGATAAAAGCTTGACACCGAGTGCAGACAATTCACGTGCAAATTCGAGCACACCTGTCTTGTCGGAGACGGAAATGAGGGCTTGTTTGATCATGATTTTTGATAATGGTAAGGAAATCGGTGTCAAGCCTCGCGGATAGCTCAGAGCAAACCGTGTTGCTGCAATTTCTTGCGCAAGGTATTGCGGTTAATGCCCAACATATCGGCGGCTTGTGACTGGTTGCTTGATGCGCGCGTCATGACCATTTCCAGCATTGGTTTTTCAACGGCTAACACGACCATGTCGTAAATATTGGAAGCTTGTTGCTCGCCCAGGTCACGGAAATATTTTTCCAGGTTTTTGTGGACGGCGTCTTGAATGCTATCTTTGCTCATGCTGTTTTTATCACTATTCGGTTATGCGGGCGGCGGGCTATCCGTTGTTAACGGACTTGCGGACGACAAGACAAATTTTTTTGTAAAAGTGGTTTGTCTTATGCTGCCAGTTTTTCTTCAAAGGGGCGGTATTGTAACCGCTCCCCAGCCATGTGATCAAAAAAACTGCTGACAGCGGCTAGTTGTGCATCGCAATCTGTCAGTAAGTTCATTTGTTGTCGGAATTCTTCGCCACCTACCAGATCCTGCACATACCAGCCTATATGTTTGCGTGCCGTTCGTACGCCCAGATAATCGCCATAAAACGCATAATGGGCTTTCAAATGGGCATCCATCAATTCACGCACTTCAGAAATCAGGGGGGCCGGTAAATGTTGTCCGGTATTGAGGAAATGCGCAATCTCGCGGAAGATCCACGGTCGGCCCTGCGCCGCACGGCCTATCATGATGGCGTCGGCACCGGTTACTTCCAGCACATATCTGGCTTTTTCCGGTGTCGTGATGTCGCCATTGGCAACCACCGGGATATTCACTGCGGCCTTGACGGCAGCAATGGTTTCGTATTCAGCGTCACCTTTGTAGCCATCGGCACGCGTACGGCCATGCAGGGTCAGCATCTGTATGCCGGCTGATTCTGCCATGCGGGCAATGTTCAGGGCATTTTTATTGGCCCTGTCCCAGCCGGTACGAAATTTCAGCGTGACCGGCACATCGACTGCGGCGACCACGGCATCAAGTATCTGGCCGACCAGGCTTTCATGTTGCAACAGGGCAGAACCGCACCAGGCATTGCAGACTTTTTTTACCGGGCAACCCATATTGATATCAATGATCTGCGCACCTTTGTCGACATTATGCTTTGCGCATTCTGCCAGCATCTGTGCGTCAGCTCCGGCGATCTGTACGGCTTTTGGTTCCATCTCGCCTTCATGATTAGTGCGGCGCGTGGATTTTTCTGTTTCCCACAACTTAGGATTGGATGCTGCCATTTCTGACACGGCATAACCCGCACCCAGGTCTTTGCAAAGCTGACGGAAAGGTCTGTCCGTCACGCCAGCCATAGGGGCGACAAAAATATTATTACGCAGCACGTAAGAGCCGATTTGCACGATCAGGGAAGGGGAAATTCGAAGAAGCGCTATTCTACCTGAATCCTGCCTAAATATTTAGCAATTTCGCACAGCTGGCGCGGGAATATTTTTATCTATACGTCCTCTGTTTCTGATAGTTTAAATTTTGCAGAAATGCTATCAGCCGGTACCGATTAGACTTACTTCTCTAAACGCCTTGTTCTTCATCGACATCTGCCTGCAATGTTGGGCAGGCAACCCTCAGCTTTGCCAGTTCTGTGTATACTCCGTGTGTTCTTTTGTCATTTTTCTCCTGACAAAAATGTATTCCCTTGCCATCCTGCGCCTGAGCAAACTCTTTGTATGTCAAGGCACATAAAGATGTTTTATATGATGGTCAGCAAGGGAATATATTTTTCATATAAGGGAGTAATCGTGGACACGCAAAACAAGGAGGCAGTACATCGCATTACGATAGTCGGCGGCGGTGCCGGTGGCCTGGAACTGGCCGTCAGACTAGGCAAAAAACTGGGTAAAAAACATAAGGCCGTCATCACTCTGGTCGACGCCAGTCGTACCCATTTGTGGAAACCCTTATTACATCAGGTTGCCGCAGGCACACTCGACAGCCATGCTGATGAACGTGAATATTTTGCGCTGGCAAGATCGAATCATTTCGAATTCCGCCTCGGTCGCATGGACGGTCTGTCGCGCGAAAAGAAAGAAATCTATATTGCTCCCATGCTCGACGAAAACGGCGTCCAGCTATTGCCGAGGCAGGCCATACCCTATGACAGCCTGGTGATTGCTCTCGGCAGCCAGACCAATGACTTCGGTACGCCGGGTGCGCGTGATAACTGCATCATGCTTGATTCACCGGCTGCGGCAGAACGTTTTCACCAGCGCCTCATCAATTGCTGCTTACAGGCACAAAGCCAGCAGCAAACGGCGGGTGAGGGGCGCTTTACTGTCACCATCATCGGCGGCGGGGCTACTGGTGTAGAGCTGGCAGCAGAGCTGCACATGACTACCAAAATCTTATCCAGCTATGGGCTGGTGAATTTCCACCCTGAAAAAGACTTGAAGATCGTCATCGTCGATGCTGGTACCCGCCTGCTGCAAATGCTGCCCGAACGCGTGTCTGACTCGGTTGCACGTGAATTGCGCAGCATGGCCGTAGAAGTACATACCAATGAGAAAGTGGTGGAAGTTTCCAAAGCGGGTGTACAGATGGCCAGTGGAAAATTCATCCCTAGCGGCATTGTGGTCTGGGCCGCGGGTATTAAAGCACCAGAATTTCTGAAAGACCTGGACGGCCTTGAAGTCAACCGCATCAACCAGCTGGTCGTTACCCGTAACTTGCAAACCACGCTAGACCCGTCGATTTTTGCCATCGGCGATTGCTGTGCCTGCCCGCAGGGTGAAGGCCTGCCCAATGTGCCACCTCGCGCCCAGTCTGCCCACCAACAAGCCAGCACGCTGGCACAAACCCTGGTGCGTCGCTTGCAAGGTAAATCCGCGCTGGAATTTACCTATAAAGACCATGGTTCGCTGGTGTCGCTAGGTAATTACAGCACTGTTGGCAGTCTTATGGGATCGCTGGCCAGCGGCTCGGTCTTCATCGAAGGCACACTGGCAAAATGGATGTACTGGTCACTGCATAAACAGCACCAGATGGCGGTCAATGGCCTGTTCCATACCTGGCTTTCCACCTGGGCAGAAACCATAGACCGCGTGCGTAATCCGCGTATCAAGTTGCATTGAAGATGCGTTTGCAGTCGCAGCCTGGGTGAGGCCTGGCTGCGACTGTAATTGGGCGCTTGTCAGCGTTTCGCACCCAATTGCTTGATAAACACCGAACTGTCCGGCCGGAAGAAAGCTGCATTGATCTTGCTTGCCAGCTTATCGAAGGCCCGCTCTGCCATGACAGCATATACCTGGCTTTCCGGTGCGCGGCGGTTGGTATCGCGGTTTGATGTCTGATACTCTACATTGAAGGAATCTGGCGGTTCCACCTCCAGATCAAACTTCCAGCGCTGATCCACATCAGGCACGACGATGGCAGACTGAAAGCGCATGACCAGTCCAACAAAGGCATCATCCTGTTTCTCGCTGGTGTACACCTTGCCTGACGGTTCAATCTGGTAAGCAATTTGCAGCATGGGGTAAGGCGGTTTGCTGCGCGTTGCGGAAAACGCCAGCACATCATTGGGAAAAATGGTGCTGAAGGCAGCGCGTACCCCCGCAATGATGCGGGCTTCTCTGGCAGATGCACTGTCGTCGGCAAAATATTTGGCTGCCGGGATGATTTTCATCCCACGCAAATTGCTGCCTCTTAACTGAAGGAAAGCATCGAGTTGTGCCAGCTCGGTCGCGGTGGGGCGGGTAAAGTTGACAGTCACGTTGGGGTTGTCATGTTCTTCGGCAAATTTCAATAATCTTTCCATTGCTACCACCATGCTGGCATCCGATTTCACCGCCTGCGCCTGGAATTTTTGCAAGGCGCGCCCATAAAGCACATGGATTTCATCATTGACATCAGGCTGGATATCAGAATGTGGAAAGCGCGATTTCAAGCCGCGCAACAAGGTGACGGAATTCTTCTTTTGCACTTCATTAAAAACCACGCGAGGTAACTCTGCCTTCATCTCTTCGACATGAAATTTGCCGTGGGTAATATAACCGGTATAGGCGGCTTCGGTTTTTACTTCCTTGGCATTCAGATACATCCTTTTATCAGACGCCGCGTTCCTGCCATACCAGAACATGGCAGAAATGGCGATAGCTGCCAGCAGCAGTGGCAGTTTCAGGTCCACCAGCAAGGCCAGCAATTTCTTCGTGAAGGGCACTGTCGGGTCATTGGCTGCGCCTTGCCATTTGTTTTTTCGTAATTCAAGAAAAGGATCAAAACCGTTCAGCGTATGTATATCCCTGTTTTGGAAGGCATCGCGTGCGGTGTTTTGCGACGCGTTAAATTTTTCAAGGACAATTTCAGCTTTATTCTTATTGGTCATCGTCAGCGTTTTGCGAGAACCATTGTTGAAATTAAATTTAAAGATGGTCTTGCTATAACGCCCATTCGTTTCATGATGGGTAACTTCCAGTTTGCGCATTTGCGCCAGGTCATGAATCGCTATTTTGTCGGAAGTGGCCTCCACTATTGCCAGTGGAAATAAATACCGTCCTGGCAGGAAATGAAATTTCTTCTTTAGCCGCAGATGCTGCCAGATATTGTGTGCGCCATACACAATGCCAAAAAACAGGATGGCATACCAGACAATAAGCCCTTTATCTTCCCAGACCGTATCCTTGACCGGGTCACCAAAATCAGCTGAGGCAGCAAGCCATACCAGAAAACCTAAAAAAAGGATCAGCAGGCTATTGAAGAAATACACTGCCCAGTCGGCCGACGCTTCTTTATAAACGAGATAATCAGGATTGGAAACAGATTTGAATAATTGTTTTCTGACGCTGCGGGATAGCGTATCGAAATCAAATTGATAAAAGACTCGCACAGATTCATTCCTTAAATTTAGAATGCAGCAGGTAATGCATGGGTAAGCGTCGCCTGAAGCCTGCCCTATTTTTAAATGGGATCAAGTATTACGAATTCTCGGGAGACGGTCAATCAAGCTGCCCTGAAATACAACTCTGCTGACCCGGAAAACGACTGGAAAAGACTGGAAAATGGCTGCAATTGCTTTTGATGACCTGGCATGGCTTTGTGCTCGCCCGGCGACATTGGCGACGAATTTTGGGCTTTTACCGTATGTCTTGCAAATCTATCCGTTTGTCGGAAAATCCCCGGGCCTCATCGGAGCTGGCCTGAACTTGATCGCAAACTTGATGTAAGGAAAATACGGTATGCGTATATTTTGCATCTTCAACCAAACACACAAGGACAATGTGATGAAGCTCTTGAAAGATGTGACCAGGCACTGGAAAACAGTGCTGGCAGCCAGTCTGATCGCTTGCGCCGTCAATGCCTCGTTTGCCGATGGCATTAAGCCTGGCGCTCCGGCAGGCTGGCAATTGTGGGGCCCCCAAGCGGACAAATATGAAATCGGCATCGACCCGGCAGAAAGCAGGACGGGTCACCCGGCACTGATCATCGCCAGCAAACCCGGCCTGAAGAGTGACGACACTGACAGCATCGCCATTACGCAAGATATTGACGGCAGCGCATGGGAAGACCAGGTCATCGAATTAAGCATGATGGTGAAAGCCGTGGGCGCATCCAAAAACAAGATATGGATACGCCATATGCGTAGTACCAACCTGATGTGGATAGAAGCGAACAGTATCCAGGATGACAAAGGCTGGGAAAAGATGACACTGAAGACGCATTTCCCCAAAGACCTGCCAGCGATGTACCGTCATTTCGATATCGGCATTGTGCTGGCCTCGGCAGGCAAGATCTGGGTACGTGATATTCAACTCGACAAAAAGCCGTTTTCGGAAGAGGCGCGCAAAATGGAACTGCCCAGTTTTCGTAGCGGCCTGCCAGCCAATCAAGTGCCACGCAATCTGAATTTTATTGAATAAGTACAGCATTTTGCATGCTGCCTGCACGGCATCTCAAACAAAAAAAAACAGGAAATCATCATGAAACAATGGAAAATATTACTTGCTGCGTCCGCTATCGCTTTTGTCGTCAATTTTTCTTTTGCCGGTGTTGTGAGAATGGGCATACCAAAAGGCTGGACAGGCAGTGGTGCGATTGCCACAAAGTATGAGACTGGCGTGGATGAAGCGAAGGGAACGCCGGGGCAACCGGCATTTTTTATCAATGCTAAAGATGCTGGCAAAGAAGATTTTGGCACGATTTCGCAAATGCTTGACGCGACCCCTTATCGCGGAAAAACGATGTCACTGACAGCATCGATTTTGCATGCCGGAGATTTGGGTGGTTATGAAATATGGATACGTGTGATTGAAGGCAAGGATAGATCATCGATTGCTTCTTCATGGGGACCGCTGAGCAACAAATGGGAAGATGTGCGTGCCAAGTTATCTGTGCCAGAAAATGCGCAAAAACTGGAAATCGGTATTGGTGTCCGTGGTCAAAACAAGCTGCTGGTAAAAGGACTTATGCTGGAAGAAGCACCTTTGCTGAAAGTACTTGCTGCGCCGCAAACCAAACAACTGGCATTTCGCATTCCAGACGACGTCGCAACGACCAGCCTGAAAAACCTGAATTTTAATGAATAAGAAAGCCCATTTTGACTGCCATTGATTTGACCAAGGCCGCTGCGCTTACCAAGGGCAATAGCGATATCAATCGCGCCAGCGCGTTTGACGCATCATCAAACTTGCTCATGCCAACCTGGCCCTGGTTGCCAGCGTTGGCAATCATCAGCATCGTACTGTTTGCCAACTTGTCCACCAGGCGTTATGCCTGGCTGGCCGATTGCGCGGCTCTGCTATCGGCCTTTACAGTGAGTCACGCTGGCTTTTGCCTGGCACAAAGGATGCGCTGGCTATCGCATGCCCTGTCGCGCTGGATAGTACTGGCCATTTTCATGTTGGCGGCCTTGATTGTAGCGCTGCATATGGAGAAATTTTTATGGCCGGAAATGATGGCCAGCCATGCTGCCGGCCTCATGCCTGCCATGATCATGGTATTTCTATTTGTCACCGTTTTACCCATGGCGATAGAACAGGAAGTCAGGCACAAGGCACAGGCCAGCCTGCAGGCAGAAGCCAGCAAACATCAGTTTGAGCGGCAAATGCTGGAAGCCAAGCTTGCCGCATTGCAGGGCCAGATCGAACCGCATTTTTTGTTTAATACCCTCGCCAATACCCGTGCGCTGATCCACCAGGACAGCGCACGGGCTGAACAGATGCTGAATCACCTCATCGCCTACCTGCGCGCCGCCATGCCAGATTTGCGCTTAAGCACGACCACGCTGGGGCAAGAACTGGACAGGGCTGAAGCCTACCTGCAAATCTTCCAGATACGGCTGGGTGAGCGCTTCCAGTTTTCGGTAGCTGCCAGTGCAGAAGCAAGGTTGTGCCTGATCCCGCCGCTGGCCGTCATGAGCCTGGTTGAAAACGCCATCAAGCACGGCATAGAACCGCAACCTGGCGATGTACGCATAGACATCATTGCACATTGCGAAGCAGGGCAGTTGCAGATTACCGTCAAAGATAATGGACGTGGCTTTCATGGTGAACTGGGTAGCGGTGTTGGCCTGCTGAATGTGCAGGAGAGGCTGCTCGCCCTGTTTGGCGAACAGGCAGAATTAAGTCTGCAGCCGCAAGAAGAGGGTGGGGTGAGCGCCATGCTGATCTTGCCCGTAAAAATCGATAATGAATCGAAGGACAATGCATGAGCGCCAGTGTGCACGCAATAGTAAGGCCACGCATTTTAATTGCTGAAGATGAAGCCATCTTGCGCCAGGAACTGCAAACCGCCTTGCTCAGTTTATGGCCAGAACTGGACGTGGTTGCCGCGGTGGATGATGGCGTGCGCGCCGCCCAGGCGATTGCCGATTTACGTCCCGACCTGGCTTTTCTGGATGTGCGCATGCCCGGCCTGAGCGGTATTGACGTGGCGCGTCTGGCGCGTCACCCTTGCCATATTGTCTTTTTGACCGCGCATAATGATTATGCGGTTGATGCCTTTGACCAGGGAGCTGTTGATTACCTGCTCAAACCTCTGGACATGGGGCGTCTGGCACTGGCGGTGCAAAGACTGAAGCAACGCCTGTCACAGCAACCCGCAGATCTGTCGGCTTTGCAGCTCAGGCAGCCAGAAGCGGCGCTGCGCTGGATACAGGCGTCCGTCGGCAACCAGATCCGTTTTATCAATGTAAGCGACGTGCTGTGCTTTCGTGCTGATTCCAAATACACCAAGGTGTTGACCACCAGGCTCGAAGCCTATATCCGTACCACCATCAAGGACCTGGCAGCACAACTTGACGGTGATAAATTCTGGCAGATCTCGCGCAGCAACATCGTCAACGTAGCGGCGATTGATGCGGTGCAAAGAAGTGATGGTGGGCTGGCTTTGCGCTTGCAGGGCAGTGATGAATGGGTGGCTGTTTCGCAAAACTATCAGTATCAGTTCCGACAAATGTGATCGGCGACGCTGACCTGCCTTGGTATGTTAGTTTACATTCGTGATACAGGTCTGTATTATGCAAAATCACTTTTGCTGAATTTTTCGCATGTCGTCTCCTCTCAAACAACGCATACTCGACACCGCAGATACCTTGTTCTATGCCGAAGGCGTACGTGCCATTGGCATCGATCGCATCATCGCTGAGAGCGGCGTCGCCAAAGCGTCTTTTTACCGGTTTTTTGCGTCCAAAGACATCCTGATTGCAGAATGGATACAGATGCGTGACCGTGCCTGGCGCCTGTGGCTGGAAGACAGTGTGAGCACTTTGTCGCCGCAGGCCAAAGGCCGCCCATTGGCAGTGTTTGATGCCCTGTATGCACGGTTTTCTGCGCCAGGTTTTCGCGGTTGCGCTTTTACTAACACCATCATTGAGTTTAGCAATGCCGATCACCCCGGCTCTTTGGCCGCGCGCGTCCACAAACAACAGGTGGTTGCCTTGCTTGAACGTTATCTGATAGACGCTGGTCAGGCGAGTGGTGTTGCGGCCGCCGCGCTGGCCCTGGATCTGATGTTACTGGTCGATGGCGCACTGGTCACTGCATTAAGAGAGCAAAAGCCAGAGGCGGCTTTACGCGCCAAGCGGATCGCCAGGCTATTGCTAAGCGATAGCGATTAGGCTGGTCTCAACATAATTTGAAAAACCGTTCAGTTTCGGCGCGAACGGTTTTTTTTCGCACTTTTAAAAAATAATACAGATCTGTCTTGTTTTAAATAAGACAGATCTGTATTATTTGGGTGTTCGCTTCAAATTCAGGCGAAACCTCATATAAACAAAAGGAAATGTCATGACAAGAATCGCTTCGTTAGATCCCGCCACCAGCGCCGGACGTGCACGGGAGTTGTTGGTTTCTACCCAAAAACAATTGGGGCGCACTCCTAATCTCTATCGGTCCATGGCGCAATCACCAGTTGCGCTGGAGGCTTATCTTGCGTTTCGTGGGGTACTCGCCAATGGCGGACTATCGATGAAAATGATGGAAAGCATTGCTTTATTTACCGCTGTAGAGAACGACTGCGACTATTGCGTCGCGGCACATAGTTTTCGTGGCGCTAAAATTGGTATGTCAGAACAAGAGTTGAACTTGGTTCGGGCCGGGCAGGCGATAGATGGCAAAGAAAGCGCGGCATTACGCTTTGTTCAGATCTTGATAAGCAAACGTGGTGCCATCAGTGACAGCGATTTTAATGCCTTGAAACAGACTGGTTGGAATGATGCCGAGATCGGCGAAATGATCGCCCATGTCGCGCTCAATATGTTCTCCAATTATTTCAATCATGTGGCGAAGCCGGAACTTGATTTCCCTCGTATCACACAAACAGCGGCAGTTTGATCATGTTACGCTTGGCTGCATCTGAAATAAAAATGGTCGCATTAAAAAGCTTCTTGCTGTTAAGCCTGCTCATGACAGTCTGTTTTTACACTGGCGTGACCGCGATGGTCGCACCTTTCAGCGCGAGCTGCGTACTGCTTGTGATGCTGCAAAAGTCGCCGTTTACAGCACCCAGAACCTTATTGCTTGCGCACTTGATTTGTTTAAGTGCAGGGTTAATAGGTCAATCCATTTCACCACCGACCATCCTTCTTGTTGGTGCTGCTACCTGGGTCGCATTGCTGGCGATGGCATGGCTGCGTGCAGTACATGCACCTGCTCTGGCACATACCGTGATTCTATGTTTGGGCAAACAAGACCCGACGCGTTATTTGCCTACAGCCATGCTGGTGGTGCTCTTGCTTGCGATCAGTTCACTGGTCTTCGCGAAGTTGGGAGACCGCGGCTGATGGACGCATTCAGATTAAATCACTATGACTTGAATCAGAGACTTCCCCACGTCAATGCTTATATTGATTTCACCTTGCCAGATGATTCTTTCCGGGCAGGTATCATCGAGTTATCTGCCGATTCAGCATTGCCCATCGATAGTCGACTACGTCACGAATTTTATGTACTCAAGGGCCAGCTCGTCGATGGAGAAAGGGTCTACCGTCAAGGTACTTTCTTGAATATAGATATGCCTTCAGATCGTAAAGATATGCCGAGTGTGCGGGCCGGTGCACTAGGTGTCGTATTGTTTGCCTACCGAGATCATTTGGAAATTTTTCGCGAAAATAAAGTCATCTCGCCGGACCAGCTCAAGTGGGTATCTGGCGGTGCCAAAGGCATGCAGGTCGCCATCTTGGCGCAATCCCCTCATCGCTTGATGTTCGTCTCTTGGCAACCCGGTACACGCATGCGATTTCATCGCCATCCACATGGCGAAGAAATTTTTGTGCTGAAAGGAAACTTGATGGACGAAAACGGAACTTATCGTGCGGGAAGCTGGCAAAGACTATACCCTGATTCCGGGCATGCCCCCTATGCGGAAGAGGAAACGCTTATCCTGCTTCGCAACGGGCATTTGCACAATTAAATTATGTAGAGCGCAGCTTAGTGCGTTCTCATTTTTGAACTGATTGCAGCTCCGGTCGAGTTACATCAATGCTTTTCGATTTTGGTCTGATTAATCTCATCCAGCCCGTCGGCATCCAGATGCGCAATATCACCCCATTGCACCAGTTTGATTTCCTTACCCATGACTTCAAAACGATTGATGCTGGCGTTGTAGATAGTCACTTCGCGTGGTGCATGCAGGGGTAAATCCTTGGCTGCGCGGTAGGCGCACTCCAATACTCCGCCGTGGGCGACAAGGGCAATTTTCTTGCCTTCAAATTGCCTGGCGTAATGCAGTATATGCTCCATCACACGCTGGTGGAACTGGCGTATGGTTTCTCCCTCGTTTTCACCGGGCGGGAATTGTGCATCGGGTTCATGCGCTTGCCAAGCATTGTATTCTTTACGAAACAGACTGGGCAGTTCGCTGTATAGCTTGCCTTCAAAACCACCGAAACAGCGTTCACGCAAGCCCTGGTCTATGCGGGTGCTGATGCCTTGCAGGCGGGCGATTTCGCCGGCGGTTTGTACGGCGCGTTGCAAATCGCTGGAGACGATCGCGTGCAGTTTTTCATTTTGTAAAGCCCAGGCCAGTGCTTTGGCCTGGCGTGTACCTTCGGCATTGAGTGGGATATCGAGGTGACCTTGTAAGCGGCGTTCTGCATTCCAGGCGGTTTCGCCGTGGCGTATCAATAAAATTTCTGTGGGTTTCATGTTCTTGTTTTGCTTATTTGGTCTACTTGGTCTTGAGCCAGAAGGTCACCGGGCCATCATTGGTCAGTGACACTTTCATGTCCGCACCAAAGCTGCCGGTTTCTACCTGTGCATGCCTGCTACGCGCCTGGGCGACAAAATAATCGAATAATTGCCTGCCCAGTTCTGGTGTCGCAGCTGGTGTGAACGAGGGGCGGGTACCGGAATTCGTATCTGCCGCCAGCGTGAATTGCGGTACCAGCAGCAAGCCGCCTTGCACATCAGTGACGCTGCGGTTCATCTTGCCAGCATCATCAGAAAAGACGCGATAGGACAATAATTTTTTCAATAAATCATCGGCCTGTTTTTCAGTGTCTTCGCGTTCGGCGCAGATCAGTACCATCAGTCCGGCATGGATGGCACCAATGGTGTTGCCATCGACGACGACTTTGGCTTCAGTGACTCTTTGGAGTAGGGCGATCATGGGGGATGTGTTTGGTTTTGTTGCTTGGGGTAGGGGAGAAGAGCGCGTGGGCGAAATCTCGTGGCTTGGGCAAGATTGTAGGTTGGGCTACGGTTTACCAGCCCAACACTCGGCGTTTAAATGAAGTATACGGTTGTTGAGGCCCAGTGTTGGGCTGATGAAGCGTAGCCCAACCTACGAATTTCAAACATCAAGCTGTCAACGTCACTTTCGCAAACTTGCGACGACCAACCTGCACCACAAATGTACCAGCTTCAACTTTCAAACCCTTGTCGCTAATAACGACAGAATCGATACGCACGCCACCTTGCTCAACCATGCGCATGCCTTCACCTGTCGATGCGCACAGATTAGTTTGTTTCAATAACTGACCTATGCTCAAAGGCGCACCGCTGATGGTGACTTCTGCCACGTCATCCGGTATCCCACCCTTGGAGCGATTGACGAAATCTGCCAGCGCATCTTCTGCCGCCTGCTTGTTGTGGAAGCGTGTGACGATTTCTTGTGCAATCGCTACCTTGATGTCACGCGGGTTCTGGCCTTCAGCTACGGCTTTTTTGTAGGCAGCGATTTGCTCCAATGAGCAGAAAGACAGCAGCTCGTAATAACGCCACATCATCGTGTCAGAAATACTCATGATCTTGGCGAACATGGTGTTAGCTGGTTCTGTGATGGCGATGTAGTTGTTCTTGGATTTCGACATTTTTTCCACGCCATCCAGGCCTTCGAGCAGGGGCATGGTCAAAATACATTGTGGCTCTTGTCCGTAATCTTTTTGCAATTCACGACCTACCAGCAGATTGAATTTCTGGTCGGTGCCACCCAGTTCGAGGTCAGATTTCAGGGCGACAGAATCATAGCCCTGCATCAGCGGGTACAAGAATTCATGCACCGAAATGGGCGTACCTGCCTTGAAGCGCTTGGTAAAATCATCACGTTCCATCATGCGGGCGACGGTGTATTTCGATGACAGTTGTATCATGCCGCGTGCGCCCAGCGGGTCAGACCACTCCGAGTTGTAGCGTATTTCTGTCTTGCCCGCGTCCAGCACCAGAGCAGCTTGCTTGAAGTAAGTCTGGGCGTTGTCTTCGATTTGTTCGCGTGTCAGCGGCGGGCGGGTGGCATTGCGGCCAGACGGGTCGCCGATCATGGATGTGAAATCGCCAATCAAAAAAATCACGGTATGGCCTAGATCTTGCAACTGCCGCATCTTGTTTAATACGACGGTGTGCCCCAGATGCAAATCCGGTGCAGTCGGGTCCAGGCCAAGCTTGATGCGCAGGGGCTGGCCGCTTTGTTCGCTGCGCGCCAGTTTTTGGGCGAACTCGGATTCGATTAATAGTTCATCAACACCGCGTTTGGTAACGGCCAGTGCATGCTGCACCGCATCAGATAAAGGCAGGGTTTTGCTGTCGGTGGAATTGGAATTTTGTACAGAAGTCATTTTATAATTTGCGTCAAATTTTTTGTAACACCGCTGGTCGAATTCTGAATCTGAATCCATAATCAGCGTTTTGCCAAATTCTGGGTGTTGGTTAAAATACCGGTATATTCATTGATTTCAATGACTTAGCCCGGTCACCATGTTGGTAGTCTTGCAGCTCTGCGCATCTTAAGCGTAATCTGAAATCACTACAACAACCTTGAATTTTCGATAAAAACAGTCAATTTTAACTTATTGCATGCGCCCATCAGATAAATTACATCGTTTAGCTTCTGGCAGCAGACTGTTGTTCGGCACCACGCGTATTTCGCGCATCGTTTCGGTTTCTGCACTTTTCTTTGCGGTTTGTGCGTTTGGCGCCGTCAGCGTCGCACCGCTGGCACCAGATGCCTCAGACATCCCGGTCAAGAAAATTTCACAAGAACTTGAACTCCCTAAACTGGATGACCAGATTGCTGCACTCGAAGCGGGTGAGCAGAAATTTATCAGGGAAGCAACATTCAAGAGCAGCGAACCCTTAAGCGCATTTTTGCTGCGCGTCGGCATTGACGACGACGAAGCAAGCCAGTTTATCAAGTCAGATAGCATTGCCCGTAGCATGCTGCAATTCAGAGCAGACAAGACCGTGGCAGTCAAAACCAATGATGAAGGTGAACTGGAGTGGTTGCAAACAACAATCTCAGAAGGCCCGGACAAACCCGTCAGGAACATCGTCATCAGCCGTAATGACAACGGCAAGCTGACATCGTCAGATGTCAGCGCCAAACTGGAAAGGCGTGTAGAAATGGCAACGGCCATTATCCGCACTGCTTTCTACCCGGCAGCCGATGAAGCCCTGATCCCCTACAACGTGACCGAACAGATCAAGAGCATGTTCGAAACCAATGTTGATTACCAGCGCCTGCAAAAGGGTGACTATTTCAATATTGTCTACGAAAGCTTCTGGCAAAACGGTGAACGCGTTCGCACTGGTCGTGTGCTGGCTGGTGAATTCAGCAATTCCGGCAAACTGTACCAGGCAGCCTGGTTTGAAGAAGCCGGCGGCAAGGGCGGTTATTACACCTTTGATGGCAAATCGTTGAAAAAAGCCTTCCTCAAGTCACCGATAGAATTTACCCGCGTGTCTTCTGGTTTCTCGATGCGCGTCCATCCTATCTCTGGTCAGTGGAAAGCCCACAAGGGCGTGGATTTTGCAGCCGCTACCGGCACGCCTATCCGCGCTTCTGCTGATGGTGTGGTTGAATCAGCAGCCCCCAGCAATGGCTATGGCAACCTGGTCGTGCTCAAGCATTGGGCTAACTATTCTACTGCTTATGCACACATGAGTCGCTTTGCCGCAGGCATACACAAGGGCAGTAAGGTCAGCCAGGGTGATGTCATCGGTTATGTCGGTACGACAGGCTGGTCTACCGGTCCTCATCTGCATTATGAATTCCGTGTTAATAATGAAGCACGTGACCCGATGTCCATCAACATGACAGAAGCCGCGCCACTGGCCGCCAATGAAATGAACCGTTTCAAAGGCTTTGCCGGTGACATGAACCATCGCTTCAACCTCATGCACCCTGAACGCATGACAGAAGTGATGAAACTGGCATCACGTTCATGATGAAGGCCTAAGCTTGTCACGGCAAGTCTCACAGGCAGGCATGCGAAGGGCAGGGATAGCAAATATCCCTGCCCTTTTTTTATCTGTCTGCCAGTTATCCTCACCTATCAGGATACTGGTGCTACCGCCCTCGGGATGGGCAGAAAAAAGTCGACAATAGAATTTTTAGCAAAGCCCTGTAATCTGCCCATCTGGCACCAGCGCTCACTTATACTCTTGCTCACTGTCTTTTGATATTGAAGTGAGCATGGGAATGTCTGATTCTGTAAAAAACCAAGCAAAACCTGTAGCCTACATCGGTCTGATGTCGGGTACCAGTCTCGATGGTGTCGATGGTGTCTTGGTCGGCTTGCCCGACATGATCACAACTGACAAGCCCATGCAGATACTGGCGACTGCCTATATCGCTTTCAGCGCAGAATTACGCCAGCAAGCCATGCGCCTGCAACTGGCAAGCGACAATGAGTTGCATCACGAAGCCCTGCTGGCCAATGCGCTGGCGCACAGCTATGCCGACTGCGTCAAAGCCTTGCAGGCCAATGCTGCGGAGGTCGCTATCCGTGCCGTGGGTGTACACGGCCAGACGATACGGCACCGGCCAGAGCTGGGTTACACACGTCAAACCAATAACCCGGCCTTGCTGGCCGAACTGACAGGGCTGGACGTGATTGCTGATTTCCGCAGCCGCGATATTGCCGCTGGTGGCCAGGGCGCGCCGCTGGTGCCGGCCTTCCACCGTGCTGTGTTTGGGTGCAATGGTGTGTGCAGCGTGGTGGCAAATATCGGCGGCATCAGCAACATCAGCATCCTTGCCGCTGATGGCAGTACGCGAGGCTTTGATACTGGCCCCGGGAATGTACTGATGGATGCCTGGATACACCAGCACCATACCAAAACCTATGATGAAAATGGTGACTGGGCCGCGCAGGGTAGGGTGTTACCTGCCTTGCTTGACGTGCTGATGGCCGAGCCTTATTTGCAATTGCCTGCCCCCAAAAGCACAGGCCGCGACCTGTTTCATCCCGCCTGGTTGCAAGCGAAGCTGGCTGGTTTTGCTGCTGCTGCGCCTGTCGATGTGCAAGCCACTTTATGCGAATTTACGGCGTTGACACTGGCGAACGATATTTGCCGCCATGCCAGTACAGCCAGTCATGTCTATATCTGCGGCGGTGGGGCTTTCAACCACCACCTCATGCAGAGGCTGCAAAGCCGGCTGACGGCTGTTGGTAGTGCCGCGCAGGTCAGCAGTACGGCTGCATTGGGTGTCGCACCAGAACAGGTAGAAGCCCTGGCCTTCGCCTGGCTGGCACAGCGGTTTTGTTTGCGTTTGCCGGGTAATCTGGCAGATGTCACTGGCGCAGCAGGTGGCAGAGTGCTGGGGGCTTTGTATCCGGCCTAGGATGGGTTTTAATGTTTCATGTCAGGTGTTTGAGTTTGATTGCCTGCGCAAAATCTGTCGCTCCTGCGCAGTCAAAAACCTGGCGGTATTGGCAGTATGGTAGTGGCATTAGTGCAGTCTTCAACTACAATCACAAAGAAACCATCACCATAACTTCCACCAGGGTTTCATGCGTTCAAAAACCTGTGTATTCTGTTTTGTCGACAGGAGTCGAGCATCCGCATGATGCGTGGACTGCCCGCGTTCTCCAGCCTGCAATTTGCCCAGCAATTCCCTGATCTTGTCATTTGCCGGTACCAGCTTCAGATACTTTCCAAAGTAGTCTATGGCTTCTTCATTCCTGTTCTGGTGCAGGCAGGCAAAACCCAGACCCTGATAGACTTCCGGATCGACATATGGGTAAGTAATTTCCAGCAGCCGGGTAAATAGCCTTTCTGCTTCTGGCATCAGTTCAGCCTGCAGGCAGACATACATGCTGGCGCGGCACAGCATGGCTTTCAAATTGACTTCATCGGCCTGAAAAATAGTATCAAGCAGGGCATCTGCATTTTTGGCCGCGTCGGCAATACCGATGTTATGCCCCATGCGCAGCAAGTCAGCCAGCACAAGCTGGACGGCGATATCGCCAGCATGCTCTTGCAGCAGCGATGCGGCATGCGCATAATCTTTTTCCCATAAGAAACGAATTTCACGTTCCTGTTCTGCCGATACCAGCCTGGTCGGCCAGCCGCCTATGACCTGACGGTAGGCTTGCAGGCGTTCTTCAAAGTACGCCATCTTTTGTTCATACTGTAGTTGCAGCGAGTGCTGGGAGCTTGGCACGGTCATCGGTTTGACTTCCTGATATGACTTCCTGAACAGGACGCAAAGAGATGAAACGAAGCATCTCTTTGAAGAAGGTTGATGAATCTTGATGAAATGGATATCAAGTATTGCATTGCCCGCGACGATTGGCAATCACTGCGTAAGCTTCCGCGCCCATGTTCAAGTTTCTATACAATGATGCATCGACTGCCACCTACGAGATTGCTATGACGCACCTGATTTACGTTGCCGACCCCTTATGCTCATGGTGTTACGGCTTTGGGCCAGAATTGCTGGCCCTGCTTGAAACTCTGCCGGATGCCAAGATTGACCTGGTCATGGGTGGTCTGCGCGCCTACAACAAGCAGGTGCTGGATGACGCCACCCGCACGACCATATTGGGCCACTGGCAGCATGTGGCAGAACGCAGCGGCCTGCCGTTCAGCAGTAGCGCCATGTCGCAGCCAGGTTTTATCTATGATACCGAACCTGCGTGCCGCGCCGTGGTGACCGCTCGCACTTTGACTGACGACGCTTCCGGGCGTGCAACGCTGGCCGTGTTTCATGCCTTACAGCATGCCTTTTATGCTGAGGCGCAGGATGTCTGCGATGCGGGCGTGCTGGCCGATATTGCCGTGACCGCCCTCAACAAGGCAGAGGGCGAAGGCAGTTTTGATATTGCCAGCTTTACCGAAACCCTGGTGTCTCCCATGGCCATGTCAGATGCGCGTGAAGATTTCGAACAAACCCAGCGCTGGGGCATAGGTGGTTTTCCGGCATTGCTGGTAGTACATAATGAAGCCCTGCACATGATCGCCTCTGGCTATACCACGCGCGATGAACTCATCTCTACCCTACAACAGCTACAACAATGACTGCAATGACTACAATGACCACCAGCCCACGCTCGCAAATCTCACCGAATGGCCCTGAATTTTCTCGTATCGTCCTTGGCTTATGGCGTTTGGCCAGCTGGGATATGACGCCACAGCAAAGGGTGACATTTCTGGAACAGGCGCTGGCGCTGGGAGTGACCACCATCGACCAGGCCGACATTTACGGAAATTATCAAAGTGAAATCCTGCTGGGTGAAGCACTGGCGCTGGCACCACACTTGCGCGAAAAATTCCAGTTTGTCAGCAAATGCGGCATCAAACTGGCGTCAGAAAATCGTCCGGCGCATCGTATGCAGCATTACGATACCAGCGCTGCACATATCATTGCGTCTGTGGAAGAATCATTGCGCGCCATGCAGATAGAGCAGCTGGATTTGTTGCTGATACACCGTCCAGACCCGCTCATGAATGTTGATGAAATGGCGACGGCCTTCCGGCAACTGCAAGAAGCCGGCAAGGTCAGGCATTTTGGCGTGTCCAATTTCACCAGCAGCCAGTTTGAGATGCTGGCGTCACGTTTTCCGCTCGTGACCAACCAGGTTGAATTGTCGTTATTGCACATGCAACCCTTGCATGACGGCACGCTGGATCTGTGTCAGCGCCTGCGCGTTGCGCCCATGATCTGGTCAGCTCTGGCCGGCGGTCAACTGTTACGTCCATTGGCAGAACAAAGCGAGCAGGGCCAACGTGTCAGCCAGGTATTGGCACAGCTTGCGGATGAACTCAATGTCAGCACCAGCGTGATTGCACTTGCCTGGATCTTGCAACACCCATCCCAACCTCTGGTACTGACCGGTTCTGGCCGTATCACTGCGGTGGCCGAAGCCGTCAGTGCTACCGGCATACAACTGAGCCGTGAGCAATGGTTTGCCCTGTGGTGTGCATCAGCAGGCAAGAATGTCGATTGATTAAGCGACATTGTTGTTCTGAAGCAATTTGCAAGTTTTGCTGGGTCCAAAACGGTGTATAAATGAATCAGGCAGTTTTTGCATTCCAAGCATTTTAACGTGATGCAATTAATTTCTGTTTAATCTGTTAATGTTGGTATAGTATTATTATTCTGGCTTGCAAATGGAGTCTGGCCAGCTCTGAGGACTGATCACAGAAGGACAGCACCCGTGACTGTTTTTCAATTCATCCGTAAAAACTATCATGCTTCGTCGTCGCCACTGAATGGTACTCATCAGTGGCGCGAGCAAGTGCTGTCGGCCATCCTGTTTTTCGTGCTGGTGCTGGGTATTGCCACGGCCATTCCCAGTATTGTGCTGGCTATCAGTGAGGGGCTGTGGTCAGTCGTGGTGGTTGATATTTTCGCCCTGCTGTGGGTGGCTGCCATCTGGCGTGTGCCTTTGATGTCTTTCGAACAGCGCGCCTGGAATTTTCTTTTGTTGCTGTATCTGCTCGGTATCTGGTTTTTGATCAAGGTTGGTCTGACGGGGCTGATTTATCTGATGGCCTTCCCGGTGTTGACTTCCTTGCTGCTCAATACCCGCCAGGCCATGCATGCCTTGCTGCTGTCAGCCATCAGCCTGTTGGTGGCAGGTTATTTATCCAACGCCAATCTGCATGTCTATGGTTTTGATTCCAGTCCGTTTTTGCGATTGGTGATTGTCACTATCAATTTCACTTTTATTGCTGCCGTCATGTCTATCTCTTGCGGTGTCTTGCTGCAAAGACTGGATAGCTCGCTGGAACAACAAAAAGTGACTACTGCCTCATTGCAACATGGCCAGTCTTCATTGCGCGCTGCCAATGAAGAATTGCGCCTGATCGTGGCTGCAGTGGCGCGCCTGAATGACATCGTCATGATCATACAGGTCGATGCCGATGCCGTCGGCAAACAACGGTTAAAAATCGTCTTCGTCAATGATGCCTTCGTGCGCCAGACTGGTTATAACAGCATCGATGTACTCGACAAGTCACCCGTGTTTTTGCAGGGGCCACGTACCCAGCCAGAAGAACTTGAACGCCTTAGCAAGGCCCTGCGCAACTGCGTATCGGTGCATGTTGAACTGATCTGCTATACCCGTGACGGTAGCGAGTTCTGGATGGAAGCCGATGTGGTACCCCTCATCAATGATGATGGCCACTATGCGCACTGGGTGGCCACCGGGCGCGACATCAGTGAACGTAAAAAGGCGCAGGAACATATACACCGCCTAGCCTATTTCGATGTGCTGACCGGTTTGCCCAACCGCCGTCTGCTGCTTGACCGCATGGGTATTTTGTTGGCGACAGCCAGACGCAGCAACATGATCTGCGCTGCACTGTTCATTGATCTTGACCATTTCAAATACATCAATGATGCGCGTGGCCATGCCGTGGGAGACGCCTTGCTGGTGCAGGTAGCGCAAAGACTCAATCACTCCCTGCGTGAAGTCGATACCGTGGCCCACATGGGGGGGGATGAATTTGTCGTCCTACTCAGCAATATCTCCAGCAATATCTCCAGCGATGTCGCCAATGGCGCGCACGCAGCGCAGGCGGTGGCAGAAAAAATCCGCAGTTCGATCTCGCAGTTTTTTGAAATTGATGGCTTGCAGTACAACACTACTTGCAGCATAGGCATTACCCTGCTGCCGCGTGATAACCAGAGCCCGCATGATTTATTGCGCGAGGCCGATACCGCCATGTATCGCGCCAAAACCTGCGGCCGCAATCAGATCGCTTTTTACGAAACCGGCATGCAAAGCGAAGTCGAAGAAAGGCTGACACTGGAGCGCGAACTGGGTGAAGCCATCTCAGGCGGCCAACTACAAATGCATATACAGGCGCAGGTTGACCGCCTCGGCAAACCCGTCGGTGGTGAAATGCTGATGCGCTGGACCCATCCTGAACGCGGCCCTATTTCGCCTGCCGTCTTCATTCCCGTGGCAGAAGAATCTGGCATGATAGTACGCCTGGGCGATTGGGTCATGGAACAGGGTTGCCTGGCCTTGCTGCAACTTGATGTGGCTGGCTGGCCCTTGCCGCTGTCTGTTAATGTCAGCCCCAAGCAATTCCGCCAGGTCGATTTTGTTGAAAAGGTGAAACGCATCCTGCAATACACAGGCGCACCGCCAGACCGCCTGATTTTTGAAGTAACCGAAGGCCTGCTCATCGACAACCTGCAAGACACCATTAGCCGTATGCATGAACTGACTGCGCTCGGTATACGTTTTTCGATTGATGATTTTGGCACGGGCTATTCCAGCCTCGCTTACCTCAAACGCCTGCCGCTGTATGAACTTAAAATCGACAAGAGCTTCGTGCAGGATACGCCAGGCGATGCCAATGGCACGGCGATTGTGCAATCCATTTTATCGATGGCATCCCACCTGGGTTTGCGTGTCGTGGCGGAAGGCGTGGAAACCAAAGAGCAGGCAGAATTTTTGATCGCCAATGGCTGTGCATCCATGCAAGGCTTCTTGTTCGCCCGCCCCATGCCGTTGGATAAATGGCTGGCCCTGCAAAGGCAGATTGCGCCGGTGTTGGTGGTGTAGGTGGAAGCTTGGCTAGGAAGGCCGTAAGTTGAGCGAAGTTTGTAGGTTGGGCTACGGGTTACCAGCCCAACACTTGGCGTATCAACACGCGATGCATCAAACATAAAGCCGTGACCGTTGTGTATTTTTTCTACAATTCAACAGGCCGTTATCATTGCGAATGTACTTATTTGTCACTGGCTCAGTGTTGGGCTGATAACCCGTAGCCAAACCTACGTTATCCAACTTGCATTAACCAATCTACTTGCCGTTACACCTGCTGATAAGTCGCCTGCATCCAGTCTATGAACAATTGCACCTCTGGTCGTATATTTGCCTGCGCTTCATGCACAAGATAATACGCATGCGGCGGGCTGGCCAGTTGAGTGTCAAATACCCTGACGACCTCACCGGCGTTGATCATGTCCTGTGCAAATTGCTGGCGCGTCAGGCCGATGCCGTGGCCGTGTTTGACGGCTTCCAGCAGCAAGCCAAGATCATCCACGCGCAAGCCGCTGGTAGGTTCTGGCCAGTCAAGACCGGCCACTTCAAACCACGGCTGCCAGGGTTCCAGCGCCGAACGCAAGAGTTTGGCATGGCGCAAATCTGCCGGGGTTCTGATTGCTGGCAGGGTTTTCAGGTAATCGGGGCTGGCAACCACGAAACTGGGTTCGACAAATAATTTCTTCGTCACCAGGTTGGGGTATTCTCCAGCACCAAAGCGGATTTCCACATCGCTTTCTGACAGGCTTAAATCGTAGAGCGGCACGAACAGGTAAACTTCGATTTCTATATCCGGGTGCTGGCTGGTAAAGCTCGCCAGGTGCGGCATGAACATATAGCGCGCAAATGTCGGCGGCACGGTCACCTTCACGCGCAGCTGGCTTTGCGTGATCTTGTTCGGCAGCGGGAAATCAGACAAAGTACGCAAGGCCACTCGCACCACATCGAGGTAACGGCGGCCAAACTCTGTCAGCGTCACGCTGCGGCCTTCGCGCACAAATACACGTTCGCACAAATGTTCTTCCAGCAAGCGTATGCGGTGCGACAGCGCCGACGGGGTTATGCATAATTCCTCTGCCGCCACGGCAAAAGAACTGTGACGGGCAGCCGCCTCAAAGGCTGACAGGGCGTGTACCGGTGGTAATCGTGTTGCCATACTTTTCCTGATAAATTTTTAGTCAGCGTATTCATTCACTGGGTAAGCAATCGCAAGTGACATGGAGAACAAAAATAGAAGAGTTTCTCTGTGTCTCTGTGGTGAAAGGTCTTCCACGGTAATGTGAATACGATCCTGATTTATTGTCCTGCTTCATCCCACGCAATGATTTTGCCCGGGTTTAAAATATTTTTTGGATCAAACGCCTGTTTCAGCAAACGCATCATGTGGATTGCATCCGCACCATGTTCTTCGATCAAAAAATGCATCTTGTGTATGCCTACGCCATGTTCACCCGTACAGGTGCCATCCATCGCAATGGCGCGGCTGACCATGCGCTGGTTGATTGCTTCGGCTGTCGCAATTTCTTCTGCATTGCCAGCATCGACCAGCATCAGCACATGGAAATTGCCATCACCGACATGGCCGATGATGGAATAGGTAATGCCGTGATTTTCACAATCAATCTGGGTTTCGCTGATGCATTCCGCCAGGCGTGAAATCGGTACGCAGCAATCGGTGGAAATGGCGCGTGAACCAGGCCGCAATTGCAACAGCGCAAAATAGGCATTGTGGCGCGCTGCCCACAGGCGTGAACGGTCTTCTGGCCTGGTGGCCCATTCAAAATCACCAGCCCCATTGGCGGCGGCAATATCCTGCACCAGTTCAGCCTGTTCTTTCACGCCATATTCGCTGCCATGAAACTCAAACAGCAATAAGGGTTTGACAGGCAGGTTCAGCTTGTCATGCGCATTGATGGCACGCACGCCGTTGGCATCGAGAAATTCTACGCGTGCGATGGGTACGCCCATCTGTATGGTCTGGATGACGGTGTTGACCGCATCGGCATTGTCAGGAAAGCTGCATACCGCCGCTGAAATCGCTTCTGGCAAAGGATAAAGTTTGACGGTCACTTCAGTGATGATACCCAGTGTGCCTTCGCTGCCAACAAACACGCGCGTCAGGTCGTAACCGGCAGATGATTTTTTTGCGCGGGAACCTGTGCGTATGATGCGTCCGTCAGCCGTCACCACTGTCAGCGCCATGACATTTTCACGCATGGTGCCATAGCGCACGGCATTGGTGCCTGATGCACGCGTTGCTGCCATGCCACCCAGGCTGGCATCGGCACCAGGGTCGATAGGGAAGAACAATCCGGTATCGCGTATTTCCAGGTTCAATTGCTTGCGCGTGACGCCAGCCTGCACTGTTGCAGTCAGGTCTTCGGCATGCACGGCGACCATATTATTCATTTGTGACAGATCAATTGTCACGCCACCGTGCAGGGCCAGGATATGCCCTTCCAGCGATGAACCCGCACCATAAGGGATAACCGGTACTTCATGCTGATGGCATAACTGCATGATGGCGGCCACTTCTTCGGTGCTCTGGGCAAATACCACGGCTTCTGGCGGCATGGCATCATAAGAAGATTCATCGCGGCCATGATGGTCACGCACAGCCTGGGCGGTGCTGCAACGGTCTTCCAGCAGGTTTTGCAGCGCGTGCAGCAAACCGGCGGGCAAGGGTTTTCTGGCACGTGCCAAAATGGCAGGATGATTCATGATGAGGTCCATACTGATCGTGTGGCCTCTATTATGCTGTGTTCAGGCAGATTTTGCCGCAAGCTTTCCACATCTTGCAGGATTTAAAATTTTGGTGGCAAACCTGCCACCCTGAAACTTAACCCAGATATATTGCCGCGGCCTTTGCATCGGCGAGGCGTATCAGCAGGTCTTCCACCGCAGCTTCAGTCACAGAGCCAAGATCGATGCTTAACTGCAAGCCATTTTCTTCTTCGCTGACAGCAGACATGAAGTGGACAACGCCATACAGACCATCTGCATTTTTCTGGTTCTGGTCTTCGCCATCAAACCAGGACATGAACCATTTAGCCAGCGTCGCGTCGGCAGTCTCTTTCTCCAGCCCGCTGACCTGGACCGGCATCCAGTCCCAGGTGAAGGGGGAGATGCGCACTTCTGTCGATGACAGCGGAAAAATGACCTGCGCAAATTCCAGCTGGGTTTTGGCATCTACCGTGTAAGACTGCCCCGCAAATTCACCGTCTACCGCGATCAGGTCGGCACGACAGGGCAATGCCGGGCTACCCTCCACAGCCAGTGCACCATAGGCATCGCGGTAAGCTGGTTCTACATGGGTATTGCCATTTGCGGCAGCCGCCGCCAGCAAGGCAATATAAGAAGTGCGGATATCAGAAAATAATTGTGTAAGTGTCATTGTTAAATTATATTCAATCAATGACCTCAAAGCAATAATGCAGCTCAATGATCCGGCATGGCAGGGGACATTTAAATGCGACGTATTGTATGTAGCGCGTCAGTGCCGGTTTTGCCGTATCCTTTCAAGCTTCTCTCTTTCTTTTATTAATCATGGGCAATCGACTCTCAAAAATCGCAACACGTACCGGTGATGCCGGCACTACCGGCCTGGGTGATGGTACCCGCGTCGCCAAAGACGCATTGCGTGTACACGCCATGGGTGATGTGGATGAACTCAATTCTCAGATCGGCGTCTTGCTGTGTGAAGACATTCCTGGTCAGATGAAACATGAACTGGTCTCGATACAGCATGACCTGTTCGACATGGGGGGCGAATTGTGCATACCCGGCTACACCATGATCACCGACACCCAGGTCACCCGCCTTGACGACCTGCTGGCAAAATACAATGCCGACCTGCCACCGCTGAAAGACTTCATCCTGCCCGGCGGTTCACGCGCCGCTGCCATCGCCAACGTCTGCCGCACCGTTTGCCGCCGCGCCGAACGCGCGATCGTCAGCGTAGGCGCCGCCGAAACCATCAACGAAGCGCCAAGGCAATACATGAACCGCCTGTCAGATTTATTGTTTGTGTTGTCGCGGGTGTTGAACAGGTATGCGGGGGGGAGTGATGTTTTGTGGGAGAAGGAGCGTCAGCGCTAGTCGGAACCCTGATTAAGCTACATGATGTGAAAGTCAGGTGGAAGCAGCGCCGCAGCATCTGGCAGCAGCCACTTGAATTGCCTGATAAAGTGCTCATATGCATAGTCATACATTTGATAGCTGCGACAGAAAAGCAGGCAGCGGAAGGATTTAAAAATGAGTGAAGAAATCAGGATAGACTTTGTATCAGACGTGTCTTGCCCTTGGTGCATCATCGGTCTCAAATCGCTTGAGCAAGCCATACAGCGTGTGGGTGATGATGCCAAAGTGCAACTGCACTTCCAGCCCTTTGAATTAAATCCCAAGATGGGGCCGGAAGGTCAGGACATCGCTGATCATCTGGCAGAAAAATATGGCGCGACGCAGGAACAGACTACCAAGAACCGCGAAATGATACGTGCCCGTGGCGCAGAGCTGGGGTTTGAGTTCAATATGGCTGCGCGCAGCCGTATTTATAATACTTTCGATGCACACCGTTTGCTGCATTGGGCAGAAACGCAGGGGCGTCAGCATGCGCTGAAGGTAGCACTGTTTGAACTGTATTTCAGTAAAGGTGAAAGCCCGGCTTCGCACGAGGTATTGCTGCGGGTAGCGGGTGAGGTGGGGCTGGATACGGCAGAGGCCGCACGCATCCTCGCATCTGACGCCTATGCTGCCGAGGTACGTGAGACAGAGACTTACTATCATCAGCAAGGCATTAATTCGGTACCGGCTGTCATCATTAACCAGCGCCACCTGATTTCAGGAGGCCAGCCGCCAGAAGTATTTGAAGGGGCGCTGCGCCAGATTCTGACGCAGGAATAAACAGTAATTGGATAAAAAGCATGGGCAATGCCCATGTTTTTTTACTGATGGCTTTTTACAATGAACTGACCTTCAACATGCTCACCATCACTGAATTATGTAATCAATTGGCAGACGCCTATGAAGCAAAAGGGGTAGCGGTGAGAGAAAACCTGCGACCTGGCCTTAGCACGACAGAAATCCTGGAAATTGTGGCGCCTCTGAATATTATTGTGCCGGATGATGTCATTGAGCTTTACCAATGGGCGAATGGGCATATCGACGAAGATGATCTCGAACTGCACAGAAACCTATGTTTCCGCGATAATAATTTTATTTCGCTTCAGAATGCAGTGTCGGAATACAAAAGTATTCAGGAAACCTATGGTATTTATTCGACATTGGAGCAAGATTTGGTGGACCTGAAGAGTTGCCTACCCATCTCCGCATTTCAAGGTTCATGGGATGTGGTGGCGTGCGGCGCTCATCTTTTTGGCGCATCGATGGAGCATCCCATTATCCGCGTATTTCAAGGCATCGATATGTATTTTCATTCGATACCGTCTATGCTCGAAACATGCATAGAATGGGTTTCTTCACCAAACTGGCAAAACCTGCGGGGCTTGCCAGACGAAGAGGAAACAGAAATCTGGAAGCGGCATACGCCTGATTTGTTTCGCGCGCGTTCCTGATCTTGCATAATTACACCTACGCTCGTTACCGCAATGGTCTTGAGCAGGGTTAAACTATTTCGTGAAAGCAGAAAAATCTCATCAATGCACTCTTTGGATGAACGCTATTTCGCCACTTGCTGACACTTCGCAATCAGAAAAAACCCTCACATCACCCGATGAAACCCCAGTAAATACACAAGCCCATATACGAGTGAGCATATGCCTGATGTCCACTGCAAAAAGCGTAACTGGGGTTTGATTTCTCCATACTGATGCCCCGGGTTTAGTATCCTTTCCTGAACACTGCCGGACGTGCGTGCAGCAGTGGAAAATGCAAACACAGCCAGCAGCGATATCAGGCGCAACAGACCTGGGCCATCTTCGCCACCACGGCTGATATGGAATTGCGTATCCAGGAAAAACATGGCTGCCCATAGCAGGAATACGGCGGTACTGATCTCCCATCGTATTGCCAGTCCAGCCGGCTTTGCCCTGACTTTATGTGCAGGCAGAAAACCGCTTTGGGCGATGCGCATCAATGTCTTGTCGCGGTTGCCTATGCACCAGAAAATCATGCGTTCAGGATATTGTGGATGACAATGATGGATACGTATGCCGCTCATGAGCACCGGTATTACACCGTACGGTTCCAGCGACACGATTTGCTCAGGGCTGAACTCATAGCGGCCAAAAGAATTGAGCAAGAGCCGCTTTGAAGAAATATTGAGTCTGGCGAATGGCCATGAGGCATTCATCCAGCCTATGTGCGCACCACCGGTAAAAATGAGTTCCTGCATGTCCCGTGTTCCTTCCATGAAGGGTGAATACCGTGTATGACAGCCAGCATATCATTGACAAGGCAAATGTTCGCTATCGCACTGAGATCAGTCGTATTTGCGCGTACAACCAGTAACAGTGTCTTGAGATGCAGATGGGCAGATATGCTGCGCATGCATACCCTGACTGTTACCGCATACTGGAGCTGGCATGAACGTACTGATGATATTGACTTCGCACGACAAACTGGGTGACACCGGTAAAAAAACTGGTTTCTGGCTGGAAGAATTTGCCACCCCCTATTATGTATTCGAGGATGCGGGTGCAAAGATCACACTGGTGTCCCCGCTGGGCGGGCAACCACCGGTTGACCCCAAAAGCGATGATGCCGCATCACAAACAGAATATACAAAACGCTTCAAGGCCGATATCGGGGCGCAGGCGGCACTGGCAGCAACGCGTAAGCTCAGCGAGGTATCTGCCAGTGACTTCGATGCCCTGTTTTACCCAGGTGGCCACGGGCCCCTGTGGGACTTGGCAGAAGATGCATCTTCCATTGCCCTCATACAGGATATGCTGGTTGCGGGCAAGCCCGTCGCCCTGGTGTGCCATGCACCTGGCGTTTTGCGTCACGTGAAGACACCAGAAGGTGTATCGGTCGTCGCAGGCAAGGAAGTAACAGGCTTTAGCAATACTGAAGAACAAGAAGCTGGCCTGGTGGATGTGGTTCCCTTTCTGGTGGAAGACATGCTCAGGAAAAACGGTGGCAACTATTCGCAGGTTGCTAACTGGCAGCCTTATGTACTGAGTGATGGTCTGTTGATTACAGGGCAAAACCCAGCTTCGTCAGGGCCTGCTGCCAAGGCATTGCTGGATAAATTCGCCAGCCCGGTCTGATCACTATTTGCTGCCATCCTCTTTAAGGAATTGTCATGAGCCCAACCAGCAATGCCGGCATATTGCCATTAATTTACGAGCCTGCCTTTGAAGTGCCTGAAGAAGATGAGGCAGAAATTCAGGCAGAATTATTGCAGTCGCTAAAGCATATATCTGAAGTCACGCTCAAGGATTCGGGCCACGCCACGCGTAGCGTGCATGCAAAAAGCCACGGCCTTTTACGCGGTGAATTGCGCGTGCTGGATAATTTGCCGCCCATATTGTCGTATGGTTTGTTTGCCAAGCCAGCTACCTATCCCCTTGTCATGCGTTTGTCCACCATACCTGGCGATATGCTTGATGACAGCGTATCAACACCGCGGGGCATGGCGGTTAAGGTTGTCGGTGTCGAGGGCGAACGTCTGGATGGCAGCGCAGGTGATGTCACGCAAGACTTCGTCCTCGTCAACGGCGGCCCGGCATTTTCCAATGCGGGTGCGAAGGATTTTCTGAAGGGTTTGAAATTGCTAGCCCCAACCACGAACAAGGCGCCTGGTTTGAAAAAAGCCCTGTCTGCCGTATTGCGCGGCACAGAAAAAGTGATTGAAGCCTTCGGTGGTGAAAGTGCAACCGTAATCAGTCTGGGTGGCCACCCTGAGACCCATATCCTGGGTGAGACTTTCTTCAGCAAGACGCCAATCTTGTTTGGCCCTTACATGGCAAAAATCTGCATCGTGCCGGTTTCGCCTAATTTGACAGAACTCGCAGGTGCAAGCCTCAACGTCAACGGCAAACCCAATGGTCTGCGTGAAGCCGTCATCGATTTTTTCAAAACCAATGTCGCCGAATGGGAAGTGCGCGTGCAACTTTGTACTGACCTGACACGCATGCCCATCGAAGACGCTTCGGTCCCCTGGCCTGAAGACCTCAGTCCTTATCTGCCAGTTGCACGTATCGTGGCACAACCGCAAATCGCATGGAGTGAGGGGCGGGCAAAGGTAGTTGACGATAATATGTCGTTCAGCCCCTGGCATGGCATTACTGCCCATCGTCCGATAGGGTCTATCATGCGTGTGCGCAAGGCGGCGTATGAAATGTCATCCAAATTTCGCGCAGCACACAATGGCTTGGTGATGGTGGAGCCACAGAACCTTGATCAGTTTCCAGAGTGAATAATTGGTGCTGTCATAGTGGTAACCCATGTGCGTAATTGCATTGTCACTTGCGCACATGGCAGCGTGCAGAATAGGGATCTTCAAATTCATGTGTGCTGTGGTTGGGCATGAAGGTAATGTAACTCATTACTTCCTGCGTCGGGTGTAGCACGCCCGCTGAATACATGGCGAAATCGAGCAGGCTTAGTCGATTTAGCTGATATCGTTTATTTTTGAAATCAGGCCATCGCGAAATTCAAATTCTGAACGGCCTTCCATGTCCAGCACCTGTCCTTTTTTCAGGCCATTGGGCAGATCATTGGCCACCATGGCGCGAAACTTGATGCTTGCTGCCGCGCTGCTTTCGGTGCTGTCGAAAGCGACGAGGTCCTGATGTCTTTCGCTGAATAGTGAAACCGATTGTTCTGCCAGCGCCTTCAATTCAGCAACACCAGCGGTGTGCGCATTGACGACACCGTTTGAGATATTGTTGAACTCGACATCAGCATGCACAGCCAGCAGCATCGCTGCAATATCCTTGCGGTTGTAAGCGTCTATGTAGCGGTCTATCAAAGCGCGAATCTCAGTGGCATTCATCTACATCCTCCATTCAAGTGGCCATATCAGTGATAAAGGTCAGGGGGGTTTTTTCAGTGAAGCAAATACGCAAACGTCAAGCAAATGAAGCTGCGTATATGAAGATCAAATCTGGCATGGTAGCCATCGTAGCTATAACCAGCGTGTATTTTGTCAGCACTGCCCAAGCCAGCGATGCGACTGACAGTGCAACACTAACTGAAATTGCGCATTTTGAAAACCCGGGCTGGCGCTTGTTGGCAGACCACGTACAAAGCTTGAAATATAAAGCTCTATCAAGCTTTATATTTCGATTCCTTTACATGCGCTTGAGCATGATGCGATTGCAAGCGCGTTGCCATTTCTTAGGTTGCTGCTGTCAAGGTGATACGCAGCGATTGTGTGGTCAAGCTATGGCAACGGTATAGTTAGGTGGACAAAAAGGGTGGACAAAATACATGGGCAGGAAATGCGAATACGATTTTATAAATCGCATCTTTTATCTCGCAAGCATCAGGCGGTGCAATGGCATTGCACCTTCAATCTCCGCTTTCTCTGCGCTGCTGTAGTGAGACTTTCGTCTTCAGGCATCAAACCGGGCACGAATCGATTTTTCTATTCCCACTGCATCCAGCCCGCATAGCGCTAATAGGACGGCAGGGTCGCCGTGATCGACGAATTTGTCGGGCAAACCCAGGATCAACAGGGGTTTGCAGATGCCTGCGGCGGCCAGTGCTTCGGCCACGGCAGAACCTGCACCGCCCATGGTGCAGCCTTCTTCTACGGTTACCAGTACATCATGGCTGGCGGCCAGAGATGCAACGAGGTCTGCATCCAGCGGCTTGATGAAGCGCATATTGGCTAGCGTGGCATCGAGTTTTTCTGCGGCTTGCAGGGCTGGGGGTACCAGGGAACCAAAAGCCAGTATGGCAATGCGCTTGCCCTGGCGTTTGACTTCGCCTTTGCCCAGCGGGATGGTGGTCAGTTCTTTTTCCATCGCAGCACCTATGCCTGCGCCGCGCGGGTAGCGCACGGCGGCGGGGCCAGGGTAACGATAGGCTGTGCTTAACATCTGGCGGCATTCGTTTTCATCCGAGGCGGCCATGACGACCATATTGGGGATGCAGCGCAGATAAGCGAGGTCGTAGTTACCAGCATGGGTGGCGCCGTCAGCACCGACCAGGCCAGCGCGGTCCAGCGCAAAAGTGACATCCAGGTTTTGCAGGGCAACGTCGTGTATCAGTTGATCGTAAGCACGTTGCAAAAAGGTGGAATAGATGGCGACGACAGGCTTCAGGCCTTCGCAAGCCAGGCCACCGGCAAAGGTGACTGAATGCTGTTCAGCGATGCCGACATCGTAATAGCGTTTGGGAAATTGTTTTTCAAACTCCACCATGCCTGAACCTTCGCGCATGGCAGGGGTAATGCCGACCAGTTTGTCATCAGCAGCTGCCATGTCGCACAACCATTGGCCAAACACTTGTGTATAGCTTTGTTTGGCCGGCACCACAGCTGGCTTGATGCCTTCAGCGGGGTTGAATTTGCCTGGGCCGTGGTACAAGACCGGGTCAGCTTCAGCCAGTTTGTAACCCTGGCCCTTTTTGGTGACCACGTGCAAAAATTGCGGGCCTTTGAGGTTCTTGATATTTTGCAGTGTCGGTATCAGCGAATCGAGATCATGGCCATCGATAGGGCCGATGTAATTGAAACCGAATTCTTCAAACATGGTGGCCGGTACGATCATGCCTTTCGCATGCTCTTCAAATCGCTTGGCCAGTTCCAGTACGGGCGATGGCAAGACTGATTTACCAACATTGCGTGCGGCTGCATAAAACTTGCCCGACATCAGGCGAGCGAGATAACGGTTCAACGCGCCGACGGGTGGCGAGATCGACATATCGTTATCATTAAGCACGACCAGCAGGTTGATGTCTTCATTCACGCCTGCATTGTTCATGGCTTCAAAAGCCATACCTGCCGTCATTGAGCCATCACCAATGATTGCAACGGCATGCCGGTCTTCACCTTTGGTGCGGGCGGCAACAGCCATGCCCAGCGCGGCAGAGATAGACGTGGAGGAATGCGCCGTACCAAAGGTATCGTACTCACTTTCCACACGACGCGGGAAGCCGGATATGCCATTTAACTGGCGCAGGCTATGCATCTGGTCGCGGCGGCCTGTCAAAATTTTATGCGGATAGGTCTGGTGGCCAACATCCCATACCAGCCTGTCTTCAGGCGTATTGAAGACGTAGTGCAGGGCGATGGTCAATTCCACCGTGCCCAGGTTGGACGACAGATGGCCGCCGGTCTTGGAAACAGAATCGAGCACATACTGACGCAGCTCGTCTGCCAGCGGTTTCAACTGGCTACGCGTCATGCTGCGCAGGTCAGCGGGGGAATTGATGGTGTTTAGTAGTGTCGTCATTATTCTTTTTCAGTACTTGGCTAAGCTGCCCTGACTTCAGACCCAGGTGGCTATCGCATTCTTGTATTGCGCTTTTATCTCTATATTTCGTTCAAGCCTGGCGCTCAACGATCAGATCCGCCAGCTCGTGCAAACGTTGTGCCTTGTCGCCAAAACCTTGCAAGGCGGCATGCGCATCATGGCACAATTGTCGTGCCAGTTGTCTGGATGCGTCCAGACCCATGAGGCTGACAAAGGTCGGCTTGTTGTCTGCCGCATCTTTGCCCGCAGTCTTGCCCAGCGTTGCTGAATCGGCAGTCGCATCAAGCACATCATCCACCACCTGAAAAGCCAGGCCTATGGCAGCGGCGTATTGATCCAGTGCCGCGCTTTCGTCCGTGTTCAGAGTTTTGCCGCTCATGGCGCCCAATAATACCGCAGCGCGCAGCAAGGCACCGGTTTTCAGCCTGTGCATCTGCTCCAGCTGTTCACGGTTTAATGCCACGCCTACACTATCGAGGTCAATGGCCTGGCCACCACACATGCCGACAGAACCAGCAGCGCGTGCCAGCAATTGCAGCATCATCAGCCGGGTTGCAGCCTGACCGGCAGCACTGACATCGCCTTCCGACAAGATCAGAAAGGCTTGCGCCTGCAAGGCGTCACCTACCAATAAAGCAGTGGCTTCATCATATTTGACGTGTACTGTGGGTTTGCCACGGCGCAGGGCGTCGTCATCCATGCAGGGCATGTCATCATGCACCAGTGAATAGGCATGGATCATTTCTATGGCCGCGGCGGCGCGGCTTAATAAATCTGCGGGGGCGTCAAATAACTGGCCTGCTGCATATACTAATAAGGGCCGCACACGCTTGCCACCATCCAGTGCTGCGTAGCGCATGGCGTCATGCAGTTTGCCAGGCACGGTGGTGGTGGCAGGCAAGAAATGAGACAAGTCATTTTCGCAAAGCGCTTGGCATTGCTTCATCCATGACTTGAAATCCATGTTATCTGCGTTGATTGCGTTGTTCATACTGCACCGTCGCCATTATCTGAGGCAAAGGGTTTCAGCATGCCTGCTTCCAGTACCTTGACTTGCTGTTCCACCTTATCTAACTGGGCAGCGCAATATTTGATCAGTTCTGAACCACGTTGGTAGGCGCTTACTGATGCTTCCAGTGGTAGTTCTCCTGCTTCCATGCTGGCCACCAGAGCAGTCAGTTCGGCCATGGCAGCTTCGAATGACAGCCCGGCCTTTACAGGCACTGCCGAATCATTTTCAGATACTTGTTTTTTTGTCATAAAGTTTTGTTTGGGAAACGCCGTTACAGTATTAATCGCCAAGCTCTACACGAAAGCCGACAGCCAAATGTAACGAAAATGCGTTCAAATGTAACTGAGGTAGCGTGAAATTGGTTCAACCTGTTATTTTAGAGCAAACCGCGCAAAAGAATCAGTTTAATGCCATTGGATGCCATCCTGATAAGCCAAAATTAGGAGGTATTTTCAAATGGGAAAGTTTTTTATAAGCAAGCTTGATTTATACTTCAGATTGTCACGTAAAAAAGCCTCACAATTGCGTTTCAAACATTTCCACGTGGAAATTAAAGGTATATAGTTGTAGTACCTGGTTTGATTAATTCCTGAGCAGTTGGGTGATGAAGATTTAATCACCAAACTGGTGCATAAATTGCCTGGGAATAATAGATTTTTCGCAATCAATTGAAGTTGCTGTGCTGAATATACGCCGCGCTTCAGTTTGCAAAACATGCTGGGAAACCTGCCTTTGGCAGCCAATTCCCGGCTTTTCTTGTTTTTACATACAGTATTAGCAAAATAACCTTGATTTTATTGCAGCCATGTCGACTCCTGCCAACCAAACCAAACCCGGTGCTACTGCCTTGCAGTCGCGCGACGAGGTATTGCGCGGCCTGATTCCCCTGGCGAGTCATCTGGTTGTTTCCCAGCTTGATGCCTTTTCTGCCCGACTGTCGAATGCTTTCCTGGCTCTGTCAGAGCAAAGCATGGATGCCCGCGAAGCCAATCTCAGCTTTAATGCCGGCCAGCTGCTGAAAAAAAATTCATACGCTTTCTATTACATTGCCTCTGCTGGTTTTGAAACCGCTTTCCGAAAGGAAATCGACGCCTTGTTACAAGGCGTCAAGGTGCTGGCTTCACCAGTTGATATTGCACTAAGCCTGGTGACGTATGAAGAAATGGACAAAAAGCTGGCCTTAAGCCGCGCCAGCCGTACGCTCGAACTAGACAACGCTGAGCAATATGCTGCACTCAACATGCGCTTTGCCCATTTGATGGATCATGAAGCCCTCAGCATTGCGCAAAATCCTTTCCGTCCCGAAATGATTCTGCATACTGTGTATGCAGCATGGTGTGAATTCGACCCGGAAGTTTGCACGCACGAACTGGTTTTACCTTTGCTGCGTGCTGAAATCCTGTTTGATCTGGAGCCATTCTTAAATACCCTGAATGAAGCACTGATCGTCAAAGGCATTCTGCCTGATTTGCACGAATCCTTCCGTATACGCCGTAACCGCAATTCCACTGAACGACGCAAAGACCCGGTTGCTGCCGCTGGCGAGGTTTCGCAGAAATTAAGAAACTTCCTGTCTAACGGCAACCAGATGGGGCAGGGCGGTAACGGCCAAGGTGGCGCACACGCTGGCGGCGGTGGTCATTTTGGTGGTGGCAGTTATAGCGTCGGTCATTTCGACGCGGCCAATGATGTCAGCGGTCAGTACAGCCAGGGCGGTGGTTTTGCTCAGGGTGGTGAAGGCGGCAATGCTCAGGGCCAAGGCCAGTTTGGTGGCAGTGGCCACGGCGGTATGAATGCCGGCATGTCTGGTGGTGCCATGCCTACGGCAGGCGGCTTTAGCCAGGGCGGTGAACATCAGGAAGTGGCACGTACCCAGCTCTTCCAGAAACTGGCTGACCTGCAAAAGAGCGTCAAACTGCAACAACTGGTGGCAGGTGCGCAAGATGTGCTGCGCCTGTCGCAAATGCGTGAACAAATGCCAGAGTTGGCAGGCACAGGTGTAGAGAAAAATACCCTGGACCTGATGTCACAAGTGTTTGACAGTGTTTTCCGCAACCAGGCCATTCCTGCACCGATCAAGGAACTGATTTCTGTTTTGCAGATACCAGTGCTCAAAGCGGCACTGATGGACAAGGAATTCTTCTTCCAGGAAAACCATCCAGCCCGTCGCCTGATCGAACTATTGTCACGCTACAGCCTGGCATGGGATCAGAAAAAGGGTCAGCAAGATCCCCTGTTCCAGACCATGCAGCGCAATGTACATCGCGTGCAGCAAGAGTTCGACCAGGAAATTGCCCTCTTCGAAGAAGTGGTCAATGATCTTGAGTCCTTCATTCAGAAAGAAGAAAAAGAAGCTGCTGAAGCACTGCAAGTGCCCATCAACACGGCGCTGAAAAAAGAAAAAGTCAAACAGGCCAATATCGCGGCCACCCATGAGGTCGCTTTACGCGTAGGTACCGGCGAAGTGGTCGCCTTTGTGGAATCCTTCCTCGAAAATCGCTGGACCAAGGTGTTGACCCTGGCCTACAGCGTCAAGGAAGAAAAACCTTATGCTGTTGAAGACGCCATCAAAACCATGGACGATCTGATCTGGAGCGTCAAGCCCAAGATCACCCTGCAACAACGACAAGAACTGTTGAACCGCCTGCCCGCAATTCTGGCACGCCTGAATAAATGGTTGAGCCTGATTAAATGGGAAGACGCCGACCGCGTACAGTTCTTTGCAGAACTGGCAGAATGCCATGCGTCCATCGTGCGCGCCCCGCTTGATCTGTCGCCAGAACGCCAGCTTGAAATTGCTGTCGAAGTCGCCCAACAAGCTGCCGAACGCCGCCTGGCAAAACGCGCTGAAGCAGAAAGCAAGACCGAAGAGGAAGCACCACCGCCAGCTGACGAACACGTCGATACCGTCACGCAACTTGAACGCGGTGTCTGGCTGGAATTTACCAAAAAAGCTGGTGGTGTCAACAAAGTCAAACTGGCCTGGGTCAGCCCCATGCGTAGTTTGTACATCTTCACTACCGGCCAAAAAGACAAGACTTTCTCGGTCCCCGCTGAAGAGCTCGAACAAATCTTCCGCGAAAAACGCGCCAAAATCCTGGTGCTGGACAAAGTCGTCGACCGTGCCCTGATGGAAGCGCTGGAAGACCAGCCGCAAGAAGAGCCAGAAGAAGAAATCAGTCTGGCTTGATCAAGGCGCGTTAGCGTTCAACTCCCGCTATTTCAAAAGACGCAAAGCGGTGCAATGCATTGCACCCTACGCACTTGCACAAATCTGGAATAATGAATACGCTATTCTTACTCTTTTTTTGTCGTCTCTGTCTTCAAAATGCCTTTGCGATATCAATGAAAATTTAGATGAAATCTTTTATTGGCAGTCTATTTCTCGCGTCATTTTTCGCCATCAATATGGCGGCTGCATCTGAATCGATCACTCCTGAAAAAATCGATCTGCGCGTACCCGTTTTAAAACCAAGTGAAGTCATTGCCGTAGCCCGGAATTATTTGACGAAAGAAAAGCATGTCAATATGTCCAAATACGAATTGGTGCACGTTTCTTTTGGCTACTATTCGCAGTGGGATAATAAGATGGATGTAGTTAATGGCACATGGTCGATTTCTTACGCGCCAGTTGGTCTGAGAGGGCCGGATTCTGAAATTAATTTGAGCATATCGAATGAAAAAATCCTAAGCTCAAGTATTTTTCGTATCTTGGTGCCAATTAATTTCATGTGCAATTTGGCCCGCAGGGCGCAATGCATTGCACCGTTTTGACTTTTATTGCGGCAAGCTATATTTATCTTGGCCGTATGCAACAAGGCAAAAGCACTGATTAGAATCCACGCGCGCAAAGCCCTTCGTAGACAAAATGACAGCCTCCACCTTCAATTTCTAGAGAGTAATAATTAAAATAGTCACGTTGGTCAGCTTCTTCTTTTTTATTAGCAATGACAGTTGCGTTAATGCCGTCACTAGTTTCGATAACATCTCCACGATTGATATGTTCAGCCGCAGTCCAACCTCGCCCTTTTACCAGAAACTCCTGTCCAGGTGTGATGAAAACGATATCTAGCCGCGCGTGTGGATATTTATATGAAAGTACGTATTCAGGCATACTTTCGTGCAAAACACGCCGCAGTACTTTCCGATAGCTTAATTCCCCTGTTATTTCATTGCGCGACAGAACTTCCGTACCGGGCCGAATAAATTCCAGCTCACTTAAATCTCCACCTTTTACAGGAATAAGAGTATCTGACAAAAAACCACCAATTTTTGTTTTAAGTTTTGTAGTCGACGGCAAAGTAAGGTCATCATTGCCTCTCTCGTTGAACGCAAGTACATTTACGTTATCGGAAATCCAAAAGCTCTCCTCCCGTATGAAATAAGTATGAAAACTTCCTATATCCAGGTTATAGACTCTTCTAAATAATCCCGTTTCTTTTATACCAAGAACAGTTTGCGTTGAACAACCAAAGGACTTCACTTTAAAAGAATTTGGTGCAAAACCAGTAAGATCGAAAGATGTGACCAAATCATTGGTTTTCAAATTTTTTAATGCAGTCCATCCCTTATCCACGACAAAGAGAGGCAAGCTGCCAACTGCTTCGATGGATCTAAGATCCCAATTATTGGAATTATCCGAAAAATGTCCTTTATAATAAAGCAAGTAAGTTGGAACATCTTCCAAACTTGATATGCTCACTACTTTTCGGTACTCTATTTTTCCAGTTTTTTCGCAACGAGACAATATCTCCTGACCTACCTCCATATATTGAATTTCCTGAGGATACTCATCTTTGATCAAAATAGGTGTACTTCCGACTATCCAAGAACGATCGAAATCACTCCTTTCTCTCTCTTGATTCGTAGAATTTTCCAAAGGAATTACTTGCTCTCGACTAGTAGTGCTCATTCAAGTTCTCGCTTTTAGTTTTTTAAAATTAATATGAACAATTAATCCTGCCGACTATATTTATACTCATCATATCCGCATGGGATAACGAGTTCTTTCGCCTTGGCGCACAAAACCAGCATTGATATTTGTTAATCTTGAACGGCGCAATGCCTGGCTCACTACTCGCCGTCTTGACTATGTCTTCCATCATTTTTTAGCCTGACCATTCTGATTCTCAAGCAGCGTCATGAGCTTCCCTGCAATCAGCCGGGGTTTGTCGTTACTATCATTGTAGTTTGCACAGCCCTCAGGCAATAGTTGCTCCGCACCTTTACCTGGCCTTGAAAAATACAGTTGATCCCCATCACAACGCAAACGCGCCCTGATGCGGCGGGTTGATTTCTTGCGCACTTCGGCGACCCAGCAGGCATCTGCGCAACCGCTGGAATGATAGGCCAGCAACTCGCCGCGTATTGGCCAATCGAGTGTGTATTCTCCGGTGCCGCCAGACGCCCAGGCGATAGCGCTGCATGTGAGCAGTGCTATCACGTTAGCTTTTACCAGATGGCGTACAGTGTTGGGTATCACGAAAATTAAAATAGATTCAGATCAAAAATCAGCTCGTAGAGTGCAATGCATTGCACGCTACAGTTCACTGGCATAAAGTCAGTGCTGACTGCGAAGCTTCACTCATACGCTGGCAACCTGCGTTGTTCATCGGCATTGAAATACTGATTGCGCACCAGTTGCAGGGCGGCCTGTTTTTCTATGTCGGTGTGCATGGCCATTTCTGTGCTCATGCGGTTTTTCTGATCCAGGTATTGTTGAATGCGACTTTTCCAGCTGGCTTCGTCTTTGTCGAGCTGGGCCAGGCGGGTTGCGGCTTCTGGTGAAGTGGCGGCGGCGCGCATGCGGTAGATGTCGTCGTCACTGGCACCCTGGGCGCGCAGGTTTTGTGCCTGCTCTTCCAGGCGTATAACCTGGTAAGGTGCGGCTTTTTCTTCTTTCAATGCCGCTGGCATGGCATCATCCAGGGCCTTGATCTGGGCCAGTTTTTGTTCTGGACTGAGGCTGGTGTTTTCACTGATTTCCAGTCTTGCCAGGGCATCGCTGTCATAGGCATCATCAAAGCCAAACAGCGCCTGGTTTTCCCTGTCGCTGAAATAGCGTGACCGCGCTTGTTGCATGGCTGCCCAGCGCTGGCGCACGGCGGCGCTCATGCCTGCTTTGTCTGCGCTGATGTTTTGCGCATTGCTTTCTATGGCAAACAGAGCCTGTTTGTATTGCAGGTAACGTCCCAGTAAGTCTTTAGCCTGGCTGGCTGCTTTGGCACCGAGTTTCAGGCCCAGCATTTTTTCAATTTCAGCCTGGATTTCAGGCAATTTTTTTTCACCTGTGGCGGCCAGGTAATAATCAAACATCAGGCGTAACTCTGCATTGATTTGCAAATCACCCGCATTGTCCTGACTGATTTGGCCATCGCTGGTCGTGCCTTCCATCGAGCGCACGAAATCGAAGCTGTGTTCGGCTGGGCGCAGCTTGATTCTTTCCGGCTGGCTATCAGGTTGCATCGCATAAAACGTCAGAAAAACCGCGACGAACAAGCTCGTCGCGCCAGCAAACGTCAGATTGGCTGTTTTCATAAACCCCCGCTCCCTTAGTTTTGTGCTTCACTGCTGGCAACCTGGCTGGATGCAGATAAATCATATAACAGATTAATCCAGCCAGGCTGCTTTGTTGTAAGCATGTCTGATTTTCAGATATGGCTTACAGGCCCTGGTTTTTCAGGCGATTGGCATGCTGGCGGTAAATCGTCACCGGATTGGTCTCGAAAATATTGATGAGGCCGATGGTCTGATTCACTTCATCAAGATGGTTCATCGCATAATCATCACGAATGACCTTGCCCAGATGGCTGGAACAACTGGCGACCAGGCCGTCATTTTTTTCGTCGCCAAAAGCCAGTGAAGTCAGTGCCAGTGCCGGGTCGATCACATCAAGAAAATTGGTGTAAGGCTTGGCACCACTCCATGAAAAATAAGCGACACCTCTGGCCTGATAAGCACCTTCACCACATGCGGTGGTAGGTACACCTTCCGGATATTTGGCATTGAATTTTGCCGCGCCTGCGGTGCTCAGTGAATTGGCCGCAGCCAGTGCATCTTGCGACAGATTGGGTTTGCCCGACAAAAAGCTGATGATGCTGGCCAGGCCATTACTGACCGACACCAGCACTGCATTTGACAACGAACCCGCAGGCGCCACACCCAGCAAGACATCCGCCACCTTGGAACCGCGATTCACGCCGCCCACAGAGGTCGCGGAGGCAACCAGATCAGGCCGGACTGACGCTACATAACGGATGGTAGGCCCGCCGTGGCTGTGCCCGATCAGGTTGACTTTAGTTGCACCGGTGACCGCCAGGATTTGCTTGACCTGGGTCAGCAACTGTTCACCCCGGACTTCGCTGCTGTTGGCAGCGGCCACCTGGGTGACATACACTTTGGCGCCGTCTGAGCGCAAAGCGGAAGGGATACCGTACCAGTAATCAACCGGGCCGATGTTATCGAAACCGAACAGGCCGTGCACCAGCACGATGGGATATTTTGTTTCCGTATAGCCTGAAGCCCAGGACGGTGCGGGTAGCGCCATCAGGGCAATTACAAAAAAGATTAACTGCTTCATCATGGTTTTTTTCATTTTGTCTCTTTCATTGTTATCGTTGAAATGAAAACCGGCGGGAGCCGCGTCAACCAGGCAAGCCAGCTTCTGTGAGCTGGTCTGCATGCCTTCACAAAATTGCCGCATCGTCGTGCCGCTGGTTTTGCCTGATCTGCCTGAATTGACCAGGCTCAGGCTAGGTTTGTGGCGCATGATTAGCAAGTTGCTATGCAACATAAAAAGGCAGCAAAACGCGGATGTGTTGGTAATTTGTGACGATGCAGGCGCGATATAAATGTGTTAAATCATTTATATGCACTCTGGAGATGGGTGTGAAAATACGGCAGAAGACGGGTTTTAGATGAAATTCACTAAAATGAGGTATTGCGTTTTTGTCAGGAAACTAATGTGCAGCCTGGCGATGAATGGTCTTGCACGTGAAATTGCTATGAGGTAAGGTAAAACATATTGAGTTTTTTGCAGATATTTTCCTGAATTCGCCACTCCAGCGCGGGCTGGAATTGGGTGGCTTTCCTTGATCGGCAACAAAAAATAATCTACTAAGCTCACTCCATTCGTGTGTCGCCACGTCGTTGTAGTTCAGGATAGGTGCATATAGAAATTTTTATCTTTGTCAGTCATCGACAAACGACTCCAGGCTTCAGCCTCCAGCCTGTGCTGGAGCGACGGTTTATGGCAATGAGTCAAATTGAGTGCGGGATTTTTGAGCCGTCGTGAACTTAAGCCAATCTTGCCTTTGCCCGAATGAACCAGACAGGCTTGCAACTGGCAGCTCAAGGATAAAACACACCCACATGATAGCCCGCTGCCTTGAGCTTGGGCAGTTCGAAATACAGTTTGATGTTTTGATCACTGTTGGGCGCGAAGCCTTTGGTGATCTTGTCTTTTTCAGCCAGATAATCTGCTGGCGTGAAAGCACGTTGCAGTACGGCCTTGTCTTTGGCGTCGTTCAGCACCAGTTCGACATTGGGCCAGGCTTGCACGATATCACTGTGGTTCTGGATTTGCATGACCAGCATGAAGACATTTCTGTCCGGTGCCAGGGTTTGTAGTTCGTTGGATTCGACCGTGATTTTTTCTATCTGGGCAGGCAGGTTGACCTGGCATTGCAAGAGTTTGCAGGCTTGCACCAGATAGGGTTTGCTGTCGGGCATCCAGGCGGCCAACTGGCTGCGGAAGATGTAGGCAGACTGGGCCAGCAACAGCGGCAGCAGCAATAGCAGCATCAGGCCGAGCATGATGTTGGCAATGCGGCGACGCTTCTGTTTTTTCTCGGCTTCGATGACAAAACCAGGGCGCTGAATAGTGTATTCACTGTCTTCTTCGTCGCTGACAACGTCGCTGCTGGAATCTTCGCTGACAGCAGCCTGGTTGGCCAGTGCAGCTTCTTCTGCGCCGATATAGGGCTCAGGTTTATGCAGGTCATCAGCCGCGTGTTCGCTGGCAGGTTCAGTGTTTTCTTTATGTCGCCAGACCTTGGTGGCGGTAATCGGGGCCAGGCTATCGGCTACCGGCTCGGTATTTTCCTTGCCTTCACTGACGGACCAGTCTGCTGTTGGCGGATCCATCAGGGCGGCGCGGGTTTCCAGTTCAACACGGGACAGGTCAGCTTCGTTGATTTCTGTCTCTTCTGCGGCGACGCCGAAGCTGCCATCACCCAGATCAAAGTCGAGAGCGGATGATGTGACCGGTGCGGCAGGCATGACAGGTTTGGCTGCTGGTATTTCAACTGCGCCTGGCGCTGCAACAGGTGGCGTGACCGGGTCTGGTGTTGCTGGAACGGGTGCCTTGGCGGGTGTTGCGGATAAGGCTGGAGTCGCCGGTGCAACGGGCGTAGCAGATGCCGCAGGCTTGGGCCTGTTGGCATTTTCTGCTTCAATTTCGTTTTCTGCCCTGGTGATGGCGGCCAGCACGTCGGCAGCAGGCAGGCTGGCAGCTTCGGTGCGTTTTGGTGTCGCAGTAGCTGCGGCAGGTGTTACTGTGGCTGGTGCAGGCATTGCTTCGGCAACAGGCTTGCTGGCCGGTTTGGTGGTGGCAGGTGTTTCCGGGGGCTTGGGTGTTGCTGGGATCTCCGGTTTGGCAACCGGTGTCGCAACGGGAGATTTTTCTGCTGCTACTGCTGGTGTAATTGCCGGTGCTGTCGTGGTAAATGAATCAACCGCAGCAGTCTTTTGTGGCGTAACGATAGTATTGTCGGCAGGGCTTGCCTGCGCTGCCGGGGTGGCAGCAAGGGGGGCAGAATTGGCAGGCGCTGTGGCCCTGGCGATAACTGCGGCAGGTGATATTGCCGCTTGCTGCCCATCTGCAATCAGGTGTTCAACACCATTAAAAGTTTGTTGACAGGCACCACAGCGCACGACACCCGCATGCAGCTTCAACTGGTCATTGGCTACCTTGAAGGCAGTGTGACAGTGGGGGCAGCGGGTGGCCAGTGCCATGGTCTGCTCAGGCGCTCAGTTTGCCTGACAGGGCAACCCAGCCTTCATGTTCAGCCCACACTGTGAGCTGGATGAAAGGCGCATAGGCTGCTGCCACTTCGTCGGCTTGCCTGGCGAGTACGCCTGACAAAATCAGTGCACCGCCGGGGGCGACGCGCCCAGCCAGCATCGGGGCCATCAGTTTTAGTGGGCTCGACAGAATATTGGCCACCACGACATCAAATTTTTCTGTTGCGGGGTGGGCTTTACCAAAGGTTTCTGGCAAGGCGTATTCGATCTGGCACTGATTACGTTCGGCATTGAAACCGGCTGATTCTATGGCTTGCGGGTCAATATCGACACCAATGACCCTGGCCGCACCCAGTTTGCTGGCGACCATCGCCAGGATACCGGAACCGCAACCATAGTCCAGCACCGATAAATCCTTAGGCGCATGTTCTTCCAGCCATTCCATGCATAGCTTGGTCGTCGGATGGCTGCCAGTGCCAAAGGCCAGGCCGGGGTCAAGTTCGAGGATCAGTGCATTGGCGTCAGGTGCGTCATGCCAGCTGGGCACGACCCAGATATTCTTGCCGATATGGATAGGGGCAAACTGGGATTGCGTCAGGCGCACCCAGTCTTGTTCTTCGACGTTACGGGTGGTGTAGGCTGGTACAGTTGTGAGCGCAATCGCGGCAGCAGCTTCTGCCACCAGGGCAGCGTGGTCGCAATTGATATCAGCCAGCGCAACGACGCGGCTGTGATCCCAGGCGGCTTCGTCAGGTTCCATGCCGGGTTCGCCGAACAAGGGTTTTTCAGCATCCGTGCCTTCATCGGCATCTTCGACGGAAACAGACAATGCGCCCGCATCCATCAAGGCATCTGACAAGGCTTCGGCATGTTCCCGCGCCACTTCGATCACTATTTCTATCCAGCCCATATTGCAACTTTCTTATACGACGTTATCACTTCAAAATATTTTAAAACCAAAAGACTCGCCAGACAGATACCAGGTCACAGATCAAGCACAGAACAATAGCAAAAATCTTACTACGCTGGCTCTGTAATTAAGCCAAAAGCACAGGGAAAAACGGGTGTTTTCTCTGTGCTTCTTTTTACATTTGCTTCACTCAGGTTGGGCTGATGAAACCTGGCCCCACCTACGAAATAATAACCAGTCTACAGATCAACTCCCTCGATTTCCTTTGAGAGATCTAAAGGCTTAATTGTTTTTCTTTGACAATTCCGGCATATCCGCCAGCTTGTGTTCCAGATAATGGATATTCGTACCACCTTCAATGAAGCGGGCATCGATCATCAGTTCGCGGTGCAGCGGGATATTGGTCTGTATGCCTTCAACCACCATCTCTGACAAGGCGATCTGCATGCGGCGTATGGCCTGTTCACGGGTTTCACCATAAGCAATAACCTTGCCTATCATCGAATCATAATTTGGCGGCACGAAATAACCAGCATAGGCATGCGAATCGACACGTATGCCAGGGCCACCTGGTGCATGCCATGAAGCGATGCGGCCTGGTGAAGGCGTGAACTTGAACGGGTCTTCCGCATTGATACGACATTCAATGGCGTGGCCCTTGAGCATGATATCGGTTTGCTTGTAACGCAGCTTTTCATTAAAGGCAATACGTATCTGTTCCTGCACGATGTCGACACCGGTAATCATTTCTGTCACGGGATGTTCAACCTGCACGCGGGTGTTCATTTCTATGAAATAGAATTCACCGTTTTCGTACAGGAATTCAAACGTGCCTGCACCACGATAATTGATCTTGCGGCAGGCAGCTGCACAGCGGTCGCCAATTTTCTCAATGACCTTGCGGGGGATGCCAGGTGCCGGTGCTTCTTCGATGACTTTTTGATGGCGGCGTTGCATGGAGCAATCACGCTCGCCGAGCCAGATGGCGCTGCCATGCTGGTCGGCCAGGATCTGGATTTCCACGTGACGCGGGTTTTCCAGAAACTTTTCCATATACACTTCGGGGTTGCCAAAGGCTGCACCCGCTTCGGTCTTGGTCATGGTGACTGCATTGAGCAGTGCCGCTTCGGTATGCACGACACGCATGCCGCGGCCACCGCCACCGCCAGCCGCCTTGATGATGACCGGATAACCGACCTTGCGGGCAATTTGCACGATGGCCTTGGGGTCGTCCGGCAAGGCACCCTCAGAACCAGGTACGCAAGGTACGCCAGCCTTGATCATGGCATGCTTGGCAGATACCTTGTCGCCCATCAGGCGGATGGATTCTGCACGCGGGCCGATGAAGACGAAACCGGATTGTTCTACGCGTTCGGCAAAGTCGGCATTTTCAGATAAAAAGCCATAGCCTGGGTGAATCGCCTGGGCATCCGTCACTTCAGCGGCGCTGATGATGGCTGGCATGCTCAGGTAACTCAAATTTGATGGAGCAGGGCCTATGCAAACAGATTCATCGGCGAGCTTCACATATTTTGCTTCGCGGTCGGCTTCAGAATGCACGACGACGGTTTTGATACCCATCTCGCGGCAGGCGCGCTGTATGCGTAGCGCAATTTCACCACGGTTGGCGATAAGAATTTTTTCAAACATGATTTAACTTTTCTGTGGCAATGGTTGCAATTGCGTAGCCGTAAAATCGCGCTGGTGCCTCGATACAGATCATCGGACCAGGGCAGCGACAGACGACACGCGCGCCTGGATTAGCCAATCACGAACAGGGGCTGACCGTATTCGACAGGCTGACCATTTTCAACCAGAATTTGTTTGATCGTGCCTGAAAAATCGCTTTCGATTTCATTCAGCAGTTTCATCGCTTCGATAATGCACAGAGTGTCGCCAGTATTGACGCTTTTGCCGATGTCAGCAAAAGGTGCAGCGCCTGGGGCAGAAGAGCGGTAGAAAGTACCAACCATAGGGGATTTGACGATGTGGCCGTCTGGCACGACAGGTGCAGCAGCAACCGGTGCGGCAGCGACTGGTGCAGCTGCAGCAGGCATCATCTGATGCTGCGGTTGCATCATGACAACTTGATTTTGTGGCATTGCGGAAGATTTGACGATGCGAACCTTGCCTTCGCCTTCTGTAACTTCCAGTTCAGCGATATCTGATTCTGCTACCAGGTCAATCAGGGTTTTAAGTTTTCTTAAATCCATGTGGAATCCCCTTGGAAAAGTGCTTCTGAATTATCGGAGGCGCGCAAAATTGAACAGTTTTTCGTTCTCATAATGCCGCCGAAGGATGGATTATATACGAAATAAGCTGCCATTATCGCCAAATTGCGCGAAGATGCAAGAATTTAAATATTTTTGAGAGAAAAGTCAATCGCCAGACGGTAACCTTCTATACCAAGGCCACAGATCACGCCCCTGGCAATGGCAGACAAATAAGAATGATGTCTGAAGGCTTCTCTTTGATGCACGTTCGAGATATGCACCTCGATAAACGGGATGGCAACTGCGGCCAAAGCGTCCCTTAAGGCGACGCTGGTATGTGTCAGTCCGCCCGGGTTGATGATGATAGCATCGACTTGCTCATTACGGGCAGCATGAATGCGATCAATTATTGCACCTTCATAATTGCTCTGGAAAAAAGTCAGCTCAGCCCCTGCTGCCTGTGCCTGTGCTACGCCAGCCAGTTCTATCTGCGTCAACGTGGCGGCACCATAGGTGGCAGGTTCACGCGTACCCAGCAGGTTCAGATTCGGGCCATTCAACAGCAGCAGTTTGCTTGCCATAGTCAGAATTCAATTTCACGAAGATGGCCGCATTTTGCTGCTAATGCATGCAGATTGGCAAGGAAAACCGTAGGCCCACTTATTTTTCGAGAGAAAATTTGGTGATGTCAGCGCGTAATTCTTCCATCTTCAGGCGGCCCAGATAATTTTTCAGCAGCTTACCATCTGCGCTTATCAATAGTGTAAAAGGCAATCCACCTTGCTGATTACCCAGTTGACGCGACAATTCGCTGCCTTCCATGCCGGCCACGAACAAGGGGTAACTGATCTGGTATTTTTTTGCAAAATCAGCAATATTGCCAGGGCTATCTATGCCCATACCCAATATCTGGACAGCCTTGCCCTTGAATTCGGTTTGCAGGGCCGACAGTTCAGGCATTTCCTGCACACAAGGGCCGCACCAGGTTGCCCAGAAATTAACTACCAGCAATTTACCCTGCCATTGCGACATCGCCTGTACTTTGCCGTCACTATCCTTTAACTGCTGCGCCATTAATTGTGCTACGGCCTTGCCTTCTGGGGTAGTGGCGGCAGATGCCGGTGCAGCAGGGGATGCATTAACTGCCGTGTTGACAGGCACGACCTGACGACTGGCGAAATAGACACCCAGACCGGCAGAGAGTAGTCCCAGCGCGACGGCCAGTACGATAAATTTCTTGTTCATACACGATTCTTTCACAAGCTTGTATTCAGGCTCAGGATAGTAGCGCAGCTTGCCGGTTTGTGCTGGTGAAAAATCCGGCATATTTGCTGACCTGGTGGCGGCTGAGTTGGTGCGCGGGGCTTGTTCTTAATTCGCAGGGGCGGTCGCGCGTGCAGATAGGTTTATTTTCTTCCTTCCTGCCATGGATATCCGTTACTGGATCATCGTCAATTTCACAAAAATTTACAAAAACAGCAAACCCTATGTTATTTTGCTGGGTCATAGTAATTGTGAATTGTTGATTTAATAATAGTTAAAGACATCCCGGCATGCAAACAAGCACAGACAAAGCTGATCTATGGCAGGTACCGCTGGTGATTGATGAATCGGCGACAGAAGCACCATTCGTCGTGGGTGATCTCTCCCTGATCAAGGATCTGGTTCAGATTGAGGCGCAGCCGCAGACCCGGCATGAAATCACTTTTACTGGCAATGGCCGTGAATATTTCAAGATATGGATAGTCAATCTCTGCCTGAGTCTGGCGACGCTGGGGATTTATTCAGCCTGGGCCAAGGTCAGGCGTTTGCAGTATTTTGACTGCAATACCCAGCTTGATGGTGCCGTATTTAATTTCCACGGCAACCCGAAAACCATCTTGCGTGGTCGTGTGCTGGCAGTGTTGCTGCTGTTTTGCTATCACTACCTGTTTACATTGTCGAAGGCGGTGGCGCTGGTGCTGTTTATCATCTTCCTGCTCGGCATTCCCTTCATGATGCGCAGCGCCATGCAATTTCGCCTGCGTAATACCAGCTACCGTGGCTTGCGTTTTGATTTTAATGGCACACTGATCGAGTCGTATCAAACCTATTTGCCGGTTGCCGTTGTCTTTCTCTTGCCAGGTCTGATGGGGGTACTGTATCCCCTGCAAAAAGTGTATATCGGTCTGGCTTTTCTGACTTACCTGGCCTGGCCATGGTTGCATGCCCGCATGCGCATTTATCAGCATGGTAACTTTTATTACGGCAAGCTGGAATCGCGTTGTTCATTGACCGGCAGTGCCTTTGGCTGGGCCTATTTTGCAGCAGCCCTGGCACTGGTCGGTTTTATCACTCTGGTGGTGATCGTGAGTATGGTTTCCATGTATTCCATCAAATTGTTTAACCCGAACACGTACAGGCATTACATGGATGATTATGCCTGGCTGATGGTCTTGGCTACGGTGGCCATGGTGGTGGTCGCTTATCTGATATTTTTAATCTGCAGCTGTTTTTTGCAAGCAAAAGTCTGGAATAAATCATGGAACGCGACGTCGTTTCACGGCGTACAAATTCATTCTTCCATCCCTTATTTTGCCTATCTACGCCTGCAAACAAAAAATCTGGTGCTGACCTTGCTAAGCCTGGGTTTGTACCGGCCATTTGCGGTTGTCAATGTCTATCAATTTCGTCTGGCGCATATCAGCTTGCAAGCTGATCAGCTTGATGTGGCACTGGCAAACAATGTTCCGCAGCGCGGCCAGGCAGTAGGCGATGGCTCGGCGGATCTGTTTGGTTTTGATTTATCCTGGTGAATGAAACTAAGGCGACGATATGATTTCCGCGAATTATTTTGATCATCAGCAGGGCCGGTTGCATATGATCTGGCTGGATTTGCAAGACACTTTTATTACCCTCAATGGTGAGGGCGTGAGCAAGCATTTTTCCAGACAGGAATTGCATGTTGATGAGGTCTTCATGCATGCTCCTTGCGTATTGAATTTTGCTGATGGCAGCCATTGTGAAGTACATGATGCAGCACACAAACAAAGCTTGCTGGCATGGTTGAACCATCAGCCTTCCTGGGTACAACGCTGGCAAAAAAAATGGCTGGCTGCCTTGCTGGCCATCATGGTCATGAGTGGTATGCTGTTTGCCGCTTACCAATGGGGTGTGCCGGTGCTGGCAGACATCGTGGCCGAAAGACTGCCCGTCAGTTATGAAAGGGTACTGGGCGCGGAATTGATGACCGCGATTGACAAGTCATTCATGGAACCCAGCAAGTTAAGTGATCAGAAAATCGCCCGGGCTGAACAATTGCTGCGTCGTCTGCGCCCCAAAGATGCGCGCGTACCCATCCATCTGGAAGTGCGCTACGCACCCAGAATAGGTGCCAATGCCTTCGCCTTGCCTGGTGGTACAGTAGTGGTCACCGATCAACTGATAGACATGATTGTTGGTTACGGTGGAAATGATCTGGAAGGCTATCTGGCCGATGAATTGTCTGGCGTACTGGCACACGAAATTGGCCATGTGCAAAAAAACCATGCCATGCGCCGCCTGAGCCGCGACGCCATGATAACGGTCATTGCCGGCACCCTGTTTGGTGATTTCAGCTCGGTCGTCGCACTGGCACCAACCGCGATACTGAACCGCGAATATTCACGTGAAATGGAAATCGAAGCCGATATCTATGCGATAGAACGACTGATACAACTAAATATATCGCCGTCCCACCTCGCAGATGCGCTGGAAACCATGCAGAACCAACGCGGCGCTGGCAGCAAGATACCCCCGTGGTTGCGGGCCAGCTTGAATTACAGCAGCACGCATCCACCAGCGGCAGAACGCATCGCCCGCATGCGGGCAGCGGCTTTGTAAGAATTTGGAAGTAGTAGGGGTTTGCAGGATTGCATAGCGCTGGCCAGGCAATCCCGCCAAGCCTCAGCGGGATCATTCCCCCGCCAGGCCCGCTTCATCTTCTGCCATCAATGCCCGCAAGGCATGGATATTGGCTCTTTCCGTACTTTTGCCGTGGCCGCTGCGGATGTCGTCCTGGTCGTGCAAGACCAGGTGTACACCCTCGTTCTTGTGCATGAAGCTCAGGGTCTCTATGCGATCATTGCGGTTATTGAAACTTTCCGACACTTCGAACTGCACATCCTTGTTCAGCAGGTAGATGGCAACGTCCTTGGTATTGTCGGCAAACAGGTGCAGGTAAATATCAGAATGGTTGCTCGCCGTGCCATTAAGCACAGCGCCGACGAGGTAGGGGTGGAAGCGGTCAAGTTCTTCCATCAGCTCAACTGCAAGTTGGCGTAATTGCAATAGACGCTGAGGCTGGGTATCGCCGAAAAACAATTCATTGTATTCGCGTACTTCCTGCTCGATCTGGGCATTGTCAGGCAAGACATCGCCCTTGATCTTCTGGTTGCCCAGCAATTGCTTGGCCGCCTTGCGCTTGGCAGAGGCATAATCAGCGCCGTCTTCGGCAATCATGCGGGCCGCCAGCGCTGCGATTTCTGCGCGCAGGCTTTCGGCTTCAGTGGGTGTATGGATCATCATACGGTCATCATAACTGAATACACAAGACCCCTCAACACAGAGTAGGGAAGAGCTGCCTGCAGGCAACTCTCATTCTGCAGGCGCGCGGCATGCTGCACGCCCCCCCACTCGACCAAGGAGGCACTGAGAAATACAAGAGAAAGGCAAAAACTATAAAGGCTTGGCATTTTTGATATGTTTTGATTTTCTCTGTGAACCTCTGTGGCTCCGTGTCCCTGTGTTGAGAGGTTTTAAGAACACTGCTTACTATGGCCGCTCTCAGGTAGAATTGCGGGATTCTGGAATTTGGTTCAATTATGCATATTCATATATTAGGTATCTGCGGCACTTTCATGGGTGGTCTGGCGGTATTGGCAAAAGAAGCAGGACATACCGTGACGGGTTGCGATGCCAATGTCTATCCACCCATGAGTACCCAGCTCGAAGCCCAGGGCATTACCTTGACGCAGGGCTTTGGTGCTGAACAGATTGCGCTGGAACCGGATTTGTATGTCATCGGCAATGTGGTTTCCCGTGGCAACCCGCTGATGGAAGAGATATTGAACCGTGGCCTGCCATATGTGTCTGGCCCGCAATGGATGGGCGACCATATCCTGCATGACAAATGGGTGCTGGCCGTGGCAGGTACACATGGCAAGACCACTACTTCGGCAATGCTGGCCTGGATTCTGGAATACGCCGGTTATGCACCGGGCTTCTTGATCGGTGGCGTGCCACTCAATTTTGGTATCTCAGCCCGTTTGTGGGGCAGTCATGCGTCTGACTTTTTTGTCATAGAGGCGGATGAATACGATACTGCTTTCTTCGATAAGCGCAGCAAGTTTGTGCATTACCATGCCAAGACGGCTGTGCTGAATAATCTTGAATATGACCATGCCGACATCTTCCCTGATGTAGCAGCGATAGAAACCCAGTTTCATCACCTGGTGCGTACCGTCCCTGGCGTTGGTCGCCTGATAGTCAATGGTGACAATGCCTCGCTGGAGCGTGTACTCAAACGCGGTTGCTGGAGTGAAAAAGAATTCTTTGGTCATCAACAGGCCTGGCGCCTGGAATTGAAAGATGGCGAAGATTTTGACGTGATCTTCAATGACAAGCTACTGGGCACTGTGCACTGGAACCTCAATGGCGAGCACAACCGCCAGAATGCGCTGGCTGCCATTGCCGCTGCGCGCCATGTCGGGGTGACGCCGGATATCGCCATAGAAGCACTGGGCCAGTTCGTCAGCGTCAAGCGCCGCATGGAAATACGCGGCATTGCCGATGAGATCACCGTCATCGACGATTTTGCCCATCACCCGACCGCTGTCGCTACGACGGTTGCAGGTTTGCGCCACAAGGTTGGCAGCGCCCGCATTCTGGCCGTGCTTGAGCCGCGTTCCAATACCATGAAACTGGGCACCATGAAGCAGGCCTTGCCGGGCAGCCTGGAACTGGCTGATCTGGTATTTGGTTTTGGTGCTGCTGAAGGTAAGGATTCCCTTGGTTGGGATCTGGGCGAAGCACTGGCACCACTGGGCAATAAAGTGTCATGCCACAGCAAGATTACTGAGCTGGTAGATGCCATTGTCGCGCAAGCGCAGCCTGGCGACCATGTGCTGGTAATGAGCAATGGCGGCTTTGGTGGCGTTCATCAAAAACTGCTGGATGCCCTGCACAGCCGTGCACAAGCTAAAACGCATGAGGCCAGGGCAGCATGATTTTATATCTGCACGGCTTTCGTTCTTCGCCTGATTCATACAAGGCACGCGTCATGCTGGCCCGCATGCAGGCGCTTGGCCGCGCAGATGAGATCGCCTGTCCGGCACTGTCACCATCACCGCTGCTGGCCATGCAACAGGCAGAGGCCTTGCTCGCCGGGCATGCTGCAAAGGATATCAGCATCATCGGCTCATCCCTTGGCGGGTATTACGCCACCTGGCTGGCAGAAAAATATGGCTGCAAGGCCGTGTTGCTGAACCCTGCTGTCAAGCCACCGCGTGACCTGGAAAGCTATGTCGGCGTGACGACCTATTTCCATAGCCAGGAAGTGTTTGAATTCAAGGCAGAATACGTGAACGAATTGCGAGCCTATGCCATCGACACGATCAGCAGCCCCGACCGTTATTTCCTGCTGGCGGCTACTGGTGATGAAGTGCTGGACTGGCGCGAAATGGTCACTCATTACCCACGCGCAAAACAGTTGGTCATTGAAGGCAGTGATCATGGCATCAGTGAATTTGCCGATTATGTCGATCAGGTATTGGCATTTTGTGATGGTGAAGACGAATAATGCAGGACAAGTTGAAAGCAGCGCCTGAGGTATTACGCAATGCGCAGATACAGCGGCCAAGGGTTGCGCACTGGTTTGATCACGTGAATGCCGTCCAGGCGACACCGGTCATGCAAGACTGGCTGACCAACCGCGATTCACTGACCGCCAGGCTGGTTGCCCGTTGCGGACAGTTTCGCGTGCAGCGCCTGTCGCAGCACAAGGCGATGTGCCTGCGTGATGAATATGCGGCAATCGGTTTGACGCAGGCTGTCAAGGTGCATGAACGCGAAGTGTTCTTGCGTTGCGATGGCATTGCGATGGTGTACGGGCATACCGTTGTACCCTTGACCGCAACGGCCAATGAATGGCCGTTGTTTCATGCGCTGGGTGAAAAATCCCTGGGTAGTACGCTGTTTAACGATCCGCTGGTACGCCGTGGTGATTTGTCGTACGCCCGTCTGCGTCACAGTCATCCGTTGATACGTCGTATCGTGGCAAGGCAGCCAGACCTGGCGGACGTAGTCAGCATGCTGGCCCGCCGTTCTTTGTTCTGGCGCAAAGGTGGATGTTTGCAGGTGACGGAAGTATTTTTGCCTGGCGTTGAAGGGTTACGGTTAGTGTAGATGCGAAACCTTAAGATCTCTCAACACAAAGGCTCAGAGGCACAGAGTGGCAAAGAGAGACTGATAATGATTGAGAAAGCTTGAGAAAGTTTGGAAAAGTTTGAGAGAGGCGCAAAATGACAGGCCTTATGCCTATGAAGCTGCAATCTTAAAATCGTCATTCCTGCGAAGGCAGGAATCCAGCGGCGTTCGTGGCAAAATGAGATAGCCAAAACGCAAGCCGGAATATTGAAAATACTGTCCCCTTGAAGGGGCCAATAGAAACGTGAATTAAGAAGAATGACGGATTTTGCCTGACAAGCAAAGTCACTATAGAAACAATCAACGCCTCAACCAAGGGCAGAGAAAAAGCAGGGTAAATAAAAAAACAAAGAAGCTTTTCTGCCGTTTTCTCTGTGGCTCTGTATTGAACTTTTTGGTCTTAAACATAAAAGAAGTATTGAATGAATTTATTTTTTGAAGAATCCGGTGATTTCAAGGCTGGCAGCATCATGTCGCAGGCTGGCGAGGCGTATCAGGTCGAGATGGCCAGTGGCAAGCGCAACAAGATCAAGGCCAAGGACGTGCTGCTGCAATTTGCTTCACCTGATCCAGTCAGCCTGATCGAGCAGGCCAAAGCCGCCGCGGCAGAGATAGACCTGGAATTTTTGTGGGAAGTCGCCGGGCAGGAAGAATTTGGTTTTGCTGAGCTGGGCACTGAATACTTCGGCCATGCGCCCCAGCCTGTGGAAGCCGCAGGCCTGATCTTCGCATTGCATAATGCCCCGGTTTATTTTTACAAAAAGGGCCGTGGCCGCTACAAAGCTGCTCCTGAGGCTTCGCTGAAAGCAGCGCTGGCCGGTATAGAAAAGAAAAAGCAGCAGGCACTGGTGCAGGCGGCTTATGTCGAAGAACTCAAACAAAACCACCTGCCAGACAGCATGAAACCGCTGGCTTTGCAGCTCTTGTTCAAGCCTGACAAAAACAGTATCGAATACAAGGCCCTGGCCGAAGCCTGTGATGTCATGCAAATGTCGCCGCAAAGACTGATGCTGGCGGCGGGCGGCATTGCCAGCCCCAAGCATCTGCATCTGGCAAAATTTCATTACGAGCATTTTCCCAAGGGCGTAGGTTTCCCGGCCATTACCGTACCAGCTTTGCCGACAGATTTGCCAGTGGCCGATGTGCAGGCGTTTTCGATTGATGATGTCACGACCACTGAAATTGATGATGCGTTTTCTGTCGTCGATATCGGCAACGGCCAATTGCGCGTTGGTATACATATCGCTGCACCAGCTTTAGGCATACAACGTGGTGATGCACTCGACCAGATCGCCCGTGGCCGCATGTCCACCGTCTATATGCCAGGCGACAAGATCACCATGCTGCCTGATGAGCTGGTCGAAGCCTTTACGCTGGGTGCCGGCCAGACCCGTCCTGCATTGTCGTTGTATGCAACTTTGAATACCGAAGACTGGTCTGTCATCAGTACTGAAACCAGGGTTGAAGCCGTACCCATGGCCAGCAATCTGCGTCATAACGATCTTGATACCCTGGTGACCGAAGAAAACCTGGCCAATGATGCTGGTGAATATCCACACAAGGCCGATATCGCGCTGTTGTGGAAATGGGCGCAGGTACTGGAACAGGGCCGCATGGTCAAACGCGAAAGCTTTGGCATGAAGCCGGAACAGAATAACCGCGTCGATTTCAACTTTTATGTTGAAGATGATGTCGTGTCCATTGTCCGCCGCAAACGTGGTGCGCCGTTGGACAAGATCGTTGCTGAACTGATGATCTTTGCCAACAGCACCTGGGGCAAACTCATGGCTGACCATGGCATTCCTGGTATTTATCGGGCCCAGGGTGTGGCCGGTGGCCGTGGGCCCGGTGGCTGGACCGCCCGTATGCAGGTACGCATGTTGACCCATGCAGCACCGCATCAGGGCCTGGGAGTGGATCAGTATGCATGGAGCACTTCGCCACTGCGTCGCTATACCGACCTGGTCAATCAGTGGCAAATCATCGCCTGTGTCCAGCATGGCGTGACGGCGCCGCTGGTGGCGCCGTTCAAACCCAGGGACGCTGATCTGTTCGCCATTGTGTCCGGTTTCGACGCGGCCTATGCCGCCTATGCCGATTTCCAAAACAATATGGAACGTTACTGGTGCCTGCGCTGGCTGGACCAGAACGAGAGCCGTCAGGTCGAAGCTGTGGTATTGAAGGACGAAGTCTTGCGTCTGGTTGAAATTCCGCTCATCATCCGTCTGCCGGGCATGCCGCAGATGGCACGTGGTGCGCAAGTGCGTCTGGATATCTTGCGCTGGGATGAGATTGACCTGACTGTTGAGGCACGTTTGCTGGAGTTGTTATCCACAGTGACCGAACTGGATGAAGACGAAGAGATGGAAGAAGAAACTCTAGCTGAGTCTGAAAACACTGAGACCGCTGAAGCAGATGAGGCCAGCACCGGTGATGCAGTAAGTGAAGAAGTTGCAGACGATGTTTCAGCAATAGAAGCTGAAGCAAGCGCAGAACAACCAAAGGACGAAGAGTCCAAAGCAGATTAATGAAAAGTCAGACCAATAAACCGGCCAAACCAAAGCAGGCTGCGCCAAAGACACAGGCGTCAGCCCGCTCGCCTGCGCCTGCTGTGAATGTGTCGAGTGCAGCAAATACAGTCAATGCATCAACTCCCCCGGCAACTCCTGCCGGGGCAACTGCCGCCAACCCGCCAGCCGCCTTTACTGCGGCTGCACCTGCTTCATCTGTACAGGAGCAGTATGAGCATAAAGTGAAATCCACCTTTGACAGGCTGATCTTTAGCGTCGCCATCATCATTTCACTGGTGATCCATGCGGTGTTGTTACTGCTTCACTTTGTGGCACCCAAACCGGTAGAAAACAAACCAGCCGACCCTGACCTCGAAATTATCCTGGTTAATTCCAAGCACGACAAGAAACCCCTGAAAGCCGATGCGATTGCCCAGGCTGATCTGGATGGCGGTGGTGCACACGACAGCGGGCGCAGCAAATCGCCGTTGCCAGACATGCGTAAGACCGAAGATGGAGATAGCGCCAATACCACGACGCGCCGCATCGCCGAACTGGAACAGCAGCAACAGCAATTGATAGACCAGGCCAAACGCAAGGAATTATTCCGTCTGCCGCAGCAAGAAAAAAAGCCACTGGATGACAGCCGCAAGCCGACTACCGGTACAGACCAGATCGACACCTCGCAAGCCGTGGCGCGCATGGCTGCGGAAATCTCGCAGACCATAGAAGACCAGAACAAGCGCCCGCGCAAAACCTATATCACGCCAAGCACGCAAAAGGCGGGCTATGCGATTTATTACAAGGCCATGCAAAAGCGCATAGAAGATATGGGCACGCTGAATTTCCCGCAAAAAGACGGCAAGAAATTGTATGGTGAGCTGGTCGTGTATATACCCATTTTTCAGGATGGCACCATCTATGAAAAAGAAGGAGGCCCGCAGATAGAGAAATCATCTGGTAACAAGGCGCTGGATACTGCTGCCTTGCGCATCGTGCGTCGTGCTGCACCGTTTGGCCGCTTTCCGCAAAACATGCGTTCTACCGACAAGGATGATATCTGGGTCGTCATTACACGCTTCAAATTCACCCGAGATCTGCAACTGGAAACCGAGTTACGCGGGGGGCAAGGTTGAGTACTACCAGAGCACAGCCAGATAACTATGTCGTCATCGGCAACCCGATCGCGCATAGCAAATCACCTGCCATTCATGCACGTTTTGCAGAATTGACTGCGCAGGCAATTGATTATCAGCGCCTGCTGGCACCGCTGGACAGTTTTGTAGCCACGGTACAGACTTTTATTGCCAGTGGTGGCAAAGGTGCGAATGTGACCGTACCATTCAAGCTCGAAGCCTTTACTCTGGCGACAGAACTGACGCCGCGTGCGCAAGCTGCGGGAGCCGTCAACACTTTGAAATTTGACAATGGCAATATTCTGGGTGACAACACCGACGGTATCGGTCTGGTCACAGATATTATTCATAACGCCGGATATAGCCTGCGCGGCAAACGCGTGGTCTTGCTGGGCGCAGGTGGTGCTGCTCGCGGGGCCTTGCTGCCCTTGTTGCAAGAACAGCCCGCGCAGTTGCTGATCGCCAACCGTACCGTCAGCCGTGCGCAGGAATTGCTGGCACTGGCTCAGGAGATGAGCAATGGCATAGACCTGCAAGCTTGCCGTTTTGAAGACTTGCAAGGCTCTGCCGATATCATCATCAACGCCACCTCGGCCAGCCTGCATGATGATGTGCCGCCTTTTTCACCAACCTTGTTCAGTCCGCAGACCTTGGCGTATGACATGATGTATGCGGCACAGCCTACGGCCTTTTTGCGTTTGGCAAGCTCACACGGCGCACAGTGTCGTGACGGCCTCGGCATGCTGGTTGAACAGGCAGCTGCCGCCTTTGCACTGTGGCGCGGCGTGCGCCCGCAAACTACCATTGTGCTGGCAGACATGCGTGTTGCCATGCAGGCCAGGTCATGAAATTATTTCGCCGCTTATTGTTCTGGCTGGTGCTCGTGCCCTTGTTGTTGTTTATACTGGTGCAGGCATACTTCTTTGTACAAATCTACTGGTGGGTAGATCACAATCCCAGTTCCACGGCCTTCATGCGCCATCAGCAAGATGTGTTACAGGAAAAAAAGCCAGACTTCAAGCTACAGCAAAAATGGGTGCCGTATAACCGTATTTCAAATAACCTGAAACGCGCCGTGATTGCATCTGAAGACGATGGCTTCGTCGATCATGAAGGCGTTGACTGGGAAGCCATGCAAAAGGCTTACGAAAAAAACCAGAAGAAGGGCAAAGTAGTATCTGGTGGTTCCACCATCACCCAGCAACTGGCAAAGAATTTATTTTTGTCCAGTGAACGCAGCTATATCCGTAAAGGTGAAGAACTGATCATCACCTATATGCTGGAAACCTGCATGGAAAAACAACGCATACTGGAAATTTATTTGAATGTGGTCGAATGGGGTATTGGCGTGTTCGGTGCAGAGGCAGCAGCCCAGCATTACTTCCACACCAGTGCTGCCAATCTGAGCGCGGCGCAGGCTGCGCGGCTGGCTGTGATGTTGCCAAAGCCGCGGTATTTTGATAAAAATACAGGTTCCGGGTATTTACAAAGACGCAGCGAAGTCATCTTGCAAAGGATGGGTAATTCGGAGTTGCCATGAGCAAACAAAAGCAGCGCGGACTCAGCCTGATCGTCGTCTCCCTCGTTTCCATGTCGGTAGCGGTGATCGCCATGGCTTTCATTTATTACCTGCGCAATGGTCACTTGCCCATACCCGAATTTCTGCAACCGTTTTTTACGACTGCCAATGCCGTTTCCAAAGACTTGAAAAATGCCACTGGCATCGGTACCAGTAATGGCAGCGGCATGCGTGAAGCCGCAACCACCGCTGAGGGCGTACGCCGTTGCGTGATCGATGGCAAGACCGTCTATTCAGACACCTTGTGCACCGACAAGAACCCCTCCACGAAGAAGCTCAAGCTCAATGACGCCAAAGGGATAGAGCCACCAAAATCTGTCGCCTCGCAAGAAAAAGAAAAAACAGGCGAAATGAGTGAAGAGCAAATGAAACAGAAGATTATGGAACAGGCTGTAGACGGCGGGAAGAAATAGAAAAATACCGGATTGATTTTGCAGGGTGCGCCGCGCACTTTATGCAAGTGTCTTCACAGAAATGGTAACGCCAGGGTACATCCTGGGCATGTATACGCCTACGTAGCGCATGCATTAAGACCTGCTGCGTTCATTACGTTCATCCATACGCGCATTCGCCATCGTTGCTACCTTGCTGCTTTTATCCTGTGTCAACTGACTGGAAAGTTCGGCAAAGATACCACGCGGCATTTCATCAAGAAAACAGGCAACCTTGAAGCGCACATCTGCCTTGGGGTGCTGCGCTAGCTCTGGCCACAATTTCAATACCTGCGGATAATCCCCTGACGACAGACGCAGCCATTTGGCGGCATTTTCCCACACACCCGCACCGCCATCTGTCATGGCCACACGCAAGGCATGCACCAGATGATCTTCAGACCCTTTGTCTTCGAGCAAATCATGCACGGCATCAATGACATTGAGCAATAACACCACTTGCGATGGATTGCGCACATACTTGCTGTCGCAACGTTTTTCGTGTTCGCGTCCAAAAGTGAACATAGTTGCTCCTCGCTAAGGATAGTGCTGCCTAAAATTGTAGCATTACTTGGTTGAGATTTTTCCAGAAATACAGAGACTGTGGTTTTTGATGCGATTTGCCTGGCGTTTGCGTCGACATCTGGTTCTTGCCCAAAAATATGTTCAGACCAGCGAACCTGTTTTACCTTTACCAGCCTCCTTCATCATGCATAGCGCCGTCGCGTTGTGTTCATTTTCAGGAGAAACCAGCATGTCTACTTATCAATCCCCGGCCGACCTGGCACTGGCGCCCGAACTGGTGCGCCTTGCGCCGTCTGAAGCGCAGGCTTTTCTTGCGTTGAAGAAAGCTGCAGAACGACACGACGGCCAGATACCGGATAAAACCCGTGAACTGATTTCTATTGCTGTTGCACTCACCACCCAATGCGCTTATTGCATAGACGTTCATAGCAAAAATGCCGCCAGGGCCGGTGCCACGCGGGAAGAAATTGCTGAAGTCGTTTTCATCGCTGCTTCCCTGCGTGCCGGGGCTGCGGTAGGGCATGGCTTGCTGGCTTTAAGGCTGTTTGATGAGGCTGCTTGAACCAAGCCTATACCGTTGGAGCAGGCCTGTGTGCCACCCAATGCACCAGGGGTTCCTGCTGTTCATCGACAAAAGTGCCGCAATTGAGAAACCCCAGTTTTTGTACCACCCTGGTTGATGCCAGATTGTCGGGATTGACTGTGGCCAGTACTTCTTCTGCGCCGCCGTCGAAGGCCAGTTGCAGCAGGTATTGCACTGCTGCGCTGGCAGCCCCCAGTTTTCTGCATTCGGCAGAAATGCCGTAACCTATTTCTACACAGCCAGCCTGCGGCGCTGATTTAAAACCACAACTACCGACGATATGTGCATTGTCGGTATTGAGTACGTAAAAAGTGCTGCACCAATATGCGGATGCACCAGCATCGATCTGTGCCAGCGCACGTGCCGCGACAAAGGCTGGGGGCAGAGCATTGCTGGCGTGTGTATAAGCAAGTGTTGCAGGTATGACAGAACTGGCCAGATCATGTAAATGATCGATGGGGATGATAAGCAGCTCGTAAGGTAGGGAAGTAGCCATGAGCAAGTGCGCAGGTGAAACCGTGATTGTACCTTGCCTGCGAATGGGAGCGTGTACGCAGCAAAGTCGAAAATCTTCAGTGTTGCGATGTATTGCAGTTCAAGGATTGCCAGATTTTAATTACTGTTTTCTTCCCTGTTTTTGGTGGTATCGATATCTTTTGCAGGTGACAGGCCAAACATGCGGCCATATTCACGCGTGAATTGCGGCGCGCTTTCATAGCCGACAGTAAATGCTGCGGTGATGGCAGACATGCCTTCTGCCATCATCAGCCGGCGTGCTTCGATGAGGCGCAACTGCTTTTGAAATTGCAGTGGCGACAGCGAAGTCTGGGCGCGGAAGTGATGATGAAAAGAAGACGCACTCATGCCCGCAGCGGCGGCCAGTCTGTTGATGGGTAACGGCTGCATAAATTCAGCGCGAAGAATGGCCACTGCGCGTCCCACACGCAGGGCATGACCATCTTGCCAGCCCAGACGCCGTATGGCCGCACCATGCCTGCCGGCCAATAGCCAGTAATGCAGTTCACGCACCAGTTGTGCATGCAGCACCGGTACCGCTTCAGGATGATCCAGCAAGCGCATGAGCCGCAAGGCGGCATCCGCAACTTCGGCATCGGTCTGTTCGGCCAGTACCTGGCTGTTTTGGGCAAGTGGTGCAGTACGCATTTGCACACTCAGTTCGGTGATGATGGTGGTATCCAGGTCCAGCACAAGTGACAGGTAAGGTGATGAAACTGTCGCCCGCGTGACCTGACTGATGGTAGGGACATCTCCCGTAATCAGCAATGAATCACCCGCATCGAAGTTAAAGCTTTGAACTCCCATTGTCACCTGCTTGCTGCCCTGTAGTACCAGGCACACGAGTGGCCGCGAAATTGCATGCACCAGACCGCTGGGTGTAGTCGAACGTATCGTCGTCAGGCCAGGCACAGGTGTCTGGGCGACGCCGCTTGTATCGGCATGGCTTTCCACATAATGGCGAACAGCATTGAGCAGGGTATCAGTCATGCCCTTATCTTACCTTATGCCGTTTATGGTGTTGATGAATCTGGAGGATCAGGCAAGCTATGGCGAGGTTTTGGCAATGCTTATCAAGGCTTGGCTGGCTATCATGAGCTTCCCTTAACACAACAGGAGTAGCAGCATGAGCAAGATCACCATCATTACCGGTGCCAGCCGCGGTCTGGGCCGCAACACGGCCTTAAGCATTGCCCGTCAGGGCGGTGACGTCGTCATCACTTATCATCGCCGCAGTGATGAAGCGCAGGCAGTTGTTGCCGAGATAGAAGCCCTGGGCCGTAAGGCAGTTGCCCTGCAACTCGATACTGGCAACAGTACCAGTTTTGCAGGGTTTGCCGACAGTGTACGCAATGTCTTGCGCGATACCTGGCAGCGCGATAGCTTTGATCACCTCGTCAACAATGCCGGTCATGGTGACTATGCACTGATCGCGCAAACTACAGAAGCGCAATTTGACGGGCTGGTCAATGTGCACTTCAAGGGTGTTTATTTTCTGACGCAGGCCTTGCTGCCATTGATTGCTGATGGTGGTCGCATCGTCAACCTGTCCACTGGGTTGACACGGGTATCGTATCCTGGTTACGCTGCCTATGCGGCAGTGAAGGCAGCGGTGGAAATGCTGAGCGTGTATATGGCGAAAGAACTTGGCAGTCGTGGCATTGCCGTTAATACCGTCGCTCCGGGCGCGATAGAAACTGATTTTGGTGGTGGTGCCGTGCGTGATAATCCTGACGTCAATAAAATCTTTGCCGACATGACGGCACTGGGCCGAGCTGGTGTACCAGATGATATCGGCCCCATGATCGCCAGCCTGCTGTCAGACAGCAATCGCTGGATCAATGCCCAGCGTATAGAAGTATCTGGCGGTCAGGGCATCTGATCAGACAGAATCGTCAAATGCAAAAGCCACCGCTGCTTCGCAATGAATGGCGTTGGTGTTGAAGACCGGTATGCTGACATGGTGCTGGTCGATCAGCAACGGTATTTCCGTACACCCCAGTATCACGCCTTCTGCACCAGCCTGCGCAAGCTTTTCTATGATGTCGACGAAGATGCGGCGACTGTTTGCTGTCATGCGGTTGTGGATCAGTTCGGTATAGATGATGTCATGGATAACATTCTGCTCAGCGACAGTGGGTGTCAGCGTTGTGATGCCGCTTGCGGCCAGCCTGTCATGGTAAAAGTGTCCGCTCATGGTTTGCTTCACGCCCAACAAGGCAACGCGACTGATTTGTGCGGCTTCCACTTTCTGTGCGCAGGCTTCGATAATGCTGATCAGTGGCAGACCAAGGCGCGGCAAAATCGCAGGCACAAAGCGATGCGCGCCATTGGCACACAGCAAAAAGAAATCGGCACCCGCAGCCTTTAAACGTGCCACCTCATCCACCAGGAAATCTTCTATCAGCAGCGGGCTGGCCAGCGCAGCACGCGAAGTAAAGTCAAATTGGTTGAGGCTGGACAGGATGATGCGCGCACTGTGCGCGATACCCATGCGCTCTACCATCAGTTCATTGATCATGCGGTAATACTCGGCGCTGGAGGCCCACCCTATACCGCCTATCAGGCCTATGGTTTTGTTTTGCATATGCGTGTCAGTGAATTGGCCACTAAAAATCAGGCTGTGATTGTACTACGCGTGACGGTTAATTGAAGCTCTCCCGTTTAAACCATGCAAATGCAACTCAAACCTTTCAGGCTGCCACTGGTCGCAGTGTGCCTGGCGCTTGAAAATCGCCTCACTTACCATGCTGTTGCCATGCTGTGTATGTCTGGCTACCCCGGTCACAATGACTATTGTGACCGGGTATATTCATTCTACAAAAGGAGACACCATGAACCAACAACAAGAGCTCATCAATCAATTAAACCGTCAAAACCGTTTGCTCAAGCAAGGATTGGCCATCAGTGCTGCTGGCCTGACAGTGTTATTGCTTGGCGCTGCCGCTTCAACTGAAAACCGTGGAAAATTTTCTGAAATAGATGTCGAACGCATCAACATCGTGACGCCTGAAGGCAAGAATGAAATGGTCATCGCCAATCACCTGCGTCTGCCGCAACCCATTACCAATGGTAAGCAAGTTGAACGTGGTGGTCCGCAAAGGCCAGGCATGATTTTCTATAATGCGAGCGGCGATGAAAATGGCGGTTTCATTTTTGATGGCAAGCTGGATGATAAAGGCAAACCCGTCGCTGGCATGCATTTTTCCATGGACAGGTTTGGCGGTGATCAGCAGCTTTCGCTGGGGCATTATGAAAGTGGTGGCACCATGGAATCTGGTCTCAAGATCTATGACCGTGGTCTGCAAAAAGATTACGATGGCCTGTATGAAACCTATGAAAAAGCCCCGGCCGGACCAGACAAGGATGCGTTGTTGAAGAAATGGAGAGATGCTGGCGGCCAGCAAACCAACCGCCTGTTCGTGGGCAAGACACGTGGCCAGTCATCGGCTATCATCATGGCTGACGCCAAAGGTAAGGCGCGCATCATGATGATTGTTACTCAGGATGGCAAACCCATGCTGAATTTTCTGGATGATAACGGCAAGGTGATACAGAGTTTGCCGCAATTGGAAAAGGCGGTAGAGAAATAGGCTGATGTCTTTGCAATATTGCCGAAGTTGAGCCACATAAGGGGAAATGTGGCTCAAAACAGGCCAAGCACATATCGCACATCATTAGGCCGGCGGCCCCTTCAATTCCACCACATTGTCTTCCGGATCACTGATATACATCGAAGGGCCTTCCCCCTCAGCACCATAGCGTTGCTGAACTGCGCCGGCAACAATGCCATGGGCATGCAAATGCGCACTGATGCCAGCCGCATCAAAATCTTCCACGCGCAAGCAAAGATGATCGAGATTGCGGCCTTCCTTGCCAGGTGCCGCGCCTCCCATGCTGCCCAGTTTGCCTGTCACCGGTACCAGGTCTATCATCGACCTGCCAGCACGCAACTGCACCAAGCCGATTTCATCCTGCCGCCGCTCTGGCTGGCAACCCAGCACATCGACGTAGAAGCGCAGCATCTTTTCCAGATCAGTCACGCGCAATACCAGGTGATCAATTTCACGTATCTTTATCATTATGTTTCTTCCATGTTGCGAGTCAGTGAAGGGCAGTGTAGCGCGCTTTAAAAGTTTGCGCAGGACAGGGCAGGTATTGATAAAATGAGTGTCAGTTATGTTTGTTTTTCTGCGGTTCAGCATCGTTTTTCGCGTGCAGTTTTTATTTCTATTTGGGAGAAATCATGAGTGTCGCCTATTACATCGTGCTTGATAGCGATGAAGCGAATTTTGATAGTTTCGTCGATGGCAAGGCTGTTGCCCATGCCATCGAAGACCTCAATGCAATATGTGAACACACTGGCCTGCCCATACTTGAATCTTTCGTTGGCCAGTCTATCGACGACCTGGAAGACATGCTGGGGGAAGACATAGAATTGCCAGAAGGTGAATCTGGCGAGCATGTCTGGCATACCGCCGAAGCGGGCATTACCTATATCGATGCCCTGATGGCAGCCATACGCAATAGCCAGCATGACCTGGCAGCATTAGACGATGTGCTGGAAGACTTGCAAGAGTATAAGAACGTGCTCGAGCAGGCGAAAGAAGCGGATATGAAATGGCATCTGGCGCTGGATATCTGAGGTAGATGGTTTTTACATACAGAGAAAATGGGAAGTTCACCAAAAGCGCCGGTAAAAATAAAACCCTGCACCTTCCCGCTCTGCACGCGAAACAGGTTTACAATCCAGCCAGACCTGAACCCTGCTTTTCCGGAATTCGCTTATGATTAATGTCTTTGTTTTGCACAATGGACGCCTGAGCCAGATCAATGTGGAAAACCGCGCTGATCTGGAAAATACCCTGCCTATCTGGGTGACCTGACCGACCCGAATGAGGAAGAGCGCGAATGGGTGAAAAGCATCTATGGCGTGACCTTGCCGGGTGAGGACGAAGTCAAGGATATTGAGGCATCTGCGCGCTATTACGAAGCAGATAATGGTGACCTGCACCTGCGCACTGATTTTTTGATTGATGATGACGATGAGCCGGCGCGCACTATCACGGTCGCGTTTATTCTCGCGCGCGATATTCTGTTTTCTGTACATACCATCGATTTGCCAGTGTTTCGCCTGGTGCGCATGCGTGCGCGTTCGCGTCCTGGCTCGATTGCCGATTATAAAGACGTGCTGCTGGATTTATATGCCACCGATGCTGAGTATTCAGCCGATGCACTCGAAGGTATCTATCAAAACCTCGAAGATGTGAGTCGTAGCGTGCTGCAAAAAAACTTCAGCGATCAGGATGCGGCAGCGGCGCTGAATTCGATTGCCGTCGAAGAAGATTTGAATGGCCGCATACGCCGCAATATGATGGATACGCGCCGTGCTGTCAGCTTTTTGATGCGCGGGCGTTTGTTGAATGCCGACCAGTTCGAAGAGGCGCGTCAGATTTTACGCGATATTGAATCACTCGATGGCCACACATCCTTCTTGTTTGACAAGATCAACTTCCTGATGGATGCAACCGTTGGTTTCATCAACATTAATCAGAACAAGATCATCAAGATATTCTCGGTCGCCAGCGTGGCCTTCCTGCCGCCGACCCTGATTGCCAGTATTTATGGCATGAATTTCCGAGGCTGGTTCCCTGAATTGGACTGGCAACTGGGTTACCCGTTTGCGCTGGCGCTGATGCTGGCATCTGCGGTGACACCTTTCTGGTATTTCCGTCGACGTGGATGGTTAAAATAAAATGGCAGCGATCGCAATCAATCATTACAACCTGCGTGGTGACCGCGCAACCCTTGACAAACTCAGGGATTTTTATATCGCCTATGTCGGCCTGCAAGTAGGCGCGCGTCCCTTGAAAAGCTTTGGCTACTGGCTGTATGCAGGCGACAAGGATGTGCTGCACCTGTCAGAAAGCCGGCCTGGTGAAGTACGCCAGACTGTACTGAAAACCGGCTTTGATCATGTAGCATTTAGCTGCGATGATTTGCCAGGCATGCTGGCCAGATTACAGCAGGCGGGTATTGTGTACCGTCATGCCGTGGTCGAATCCAGTGCCGGTTTCCCCACGCAGCAACAAGTGTTTTTCAGTGACCCTGAAGGTAATGGCATAGAGCTGAATTTTGTTGATGCGGTGGCATAGAGCGACGCAACGATTTCTACGATGCGATTGATCGCACCCTGCCGGGCATGGCGATTTTCAAAATGCAATAAGTGCACCACCTTGATGTTGGGTGAACGATAGTCTTAGTGCATTTGCACGCACTTTGCACGCTACGGCGATTTAAGGGCGTGATGAATTATCCTTAGATCTACCGCGATCTCTTCAATTTTCCTGCATGATCGCCGCCAGTACGACGTGGCGGTCATTTGCTGGCAAGCTGGAGATATTTTGATAAAACGAAATCATCGCATCACATTGCAGTTCTGGCTGGCCTGCATATTGCTGGAACTGGCTGATGACTTTCAGGTGTAGAGGTAACATGCGCGCCGTCAGGGGTATCATGCTTTTCTTGAATTCTTTCGAATCCATATTGATCACTTTGGTACGCGCTGGCGCGACCAGCGCCCGCATCGTCAGGTTTTTCTCTTTTTCCATCAATGCTGCCGGCAGGGTATTTCTGACATCCAGTTCAGTTCTTAAAAACTTGGCGCAAGCTTCAGGGCTGATTTTTTTTGCCGCCTGCATTTGTGCCACAGTGATGTCTGCAAATTCATCCAGCAGGCTGTCGTCCAGGGTTTTCAGCAAATCGTTATAGGACTTTGCCAGACGCAAGCGTGCGGCATTGCTCATAGCCAGGTCGTTTGCCCCTTTGAGTTTCATCTGCCATATCGTTTCGCTCAATTCATTGACCAGACCCGGGAAGCGTGCATCATAGGCACGCCAGATGGCGGCGCTGCGAAATGCCAGATCCATTTCTGCTTTTGAAGTCATCGTCGAAAATACGCTGACATTGGCTTCGCCACCCAATGAAGTACGGGTAACCACGTTGGCGGCAATCAGTTCTTCCCTGGTGGGGAACCACATATCTTCGGCCCTGGTGTTGCCCACTCTTTGCAAGAAAGCTTCTGGCAAACCGGCACCGCGATATTTGTCCAGCATGGTTTTGGTGACACCCTTGACGGCATCGGCATCCATGCCGGGGAAACTGGGTTGATGAAAGCCAATTTTTGCATTCACGGTTGCTGCACGGTCTTTGCCAGCCAGGAACACATAAGTACAGGCGCTGGCACACAGGCCTTCGACATAGGTATCGAGTCGCCTTTGCCTGACCAAATCGGCAATGCGCTCGGCTTCCAGCAGGCGGCCACCACCAGAATTCAATACGATGAATCTGACCTGACTGGTTTGTGCGAGTTCAGCAGCAAATTTATCGGCACTTCCTGTCCCAAGTATGCCCTTTAAATACAGGGAATCCCCTTTGGGTGAGTGACTGATTTCTATGATCTTCATGTCGTCATTGCCAGTGGCGATCAAGAAGTATTCACGCATTTGCGGTGCGATTGAATTAACTATATTGGATGCCATGTACACCACGTTCAGGGCAACAATCAATTGCGCCACGACCGCCGCGCCGCTGGAACCACCACGACGGGCATGCTTGCGGGCCGAGCGCCAGATGCCGGTAAACGACCAGCACCAGACCAGCATGGTCAGTACCAGCGTCAGCAGGCTGACCATGGAAAGCACAGGCAAGGATGAGCCCGACATCTCAGTCATCTGTTTGATGCCAGCCATGATGGCCGACACCAGCACGTTGCCGATCAAGATACCGTTGCCCCAAAATGCCAGACCCAGCGGCAAATTGCCGCGCCAGTGTTTCAACAGGTAGTTGGAATTGTCCTGAAGATCTTCGTCTTCAAAATGTGCATAATGAGCGGTAGCGGTAGTGTTGCTTGGATGCGTCACGGCTGGCGCTGCGATACTTTCGTCATCGTGTAACGGCAATTCAAAATCAGAAGCATGGCCAGATGGCTGCCCGGGCAGCGTGATACTGCCTCCAGGCTCTATCCTTTCTGCGACGTCATCGTCCAGTATCTGCTGGCGGTAGTACAGACCAAGGGCATTCAGGCCAAAAGGCAAGGAGACGATGATCATGCCCATGATGAGCTCAAGCTTCTGCGCTTGAGTGAGCATGTTGGCTAGGCATGCCAGTGTTATCACAACCAGGCCAGCGACAGTCCAGCGCCAGGCAGACTTGATTGATTTCATTGTGCCATCCGGCCCCAGCGCCCGCCATGGAAAGAACAGACAGGCCATCCACAAGCCCGACGCCACCAACATCCCGACTTGTTCAGGGATATGACCGCTCTGTCGAAAAATCATCAGCAAAAAATACAGCACAAAGACGACCATGGAGAAAAAATTGATGACGCGTATCCCGGTAATCATTGGTGCCAGCCTTTGTCTTCGAATGTCGATGTGTCCAAAGCACAAGCATTGCACAAGTCAGAGGTCGAATCAAGCCAACATGGCCTGAGAAGGATGGGTCAGGGCTAAGGCTTGAACCATAATTCTGGCCTGTTCAAAGGCATTTTGTCGGCATTGAGCAAGGGGTTGCGCAGCACGATGATATTGCGCTGCCTGATGTTGGCGTTACGGATCGGGTTTTGCAGGTATTTTTGAAAAGTGCGCTCGAAACTGCCGTTCCTGATCATTTCTTCAAGGCCAGCCTGCAAATCTTCAGCCATTTTTGGTTCGCGCGGGCTGACAAAAAAATACAGGGCCGACGGGTAATGCAAAATGATGTTCTTGTCTATATGCAGATCGTGGTTGGGATGGGCATCGAATTCATTCTGTGCTTCAAACACCGAACGTGGGAAATAATCAAAGCGACCCCCTTTCAGCATATTGAACAGGGGTTCATACGAAGTCGATGTCCTGACCGGCAAGCCATTGCTTTTCAGAATGGATACGTCAGGCCAGTCCAGTTCTTGCCCCGCGCTGAAAGCCGCCAGGTCTTTCACGCTCTTTACATCCTTGAGTAAATTGCTGTTGGCTGTGGTCACCAGCGGTAGGCGCCAGCCTATCAGCCCTTTGTCGATGGGAATGCGGATAGGAATCAACTGGTTTTCACGCTCATCGGTGGTCATGGTCCATAGCAGATCAATACCACCCATGCCTGATGTTAGTTCGTAGATTGCCCGCGCCTGTTGCATGGGCGCGTCACTTGCCTGCAACTGATAGGGCTGACCGCTGCTTTTGACAGCCTGTTTCAGTATTTCCATTATGTATTCACCATGCGGGTCAACCACTGCCGACAGGCGTGGGTAGCGTATGATTTTGGCGGCATCTGCCAGTGCTGGCAAGGGCGTAGCCCAGATGCCCATGCTGGCCAGCACGGATAACAAGACAGTCAGCAATGGTTTGATCGGCATCCTGCATCACCTCGGATTTGGTCTGCTTGCAAAACTCAATTAAGTGTAATCTGCCTGCGTGTGGCAGTGTGAAAAATATGTTGAAATGCCATGCTGACAGGGAAGGCAATGACGAAAAATGCAGATCAGGCTGGGGCGTGAATGTCTTGATGCCTGCTCCCTTCCAGGTCAGAAAATCCTCCTTTTATACCCTGATTCTTGCATTTGGTCTGAATCCTTATTCCCCGTCCAGGCAATTTGCCTATAGTGCGCACTGGGAAATCGATTTGCCAAAACGAAGGGCAGTAGCTTCAAGCCCTCATGATCAATCTGAAAAGAGACCACACCATGCAAATAGAAACATTAGAAAACATAGATACACTGGATCTGCAAGACACCAGCCCGTTGCGCTGGTACCAAAACCCCACCCGCCATGCCATTGTGCGCTTGTTACTGGTGATCGTAATGGTGTTCGGCACCATGGCATTGAGCCGTTTTATCAACAGCAAGCTGTTCGGGTCTGATCATATGTACCTGCGCAATGCCATCAATGTCATTGTCACTCTGGGTGCTTACTGGCTGTATGTGCATCTGATAGAAAAACGGCAGGCAACTGAACTGACATTATGGCGTGCCTTGCCTGAATTTGGCGCAGGCATCCTGGTGGCCAGCGGCCTGTGTGTCGCGGTTGTAAGTATTCTGTCGCTGCTGGGCATGTTCCATATCGATGGTGTGAACTATGAAAATAACCAGAGTGCGCTTTATGCCATGCTCGATCCCCTTGCAAAATTCATGGTGGTAGCGCTCATGGAAGAACTGTTTTTCCGCGCCATCCTTTTTCGCATGATAGAAGCGTCACTGGGCAGCATTGGGGCACTATTGATTTCAGCTTTGTTGTTTGGTTTTGCCCATTCCTACAACGATGGCGCAACAATATACAGTTCGCTTGCCATCGCGATAGAGGCAGGCTTCACCTTTGGTGTCGCGTATATGCTGACACGCCGCCTGGCCTTGTGTGTAGGCATGCATCTGGCCTGGAACTTCACCCAAGGTGCCATATTTTCAGTCGCGGTATCAGGTACAGAAGGCAAGGGCTGGCTGAAAACCCATATGACCGGATCAGACTGGCTAACTGGTGGCAGCTTCGGCGTTGAAGCGTCTGTCGTAACGGTGTTGCTGATGACTGCAGTTGGCCTGATATTTTTCATCCTGGCCAAACGCAAGGGACATTTCATCTACGGCTTTTGGCAGAAACAGGCTGTGCCGGCACAAAGAACTGCTGACCCCATATGACCACATTTATTGAGCCGACCTGGTTAGGTTGCTAATTGACCCGGTAAACGCATGAGCGCCATTTCTTCATGCAGCCAGGCCACAACTCACCAGCCTGGACACTTTTTGCCTGGCTGGTGCCAGCAATACGCGATAACACCAGGGTGAACTCAGTTGTATCTTGTCCAGTACCTATAGACGACCTTGGCGGATATCTTCATGGGCAATCGCGTAGGGCAGCAGCGCCACACCGTGACCTGACACGGCGGCCTGTACCAGCAGACCGGAATGGCTGAGATTTTGCGCAAAATCGAGATGCTTGTGCTGATCCGTTATGCCATGCATCTGCAACAGGCGCAACTAGTTTTCTGGCGTACTTTCATACAGCAAAGGGTAACGCAGCAGGCGTTTTAGCTTGAGGGATTGAGCCGCCTCCTGATCTCGTGCACTCAATAGGCTGCCGGTATATGCCAGCAGTAATTGCTCACGCCATAGCAGATTGCTGTCCTCGCCTGCCACATAACTTTGATGGCGAATGGCGATGTCGCAGGCATCACGGCTGACATCCACCACTTCATCGTCTGATTCTATGTGTATATCCATCTCAGGGTGCCTGACCGAGTAGCGGTGCAAGCGCGGCAACAGCCATTCCATGGCGAAAGAGTGGGTGCATGCAATGCGCAGTCTTTCATTGCCACAGTCTTCACGCAGTGCCGCTACATTGAGCCGTAGTTCATTGAGCAGGTGATTCACTGTAACGGCCAGTTCCAGCCCTTTTTCAGTGACAACCAGATGCCGCACATGCCGTTCAAACAGGGCAAAGCTCAACACCAGTTACAGTTATCTGATTAAGCTAACTTATTTCACACATCAGGGTTTTTCTGGCACTGAAAAAAATAAAACTGCCAGGCATGCATACCACTTTGTAAAACTGTCCCATCCCGCACTAATACTGCAAATGCCATCGCAAGCTCTCACGAAATCACCATACCAGTGGCGGAATGAATTTCCATATTCACTTATATTCGTTTCCTCGTAGATATATTATTGATATTTTTCGGTCTTCCCTGTTTTTTAAAGAAGACCCATGCCTACCAAGAAAATCAAACTCAAGCCTTTATCTGCCTGTGTCATCAGCACACTGGCGCTGTGTTACAGCCATGCTGCGCTTGGTCAGACGCCACAGAAAGAAGACAAAAAAGAAGAATCCGTCGTCATTACTGGCTCACGCATACCGCGTGCCAGCCTCGAAGGGCCAGCGGCAGTCACCATCATCACTGGTGAAGAAATTACGCGCCAGGGGTACAAGAATGTGTACGATGCCCTCAACAATGCGGTGCAAAATTCCGGCTTTACCCAGGGCGAGGATTTTGGCAATACCTTCACGCCCTCTGCCAACACCATCAGCCTGCGCGGGCTGGGGCCGAACCATACGCTGATCCTGCTTGATGGTCGCCGCATGGCGGATTTCCCTATCGCTTATGAAGGCACGGTCAACTTTACCAACCTCGCCAATATTCCGTCGAACATTGTTGAACGCATAGAGATATTGAACGGTGGCGCATCAGCCATTTATGGCTCAGACGCGATTGCCGGTGTGGTCAACATCATCCTCAAGAAAAATACACAAGGCTATAACATTAATGCCAAGATCGGTGACACTGAGCGAGGTGGCGGTGGCAGCGAGCGCGTGCAGTTTTCTGGTACAGTCAATATTGATCAGTTGCAAAGCCTGTTCAGTCTTGAATACAGCGAGCGCGAACCATTGCGAGCTACCCAGCGTGATTTCATGGCCACACGCAGCACGCCAAGTGCCACCTTATATCGCAAGGACATCAAGACAGGTCGCTATATCGATCTTGGTGATGCCTGTAGCCAACTGGCTGACTTTTTCGAAGGCACACAGATCAGTTATAAAACCAGCAAAGGCAGCTATTGTGCCAGCCCACGTCTTAGTCCTATGCACTGGACCGTGCAAACCAAGAACCAGAGCCTGAATCTTTTTTCCAGCAGCAACCTGACACTCAATGCTGACACCACTTTGTTTGCTGATATCCTGCTGGGTAAAAACAAGACAGAAAACGATACGCGTTCACCAAGCTGGGTATCATCATCAACGAACCAGAGTTACTTCTGGAATAAAAACAGCAATGCCTATGAAACCTGGAGCAAGGTATTTTCGCCCGAAGAAATCAATGGTGTGAACCGTTTTAACCGCCGCTGGGATGATACCTCCGCTGGCGTCAACCTGGGCATACGTGGTATCTTGCCAGGTTCGCAGTGGAATTATGAAGCGGCCTACAGCGCATCGGCCTATCGTAGTGAAAACGTGGTGCCGCGTACGCTGGCCAATATCGATGAATTTTTCCTGGGCCCTAAACTCGGCCTGGACAAGGCCAGCATCGCTATCTACGCGCCGGATGTGCAACGCCTGACACGCCGCCTGACACCCGAAGAGTTCAACCAGATCACCGCCACCTCACGCAGTGCAGATACCTCGCGTACCCAAACCTTGAGCCTGACACTGAATGGTGAACTATGGAAGTTGCCTGCCGGTGCTGTTAAAACCGCAGGCATTGCAGAAATTGGCAGTCAGAGTTTTGATAACCTGGTTGACCCGCGCGTTAATCAGGGTGTCTTCAATACCGTTACCAAGTCAGATGATGTACATGGTTCGCGCGAGCGCTATGCACTGGGGGCGGAGGTGTATGTGCCCTTATTGAAAGAAGTCACGGCCAGTCTGGCCGGGCGCTATGACGACTACCATTTCGCCGGCCGCAAGGATGGCAAACTGACCTATAACGGCGGCCTGGAAATTCGCCCTACGCAAGAATTGCTGTTGCGCGCCAACTATGCCACCAGCTTCCGTGCGCCTGACATGAACTACATCTTCAAGGCACGTGGCACCGGCTATTATTCAAGCACCACCGATTACTACCGTTGCAAGGCTGAAGGGCAGGAACTGAAGGACTGTGATTATGCGAATTATTCGCCAGGCGCCAATTATGTGCAGTTCGGCAGCCCTGATCTGAAATCAGAAAAAGGTAAATCCTTTGGCCTCGGCGTGGTCTGGTCCCCGAGCAACCAGTTCGATGTCTCGCTGGATTACTGGAACATCAAGATCAGCGACATGGTCGTCAACCTTAGTGCTGACCAGTTATTGCGTGATGAAGCAGATTGCCGCACCGGCAAGCGCGATATCAATTCCAGCCTGTGCGCCGACACCATCAACCGCATCAAGCGTTATCCGGTTGATGCGCTCAGCCATGCCGGTGAAATACAGGAGATCTGGGTCAACCCTATCAACGCGGCTTATCAGGCGACTAGCGGCATCGACGTCAGCGCCAAATATGTGCTGAAGACCAATACGGCTGGCAGCTTTACTTTCAAGGCCAATTACAGCAAGGTGCTGAGCAAGAAATCCAAGCAGTTTGAGGGGGATGCCCTGTACGACGATCTGGCCGACCTGGGCAATTCAGACTGGCGCGATAAACTGATCGCCACCGTGAACTGGAACAAGGGGGACTGGTCGAACACGCTGACTGTCATCCGTTACGGCAAGATACCAAATGGTTCTGGCGATTACTACCTGTCTCCAACAGGTATCGCCAACTGGAGTACGGTGTACCAGGCCAGCAAGAACCTGTCAGTGTCGCTGATCATCAACAATGTATTCAACAAGATCAAATATGATTACAGCGGTGGCTGGCCGAACTATCCTGTGGGTTCGTTCACCCCGTTTGGGCGACAAGGATGGCTGGAGGTGAACTACAAGTTTGGTGGCTGAGATATATTTTTGTGAAATGAAAAAACGGTGCAATGCATCGCACAGCGTTGGCAGATGTTTCCTTCAAGGCGCAGGAGTCGCCCATTTTTTTTCTATCACTGCATATTTGCCATTTGCTCGTATCTCTCGCAAACCCTTATCGAGGGCATCGGCATAATGCTGTGCATCGGCACGTTGTTTGGAAAAACTGATAAACAGTTTGTCTTCCACCAGCGTGCCGACCTGGTGGATTTTCCCCTTGAGTTCGTCGGGATAGGTCGTGATCAGGTAATCCGCTATCCGGGTATAGATCAGCGAATAATCTGACCGCCCTAGTATCAGTTTGCGGATGTTGGATAAGTCAGACGGGGCGATTTCACGCAGCATCTGCTTGTCGTTTTCAAAGGCATCACCGTAAGTGTAACCATGGGTGACACCGATGGCGTGGCCGTGTAAATCGCGCTTGGTCAGCCCGGTGGCAGCATGGTCGGCTTTGCTATAGATGCCTATGCTGGCCTTGAAGATCGCTTCTTTATGGAACAGAAAATTGGGTGTCAGTGTGCTGTCTTGCAGGCTGTCGAAACAGCCTAGTTCCTGCCCGCTTTGCACCAGCATCAGGCAGCGTGAATAAGGCGTGGCGATAAACCTGACCTGGATGTTGGACGCTGCATACGCCGCTGTAATAACGTCTACCGCAAAACCGCGGTTCTTGCCGTCTTTCACGGCAGAATATGGGTACCAGTTATCTTCGCCAATCAGGGTGATGGTTTCAGCGCTAACCTGGCCGCTGCCACCAATCAGCAGCATCAATAACATGACTACTTGTCTTAGCCCCGGCCCTGGCCAATACCATGGCCTGGTAATTCGTGGGGCAAATACGTTCAACATGGGCGTGCAGCCAAGCTAAGGTGCCGACGACGACTTGGTGCGCTCTGGTGCCGGGCCGACTTCCATCCGCTGCCCATCCATGCCTGCCTTGCTGATCTTGCCGTTATCCCAAAACAGCATTTCCCCTTTTTCACCACCCTTGATGCCAGAATCAATCGACAAGACCTTGCCCTGGTAATGTGCAAACACGCCATTCATGGGCGTGTGGCCGACAACAATGTGTTTTACCTGCATTTGTGTCAGCAACTGATCGACTTCTGCATCTGATAACCTGGGGTCATTGAAATAGCCGCGAAACCACAACGGCCCGTTACTGCCATACAGAAAATTGAGTGCATCATCATTCTTTTCTTTCAATTGCGGCTTGGTGATGCCCAACGATGCGCGGTATTGTTCATTGATTTGCGCTACGCTCATTTTCAGGCGTTGATAATCGGGATGCAGTCCACCGTGCATGAACAGCATATCGTTGACGCTAATGATCGCCGGCTTGCTGCGTAACCAGCGCCCCAGTACGGTATTATTGTCGAATAATTGCGGGTATGTCTTGCCCGTTTGTTTGGCCACATAATCCGATTTTTTGGTGACATAACGCAGGTCACCAGAAAAATTCATGGCTTCATGGTTGCCCAGCAGAAGGTGTACCGCACCTCCCGCAGCCTGCGCCTGTGCTTCGAGTGCATACAATAGCCACAGCGCTTCGGTAGTTTGCGGACCACGGTCAAACACATCACCAGTAATCACCAGATGGCCAGTACCAAAAGTCCATTGCCAGTTTTTACCGATAATACCGTTGCCCTGCAAGAGCTTGACCATCAATTCAAACTGGCCATGGATATCGCTGAATGCGGCGACCCTGTCTGCCTTGAACTGTACCTGTGCCGGAAAGACCGCAGGCGCTGGCCGTATCGTCAATGCCTGTGGATATCCACAAAGCGCAGGCAAGCTGATATCGGCGGCTTGCGTGAATGATTGCTTTTGCAACTGGTTATTACAAATCCATGCGACATCCAGCCCGTTTTTATCAATTTGATAAAACGCATAAGGACCATCGTTGACAACAGTTTTGCTGTTGTCCAAATCTTGGGCAATTGCTCCACCAGACATCAGCACGGCAGCAATCAGATAAATATGACGGGACAATGACAGGGGACGTAGGCTAGGCTTGAACATGGGATAGGTGCGTAAATGTCAGGTACGCCAATATAGCATTTTCGCTGCGGCAAGCGGTGGGTAGCGGAAGAAAAGCCAGGGCTTGGCTTGCCTGCAGCCAGCTTGATCATGTATTGGATTGCTTTGTCAATTAAATCGCACTGCCGCCAGCAAGCCCGGCCAAGCCTCAATCTTCTGTCAACGACGCACTCCATTCTTCCGACCATTGCCACAGCGGCATCATCGCTCCCAGCAGTTTTTCACCGGAAGGGCTCAAGGTATAGCCGCCAGTCTCTGCGATTTCAATGATACGGGTTTCGCGTAGTTCACGCAGGCGTTGGTTGAGTACCGTGGGCGACATCTGGTCGCAACGGTCTTGCAATTCACGAAAGCTTAAAGGGGTGCTGCGCAATTCCCAGATGATGCGCAAGGCCCAGCGGCGACCCAGCAAATCCAGCAAGGCCATGATGGGGCGGCCGGTTTCTGAGCCGCGCACTGGTTGTTGCGGCTTGGGGATTTTTGATGCCGGCATATATTTTTCTTGTGCTACGTTTAATGTAGCGCTATCCTGTTTTATGTTTGCTACTGAATTGGTAGCGAACGGGAATTTTATCACTAAGAAACAAGCCGGAGACAAAAATGCAAAACAGCAGAATCGCGCCCTTAGACGCGCCTTATGAAACCAGCATCGCCGAAGTCTTTGAGCGCATCATGCCGCCGGGCGTGCCACCTTTGAAATTGTTCCGTACCCAGGCCCACAATTCGCGTGTCATGCAGCGCGTGTTTGCCGGTAACTTGTTGGACAAGGGGTCCATTAGCTTGCGCCAGCGTGAGCTCTAGATTTTGCGCACCTGCGCGCGCTGTGGTTCTGAATATGAATGGGGTGTCCATGTCACGCTGTTTGCAGACAAGGCGGGCTTGAGCAAGGCAGATATCACAGCGACCTTGCAGGATGTGGATGATGCATCCGCCATGCCTGCATCAGAACTGAGCATGTTGAAAGCAGTGGACCAGTTGCATGATGACAGCCAGATCGACGATGCGGCCTGGGCTGAACTGGCACAACATTTTACATCAGCGCAGATTGTTGAAATCATTACCCTGACCGGTAGCTACCATACGATTTCATTTACCACCAATGCATTGAAAATAGAACTGGAAGATTTTGCGGCGCGCTTTGCGCAATATCGGTGAAGGCAAGAAAATTGCTGCGTCAATACCGAAGACTCACTACCGAGACAAGGGAATACGGAGACACAGGGACACTGAGAAATGCAGAGAAAAGTCTGCTGTTCAGTTTCTTCTCGTGCTGATGTGTTTTTGACGAAAAGCGGTGCGATTGATCGCATCGCTGTGGAACATAAGTGACGATAATTTTTTTCAGCCAGGCTGTTCGCATAGCCATGTTTTACCATCCAGGTACTACAGAACACTACTTTTTCCACCATGTCGTGTAGCTTTCTTCAGACTGATAGACAACGGACTATCAGTCCGCCATGCTGCTGCCATTAACTTAAAGGGTTGCATAATGCATAGACAGTCTCTAACACAATCAAAGCATATCCGCTTGTTTGCAACTCTGGTAATGGCCCTGTTTTTTGGCAATGCGCAAGCTGGCATACGTGTCACATTCGAACAGCAAAATCTGAGCGTTCAATCTGGCAAGCCAGCACAAAAGGGTAAAAGCAGTTATCAGGCAGAGATAGATGGTGGTAGTTTCAGACTGGTCGGCAAGCATGTGATTGAATCATCGGACGACGATGGTGCCAGCACCATGTTTGACAGCCAGCCTGGCGTCAGGAATAAGCCCTTGCTGCCTGAAGCACCTGGCTTGACAGATCCTATTGCTGGCACGGTCGAAGACCAGCACATCGTCATTGGCAAGCCGGTAGCTGGTCCACAGTGGCAGGGGCAGGCAACCCGTGTCTATACTGTGGATATGGACTATACAGTGGTCGCACGCATTGCCTGGCTATTCAAGCGCCGGTCTGTACATCACGATCATTATGATGTGACCGTGGCGGATCTTGACGCCTCCACCGCTGCGGTGCGTGTCGCACTGACGCGCGGATATGGCCGTAACCTCGGCTTGCACCCTGAAGCGTTTCTGGGGTTTCCCATCAAAATCATTGCGCATTTAAGTACGCATGAGGCCGCGGATGAAGCCGCAGAAAGCCTGACGGATTTTCAGCTGGACGCGATTGGTATCACGCCGTGGTCCTCTCTTTAGAGGCTATCTGCTTAGGATGCCGCAACAAGTGCGACATCATCACATGGTAAGGCCAGTTTATTTTTTCACCGGCGCCTTCGGTTTCTCAGCCGGCTTTTCTTTCGCCGCTTCTTTTTCTTTCGTCTGTGCCGTTTCTTTGACCGTTACGGGTTTATCGTCCTGCTTCATCAGGGAAGCATCAAATTTGGGTGGGTAGCTGCCGGGCTTCCAGTCATTGGCAAGCTGGGTGGCCTGCTGGATTTCTTCGGGCTTCATCCTGATTGCCAGCACCAGGGTGTCACGTCCTGCGCTGCCTTGCAGGTCTTGCTCGGTGTCGATGCGGTTGGCGATGCTGTAGTAAATGTAAGAACGCAGCAGGTCAGCCGGCACACCAATGCCGTCGCGATATATCTTGCCCAGCCAGGCAAAGGCGCGGGCGTTTCCTTGTTTTGCTGCCGTGACCAGCCAGTACAAAGCCTGTTTATCATCCTTTGCCACGCCTTCACCAGTCATGTGCAAGGTGGCCAGATAGGTTTGGGCTGGTGCAAAATTCTGGCGCGCAGCATACGTGGCATAGATACCGGCCAGCCGCATATTGACTTCTGTGCCCAGCCCCAGTGCATGCATGCGCGCCAGCCTGGAATTGGCCTGGCCAAGCTGATGGTCGCTGGCCAATTGATACCATTTGGCGGCTTGTGCATAATCCTTGGGCAAGCCCTCGCCATTTTCTGCCATCACGCCCAGCGTCAGTTGTGCTATCGGCAAACCCTGCTCGGCTGATTTTTTATACCATTCCACGGCCTGATTCATATCCTTGTCCACTCCTACACCCAGGCGGTAAGCCTCCCCCAGATTGAATTGCGCGCGGGCGTTGCCCCCATTTGCCGCTTTGGTGAACCATTCCATCGCGGCTTTTTCATTTTTGGGCCCCGCCTTGTCCGACATCAGCAAGATACCCAGGTTGAACTGGGCATTGTGGTCGCCCTTTTCGGCCATCGCAGTCCATTCTTTCAGCGCCAGCGCATAGTCACCGCTTTGAAAGGCGACCGTCCCTGCTTCAGTCGGGGTTTGCGCTGATACCGGGTTTATCACCAATACCTGGGCACCGAACAGAAGTGCCGCAAGTAATGGTGTCAGGGTTTTGAACTGGAATTTGAACATGGCTTTGTTGAACATGGCTTTGTATAGTTTGACTTCGTGCTGGATTAAAATGCGTAACCGCAGTTTAAACCTATTGCTCAGGGAATGGGCAATAGCGCATTTGCAATCTGACATGCTATCGCATGTTAAGCTGCAATCTCCCCACTATCTGCATCTGGAGAAATTCATAACACAAGGCCGTCCCTTGCTAGGAAAAAATTTCAACACGGTCGATTTGACCGGGTCCAATTTCAATGAAGTCCAACTGCGTGGCAGTTCATTTTATAACGTCGATATGGAAAGCTGCCGCTTCAGCAATGTGTCTTTCATGGGCGTACAAATAGAGTCATCTGAACTGGCTCATATGAAAATCAACGGCATACTGGTGACAGAATTGTTGCGTGTGTACGAAAGTACGTTAAAAAAATAGGCGAGACCCCTGGCGGCTTTGCCTTTATGGTAGCTGCCGTGTCTGCTTTACATACTGCCTTGTTATAATCCGTGCCTAGGTCAATGAAGGCGAAAACAAAGGGAATGGAATGCTTAACTGGTTGCGTATGCCGGGCCAAAAATCGGTAAGGTCTGTTCAGGCAAACCGCAATCGGCGATTGGGATAGTGTCATCAAAGATGTGAGACAGGCGCTGGATCTGGAATTTCCTGTTTAAGCCCTTTTATTCCATTCCTTCATGCTCAATTGCCGTGCGGCGGCTTCAGGCGCAGCATTTCCATTGGTGCGTGCTCGCCTGGCCGCTATCTTTGATGAATCTTCTGGAAGCTGCCTCTTTCTTCATTTGCCGTAAGGCATTTTGATTTCGGTGTTGGGCCATGAGCTTGATCGTGGCGTTACACTACCCCGCCTTGCGCAATTTCAACCAGCCAGCGTCTGACAATTTTTTCTTCCTCTGCTCCTAGTCCCGCTGTCAGGGATTGTCCTATCGGTTGCACCAGATGCTTGCATTGCGCCAGCAAGGCGCGACCCTCTGCCGTGATGTCTATCAGTTGTATGCGTCCATGCACTGGATGGGGTTGGCGTGTGACCATGCCATCGCGTTCCAGATTGCTGACAATGACGCTCATGGTTTGCGGTGTCAGCAGTGCCAGCCGCGCCAGGTCTGCACCCGAAGCGCCAGGGTAGGCTGCCAGCATCGTCAATACCGAAAATTGCGGCAGGGTGATGCCCTTGTCGACCAGCGCCTTTTCCATGCGGATGCGGTGGGCCGCATAGGCTTGCCCCAGCAGATAACCTGTATAACCCTGCTCGCCACGTTTGCCTTCGCCCACAGCAGGTACGGTTGTGCCTTGTAAATTTTGCTTGCGCATGATGTAAGAGTTCGAATATTATTTAAAGACATGATCGAATTCTTATATTAACCGATGTAAGCCGCCCAGGCATTAAAAAGGATAGATACACGTGAGCACATCAACAGACCAACAGTCTCAACCGCCGCTGTCTCTCCAGCCACATCAGGCCCGAATTGACTGGGCCACTTATGAAAAGACCGCTCCCGCTGCCGTCCTTGCCTTGCGGTCTCTAGGTCAGGCAGTCGACGACAGTGGCCTCGACAAGGGGCTGACAGAATTGATCAAGGTGCGCGCATCGCAAATCAATGGTTGTGCATTTTGTCTGCAATATCACCTGAACCTGGCACGCAAGCTGGGTTTGCCAGTTGCCAAACTGGATTTGCTGGCCACCTGGGCTGAAACTGGTATCTATAGTCTGCGAGAACGCGCTGCGCTGGCATGGACAGAAGCATTGACGAATATGAACCAGCAAGCCATCAGTCAGGCTGCGTGCGAGCAGTTGAAGTCTGCGTTCAGCGACAGCGAAATCGCATTTTTGACGACCTCCATTGCCGCTATCAGCGCCTGGAACCGCATTGCCGGAAGCTTGCAATTTGCACCGCCAGTCCCGGCAGAAAATTTATCTGGAGCAACAAAATGAACATCAGTTTTCACGCAGTTACTACGTCTGAAGAAGTACGCAGTATTTTTCCGCTTATGCAGCAATTGCGTCCACATCTCCTCAATGCTGACGAACTGGTAGAGCGCTGGCAACGCCAGACACAGGACAGTTACCGCATTGTCGCCCTATATGATGCAGAGCAACCGTGCGCGTTGGCCGGTTACCGCGTCCAGGAAAACCTGGTGTATGGCCGTTTTCTGTATCTGGATGACCTGGTATCCGATGTCAACGCGCGCAGCAAGGGTTATGGCGCGATGCTCATCGCCTATGTGCGTGAGCAGGCAAGTGAACTGGCTTGCAGCAAGCTGGTGCTGGATACCGCGCTGTCGAATTCAATAGCGCAACGCTTTTATTATCGCTGCGGCTTGCTGGCCACTTCCATGCGGTTCAACACCCCAATACAGTGCTAAGACATGAAACAGGTTTTGCATATTGCGGCTAGCCCGCGCGGTGCAGTTTCACATAGCCGGCAGGCAGCAGAGCAGGCACTGGCCGCACTGCAAGCGCGCAGCCCGATCGAGGTCATTTTGCGTGATTTGTCTGAACAGCCCTTGCCACATCCCGATGCCACATTCGTCAGCGCCAGCCTGATGCCGCCAGAGCAACGCAGCCCGTCGCATAGGCTCAGCCTGTCCTTGTCAGAAGCCCTGATTGCTGAACTGCAAGCTGCCGATGCTGTTCTGATCTCCACGCCCATGCACAACTTCATGTTGCCGTCAGTCTTGAAGGCATGGGTCGATCACGTACTACGCCCCGGCCGCAGCTTTGCACGCACGCCGCTAGGCAAGCAAGGTTTGCTGACCGACCGCCCCGTAGCCATGCTGATGGCTTGTGGCGGTGCCATCGGCAATGGTGACCAGCAAGACTTTGCAAGCCCCTATATGGCTTACGCTTGCCAGACCATGGGTTTGCACAATTTTCAAAGCATCATCCTCGAAAATTGCAACCGCGACGCAGCAGCCCGTGCATCATCCTTAACCAGTTTGCAGAAATGGCAACAGGGTTGGCCCTGGTAAGGTCGTGCTTCAAAGAGAGACGCAGATCTTCAATTGAAGAACACCCCCGGCATTCGCATACTAGAGTGTCTTTTGTTTCTACGGCAAGCTGTGTACGACCACGACAACTTGCTAGCGTATCTTCAGGCAGGCAAAGCGGGTTCATCCAGCAACTGATAAATCTCATGCAAGGTGCTGCGCAATTGCGCCAGTTTGGCTTCCCCCACTAATTGTGCCAGATTGCTTTCATAAAGCTTCGACAGGGCAATGCCAGTCGCTACCACCGCTTCACCGCGGTTGGTCAGACGCACCGTGTTGGCACGGCGATCTTGCAGGTCAGGTGCAATTTCTACCAGGCCCGCCGCCAGCATCTGGTCAACCAGATAGCCCATGCTTTGCTTGGTCATGCCAGCGCGCTGCGCCAGGTCAACCACGCGCGCACCATTAGCAGGCAAGTTGCGCAGGACTGCACTAAAGGCCGGGCGCACGTCATCAAAGCCATGTTTGACCAGTTCGGCATACAGCCATTCCGACATATGTTCATAAGGGCGGCGTAGCAGAGTGCCCAGCGTTGCTTCAGCTTCAGGCAAGGATTTGGATAAATTTTTTGGTTTCATGCAGAGAGTATTGCATAAGACAGAATGTCTGTCTATAATAGGCAGACATTCTGTCTATTTGGAAAAAAATACCTGCTTTGTGCGGACGGTATCCGTGCTGCTTTATTCTGCTTCATCCTGCTTTTATACTGATTACACACTCTTCTTGTACCGGAAAAAAAATGAATGCCATAGAACACAACCTCGACATTGTTGATCGCCACATCCAGGGCGAGGCACGCGATGTCGATTCCATACTTGACCTTTACACCGACGACATCGTGCTCGAAGTGCCTGGCCGTGGCCTGCGCTTCGTCGGGCGCGAAGCCGTCAAAGCCAATTACCTCGCCATGTGGCCAGCCATGGCTGAAGTGGAAATCATCCCGCTTGACCGCTTTGCCACTGCCAGCCGTGTCGTCGATGACATGATCGTGCGCATGCGTCTGGTCGGCCCTGGTATGACAAATGCCCCCTTGCCCATAGGCAGCCGCGTAGAGATACGTCTGATCCACCACTTCAGCATTAAAAATGGCCTGATCGCCCGCGAACAGGTTTTTGAAATCTGGCGCAATCTCGATGAAACATTATCAAGCCAGGCGATATCGACAGATGATATATCAGGAGCAACGGCATGAAAAACAATATGAAAAACAGTATGAACCAGCGCTTCATCCGTATTGCCGTCCTGTGGTTTGCTGCCGGCATCATGCTCGGTATTTACATGGGCATTTCGCATCAGCATATCGACAAACAAGTGCATGTACATGGCCTGCTGCTGGGCTGGGTATCCTGCGCCCTGTTTGCTCTGGTCCACACCGCCTGGCCACGTCTGCAAACCCTGCGCAGTGCCGCGGTTCACTTCTGGTTGCACAACCTGGGCCTGGTCATGTTGCTGACCGGGTTGGTGATAGAGCGCCGCGAGGCCACGATGGCTGGCCCCTTCCTCGGCATAGGCTCAATCACACTTGCCGTGGCGACCGTCATATTCACCTGGAATGTCTGGCGCGTGACCACGATGCAAAACAACGATGATTTAACGATGAAGGAAGTATCCGGCAAGTTGCATCATGCGCATTTTGATTTAAGCTGAAGGTGCCATTTACGGTGCAAAGCTGTTGCGCCATAAATGGTAGCGTTTTAAAAAACTTAATATTATTTTACAACTAACTTAGTTGAAAAATAAAAATAAGTAAGATATCCTCTGTAGAATTGCAAACTTACAAGTTCTATATTTATGCATAAGAGGACTTTTCCCCATGAACAAACCAACATGACAAGAATATCTGGACGATGTCTTGGCTGGTTGACGATGCGCTGTTCATGGAATTTTTTGCTGATCATCTATTGAATGTCGGTCACGTTCCCGCATAGATTGGAACCTGTGGGGTTGAAGTCTATAGTCTTACCTGCTAGATCGACAGATTGAGCTATAAATCGACTGCATCAGGCAGTGAATATGAAACGATGAAATTAAGATGACTAAGGATGCAATACGCAAGAAGACAGTTAGAGACATCTGCATATCGACATCCGATGCCATTGCCGGATGCCTGGTGGGTGGCGCGGTTGGCGATGCCATAGGCTTGCCCTTTGAGGGGCTATCACCTCGCAGGATAGAAGGCTTGGCGAGATTTCCGCTAAAGCATCAATTTTTCTTTGGTCGCGGTATGATCAGCGATGATACAGATCATTCCATCTTTGTGACGCATGCGCTGCTGCGCAGTGATGGCGATCTTGTCAAATTCAGAAAAAAACTTTCCTGGAGTTTGCGTCTGTGGCTGTTGTGCCTTCCCGCAGGCACAGGCTGGGCAACCCTGAGAAGCATCATCCGTCTATGGCTGGGTTTGCGCAATAGTGGTGTCTATTCTGCTGGCAACGGACCCTGCATGCGCAGTGCGATGATAGGTGCGATCCTTGCAGATGACGCACTGGCTCGCCGCCAGCATGTGGAAGTGTCTACCCTGCTGACTCATACTGATCCCAAGGCCTTGGCTGGTGCCATGGCAATCGCCGAAGTCAGTGCACGACTGGTTAGCAAGCAATGGCAAAAGAAGCCGCCACTGACAGAATTGATTGCCTTACTCACTGCCGTTTCTGCAGATGCAGAATGGCAGGGCGCAGTTCTCGCAATACAAGAAGCTTGCGTATCAGCGCAGCCAGTCCAATTGGCAAAAGCCAGGTTTGGCAATAAAAATGGCATATCGGGTTATACCCTGCACACAGTGCCGTTCGCGCTGGTGGTTTGGTACAGGCATTTTTCCAACTACCGTGCAACCATAGAAGAAATAGTTAAAGCTGGTGGCGATGTGGATAGCATTGCCGCCATTTCTGGCGCACTGGCGGGCGCGACAACGGGCTGTGCAGGTGTACCTGAGGAATGGCAAGCAGGAATTGCAGACTGGCCACATAGCCGTAAATATATGCAAGCACTTGCGCAGAAGACCAGTCATCATGAAAGCAAAGTATCGTTGCGATTTTCTGTCTGGTTATTTCCACGAAATATCGTTTTTACGATCATTGTTTTGCTACATGGCTTTCGGCGGTTGTTGCCGCCGTATTGAATATGCTTGTTAATGTAAAAAGCACGCATCTAACGTGTTCAGTTGGGCCGCAAAAAAGGCAGGTCAATATTGTTACGGCAGGCGTCAGCAGACGCAAGCTACCAAGTCTTTATAAGTTCAGAGTACAAGGAAAAATCTAGTGACAGTTTTTATCGTATATTATTAGCATCACCAAATTTTAGGCGAACATGCCAAATTGAACATGCTATTGAGAAATGACTTTTTCAGCGCATCTTATACTCGTTGCTGCTCGACTGGCATGCACCTGCTCAATCAATTCCTGTTTGCCTTTGCATGTGTTGCCAGCCTGATGGCGACTGAACCAGCCAAGGCTGCTGATGTATCTACACAATTTCAGCAACTCGCCAGCCAGTACCAGGTTTGCGCAGCTGCGTTGGTGTATATCAAGGCCGGGCAGATACAAGAGCCTGTTTTTGCCAATGGCTGTGAAGAGACGCGCATGCCGGACAGTGATAGCATCTTCCAGGCGGCATCTCTGGGCAAACCTGTATTTGCCTACGCTGTGCTGGGTCTGGTGACGCAGGGCAAGCTGGCATTAGATGCGCCATTGATGCAATACCTGCCGCAGGGATATCAGCATGCATCCCAGCCCGGTGATAGTAATAGCGCGCATGAGCTGGTGACAGACGGTCGCCTGCAAAAAGTGACAGCACGCATGGTTTTGCAGCATACGACTGGCTTGCCGAACTGGGCCAGCGGGCACCTTGATTTTCAATTTGAACCTGGCGCACGCTGGCAATATTCAGGGGAAGGCTTCATGTTGCTGCAAGCTGTTGTCGAAGCCATCACCGGCATGGAACTGGAAGCCTGGATGCAACAGCAAGTGTTTGCGCCGCTAGGCATGCTACACAGCAGCTATCAACCCGGCAAAGCATGGCAGGACCATCTCATCTGCGGTAGCCTGCACGGCAAGGCCTTGTCATTGCGCGTGCCGCGGCATGCAGTGGCTGCTGCCAGTCTGCATGCCAGCGTCACCGATTATGCGCGTTTTGTGCAGGCGGTGTTGCGTGATGAAAGCGCGATAACGCGCATCCTTGCCAACCCTGTCATAACAGATCAGCAAAGCAATGTGCAATGGGGGCTGGGCTGGGGTCTGACGCATCCGAATTCAGCCGGGCAGGGGGTGCAGTCGACGCTGCTCTGGCACTGGGGCAACAATTATGGCTATCGCGCCTTTGTCATTGCAGACCCGGCAACCGGTAATGGTATGGTCATGCTGACCAATAGCGATCAGGGTCTGAAACTGGCAGAAGCCATGACCGCCAATATCATCCCCGGTCAGCTCAGCCTGTTTCAGTTTCCCATGCTGGGCTTGAAACCAGGATTTGCATGCCAGGTGCTGGGCATATGCTGATACCTTATTTATCGTGATGGACGGAAATCTCATGCGGTGCATTACAATGCAGCCTTGTCGTGCCAGCTAACCGGAGCTCAGAATTGAAAACCATCATCAAAACACTGACGGTCATTTTTGTCTTATTGTTGTCGCCCATCATCCAGGCACAATCCCTCACACCCGAAATGAAAAAGGCATTGCACGACTTTGTCGCCATACAAAATCTGGATAAGCTGTGGGCCACCATCATTGATGGTGAGGCAAAAAACGGTATCGAAGGAATAAAAAGGGGCGCGATAGAAAAGCTGGAGCAAGCCAGTTCCCTGACCGATGCGCAACGCGCCAATGCAAAAAAAATCATGATCGAACTGGCGCCACAGCTCGCCGATGAAGTTACTGCCATGCATAAAAAAATAGATATCGTCAGCCTTGTTACGGACATGACAGAAACGATCTACCCCAAATACTATACCGTGCAGGAAATTCGCGATCTAAGCAATTTCTATGGCAGTATGGCGTTTCGTAAAACGGCAGTATTCGGGCAGGAGGTTGCCGCAGAAAGCAAGCGTACTGGCGAAAGCAAAGAAATGATCTGGCGTAATTATGAATACCGTTTCAGCGAACAGGAAAGGCAATTCATGCTCGATTTCAACAATTCAGCAACCGGGAAAAAGCAAAAAACGATAGGCGCGAAAGTTAACGCCGAAAGTATGGATTTTTTCTATAACCGCACCATGCCCGCAATGGACAAGATCGCCGATCACTATGGCGAAATGCTGACGAAGCGGCTTAAAGAGACATCGTCAAACTAAAGGCGAATCGCTGCTTTCACTGGCTTGCCTTACTCTCACCGCATGAAGAAAATCTTTCAGCCATCTATGCTGACATCAAAGTCATTCGTCAAACTGATATTGACCACTGCTGCCTTCGCTTATACCTGCACCGTGACAGGTGCAGACAAGTCGCCAGTGCTTGCGAAACAAAGCGATCCACTAGCCCTTTGCCGCCTGCCAGAGATGGGTATCAGAAGCGATGTCGGCCTGGGTTTTCCGCGCATTACCAATCGCTTGCCGACTTTGGGTGATGTCCGTATCACGGTACTGTTCGTCGACTTTAGTGATGTGCCAGCGACTGCTACACCTCAGCAAGTGATGTCCATCATTTCGCCCGAAGCTGAAAAATATTTTGACGCCGTATCCTATGGAAAAATGCACTTGCGCCTGCTGCCCAGTTATCAATGGCTGCGCATGGGCAAGAGTTCGGTGGATTACCATTTTGGCCGTGGTGCCTCGTTTGAAACGCAACGCAGCTATCTGCAAGAAGCGGTCAACCGTGCAGGCAAAGGCATTGATTATAGCCAGACTGACGCGGTGCTGGTGATTGCCAACCCGGCAGTCAAGGCCATAGACTGGGGGCCTGCGTTTACCGCCAGGCCAGGTCTTGGCATACAGGCAGGCGGGCGTGAAATACTGAATGGTGCGACCTCAGGCGGCGACCTGAACATACTGGGATGGTCGTGGTTCAACCATGAATTCGGCCACGTCATGTCGCTGGTCGATCTGGCCGGGCCGCTGCCCAGTACGCAAGAATGGCATACCTATGTCGGCGACTTCAGCGTCATGGGGAACCCCGCTGGCAAGGGACGTGAGCTATTGGGCTGGGAAAGATGGCAACTGGGCTGGCTGGCCGACAGCCAGGTACTCTGCGCAAATACTGCCCAATTGCAGGCCAGGCTCAGCCCTATAGAACGCCGCGCTGACACGGATGGCAGCAGCAAGATCATCATTGTCCCTACCGGCAAGACAACTGCCATCATCGTCGAAAGCCGCCGTGCCGAAGGCTATGACAGCAGCATCCCCCAGCCTGGCCCATTGGTCTATACCATAGACACCCGTCTCAGTTCGCACGATGGCGCAATCCGCATCCAGCCTGTCAATGACAAGGACACCCGTCACCTGCAAGCCACCATGAAACCTGGCCAGGTCATATGGGTTGGCAAGACCACAATCCGTTTCGTCAGCACTGATGTGAGCGGGGATTTGATGCACGTGGAAACGGATGGATTTTAAACGCCTGCATCTGGTGAAGAATGACAGGTCAGCTAAGATGGTTCACCATGATAGCGCTGATAGAGCGAAAAATCTCAACGTGGGCCAAGACCTATAGCGCCCCCCAGGTTTTTGATTTGTTCTGATTTTTTCAAAGCGGCGAGAGCTAGCTGATATTTCGCCTCTTTCCGCAGCGCTTCGGAAGGCTCATCAGCACCGCGCATTGCGAACATCGCCATCAGGTTACCGAACAGTGCCGCTGGGGTAAATATAAATCCCCACGGTATTCCCCACCATCCTAGAAAAAAGCTGATCAGCATAGATTTTCGGTTGTCTTTTCTGGCACAGGTGAGGCAGCAGATTTTACTCTTGGTCTCGTAATTGCTCATAAAAATAACGGAAACCACTGTGTAGTGAGAGCGCACTTCAACTGGCGTAGTCCTGTTGTCACAAAGCGGGCACGCGCCTGCGCGTATCTTTCCGGCGGCCAGCTCGATCTCGACCTGTGTCAAATCCACTGCTGCCTCGCTTAGCCTGGCCTTGTAAAGGCAGGTTGTGGAACAGAAACGCTGCCCTTCATCAAGAACCGGATTCCGCCTTGCAGATGCAGTGCAATATTCGCATGCCGTAGCCCCATGTATTGCCTTGTATTCTGCTCTATGCGCCTCCTTACTCAAGCGTGTAATTTCTGTGACCGGCGTACCACGCGCCGCCAGAATGTCCCTGATCGCTGCCTTGGCGTTGTCCACCAGTTCATCACTGGATAGCTTGACCAGCAAATCTTCAGTATCAATATCAGAAAATTGTTCGATAAAAAATTGTTTTGGATACATGGGGCAAAATAGCAGCAGGGTTGGACAGGTCAGCCAGCTTGTGGCCCGTATTGATTTGCACAGCGTCTGCATTATCCCTGATGTGGCTACGTTTTGAAAAGCCAAAGCGCCTTCTAAGTGCATTTTCAAACCCGCGTTTGTAGCCGCTTTGGCAATTACAGGTAAAATCAACTTTTCTCTATTGATGGCCTTTTTGGTATCAGGCTAATGCACATGACAACGATCAATCCCAACGACATCCTGTTCAGCGTCCCCACTTTGTCGAATGAACTGGCAAGCCTATTGCCTGTGACAGCGCAGCCGACAGAAACAGATTTTCTGCTGCATGAAGATGAATGGGAACAAGTGGAATTTTTCCCCGGCAACAGGCTGGAAGAAATACAGGCCATGCTGGCCGAATACAAAAGCTTCGAAGCCACCCACCGTACCGAAGCTGGCTGGCGCAAAGCCTATGTGCGCGACCTGAAAAGAAGCAGCGTGCTTGATACCGACGTGCCAACGCTGGCCACCTTATTGGGATGTAGTATAGGCCCGGCCCCCATGCTGTATTACGGCAACACCCTCAGCGGCCAGGTGCAAAATGGCTTCAGCCTGGCGCTGGGTGGCAATGTCAGTCTCTATGGTTTTGCTGATGACCACGGCATCCCGGTGCTGGCTGTCAGCATGGGGCCGCAGGCCGAAAATGCCAGACTGATGGAGGCCTTCGCAAAATTAAACGCCAGCCACGGCCTGATCATGGTGGACTGGCGCTCGCAATTGCTGGTGCGCGCGGTGAATGCAGCAGGGCAGATGGATGTGTGGCGGGCTTGAGGTGCGTTGTAGCGTATTCAAATTTGCCCATGCTCCTAGTTTGAGATGGCGCGTGGGGCTGGGTAGCTTCCACTGGTTTTGCTATCCAGTACCGTAGGTTGGGCTACGGTTTATCAGCCCAACACTGGACGTTTGAATGACGAATGCTTCTAATAAAATCTAGTATTGATCTTGTTAATGTATATCGGCTTGATCAAAGGCTGAGTGTTGGGCTGGTGAAGCGTAGCCCAACCTACAATGTCTTAATTCATCACGCTGTTTTTTACTCCAGTTCAGGCATCGCCATCAAAGAAGCTATGTCACCCCAACCAGGATCGATCATTCCCTGAGCAATGAATTTATGCAGAGATGAATAAGCCCATGCGCTGGCTCGATCTGCATACCCATGCTTGACGGGATTGTAATGGACATAGGCGATGTGCTTTTCAAGATCATCGTCATCACGGATCATATGCTCCCAAAAACGGCGTTGCCAGATACCGCGTTCGCGTTTTTTCTCGCGGCTGATGCTGATGGCTTCCTGTTTGGGCAGGGCTTTGGAAAAAGTGGCCTTGATGAGTGACCAGCGCATTGAAAAATCAATATCACCTTCAGGTAATTGCCAAATAGCATGCAGATGATCAGGCATGACTACCATGGCGATGATTTCGAAGGGGTATTGGGTTTGCACTGTGCGAAATGCACTTCTTAATGCACCAATATGTTCGGTCAGTAGCTGGCTTTTCCGGTCTTGTAGATTGACCGTGAAAAAGTAAGTAGCACCTGGGACATTGGCGCGTCGGTAGCGCATGGTTTTAATTCGAGAGAAAATTAAGGGACATCAAATTATCGCAGATTTTTGGTATGGCGTAGGTTGGGCTACGATTTATCAGCCCAACACTCGGCGCATAATTAGCTTTGGCTTTCACCTTGCTGGGGAACAGATTTAATCAACCCTGTATTCCCCCACATACGTAATTCACGGCCCTGCTGGCTTTCTTATTAAAAAATGTAATAAGGTCTGACCGACACAGGTACCATTGAGAATCCAAGCGCAATAGAAATATAGTATCGATGAAAACCATCACGCACTGCCATGCAGTTTGAATTAGATTCAAAATATACTTCCAAAGCTGGAAGAGCAACACCTGAAGTAATCGCTTGCAAAATAGCGATTGTACGTTTTTCTCGAAGTCCTTCAACACCCGGATCGCGCCTTGGAGCGGCGACCTGCGATATTGCAACAACTTTAGTTGGCCATTCTGTAATCGAAGATGCAAAAAAAGATTTACTTTTCAGATCAAATTGTAGTGCATTACCTGCAATCCACCAGTCATCTGGTATTTCAAAGTCAAAGTTTTCAGAAGGATGAGTGAATTGCACAGTACTTGATCTACTTTAGTATTTTGGAGTCTATCTTCTCTAGACACTGGGTCATAAGAATTCGATAGAGAAAATATATTTATAGTATTCGCAAATCGAAAAAAATAATACTATACGACGTGTTACATAAGTTGTGCTACGGGGTATCAGTCCAACACTCGGCTTTTCAATAACGTATATGCTTATCAAAGGCCCAGTGTTGGGCTGATGATGCGTAGCTCAACCTACGAAAGATGACGACTTTAGCTGCCTCAATGCGCCTCTTCCCAATTCCCGCCCACACCTACTTCCGCCAATAGCGGCACATCCAGCTTGGCAACATTCGCCATCAGTTCAGGCAATTTCTGTTTGACCAGTTCCAGCTCGGCCTGTGGTACTTCGAGTACCAGTTCATCGTGTACCTGCATGATCATTCTGGATTGCAGCTTGTCTGTTTCCAGCCAGCCTTGTACCGCTATCATGGCGAGTTTGATGAGGTCGGCTGCGGTGCCCTGCATGGGGGCGTTGATCGCTGCGCGTTCGGCACCAGCGCGGCGGGGGCCATTGGGGGAATTGATTTCGGCCAGCCACAGGCGGCGGCCAAAGACGGTTTCTACATAGCCGTGTGCTTTGGCCTTGGTGCGGGTGTCGGCCATGTACTGGGCGACGCCGGGGTAACGCTGGAAGTATTTGTCGATATAGCTTTGCGCGGCAGAACGTTCTATGCCGAGGTTGCTGGCCAGGCCAAAAGCGCTCATGCCATAGATGAGGCCGAAGTTGATGACCTTGGCGTAGCGGCGTTGTTCATTGGTCACTTCGGTCAGTGCTGCGGCAAAAATCTCCGAGGCAGTGGCGCGGTGGATGTCTTCACCATTGGCAAAGGCGGCCAGCAGGCTGGCGTCGCCCGAGATATGGGCCATGATACGTAATTCGATTTGTGAATAATCGGCCGAGATGATGACGTTGCCCGGCCCAGCCACAAAGGCTTCGCGTATGCGGCGGCCTTCGGCAGTACGCACGGGGATGTTTTGCAGGTTGGGGTCATTCGATGCCAGGCGGCCAGTAACAGCTACGGCTTGCGCATAATTGGTGTGCACGCGCCCTGTCGTGGCGTTGACCATTTTGGGCAGCTTGTCGGTATAAGTCGATTTGAGTTTGGCCAGGCCACGGTATTCCAGCAAGACCTTGGGCAGAGGGTAATCTTCAGCGAGTTTTTGCAAGACTTCTTCGTCGGTCGATGGGGCGCCGGATGGCGTTTTCTTGACAACGGGCAGGCCCAGTTTGCCAAAGAAAATTTCGCCCAGTTGCTTGGGTGAATTCAGGTTGAAAGGCTGCTCTGCCAGTTCATAGGCTTTTTGTTCCAGTTCCAGCAGGCGTATGCCGATTTCATGCGATTGCGTTTCGAGCAGGTCTTTATTGATGTGCACGCCATTGCGCTCTATCTTTTGCAGCACGACCGAGGTTGGTAATTCTATGGTCTGGTAGACGCGCAACAGGTTCGCATCCGGTTCAATTTCTGGCCACATGGCCAGGTGCAGTTGCAGGGTGATGTCGGCGTCTTCTGCGGCGTAGGCAGTGGCGCGTTCTATATCGACCTGGTCAAAGCCGATCTGGCTGGCACCCTTGCCACAGACTTCTTCAAAACTGATGGTCTTCTTACCCAGGTGGCGCATGGCCAGGCTGTCCATGTCATGTGATTTGTGGGATTCAAACACATAGGATTCAAGTAAGGTGTCATGCGCGATGCCGCGTAATTGCACGCCTTGGTTGGCGAAGATATGGCTATCGTATTTGAGGTTCTGGCCGACCTTGACTTTGCTGTCATCTTCCAGCCAAGGCCTGAGTTTGTCCAGCACCAGTGCCTTGGGTAATTGATCGGGCGCGCCAGGGTAGTTGTGGGCGACCGGGATGTAAGCCGCATGACCCACTTCGCAACAAAGCGAAATGCCGACCAGTTGTGCTGTCATCGGTTCCAGTGACGTGGTTTCTGTATCCACCGAGGTCAGTTTGGCGGCGTTGATGCGGGCCAGCCATTCGTCCAGGGCAGCCTCTGTCAACACTGTCTCGTAATTTTGAACGACAGGGTTCGCGGGGTGATCAAGGTCTGTTGCATCGTCATTGAACAAACCCGCCTGCACTGAATTACTGCCACTGGTTGCTGCTTTGGCGGCAGGCAGAGGGGTCGCGCCAGCAGTGGCGTCGCCAGTCAGTTCACGCAGCCAGGTCTTGAAGCCCCAGCGGCCAGCGAAGCTGACCAGTTCTGCCTTGTCTTCTTCTTTTGCTACCAGGCTGTCCTGTATGGACGTGTAATGTCCTGCCAGATCGCAATCCGTCTTCACGGTGATCAGTACACGGCCCTGTGGCAGCCATTCCAGCGCACTGCGCAGGTTGTCACCAACCACACCCTTGATCTTGTCGGCATTGGCGATGACGCCATCCAGGCTGTCATATTCTGCCAGCCATTTGACGGCGGTCTTGGGGCCGCATTTAGCGACACCTGGCACGTTATCGACAGTGTCACCTATCAGTGTCAGGTAATCGATGATGCGGTTGGGTGGCACGCCAAATTTGGCCAGGACACCGGGTTCGTCGAGCTTTTCATTGCTCATCGTATTGATCAGGGTCACATTGGCATTCACCAGTTGTGCCAGATCCTTGTCACCGGTAGAGACGATGGTGTTCATGTTCAGTTTGGTGGCTTCCACTGCCAGCGTCCCGATGACGTCATCAGCTTCAACCCCTTCTACCATCAGGATAGGCCAGCCCATGGCCTTGACGGCAGCGTGGATGGGTTCTATCTGCAGGCGCAAGTCATCTGGCATGGGCGCACGCTGGGCCTTGTAGTCGGCATACAGGTCATCGCGGAAGGTCTTGCCTTTTGCGTCAAACACACAGGCAATGTAGGCTGCCGGGTAATCCGTGCGCAAACGGCGTAACATATTGATCATGCCATGTATGGCGCCTGTCGGTTCACCCTGGGCATTACGCAGGTCGGGCAGGGCGTGGAAGGCGCGGTACAGATAGCTGGAGCCATCAACTAACAAGAGAGTATTTTGCATATGAACGAAAACCGGAAAAATGTGACGAAGTTGCGCCAGATTATCGATCAGGAAAAGGCAACTTCGCTGAAAGCGCGTGAATCATGGCATATGTTCACGATTATGGCAGAATTTATCGAGTCTACCGAGCGCCTTTCAACTATCCGCCCTGCCGTGACGATTTTTGGGTCTGCCCGCATCAAGCCAGACGACCCTTATTATGAAATGTGTGTGGATTTGTCGCGCCGCCTGTCAGACGCGGGTTTTGCCGTTATTTCCGGCGGTGGCCCTGGTATTATGGAGGCTGCCAACAAGGGTGCCTTCGAAGGCACCTCGCCATCCGTGGGCCTCAACATTGAATTACCACATGAACAAAGCAGCAATCCCTGGCAAAACATCAGTTTGACCTTTCGCCATTTTTTTGCCCGCAAGGTGGCGTTTGTCAAATATGCCGATGCCTACGTGGTCTTTCCTGGCGGTTTCGGCACGCTTGATGAACTCAGCGAAGTATTGACGCTGATCCAGACCGGCAAGACCCGCCACATTCCCGTCATTCTGGTAGGCACGACGTTCTGGAGTGGCCTGCTTGACTGGATACGCATTCAACTGGCGGGCAAGGGCATGATCAACCCGGATGATCTGAATCTGGTGCAACTGATCGATGAACCCGCCAATATCGTCGATGCGATTTTTGCGTTCTACGAAGCCAGGGATATTGAACTGTCGGAAGCGGACAGGCAAAAGAGCATGTATTTGTAGGCAAATACGATGGCCCTGGATCGAGGGCGAAGCGCATTCGCATTTACAATGGCAGGTATATCATCCCTGTTCAAGCCACCACTATCATCCATGCCACATTTACATTCTGTGCCTGCAAGAAATCAAACACTGCGCCACGGCTTCATGCTGTGGCTGTTTTGTCTCAGCCTTGTGCTTGCTTTGCCACCACAAGCAGCACTAGCCCAGACCAATGCCGACCCCAGGCTATTGCACTTGCTGACGCTGATGCAGCAGCGTCTGGTGCTGGCAAAAGATGTCGCCATGTATAAGTGGAATGCCAAAGTTGCCATTGACGACCCCGTGCGTGAACAGCAAATACTGGATGCGCTGGCAAAACAGGCGCCGCAATACGGTTTGACACCAGACATGGCGCAAGGGTTTTTCAATGCGCAAATCGTGGCTGGCAAGATGATACAGGTAGCCTTGTTTGCTGACTGGCAAAAGCAGCAGCAAGCCAGTTTTGCCAAGCCACCCGACCTTAAAACCCAGATACGCCCGGCACTTGATCAATTGACGACGGCGTTGCTGACCGCCCTGGCTGACGCCCGGCCGGTGCTGCAGTCAACAGCTGGGCAGCAGGCGCTGGAGCTGGCGGCTCAGGCAGCAACATCGCAAGCTGAGGGGCAGGCTGCTATGCCAGGCTACGCCAAGGCATGGCAATATGTGCTGGATGACTTGCGAAAAACTGCGGTACCCTAAACTGCGGTACCCTAGAATGCAGGTTTACGACATGAATATTATTACTACGCCAGCTTGAGTTGCCTGATTGCGCTGATCCAGCTACGCCAAATAATTCACCCGCTCAAACTTCGCTCTAAAATCTTCAGGCATTTCCACTACGCGACCAGCCTTGTAATCAAAAAACACGAAGCCTGACTTTGCCATGGCGATCAATTTGCTGTCGGCAGGGCGGGTGATGCGGAAGGTGATGTCGCCACCATACTGATTGAAATCCATCACGCCGACTTCAAACAATAACTGGTCGCGGGCATGGGCTTCTGCCTTGTAGGTAGTGGCCAGGTCAGTGACGATGATGCCGCTGCCACCGTGAGCAGTTTCGCGTATGCCAAATTCGTATAGAAAGCGCGCCCGTGCTTCTGAAATCATCGAGATCATGGAATCATTACCCAGGTGATTTGCGCCATTGATGTCGGTTACGCGCACTGTCAGTTGGGTGGAGTAGTAAAACTGGTCTTCAGGGAAATGCAGTTGCAGGCGTGCCATGATGGGTGAAGATAAAAGCGGGGAATGCCAACATTTTACTTGGATTGTTGTGTCCAGTCACTTTGCTGTGCCTGGCAATGCATAGTGCGCGATGGGGGGAGAGGCGGCACATGCCTGTCGCCGCTGAGGTGCGATGTATTACACCTTATTGCCCAGCTTGCCAACTGGGCAATAAATCTTACCCCAGACTTTCGTATAGTGATAAAAAAATAAACAGCATGATAGCCTGACAATGTTGCCTGTCTATGCCTCCCTTGATGGTGCAGACAGGTAACTCCCCCTTGTATTGAGCAGGAGTTTACCTGGCACGGGATAAGTCCTGTGCCAGGTTTTTTTGTCAGAGAGATGCATCCAGCGTCCTGGCGCCGGCAATCACCGACGCACTGTGTATCAGGCCGTCTTTGACTTCATAAATGGCGATCATTTCCAGTTGCCCTGTGCCTTCGGGAAAAGTGCGTGTAATGTCTTCATAGTCAATGACCAGGTGACCGATCACTTCCCGGCGCACCAGCTTTGCATGAAGGTTATTTTCCAAAAAACGCTGTGCCATGCGCACACGGATTTCATCATGTCCGCTGGCGACCAGTTTGCCGGGAAATTCAAATTGCCGTGCGTCAGGCGCATAGGTTGTCAATATGGCGTCAACGTCACGGGCGTTATAGGCGTCCAGTTGACGTTGCACGACAATTTCTGGAGAGGGGTAGAGCTGGCTCATGGTTCTGCCTGAAAAGAGGAGTAAAAGGATTTATGGCGTGACTGCGGCATTGTGCAGATCAGCATCTGGCAAATTGTCCATCACCAGTTCGACGGTAGCACATTGCTGCAGGACCTCGACAATGACTGGATGTGGCTCACTCCAGATCTGGCGGCCATCCTGCTCATGTGGCGGGCGCACGGCAAATGCCAGTTGTTCTCGTGGCGGGCAGAACGCGGCATCCACGCCGGGTTTGTTGCCGCGCGCATCAATACGGTACCAGCCATGCGCAGGCAGGTACACGGCATTCAGGCCATGCAGGCAAAACGGCGGCACGTCGGTGATCGTCAGGCGCTGGTAACACAAGCCAGCAGGTATCTGGTTGGCACGCAGCAATGCCGCCAGCAAATGGCTTTTGGCATAGCAATACCCCGTACCATGCGCCAGCACATCAGATGCCTTGCAAGTGACCGGGTTTTGCCGGTAATCCCAGCTATGCCTGATCTCATCACGGACAAATTCAAAACAGCGGCGGGTGATTTCTTCTGCATCATCTGTGCCTGCGGCAAGTGCCCTGGCCTGTTGCAATACGGCAGGGTGTTGCCAGTCAATATAGGTGCTGCTAGCGAGAAATTCTTCCATGCTATTCATTGCCTGCATCATGTCTGTTGCCATATTTAAAGTGTCAAAGTGGTTTAAGTTCGCTAGCGTACGGATGTCCGTTCTCTACAAGTATATCTTTAAGCCAGTTGCTGGGCAGAGCCCAATGATGAAAAAATACTTCGGGGCTAAAAGCTTGTCATCTATAGAAAAAGGAAAATATCATGACACATATTATCGCTGGACGATTTCAAGAACAGCAACAGGTGCAGCAAGCTTTTTCGCAGCTAACGGCGATGGGCTTTGCGCGTGAGGAGATGACTTCGTTTTACCTGAACCCGCCAGGCCAGCATGACAGCTATCCTATCGGTGGTGACCGCGACGATTCGCCGGGTGCCAAAGATGCCGCGAATGGCGTGACAACAGGCGCTGCTACAGGTGGCGTTGTCGGTGCTGTTATCGGCTCGATAGGCATACCATTGACCGGGCCTATCAGTACGGCGCTTGGTGGCCTGGTTGGTGCGCACATTGGTTCGCTGGTGGGTAGCCTGTCGCAAATGAAAGAAAAGGGCGATGGTAATGAAGATGCAGAAAACGCTCATGCCGTGCGCAAGTCTGGCATGATCGTGGCCGTCAGCGTCAAGTTGCCTGCCAATGAAGAGGCCGTCGCCGCCTTGCTGAAAGGCGTTGGTGCTGATCATATCGAAATCGGCGAAGGTAATATTGTCGCGGGCCATTGGGATGATTTTGATCCCCTTAAACCACCCACCTTTGTGAAGACAGGCAATGAACAGCCTGGTGATATTTCACTTGCACAAAACACTGTCAGCGCTGTGCCTTCCGCACCTGCTGTCGTGATACCCAAGGTGTGATTGTCATGAATAAACCAATCCCGTCCACCCACCCGGCAGGCAACAAGGCCAGCCAGGCAGAAGTCAGCACTGATCAGCAGCCGCACGCCGATGATATCAAGATGCCGCATGAACGCGACGAAAGTCCTGAGCATGCAGCGCCACCGCGCAAGGAAATCAAACAGGCGCATGATGATCTCGAAAGCGGGCAAGTCGATACCGATATGCGCGGCCAGCGCGGTGCTGAAGCCGCAGTCAGTGGCAATTCAGGTAGCCACGGGGCGGACAAAGCAGCTGCGAAATCAGTGACGAAGACGACTGTAGCTGCCACTGACAGGCAAGCAGGCAAGACAGCAGAAAGTGTTGCACCAGTGAAGAATAAAACCGGCCATTGAAATGGACAGACTTTATCCATCTATGTTCGGTATCGAACTGATATTTTCAGATCTGCTGCGCATAATGACTCCTCAACTCACCCTGAAGGAAATGAACATGATTAATCAAGAACTCGATAGTTATGGCTTGACCGGCCTGAATGGCGGCAACGATCATAAAGGCCCCGGCCCCGAACTGATGGGCGCGAAAACACTGACTGGCGACAATGTTGTCAACCATGCTGATGAACATCTGGGCGACATCAAGGAAATCATGCTGGATATGCGTACTGGCAAGGTAGCGTATGCAGTCGTCGCTCACGGCGGCATATTGACCATCGGTGAAAAACTGTTTGCCGTACCCTGGTCTGCGTTGACGCTGGATACGGTCAACAAGCAATTCATTCTTAATATCGACAAGGAACGCTTTGAAAATGCGCCTGGCTTTGATAGCGATCACTGGCCAAACATGGCAGACCAGACCTGGGCTGACAGTGTGCATAGTTACTACCATCCACCGCTGTAATCCGCATCACGGGAAGTTCAGTGCGGTGGCATACGCTGTCGCATGATAGGAAGTAGCCGACCGCAAGAGGCTGTTGCGAAAATCAAGCTGGTATCATGACTACACTGACCAGCTTGATTTGGCAGCAGCTTCCAGCAAGTCGGCGTGTGACGGTCTGAAAAGGCCTGAAAAATAAAAGATAGGGAGATGATCATGGACTACACGGAAATGAATTTCGCTTTAAAGATTTATGAAAAAGCAGTATTGATCCGTAACCGGCATTTGTTCAGGACGCCAGAAGTGCAACGTGATGCCGAAGCAAAAAAATACACGCTGGAAATGGCCATCAATGAAATCGTTGCAGAAATCAAGAAAGTTGCTACCGTCATCAAAGCTAACGGCAATTAATGTTGCTGCTGAAAAAGACAAATCAAAAGTAAAAGCAGACGCCAAGCGATCATTGTGCCTTCGTAATGTACAAAGGCAAGTCAACTATAGTCACTGATTTTCAGCTGAAATTTGCCAGTGTTCCCGACAACTGTGCTAGATCAATCGGCTGACGAAGTGATGTTCAAAAACAGCTGTTTTGGAAAGCAAGCTGTCATATACTTGCCCTCATCCTGTTAATGCCATCAGCAATAAATATTCAGTCCTGGTATTGGCGCGTAATTGTTTTGCCAGTCCATAGCCATCCAAATCTGGCAAGCCCATATTGAGTACGATGACCTGGATATCTTCCTTTGCGACTCTGTCAAAGGCATCTTCGCATAGACTGCGACCATTACGTGACAACCCAGGGTTTCCAGTATCGCCATAAGCAAGATGGCCATATCTTCATTGTCGTTGATGATCAACAGCCGGCTTGCTTTGCCTTTACTGAGTGCCTTTGCATCCGGTACTTTGGTTGACTGTATGGTATCAGGGCTAGCCAACGGTAGCGAGATGGTAAAAGGCTAATTTGCCAGACCCTGGCTATGCGCAGATAAAATCATCCATGCAAGTTGCAGATGCCCCTGATCAGTGTCTCAGGCGCAAGCCACACTATCTAAGATCTGGCGTATTTTCAGCCGGGTGTCACGCAGGCAGCAGAAGATCTGATTGAGTTTCTGGTCAATAAGCCCGGGGACTCTGGCGCAAAAGTCACGCAATCAGGCAAGTAATAAATATACAATTATAGATATTGGCCGCTTCAAGTCTCCTGATTTGCAAAACAGCGAGCCCAGGGACTCGCTGTTTTGCTCTTACCGCATTCTGTATCTGCAATCAGCCTTTAGCAGGCCGGTCATACATTAAACCAGACCCAATATGGCAGTTTCTCCAGCCACCTTTATTTCACCTTGCGTTTAAAGGTCTTGCCTGGTGGTGGGGCGACAGGCGCTACCTTGGCATCAGCCAATAAATTTGTACAATCACTCTCTTTATCTGGCCCGGTATTGATCAGCGGCAGCAAAGCTGCAAATGGTGCCACCACGGCCAGGGCCACTGCGCCACCTGCACGCATGGCCATGACAGTTTTATCGATGCTGACTTTAGGGTGCATGAAGCTACCTTTTATATACAGGGGAGAACGCAGAGAGAACACCCGCAAACCCTTGCTGTTTGGCTTGATAGTCAAATTCAGTTGTTCCTGCGCCATATTCATGCTCCCACTGATATCGAGTATGGCTGCATCGGTATCGACCACGAAGCTGCGTATATTTGCCACGCCATTGCTGACTTCAAAATCACTGACCATACAATTCAGTTTGACTTGTTTGTCACCTGACAGGTGCGCCAATATCACATTACCTATATTCAGGCCCATTTCTTCAAGCAGCAATTTGCTGATGCTGCCGTGATTGATCACAGTCTTGATTTCACCATTTGATGCGCCCAGCAGGCTGGCAACAGAATTGCCGGTGGCAGACAAGGAAGCATCACCGTTAATTTCACCGACAGTGACTTCCAGTTTTTCCATTGAAGGGAACAATTGCTTTAACTTGATGTGGCGCGCCCCAAGCTGCATGACCGCCTTGATCGCATTGGCACCACTGCGGCCACTTCCATCTAGCTTGATGTCAGCGCTGATATGACCGCCAGCCAGTTCAAAATCCAGTGGTTTTAAAGTCATCACTCCATCTTGCATGGAAAGTCGGGTATGCAAATTTTTTATGGGTAATTGTTTTTCACGGATGAATTTCTCTGCGCTGAAATCAACATCGGCATCAATGCTGCGCCAGCGTTCGGTACGGAACGGTTCGACTGGCAAGAGCCTGTCACCTGGTTGCACCGCTTCAGCACCACGCTTGAGTTTGTTGGCGTTCGAGTCGGCACCAATCAATGGGCCAAGATCAACAAATTGCAAGGTGTGCGAGACGATCTTGCCCGACAATAAAGGCCGTGGTTGCCTCGACAGAAAATCCAGGTCGCCACCAATATCACTAGAGCCGACCTTGCCACTGAATTTTTCATATTTCCAGTGACTGCTGTGCTTGCCCATACTGCCAATTAAATGACCTTCAGTAGAAAACGGCGGTGTTTCCGGAAACGCGATACCGCTTAAGGCATATAAACGCGCCATGCTGATGCCAGACAATTTCAGACGCATATCCAACGCTGCCAGATCGCTGGGTTTGGTCAACGTACCCTCAACCGAGACCACCGTCTTGCCCATCTGCAAGTTTGCCATGATGGGGTAAGGCGCGGTCTGCTGTTGCAAGGATAAAATTGCCCCCGCCTTGCCCCCACCGGTAATGGTTTCATTATTGAGCTTGCCCTGCAACGTCCAGCTTACGCCATAGCCGGGGTCAGCATCGACGGTATTGATATCCATGGTGACATCGGCGTGACGCAGTGCATCTTGAAAATGCAGGCTACCCTTGCTGAAGACAATACGTTGTAATTGAAGCTGCCAGGGCGATTTATTTGCATCATGCTCAAAGGTCCAGTTATTCCTGCCGTCTGCTAGACGCAGCAAGTGAACGCTGGAATTGTGAAAGCGCAAAACCGGAATAGCAATTTTCTTTTCAATTAATGCCAGTGGGTTAAGTGAAAAACTGATTTCTTCTATCGACGCCATATCGCCGGTGACAGTAGTTGCAGGTTTGCCTGCTGCTTGTTTTGCGTCCGGGCTTGAAGTGACTTGTTCCGGCAAGGGTGAAAGTGTCGACGGTTGACCGACATGCACATCTTTGGCTAGCAAGTGCGGCCACGGGATGAAGGATTGCCAGCCCCCCGTCTCTGGTCCCGCATATTGTTTTTCCCAGGTCAGGCTCAGGTTACCCTGAATGGCAAAGGGCCGCCCCAGTGCCGCACTGGTGCGTGTATTGAGCCAGGGTTTGGCCCGGTTCCAGTCCATGTTCAGCAAGATTATCAATGCCACTGACAGTGTGACCAGAATGCTTGCCAGTAAAACCAGCGTTATCTTCAGTGCCTTGTTTTTCATTTATTTGGTTATTGGTGAGCGCTGACTTGAGCGCTTTATTACAGTATGACGCAACTCTTTTTCTGCCTGTCAGCATACCTGAATTTGTGCATCACCAATGTACGTTGGCGTACGAAGCTATTTTCAGATCGCCGGAAAATTGCCACTTATGTACGTTAGCGAACCGATTCAACTTGGTTTTGAGCTTATAAAGTAGGTACTGCCATATTTGGCGATAGCTGCTGGAGTTGATACTCCTTTACCGATGACCACTCATTCGAAAGCACATCATGCACGACGATAATAAAGTAAAACATGGCCTTGATACTGCCGCCATACGCGAAGCTGCAAGAAACATGGACCAAGGCCCCGTAACCGCGGGCTATCAGGCTAACCGCCAGCAAATCATCGATATGCTCAACGGAGCATTAGCCACGGAACTGGTCTGCATCTTGCGTTACAAACGACATTATTACACTGCATCAGGCTTGCAAAATGGCCCGATCAAGGCCGAATTTTTGCAGCACGCCATCGAAGAACAGGCGCATGCCGATCTGCTGGCAGAGCGCATCGTTCAGCTGAACGGCAAACCTGATTTCAATCCTGCCCATCTGACTGAAAATAGTCATGCTGAATACGATGATTCTGAGGATATCCAGGCCATGATCAAGGCTAACCTGATTGCTGAACGGGTTGCCATCGAATCCTATCGTCAGATGATCGCGCAGATCGGTGATACTGATCCGACCACGAAACATATGTTGATCGGGATCATGGCGATGGAAGAGGAACATGCGGATGACATGCGGGATTTACTGGAGTAGAAATGGATTGGCTGTTGACTCAGTCGACCTTTGTGAAGCCAATCCGGGTTTTGGCGCGGCGACCGAGGTATTTTCTTTGTTTTGACAAAGAAAATATTCAAGGAAAGGCAGCCGCAGACTTGTTCCCTTGGGGGGAAGCGTTTATGCAGTGTAAAAAATGGTGCAGTCCCAAGCGGGGCAAGTCAAAAATCGCAGCAACAGCAACATCAAATTCAGTGCAGCAATCGTAGCAGTCCTAACAATCGTAACAATTGCAGCACCAAAAAGTGACACCAGAAAGCAGTAACAGCGCGGCGCTTTTCTTATCTGCGTCGCTGAATCCGTAATCAACCAAAATAAAGGAAATCATCATGCTCGAATCAAATTTGCAAGCGGTCAATAACGATGTCAAAGTATTGCTTAAAGATGCGCAGGCTCTGCTGGCCTCCGCAGCGTCGCTGACTGGCGACAAGGCTGAAGAAGCGCGTAACCGTGGCATGCGTTTGCTGGAAGCAGCACTGTCCAAGGCGCAAGATGCACAAACCAGTGCCATCGCCGCAGGCAAGCAAATGGCCACGTCAGCCGATGACTATGTCAAAGAAAACCCATGGCGTGCCATTTCTGTTGCTGCCACAGCCGGCGTGCTGGTGGGCATGCTGTGCAGTCGCAAATAATCAGGTAGCCCGCCATGCCGGTTACCGGCTATTGATGCACCAGTACCAGCCTGATCTTCGCTTGTATCACAGCGTTTTTGGTTTGCGTGTCAGAAAAACCAGAATCCCTGCTACCAAAGAAGCAGCTGCCAATCCATACAGGCCACCCTGTATGGAACCGGTTTTCTGTTCCAGAAAACCGAAGGTCGCAGGTGCTACGAAGCCGCCGAGGTTGCCCAGTGAATTGATCAGGGCAATCACGGCGGCAGCGACACGACTGTCGAGATAGGCTTGTGGTATCGGCCAGAACAGCGATGATGCCGCCTTGAAGCCTATTCCAGCGAAACAGATGGCGACAAACGCGAATACGGGGCCACCTACAGTTGACGCCAGCATGCCGCAGGCTGCAATCGCGAGGGCTATGGCGACCCACATTTGTTGGTGCTTGAAACGCACTGCCAGCAAGGCAAAAAGATACATGGCGGCAATGGATATCAGCCAGGGTATGGAATTGAACAAGCCAACCTGGAAATCACTGAAATGCCCCATTTTTTTGATAATGCTGGGCAGCCAGAATGTGGCGCCATAAATTGTCAGTTGAATGGCAAAATAGATGAAACAGAACAGGGCAATGCGGCTGTCACGCAGCAGGGTGAAAGAGCTGACATGACCAGGCTTGCTGGCATCACGCTCTTTTTGTTCTTTGGTGATGACGGCTGTCAAGGCATTACGCTCTGCGTCGCTCAGCCATTTTGCGTCACGTGGATGCGAATCCAGAAAAAACCAGACGACAAAGCACAAGGCAATCGATGCCAGACCTTCGATAATGAACATCCACTGCCAGCCATGAAAGCCACCACCTTCTATCTGCAACAAGGCACCTGACAAAGGGCCGGATAAGACCGACGCCAGTGCCGACCCGCTCAGAAAAATCGCCATCGCCTTGCCGCGTTCGCGGTTTGGCAACCATTGCGTGAAATAATATACTGCACCCGGGAAAAATCCCGCCTCAGCCACGCCCAGCAAAAAACGCATGATATAGAACGAGGTTTCACCCTGCACAAAGGCCATGCCGGTGGCGACAATGCCCCAACTGGCCATGATACGTGTCAGCCAGGCCTTGGCACCAAAGCGTTGTTGCAGGATATTGGAAGGCACTTCAAACAGGGCGTAGGCGAGAAAAAATATACCTGCGCCAAAGCCAAAAGCAGCTGCGCCTATGCCCAGATCTTTTTCAAGATGGCTGCGCACGACCCCGATATTGACGCGATCTATGTAATTGGCGATGAACATCACCACAAACAGGGGAAGGATGCGCCATTTAATTTTGCTGACGGCACTGTCTAGTTCGCCTGATGCAGGCGCCGCCTGATCAGCCGTGGGAAATACGGTATGCATGTTGCTGTCTCCTGATTTCTTTCGATCGTCTTGGTTGCCTGTGGTCGCTTTTGTTTTTTTATCTGACCAGGCAAGGCATCTTGTTATTGAATTTCCAGTTGGGTATCAGGTATTGCATGGCGACGGCATCGTCGCGTGCGCCCAGTCCCATGCGCAGGTAAAGCTGGTGTGCGGCCTCAACTGCTTCCATGTCCAGGTCTACCCCCAGGCCTGGTCTGGTTGGTACCTGCACCATCCCGCCTTCTATCTGTAATGGGTGCTTCGTCAGAGCCTGACCGTCCTGCCAGATCCAGTGCGTGTCAATCGCGGTGATCTTGCCTGGTGCCGCAGCGGCCACATGGGTAAACATGGCAAGTGAAATGTCGAAATGGTTATTGGAATGCGAACCCCAGGTCAGGCCCCATTCATGGCACATCTGCGCCACCCGCACTGAGCCCTGCATGGTCCAGAAATGCGGGTCAGCCAACGGTATATCTACCGATTGCAAGCTTATTGCATGACGCATTTCGCGCCAGTCTGTAGCGATCATGTTGGTCGCAGTGAGCAAACCTGTGCTACGGCGAAATTCTGCCATCACCTCACGACCTGAATAGCCGTTTTCAGCGCCGCAGGGGTCTTCGGCATAGGCCAGTAACTCATGTTTATCACGGCATAGACGGATTGCGTCTTTCAGCAACCAGCCACCATTGGGGTCAAGTGTGATGCGGGCGTCGGGAAAGCGTTCAGCCAGCGCCGTGATGGCTTCCATCTCGACTTCACCACGAAATACGCCACCCTTCAGTTTGAAATCATTGAAACCATAGCGCTGATAGGCAGCTTCTGCCAGGCGCACCACGGCTTCTGGCGTCATTGCTGCTTCATGGCGCAAGCGCAACCAGTCGCCGGGGTCGTCGGCAGAGCCAGATGGCGCTGCTAGATAGGGCAGGTCTGTGGCTTTGCGGTCACCGATATAAAACAGGTAGCCCAGCATTTCCACCGCGTTGCGTTGTTGCCCTTCGCCCAGCAGGGCCGCGACTGGCACACCCAGGAACTGACCTGCCAGATCCAGCAATGCTGCTTCCAGTGCGGTGACAGCGTGCACGGCAATGCGCAAGTCAAAAGTCTGCAAGCCGCGCCCGCCAGCGTCGCGATCAGCAAAGGCAGCGCGCGCCTGGTTCAATATGGCGTTGTACTGGCTTATGGGTTTGCCAATCAGCAGTTCACGCGCATCTTCCAGAGTTTGCCGTATTTTTTCACCACCTGGCACTTCGCCGACGCCGGTATGACCGGCGCTGTCGGTCAGGATAATGATGTTGCGGGTGAAGTAGGGGCCATGCGCGCCGCTTAGGTTCAGCAACATGCTGTCATGGCCAGCGACGGGTACGACCCGCATGGACACAATGCGCGGGGTGTCGCCCCCGGCGGGGATTGCTTGTTCAGTTGACATCTTGACGTCCGGTTAGTGGAAATGAAAGAGGTGAAGTAAAAATGATTGCGCTGTCATTTTTAATGTTAGCGCTATCATTTGAAAATATCAAACTTTATTTTGTTAAGAAATGGACTGGTGATGAAAGTTGCCGGATCTTTTGATCTCTGGGGAATTAGTTAATTATCTATGAAAATGGGGCTTTTATATCGAACTTCATGAAGTGATAGCCAATTCCCTTACCGGGAAAAATGTATGTGTTTTTTTGCGCACAAGTTTTCTTTGATTATTTTTTCTTGTCATAAATCATATGAAATGCTATGTTTAAATAAAATAAACATCATTTTCAATCATTTTAGAAATAATAAAATGAATGGGGCTGACAGCGTTTTTCATTACTGACGACGGGAAAAGCAGCAAGCGATAGTGCGCGCCTTGTAAAATGGTGTCCAGCAATGATGAGCGCCATCCGGCAAGCCATCACCAGGGAAAGCATATGGAAAAAAAGAAAAACGATTTGCCGGAATTGCGTACTTTACGCACACAGAATGATGATGATCTGACCGTCAGTGGTGCCACCCTGATTGATGTCGCCAAGGTCGCTGGCGTATCACCGATTACCGTATCACGGGCGCTGAACCAGCCGCAACTGGTTCGCCCCAATACCGTCGCCAGGGTGCAGGCAGCGGTGCAGCAGACCGGCTATGTCAAAAACATGATGGCCGGGGCGCTGGCGTCCAACCGCAGCAAACTGGTGTCCCTGGTGCTGCCTACTATCTCCACCCCCATATTTGCCGACATGGTGCAAGCCGCCAGTGACCATCTGACGCAGCATGGTTACCAGGTGCTGCTGGGCTTGTCCAGCTATGAAGTGTGGCGCGAAGAAATTCTGGTCGAAACCATTCTCAGCCGCCGCCCTGACGGCATTATCCTGACCGGTTCTGTCCACACCGACAGCACGCGCCGTCGCCTGCAGGCAGCACGTGTGCCCGTGGTGGAAACCTGGGACATGACAGCATCCCCCATCGACATGATGATAGGTTTCTCGCATGAAGATGTAGGCCATGCCATTGCCCAGCATTTGCTTGAACGCGGTTATCGCCGTATCACCATCCTGACCATGCCAGACCCGCGCGCCACCCGCCGCAATCAGGGCCTGCAAGCCGCCTTGGCCAAGCAGGGCATACAGGTTGCCGCTGTGCAGGTAATGCCATTGCCATCGACCTTCCAGCTGGGGCGGGAAGGCGCTGCAACCCTGCTGGAAAGCTGTCCTGATCTCGATGCCATCGTCTGTAGTTCAGACACCCTCGCGCATGGCGTACTGACCGAAGCCATCAGCCGCGGTCTGCAAGTGCCTCAGCAAATCGCCGTCATGGGATTTGGCGACCTCAACTTTGCCGCGCATACGCATCCACCTCTGTCCACGGTCAGGGTCGATGGCAGCAACATCGGCAGGCTGGCGGCACAGGCGATTCTCGACAGGGTCGATGCTGGCAACAAACCCGTCGCGTCGAAAGTGACAGACACCGGGTTTCAATTGATACAGCGTGGCAGCACCTGACTGGTACGTGAAGAGGCGGGTTGGGCATGCCCTAATGTCGCCGTTCACCCCTCTGCCTCTGTCTTTTGAAATGAGCTCTGAACAGGTGCGATGCGCATGACTGCTTCACTTGGTATGATGTGCGCATGTCCAGATCGGAACGTCTATTCAAACTCTTGCAAGTACTGCGTCGCCACCGACGCCCGGTGAGTGGCATTACGCTCGCGGGTGAAGTGGGCGTCAGCATACGCACCCTCTATCGGGATATCGCCACTCTGCAGGCGCAGGGCGCTGGCATCGAAGGCGAACCAGGCATAGGCTATGTCATGAAACCCGGCTTCATGTTGCCACCCATGATGTTTGGTGCGGAAGAACTGGATGCACTGGTACTGGGCATACGTCTGGTTGTGCAGCGGGGCGACGCCACGCTGGCCCAGGGTGCATTGCTGGCGCTGTCAAAGATCAATGCCGTCCTGCCGGCAGAACTACGGCATGAACTGGAAGGATCTGGGTTGCTGGTGGGGGCTGGCGAACAGACCTTGCAACACGAGGTGACGCCGGCACTGTTGCGGCAGGCCATACGCTACGAGCGCAAGCTTTTGATTACCTACCTTGACCCGGCAGGTGTGCAGACCCAGCGCACAGTGTGGCCATTTGCACTGGTTTATTTTGACAAGGTGCGGGTGCTGATGACCTGGTGCGAACTCCGCCAGGGCTTTCGTCATTTTCGATCAGACCGCATCAGCCAGGCTGAAATCCTTGACCAGCGTTACCCAAGGCATAAACAGGCGCTGTTACGCGAATGGCGCAAGACTGAACACGTCGTCGGCCAAAGCCTACTGCCAGAAACTGACAGCATCTCTGGATAGAATGAAGTTCCATTCACCTGAGAAAGAACATCATGTCAGTCAAAGCAATCCCCCATCTGAACTTCCGCAACAGTGCCCGCCAGGCGCTGAGCTTCTATCACACCGTTTTTGGCGGCAATCTTTCCATCATCAGCTATCAGGATGCGGGCAATGTCACCGACCCTGCCGAGGCCAACAATGTCATGTGGGGCCAGGTCGTATCCGACAGCGGCTTTCGTGTGATGGCCTATGATGTGCCTGGGCATACCACATGGGAACAAGGCGACAAGTCTGTCTTTGTGGTCGTCGAGGCCGATACCGCAGAAGAGATTACCGCCTATTGGGAAAAACTCAGCGGCGATTCCACCATCCTGCAAGCCCTGGCACCCGCCCAGTGGGCGTCGCTTTATGGCATGCTGAAAGACTGTTTTGGCGTGGTCTGGGTGATGAACGTAGTCAGCCCTTACCAGGCATCGTGATCGGTGATCAAGGCAAGGTCATATTGACCTGCCCATATCGCTGAATGAAATGAGCTCATGTATGTAAGTTGTGCATGAGCTTGTCTTGCGTGTCGAGTCATTCCGACTATAACAATTGATTACAGCGTGTTTTGCTCGTAAATCCAATACACGCATTCGCACCAGATATTGCGCATGGCGGGAAAAGCATTTAAGCTCGGTAAAATATCTTTAGCTTCAAATCAGGGAGAGTTTGCTAATTGAGAATATTGCAGAAAATGTTTTTCTTTACCCTCGCGGGGCTTTGCTTTTTCGGGCATAGCATTGCTCAGGACAAAATCATCATCGATCATGCAAAGCCAATAGCTGCAAAGTTCCGCATGTCTGCAGCTGAATTTAAGATAAGTTATCTGGCCTACAATGAAATGATTAAGTTTCTGAATAAGAATAGTGAGGACATAGAAGACGCTTATCGTCACATAGATAATCATGATGTTGACATCGTCATCAAGAAATCTTCCTATGAAGTTATTTTTTATCGTCATGCATGGAATGGTTTGGCGGCGATGTGACCTTCAAGTTCAATAAAAATACATTCGCGCTTGAAGATGCAATAAGGATGAAATAATCTTGAAAATCTGATTTGTGAGGTCGTTTGTATTTCTGCAAGGCTTGGTAATAGGTATTTCAGATAAACGCAGATAAAAAATCTCAATACGCGTTTCTTATCTGGTTGACTGCGATTGCTATACTGCCTTTTGCAGTTCATTTTATTGCCTTGCAAAGTGAAGAATTCAAGGCTGCAAAAGATTATTTGTCCACTTCAAAAAAGCTCGCTGAAATAACAGGCGAGTCATTTCCTGCCATCGACCTTGGTTTGAAGAGTTTTACCTGAGACAAGGTAATACTGAAAAAGAAGCTTTGAGCAAGGCTTTCCTTACGATGTCCGTAAAAACAAATTCTGCCGAAATATTGGTCTACACAAATCTTGAGTTTGACGCCGGTGTCTGGGCAGTAAAATCTGCCCGAGTCAACAACAAGACGAAGCCCGATCTTGAATTATTAGATTAGCCAGGTTGGAACTCTTCAAAAAGCGTAAAAATGATATGAAAGTTTTTTTCGAATTATTGAAAGGCTTACACGCTGTTTTGTTGTTTGGTTTATGTGTGTATATACCCTTTGCGTCCCTGAAAAATACCTTATTGGTGGGACTATATTTTATTTTAGTCGACGCCTGCTCTAGAGTGAAAAAACATATGTCTGCTCCTGAGAAAAAATAGACTGGCTAGGTGACTGATAGTGGCTGTGAATGCATTGCCTTATGTGGCATGCTAGTTCTAATATTTTTCCGGCAGCATTTTCATGTTGACTTTCAATAGCATTATCGCTGGTTCGGTGCGTAACGTCGCTCCCTATTAAACCACCGATGAATTGATTGCGCAGGGTATGACTAGCTTGTTTTACCTAATCGCTTGGGAATGCTGATATCAATCACGCCATCGGGTAACTCTGAATAAATTAGTATTAGCACAGTGTGTCGTTAACTTCGGGGCTAAAATGAAATATCAGATCGTGGCACAGTCACTTTACTCTAAAGGGTTTTCAAGGACGTATTGCGACAAATCAAATTCAGATACGCCAGGAGCACCTGCTTCTAACCACGCTGAAAAATCTTCGGGGAACGAGTTAAACCATTTTCCATCCTTCCGAAGGGAGCCAGATTTGTTGCCAAATTCGGCGACAAATCTTAGGTGATGAATTGTCATCACCCACAAAGTACCTAACTCACGATCTGTAGGTGAACCTTCAGAATTTGGACTGTTATAGCTTGATTCACCTTCCATGATCATCAGCAAATCTAAGGCTCTACCGTTTTCCAACATTTTTTTTATTAGCTCAATTTTTTCCATCAGGACGATCACTTAATAAGAAAACGTAGCGGTATATGGTCATCCAATTGGATGGTAAAGAGTTGGGTGCAGTCTTATCCCTCACATCAGGGCAGCACGGCCATAGCATCGCCATGCAGATATACCGTGAAAAATTTTATGCAAATTAAAGAGTACTTGAATGACTGAGATTTTTCTTTTTTTAACACCCCCACAACGGTGGCGTTATTACAATAGCCGTAGTGGCCTCCCGCCAATCCTGGAATTCTCGGCGCCATGTATTTCTCTAAATCTGGGTAATCTATGAATATCGCTTCATCGATATTATCTCTGCAATCCTTGGATTCGATGAAGTATCCGACGCCACGCTTCATGACGAATATGCCATCAATGCTTACCTCTGTATCTATTAGCAAGGAACTGTTTTTTAAAATCTCACTCACTTTCATGGCTACTCCGCTAAGACGACTTGGCATATGTTACTTGTTCGATGATTTCTTGTGCGAACTCTTCAGTAGATAAAATACTAAGTAACAGTGTCCAAATCAGCCTGCATAGGCATGTGCATGATTTCCGACCTGCTTCGGTGTGGCAGGGGAACTACTCCTGGCAACAGTACCCGGCAACATCCTGTAGAGGCCATGGAAACCCGGCACTCATGAGCTATATTCATATGCTTATGCGGATTATCTATCTTATCAACACAGCTGATCTGCTTTATGATCTGTCACGTCCAGTGTCTTTGGTGATGATGCCGTGCGGCCTGGTTTTTCTGTAATTTCCCTTATTTTCCAGCTACCGGGGCCTTTTGGCCTCAGGCATCGGAGTTGAATGTGCTGATTGATGCTGTCCGTGTCGCCTTGCGACGTCCTTATACTTTCGTCGTGATGGCGCTGGTCATCCTGATCGTTGGCCCGCTGGCTGCCTTGCGCACGCCGACCGATATTTTCCCTGAGATACGCATGCCGGTGATTGCCGTGGCCTGGCAATATACGGGGCTACCGCCGGATCAGATGGCGGGGCGGATTTCCACGTTATTCCAGCGCAGCCTGACGACCACGGTCAATGATATTGAGCATATTGAAGCCAATACCTACCTCGGTGTCAGCGTGGTCAAGATTTTCTTCCAGCCGGGGGTGAATATTGCGGTGGCGAATGCGCAGGTCACGGCGATTTCGCAAGTGGCCTTGCGGCAGATGCCTGCCGGGACGACACCGCCACTGATCCTGAACTATAACGCGGCGACCGTGCCCATCCTGCAACTGGCTCTGTCTGGCTTGGGCATGTCTGAACAAAGTCTGTTTGACCTGGGCATGAATACCGTGCGTACCCCGCTGGTGACTGTGCCTGGTGCAGCGATACCCTTGCCCTACGGCGGCAAGCAGCGCCAGGTACAGATTGATCTGAAACCTGCGGCTTTGCAGGCGCGCGGTCTGTCAGCGCAGGATGTGGCAACCGCGCTGGCGGTACAAAACGTGCTGGTGCCAGTCGGCACGCAAAAGATAGACAGCTTCGAATATACGATACAGCTCAACAGTGCGCCGTCTGCGCTGGAAGAGCTGGCGCGCATGCCAGTCAAGGTCATCAACGGCAGCACCATTTATCTGCGTGACGTGGCCGATGTGCATGACGGTAATGCACCGCAAACCAATATCGTGCATGTGGATGGCGGTCGCTCCGTGCTGATGTCGGTCTTGAAGAACGGTTCGGCTTCGACTCTGGCGATTGTGGATAATATACGCGCCAAGCTGGTGACGCTGAAACCATCGTGGCCCGACGCTCTGAAGGTAGTAGCCATCAATGACCAGTCGCTGTTCGTACGTGCGGCCATCCGTGGCGTGGCGCTGGAAGGCGCGATTGCGGCAGCCCTGACCAGCGTGATGATCTTGTTGTTTCTGGGGAGCTGGCGTTCAACCGTCATCATCGCGATTTCCATCCCGCTGTCTATCCTGGGTTCCATCATTGCGCTGGCCGCCTTTGGTGAAACCCTGAACCTGATGACACTGGGCGGCCTGGCGCTGGCTGTGGGTATCCTCGTCGATGATGCGACGGTGACGATAGAAAACATCAACTGGCACCTGGAGCAGGGCAAGGATGTGGAAACCTCCATCCTTGATGGTGCGCAACAAATCGTCACACCAGCCTTTGTATCGCTGCTGTGTATCTGCATCGTGTTCATTCCCATGTTTTTCCTGGAGGGGGTATCGCGCTTCCTGTTCGTGCCTATGGCAGAAGCAGTGATTTTTGCGATGGTCTGCTCCTTCATATTGTCGCGTACCCTGGTGCCGACAATGGCGAATTACCTCTTGCATGCCCATACTGCTGATGACGTCCACGGTGAACATGGCGTGCCTTCGCGCAATCCGCTGGTGCGTTTCCAGCGTGGCTTTGAAGTGCGTTTTGAACACCTGCGTGAGGGTTATCGCGGCTTGCTGCAAAGTGCCGTAAACCGTCGTCAACCTTTTATCGTGGGCTTCCTGGCGGTGGTGCTGCTGTCGTTTATCCTGTTGCCTTTTATCGGTAGCAATTTCTTCCCGTCGGTGGATTCCGGGCAGATATTGATGCATGCGCGCACGCCAGTTGGTACACGGGTGGAAGAAACCGCCGCCCGCTTTGGCCGTATCGAACAGGCCATACGCCGCATCATACCGTCAGAAGAAATCATCACGATGGTCGATAACATCGGCCTGCCACCGAGCAGTATTAATCTCACTTATAACAATACCGGTGTCATGGGTTCGCAGGATGGCGATTTCCAGATTGCGCTGCGCGAAGGTCACAGGCCCACGGCAGAATATGTGCGTGAACTGCGTGAAGCGCTGCCACGTGATTTCCCTGATACGACCTTTTCTTTCCCACCCGCCGATATCGTCAGCCAGATCTTGAACTTTGGCGCACCGGCACCGATCGATGTGCAAATACGCGGCAACAATATTGACGGCAATTTCGCCTATGCGCAGCAAATGCTGAAGCGCATAAAAGCGATACCTGGTGTGGCCGATGCGCGTATCCAGCAATCCAACAAGGCACCGGTATTCAATGTCAATGTTGACCGTACCCAGGCACAGTTGCTGGGCCTGACGACACGCGATGTCATCAACAGCCTGGTTGTCAACCTTGCTGGCAGCAGCCAGGTGGCACCAACATTCTGGTTGAACCCGGTCAATGGTGTCAGCTACCCTATCGTCATGCAGACCCCGCAATATGAACTTGGTTCGCTGGCATCGCTCGCCAACCTGCCAGTCGGCAATGGTGTGACTGCCGATGCTGCCACCCTGGGCGGGCTGGCCAGTTTCGAGCGGGATACCGGCAGTGCGCTGGTCAGCCAGTACGATGTGCAAAACATGGTACAGATCCACGCTGCCACGCAGGACCGTGACCTCGGTGCGGTTGCCGATGAAATCCGTCGCACCGTGGCAGACATGGCGGGCAGTGCACCCAAGGGTACGACCGTGCAGTTGCTGGGTCAGGCGCGTACGATGGACCGCGCATTTTCTGGCCTGCTGTTTGGTTTGCTGGGTGCGATTGTGCTGATCTACCTGCTCATCGTCGTCAACTTCCAGTCTTGGCTGGACCCGGCGGTTATCGTGTCCGGCCTGCCGGCGGCATTGGCCGGCATAGTCTGGATGCTGTTTGCCACCCACACCACCCTGTCGGTGCCTGCATTGACCGGCGCCATCATGTGCATGGGCGTGGCGACAGCCAACAGCGTGCTGGTGGTCAGTTTTGCGCGTGAACGCCTGGCTGAACTGGGCGACGCCACAGCAGCGGCGCTGGACGCCGGTTTTGTACGCTTCCGCCCCGTATTGATGACAGCACTGGCGATGATTATCGGCATGTTACCCATGGCACTGGGCCTGGGCGAGGGCGGCGAGCAAAATGCACCGCTGGGCCGCGCCGTTATTGGTGGTCTGATCTTCGCCACCGTTGCTACCCTTGTTTTTGTTCCCGTGGTCTTCAGCCTCGTGCATGACCGGGAATCCCGCCGCGCTAAATCCTTGCCATCAGCGCCGCCACAAACTGTTGCCGGAGTTTCTTATTCATGAAAACTGATTCATCATCCCCTCGCTCACCAGCTTCTTATAAACTGCTGGGCATCTCGCTAGCCGTGATTGCCGTCATTGTTGTCGTGGCTGGCGTGGCAACCCGCCGCTCACAAGCCGGGCAAATCAAGGAGCGCGCAACGGAAGCCACCGTGCCAACAGTGTCGCTGGTGTCCAGCGCCAACAACGGTGCAGCCAAATTTGAACTGCCAGCCCGCATTGAAGCCTGGGCCCGCGTGCCCATCTATGCACGCGTTAGCGGTTACCTCAAAAACTGGTCTGTCGATATCGGCGGCACCGTCAAGGCTGGCCAGCTATTGGCAGAAATCGATACCCCCGATCTTGACCAGCAATTGCTGCAAGCCCAGGCTGAGGCCAATAATGCGCGCAGCAACCTGGCACTGGCCACCAGCACCGCCAAACGCTGGCAATCATTGCTGGCCAGCGATGCCGTATCAAAGCAGGAAGCCGATGAAAAAGCCGGTGACCTGGCAGGCAAGCAATCCGCAGTCAATGCCTTGCAGGCCAATGTAGAAAGAGTGCAGGCATTAAAACGCTATACCCGCCTGACTGCGCCGTTTGCCGGCGTCGTCACGGCGCGCAATACCGATACCGGTGCGCTCATCAACGTTGGTGGTGCACCCGGCAGCGAATTGTTTGTGGTGTCTGATATCCAGCGTTTGCGCGTGTATGTCAACGTCCCGCAAAGCCAGGTCGCGATGGTGCATGTGGGTGGTGTGGCCCAACTTAGTGTGCGCGAAAGACCGGGCCGTACCTATGCCGCGACGGTGCAGTCTCTCGCGCAGGCGATTGATCCGCGGTCAGGCGCCATGCTGGTACAGCTCGCAGTAGAAAACCAGAACAAAGAGCTGCTGCCAGGTGGCTTTGCCACCCTCAGCTTCGAGACTGCCGTCAACACCAACAGCCTTAACTTGCCGCCAGCTGCGCTGATTTTTGGCAAGAATGGTACACAGGTCGCTACGCTGGGCAGTGATAACCGGGTCTTGCTGAAACCGGTCACCATCGCCCGTGATTTTGGCAGCCTCATCGAAATCGCTGGTGGCATAGACCGCAATGACCGCGTCATCAACAGCCCGCCGGATGGCATCAGCACTGGTGAACTGGTACGCTTGTCTGCCGATAGCGGCAAGGCAGCAAATATACCTAACACGCCCAACCCCGCAAAGGCCAAGCCATGAGGTGCTACATTGTCGCTGCCCTGTCGGTCTGGGGTGCGGGTTGCACTCAGCTACCCACAGTGCAGGCACCTGTGATGCCGGTGGCTGCAAGCTATAAAGAAGCCCAGGCCTCCACAGCGGCACTGACAGCAGAAACTGCCCAGCCCTCGCAAGACTGGTGGTTACTGTTTAATGATGCCGAACTCAATGGCTTGCAGCAGCGCCTGATCGCCAACAGCCCTGATCTGGCCAGCGCACTGGCACGTTATCGCCAGGCGCAGGCTGCCACCGCGCAATTGCGTGCCACTGAATTGCCAACGCTGACGACGTCCTTGAATGTGCAACGTGACCGCCAGTCTGAACGTCGCCCTCTGCGTGTGCTGGGCCCGACTTCACCCAATGATTACAATAGCGCCACGCTGGGGTTCGATCTTGAATATGAAATCGATCTCTGGGGTCGTGTACGTGAACAGGTCAATGCCGGTGTTGCTGAAGAAAAAGCCGCCAGGGCTGACCTGGCCGCCGCCCGCCTGTCACTCCAGGCCACGCTAACAGATTCTCTGATCGCCTTGCGCGGTTTTGATGAAGAAGCAACCATGCTCAACGACACCATGGCTGCTTACAGCCGCGCTGTTGACATGATCAACCGCCGCCATGATGAAGGCATTGCCTCTGGCCTTGATGTAGCCCGCGTACAGGCGCAACTGCAATCAGCACGTTCACAGGTACAGCAAGTGCAGGCACAACGTGCCGTCATGGAGCATGCGATCGCTGCGCTGGTGGGCGCGAATGCATCCAGTTTCAGCATCGCACCCCGCGTCGTGCCGGCGGTGACGCCAGCGATACCCCTGGGCGTGCCATCGGCCTTGCTGCAACGCCGTCCGGATATCGCAGCCGCGCAATTGCGCGTGGCCGCCGCCGGGGCCAAAGTGGGCGTGGCGCAAGCGTCGTTTTTTCCGGCACTGACCTTAAGTGCCCTCGGTGGTTTTCAGAGCAGTGACATGGCGAAGTTCATCAGCATGCCCAATCTGTTCTGGGCAGTTGGACCGACACTGGCAACCAGCCTGTTTGATGGTGGCCGTCGCAAGGCCCAGGTCGCTGGCGCCGAAGCCGTCCTTGACGAAGCAGGGCAGCGCTACCGTATGACCGTGCTGGGCGCTTTCCAGCAAGTCGAAGACCAGCTTGCCCTGCTCAATCATTATGGTGAAGCCGCCAAAGAAGAAAGCCTGGGCGCATTAGCCGCGCAGCGCGCGTTGGACCTCGCCGATATCCGTTATAAACAGGGTGCCGTCAGTTACCTCGACGTCATTGTCGCCCAGACCAATGCCTTGCAAGCCCAGCGCAGCAAGCGTGATCTCAATACCCGCCAGCGCCGCGCAGCAGTACAACTGGTCAGGGCGCTGGGTGGTGGCTGGTCAGTGACGGCGGAATAGGAGAAGTCCGGGTAACGGCAATCTCAAGACCCAAAAGTACGCCACGGAGAAACAGGACACAGAGAAGTGCGGCGATAAGTTTGCTTTACGCCACATTTCGATGTGGCCCTGGCTTCCAAAGTGAGCGGTGTGTCAGTTATTTTAAGCTTCATATGCGAAGGATAGCCATCATTTATTTTGTACGTTAATACAGAATTTCTCTGTGCCCAGGTTGTACCCCAATTCCTCTGGGTTTTCTGGCATTCAACTCGAATACACGCCCGTCATTTCTTGCTTCGTCCCGCTACCGCTTCGCTACAAAATACCGCCAGATCTGCCACCACTTTTTGCACCGCCTGATTGCTGGCAACGACGCCGCCATACGGGTCGTCGCTGGGCGCAGCAATGCGGATGTCAAATTCACGCCAGGCGACAATATCGCGACTGGTGGCGGTAGATAAATAGGCGCGCAGTGTGAAATGGATCTGACTTGGGCTGCTGAAAAATTCCTGTTGCAGACGTTTCACTTCCAGGTCCAGCCGGTAATCGGCATTGGCGATACTGGGCGCCTGCATGACCGCCTTGAAGCTGCCGCTGCCTTCCAGCGCTGCCACGACCAGCGGCGGCAACATTGCAGCCGGTGGTTTGATCCACTGGCTTTCACGGAAGTACTCAAGCTGGTGCGCAGTGCGTACGTAGATCATCTGCGCACTGTCAAAACCGGCGTCGGCATGGGGGGTACTGACGATGATGCTGGGCGCATTGGCCGCTACCGGCGCTGGCGTAGTACTGCTTAGCCTGGTAGCAGCTTCATCAAGGGTATAGATGGAAGACGGCGGCACATTGGCCGGTTGCAATGCCGAGCAGGCGCTTAACGTGCACAGCAACAGGGCGGCAGCGGCAGTGCTGGTCATGCTGCGTAAGGATAAATTGATCATGGTGTTTTCTTCTCTCCTGGTCCATATGGTACGGGCTGGCGGCCCCGTATCAGGCTGCTGGGGTTTTGTTCGGTCTGTTCTGCCAGACGTTTTAAAGAGGTGGACAGGGCATTCATTTCTACCAGCAGACGGTTCAGTTCTGGCAGGGTGTCGCCGGTCAACTGGCGTACGCCACCACCCAGGTCATCCACGGTTTTCTTCGCGCTGTTGCTGGCGGCGCCGGCTTCTTTCGCCATCTTGTCGACGGAATCCGCGGCTTTGCCGATGCGGGCAATGACGGCATCCAGCTGGTCCGTGGCACGCGCTGTGTTTGCAGTCGTTCTTGCCGCATTGGAGATGCCCGTGCTCATGGCGTTTTTCTGCGCTGCCAAGGTACTCATCACTGTAGATGTATCAATCAATATCTTGCTTAAGGCCGTGCGGTTTTCCACATTCAGGATGGCGTTGACATTGGCTGCCGTGCGGTCTACGTTGGCCAGCACAGAACTCAGCACATTCTCCAGCCGTGCACTGAGTGATGCCTTGGTACGTATCAGCGGGTAGGGATGGTCATCGGTGGCGACCAGCACAGCGGCGTTGCGAGAGCCACCGCTCAGTTCCACATAGGCGATACCGGTCAGGCCCTGCGTCTTCAGCACTGCTTCGGTATCGGTCTTGACCGGTGTGCCTTCTTCAATGGCAAATACCAGGTGTACCTGCTGCGGGTTGTCAGGGTCAAGTTTGATGGCTCGCACTTTGCCTACATCCACGCCCAGGTATTTGACTGGGGCATCCACATTCAGGCCAGCCACCGATTCATTGATGACAGCCAGGTACAGCGCATAATGTTTTTGTTTCCCGAGTCCTACCGACAGCCACAAGATGCCTGCCACCAGCAAGGAAGCAAGCACCAGTACAAAGGCACCGACAGCAGCATAATTGACTTTGGTTTCCATAATGTTTCTACTTTTTCTGAGATGGTGTTGACGTGGGTGCTAAAGTTACTGCCGGCTCTGCGGTAGGCGTATGACTGGCTGCCTGTTCCTGCGCCGCACGCCCACGTGCCCCATCAAAATATTCCCGGATGATAGGGTGTTCCAGTTTTGATAATTCTTCCATTGAGCCTATGGCCAGCACTTTTTTCTCTCCCAATACAGCAACTCGGGTGGTGACCTGCCACAGCAAATCGAGGTCATGGGTAATCATTACTATCGTTGGCCGGTATAAGGCATGCAGGCTGCGTACCAGTGTATCCAGGCCAGTCGCGCTTGCCGGGTCCAACCCGGCGGTGGGCTCATCAAGGAATAACAATTCAGGGTCCAGCGCGAGCGCGCGTGCCAGTGCGGCGCGCTTTAACATGCCACCACTCAGTTCGGCCGGGTAGCGCTTGCCGGCCGCCGGTTCCAGCCCGCTCAGAGACAATTTCCAGGCAGCGATTTCGTCTATCAGTTGCTCATCCAGATCAGTATGCTCGCGCAGTGGCAAGCCTATGTTTTCCAGCACCGTCAGGGTGCTGAACAGGCCGCCTTTCTGAAACATCACGCCGCAGCGCTGGCGTAACAGGTTGGCACCGTCGTCGGATACCTGCGCCAGGTTCTGGTCAAACACGGTGATTGACCCTGAATCTGGTGTATGCAATAAAATCAGTTCACGTAGCAGTGTGGACTTGCCTGAGCCGCTGCCACCGACGATGGCCAGTATTTCGCCGCGGCGTATATCGAGGTCCAGATCCTGGTGTACGACCTTGTCACCAAATCGGGTGCAAACCTTGCGCATTTCTATGACATTGTCTGCATTCATTACAAATCCAGGAGATTAAAGATGACAGAGAAGACCGCATCAAGCACGATGACGGTAAAAATTGCCTGCACCACGCTGCGGGTGGTCTGGCGGCCTACACTGTCGGCGTTGCCTTCGGTACGAAAACCCTGGTAACAACCGATGATGGCGATCACCAGCGCGAACACCGCCGATTTGCCAACGCCCAGCAGCAGGGTCTTCAAGGGTATCTCGCTGGCGAAGCGCTCCAGAAATTCATGGAAACCCACTCCCAGTTGCGAGCTGGCCATGACCATGCCACCAAACACGCCTATCAGGTCGGCAAAGACAGTCAGCAGTGGCAACGCCACCATCAGCGCCAGCAATTTGGGAATGACGAGCAAATCGATAGGGACGATGCCTATGGTCTGCATGGCATCGATTTCTTCGGTCACCACCATCGTGCCTATCTGCGCCGCATAGGCTGAACCAGAGCGCCCGGCAATGATGATGGCCGTAATCAACGGTGCAAATTCGCGCAGCATGGAATAGCCGACCAGCTCCACCACAAAAATGTTTGCACCATAGTGCTTGAGCTGATCGGCGCCCTGATAAGCGACTACGATGCCCAGCAAAAATGCGGTAACGCCGACGATAGGTAAGGCTTCAAAGCCAGCTACCTGGATATTGTGCAGGATAGTGCGGCCACGCCAGCGGCGCGGATGCCGCAATACACTCAGCAAAGTGACGCTGATCTGTCCAATAAAACTTAACAGCGCCAGCTGCTCTTGAATATTTGTGACGGCAGTTTTGCCCAGTCTTTCCAGCAGCGATGGCGGCTTGATGACGTCAGTGGCCGGTGCCACTGGTACCTCGCTGACATTGTCCAGCAATTTCTGGTGACTGGCAGGCCAGGACAGCAGTTTGATTTTCACCCCTGAATCACGCAGTTTCTTCAGGCGTGCCTGCAAGATCCATGCACCTACGGTATCGATTTTCTGTATCTGCTGACCATCGAGTTGCAAGATGGTTTCATCATGCGCATGACGTAGTAATAAAGTATCGAGCTGCCGGTTGATGCGACCCAGATTGCGCGCTGTCCAGCTGCCTGACAGCGTCATGACGCCGGAGGAAGCCTGGGTAATCGCAGCAGGGGTATTCGGTATGGATGGCATGCCGTGCGCAGTCGAATGATAGTGACGCCAGCGTATCCCCGTCCTTTTTTTTCATCTGTACGTCAGCGTACAATAGATGGCTAATATATGAATAATAGCTGAAGATTTTCAGATATTTTTTCAGGTTTTTGATAATGGCAAAAATTCTGCTACAGAAAATCTGTCATGAATGACCATCATATGACAGAGACGGAAAACAGGTTTTTATATGGAGCAGGAAGTGACTATGATGCGCATCAATTAAAAAATCCTGTTGCGCTCAATCTTGTCATTCTTCAACTCGCGTGAAAAGGCAGTGATTTGCAGGGATAGGCTCTTATATGTAGGCCTGTAGATGACTATCTGAACAAAGTGACCAACGCATTGCACAGCAGCGTCGCATGTGTTGCCCAGCTTCTTGCTAACACCACATTCACACAAAACCACTCCAGCGACTTAACAGTAACAACAGTAACTTGCCGTAACTTTAGGTAACTGTAATGCCTCGCCGCGCCGTAGCATGCCAGAACGGTTTTGTGTCAAGGCAGTATCTATTATTTGTCGTTATGATGTCGCATGCAAGAAAACATTTCTGTGCGTTAGCGTACGAACATTCACAAAATTTGCACCGTCCAGTGATTGGAAACCACACTCGATATGGGAGTGCCTCATCTTGTTGTCTGGAGGTTAATAGCTCACGCCAAGCTCACGACATAGCCGACTACATAACTGCTGACAGTGGGCCTCAATACAAAAAATTGCCACAGCCCTACTAATGTGTGTTGGCGAACAGACTCTTTGCTGCAAGATGTTCAGAATCGAAGTCGATTGCATAGGTGTTTGGTGGGAGATAAAGCCTTGTGCAAGCGCTGTTTTAACAGGACAAAAAAAGCTGTGCCAATAAAAATATCTGCACTGCTTTTTGCAGCTTGTAATCATCGTAATGACAGTCATATGACTGGTATGACGCTCTGATAACGCAAGCAGTTAAGTCTTTAACCACTTTTTGAAAGAAAAATCATGCTCTATACAATCGCTGTCGTCTTAATCATTCTGTGGCTGCTTGGCATGGTGTCGGCTTATACCATCGGTGGCTTTATCCACGTCTTGCTCGTTATCGCGGTCATCATGATTCTGTTGCGTCTGATCAGTGGTCGAGGGGTCTGACGAGTGTGCCAGGCAATTTTGTACCTTTGTTAAGCAGTAAACTGCGTCCACCCGCATCAATGCGTTTGATGTGGGGGATGGTCAGCCGAACCATAGAAGAGTGGTTGCGCCATCGGGCATCCAGCAAGGGTGCGGCGCTGGCGTTTTATACCCTGTTTTCAATGGCCCCCATCCTGGTGTTGGTGTTGGCTGTCGCGGGCTTCTTTTATGGTAAGCAGGCTGCCCAGGGGGAATTGTTTAGCCAGATACAGGGTCTTGTTGGCCGCAGTAGTGCGGAGGCCATACAGGCTTTGCTGGCGGGTGCGCGCAACCCGGCTGACGGTAGGCTGGCAACCATCGTTGCCAGCCTGTTGTTGCTGGTGGGCGCGACCAGCGTGTTTGCCGAGCTGAAAGACAGCCTTGACGAAATCTGGCAAGTACCACCGCGCAGTACGGCCGGCTGGTGGCGCTTTTTGCGTACTCGCCTGCTGTCTTTCGGGCTGATACTGGTGCTGGCTTTTTTGATGCTGGTATCACTGGTGATCAGCGCCGTATTGGTCGCACTGGAAAACTACTGGGGTGGCAGCCGTGTGGCCGTGGCGTTGGTGTTTTTGCCTTTGTCGTCGATGCTTAGTTTTGCCGTCATTGCCTGCCTGTTTGCGGTGATCTTCAAGATGTTGCCCCAAGTGCGCCTGTCATGGCACGATGTTTGGACAGGGGCGCTGGGTACTGCAGGGCTGTTTTCCATAGGCAAATATGGCATTGGTGTCTATATCGGCAATAGTGGGGTCGCCAGCAGCTTTGGTGCGGCTGGTTCTATGATTGCTTTATTGCTATGGGTTTACTATTCTGCCCAGATTTTTTTGCTGGGTGCTGAGTTCACCCGGCAATATGCCTATACCCTGGGTAGCCTCAAAAACCAGGCCAAATTGCCACCTTAGAAACGAAGCCAGCTAACAATCTGTGATAGTTGACTTCGCCATTGTCAGTCTGACATATGGTAAATTGTTGTTGGTGCAATTGATGGAATCCGGTTTGGCAGGTTTGGTGTTTTAGAAAACACACAGGAAAGCGCAATGAAAGGCTTGGTTGACAAGTTAGAGACTGCTGTAAAGTCGGCCAGTTCCGCCTCAGGGTATGGGCATGCGCATGGCACCCGGTCTGTCCGGACCTATCTGCTGATGCTGGTGCTAGTGGTGTCGTTGCCGCTGGTGCTGGCGGTGGGCTTTGGCATTTATCAGGATTTCCAGCAATCCATCCGCAATACCAAGACATCGCTGAACAGCATGACCAACGTCATGTTGAAAAATACACATGCCAAACTGGCCCACGCGCGTCAGACATTGGAAGGGATAGCTAGCTTGCCCCTGGTGAGACAACTGGAATTGCAAGAATGTCCCGCCAAGCTCACTGATTTCGCCCGCCTCAACCCTGAATATGCGCACGTCACCATCAGTAATCTGGACGGCAAGCTATTATGTTCCGTACAAGGTAGCAGTAGCGATACCAGCCAGGATGTCAAGCAGGAACGTAACCGCCTCGAAGATATACAAAACACCATACGGCAAAAAAGCCTGACCATCGCCGCACCGCGCCACACGGAGTCTGCCGAAGCCTGGTCAACCACGCTCAGTACGCCAGTTTGGGATAGCCGCCAGCAGATGGTAGGCGTGGTATCCATGTCGCTCGATGTTGGCTTTTATGATCCCAATATCCCGGCCCAGTTCTTGCCAGAATCGAGCCGTTATGGTTTCTTTCGCGATGATGGCATTCTTGTATGGCGCAATCTGGACCCGGAAAAAGTGATAGGCATCCGGCCTGATGCAGACGCTGCCAGGCGCATCGTGGCCATCAAAAATGGTGAATTTGAAAGCCGTGCCGTTGATGGTGTGGTGCGCTTCTTTTCTGTGTCTGCTCTGCCTGAATATGGCCTGGTCTGTTTTGTCGGCGTACCGGCTGATACCATTTTTGCCCAGGCCAGGGAAAGGGCAGTGCAATCCATCGCCTTGACCCTGGTCATGATCGTCTTGCTGATCTTGCTGGCCCTGGCTCTGGCCCGCCGCATTACCAAACCAATTATCGCACTGGCCAGCACGGTTCGCGCCGTGCAGCGTGGTGACCATTTGGCCAGGGCACACATTAACGGCCCTGCTGAACTGCAGGCAGTGGCGCTGGAATTTAACCGCATGCTCAGCGCGCAGCAACTCAACGATTTGCAGTTCCGTGCGTTTCTTGACAACAGCGCCATCGTCGCATGGATCAAAGACAACAGCGGCCGCTATCAATTCATCAGCGATAACTTTACCCGCCGTTTTGCCCTGACGCGTGCACAGGTGATAGGCAAGACCGACCATGACCTGTTTCCCGCCAGCGTTGCAGACAAATACCATAGCGATGACATGCAACTATTGGCAGACCGCCATCAGCATGAAGCCATCTGGCCAGGGCAAAATGCCGATGGCACCAGTAGCTGGTGGCTGGTCAACAAGTTCGTGTTTATTAGTTCTGATGGTGTGCCACAGCTGGGGGGGCTGGCAGTAGATATTACTGAACGCAAACGCGTCACCGACCTTGACGAAATGATATTGCAAACTGCCATGGATGCGTATTGGCTGCTGGACAAGAATGGCGACCTTAAAGATGTCAACCAGACGGCCAGCAAGATGATGGGTTACAGCCGTGAAGAAATGTTAAGCATGAACGTGGCGGACATTGATATCGTCGATGAAGCACGTGGTAAAGAAGTCCCTGATAGGCTCAACAGTGTACGTGCGGCTGGTAGCGAACAATTTGAAACCCGTCACCGCTGCAAGGATGGTCGCATCATCGACGTCGAAGTGTCGGTACGCTATTTGCAGGGTCAGGAACTGTTCCCTGCCTTTGTACGCGACATTACTGAACGCAAACAGGCAGAACAAAGTCTGCACCTGGCGGCTACCGTGTTTGAGTCGCATGAAGGCATGTTTGTCACCAATGCCGCCAAGGTCATCCAGCAGGTCAACCGTGCGTTCACCGAAATCACAGGTTATAGCCGAGAAGACGCCATAGGAAAAACTCAGGGCATTTTAAAATCGGGCCGCCATGATGCAGAATTTTTTGCCAGCATGAACCGCCAGCTCGAAACCGAAGGCAATTGGCAGGGGGAAGTCTGGAACCGGCATAAAGAAGGCCATATCAGCCCGCAATGGCTGACCATTACCGCCGTGCGTGGCCGTAATAATGAACTACTGCATTATGTCGGCACCCTGGTCGACATTACCATGCGCAAAGCTGCTGAAGATGAAATCAAGACACTGGCATTTTACGACCCGCTGACCCGCCTGCCCAACCGCCGCCTGCTGACTGACCGATTGCAACAGGCCTTGCTATCGTCAACCCGTTCAGGTCGCAAGGGCGCGCTGATGTATATCGACCTCGACAACTTCAAAATATTGAATGATACCCAGGGCCATTACAAGGGTGACCTGCTGTTGCAGCAAGTGTCAGAACGCCTGATCAATTGTGTGCGCGATGATGATACCGTGGCCCGCATTGGCGGTGATGAATTTGTGCTGCTACTGGAGAATCTCAGCGTCACCGCTAGCGAAGCTGCCGCCCAGATAGAAATGGTCGGCAAGAAAATTCTGGTCGCGCTGAACCAGCCTTACGATCTGGCCGGTTATGAATGCCATAGCACACCCAGCATAGGCGTCACCCTTCTCGCCAATCATGAAAATGGTTTTGATGAACTGATGAAACAGGCTGACCTGGCCATGTATGCCGCCAAGACCGCTGGCCGCAACACCCTGCGCTTTTTTGATCCTGGCATGCAATCAGTAGTGACCGCCCGTGCCGCCATGGAAAAAGAATTGCGCGAAGGTTTGCGCAGCGGCCAGTTGCGCCTGTATTACCAGGCCCAGGTCGGTCGCCATGGCGAACTGATTGGTGTCGAAGCCCTGGTGCGCTGGCAGCATCCGCAACGCGGCATGATTTCACCTGCCGAGTTTATTCCGCTGGCAGAATCCACTGGCCTCATCCTGCCACTGGGACACTGGGTCTTGCTGACTGCCTGCCTGCAACTGGTCTGCTGGGCGCAACAAGAAGACAGTGCCCACCTGACCATCGCCGTCAACGTCAGCGCCCGCCAGTTCCGTCAGCCCGATGTCGTGGAACAGGTACTCGATATCATCAATCAGACCGGTGCCAACCCGCGTCTCTTGAAACTGGAACTGACTGAAAGCCTGCTTGTTGATGATGTGGAAGACATCATCCAGAAAATGATTGCCCTGAAAGCCGCTGGCCTGTGTTTTTCGCTGGACGACTTTGGTACCGGCTACTCCTCATTGACGTATCTGAAACGCCTGCCACTGGATCAATTGAAAATCGACCAGTCCTTCGTGCGCGATGTATTGACCGACCCCAACGATGCCGCCATCGCCCGCACCATCGTCGCCCTGAGCCAAAGCATGGGTCTGTCCGTCATCGCCGAAGGTGTGGAGAGCGCCGAACAAAGAGACTACCTCGCCAGCCAGGGCTGCCATGCTTACCAGGGCTATTATTTTGGTCGACCCATGCCGATAGGGGAATTTGAGACGATACGGATGAAGGAAATCTGCAAGGTGCCATGAGTTGTGTGACTTGGGTATCTTTGAAACCTCTTTCGTCTGGAAAATATGAAGTTCGAGAATCAGCGAAACCCATTATTGATGGGGATGCTATCTGCGTTACGATTAGCCTTAATTCATTCATCAGCGTAAATTCCATTGAAAAATTTAATCTTTCTTAGCCTTTTATTCGTGATTTCAGGACATGCTTTTTCTAACGGCGAAGCTCCGGCGAATGCGGCGGATTTGGCAAAAAAACAGACAAAAAAGATTTTAAAGAACCGGACTGTTGGTCCCATGTATCTTTCTAAAAGTGAAATCGATACCTTGATGACAGATGCGCTAAACGGCAATGGTATTGCTGCAAACAAACTGGGTATGTATTTTGATGTAGGTGACCGGAATTATGAAAAATGCTTGTATTGGTTAGGCATGTCCGCTGAATTGGGAAACGCGGTAGGTCAATATAATTACGGTTATGTCCTGTTGCGGACAAAAACTAAGAATAATGTGGAACAGGCATTAAAGTGGCTGGAATTGGCACAAAAAAATGGTCAAAGCTATGCGGAAGATGGAATAACAAGTGCGAAAGAATGGATCGAAAAAAATAAAAATGACTTTACCTCAATAGAACCAGCCATTGAGAAACCTTAATTGGAAAATGATAGTTTTTCTGTTGATGAAAGCTTTTTAAAGACGACTTCTATTCGTGATTGAACGCAAAAAGCGCTGCGACTAATCGCATCGCTTCCCGTTGAAAAAAGCGGTAACACAGCGAACTGATAATAAGCAATTTTCTCCGCGCTCCTCTGAGCCTCAGTGTCTCAGTGGCTCTGTGGTGAGGTTCTTGGTCTTCAAGTTGCATGTCAGTAGTTGCTATCAGCCGCACCACAAGCCACGCGATCAAGGCGTCGTCTTGGGCGTCACACGCCAGATGATATTGCCTACGTCATCGGCCACCAGCAATGCACCTGCGCTATCCACGGCGACGCCTACCGGCCTGCCGTTGGCGGTGGCAGCAGCGCTTAAAAAGCCGGTCAGCACGTCTTGTGGCTGTCCGCTGGGTTTGCCGTCAGTGAAGGGGACGAAGATAACCTTATAGCCGCTATGCGGTGTGCGGTTCCATGAGCCATGCTGGCCAACGAATGCGCCATTGGCATATTGCGCAGGCAGCAGTTTTCCGGTGTAGAAGGTCAGGCCCAGTGAGGCCGTATGCGCACCGAGTGCGTAGTCAGGTATCAACGCAGTGGCAACCAGGTCAGGGTGCTGTTCTTTCACACGGACATCGACATGCTGGCCGAAATAGCTGTAGGGCCAGCCATAGAAACCGCCATCCTTGACTGAGGTCATGTAATCGGGCACGAGGTCATTGCCCAGTTCATCACGTTCATTGACAGCTGCCCACAGTGCACCGCTTTGCGGTTGCCAGGCGAGGCCATTGGCATTGCGCAAGCCGCTGGCAAAGATGCGCATATGGCCGGTGGCGAGGTCAACTTCATGAATGGCAGCACGGCCGGCCTCTGCTTCCATGCCGTTTTCTGCGACGTTGCTGTTTGAACCGACGGATACATACAGGAACTTGCCATCGGGGCTGGCAACCAGATCCTTGGTCCAGTGATGGTTGATTTTGCCGGCTGGCAGATCCACCAGTTTGACGCCGGGTGCAGTGATGCTGGTCTGCCCTGCCTTGTAAGGATAGCGCATGATGGCGTCGGTATTGGCGACGTACAGGTAGTCACCCACCAGCGCCATGCCAAAAGGTGAATGCAGGCCGCTTAAAAAGACCGTGCGGGTACTCGCATTGCCGTTGGCATCAAGCCCGCGCAAGAGCGTGATGCGGTCTGCACTGGGGGCAGATGAGCCAGCCGATCTCATCACTTTTTTCTGTACCCAGTTTTTCACGGCCTTAATGCCGCCGGTTTCATCATGCGGTTTTGGCGTATCGCTTTCTGCCACCAGCACATCGCCATTGGGCAAGACATGCAGCATGCGCGGGTGCTTCAGGCCAGCGGCATAGGCATTGACTTGCAAGCCCAGAGCTGGCGTCGGCTTGGCACCTGTCGTCCAGCCCTTGGCGGGGGCAATATTGACGGTGGGCAGCAAATTGCTTTCTGGCTCTGGCAGCTTGGGGTTGGGGCCAAAACCTAGGGTCTTGTCATCTGCTGGTGTCGCCACTGCGCATGCAGCGAGACTGGCCAGCAGCATGGGAAAAACCAGTTTACGGGTAAACGGCAGGGAGCGGTGTGGTGTCATGTTTTTCATCTTGTTATCCCGATTTGTATCTGTTTTCTTATTTGTGGCTATGGGTGTAATTTTGACTACAGTAAGGACCTGTCATCGCGTCCAATAGTCCTGCCTTGTTTCATGTCAGCACTTGCGCATCCAGCGTGACGTTGGCCGTTACCAGTCTGGATACCGGGCAGTTCGTCTTGGCCTCGGCAGCGAGTGCTGCAAAAGCGGGTTTATCGGCATTGGCTATGCGGGCACGCACCGTCAGATGGATAGCGCTGATGACGAAGCCTTCTTCCAGTCTTTCCAGCATGACGGCAGCAGTGGTTTCGAGGTGGTCGGCAGTCATGCCGGCTTCATCGAGCTTGCATGCCAATGCCATGGTGTAGCAGCCTGCGTGGGCTGCGGCGATCAGTTCTTCGGGGTTGGTACCTGCGCCGCTTTCAAAGCGCGATGCAAAGCCATAGGGCGCCTGCTTCATTACGCCACTTTCGCTGGAAATATGCCCCTTACCGTTTTTCAGGCCGCCAGTCCAGGCGGCAGATGCGGTACGTATCATGATGGTTCTCCTTCGCGCAGAGAAGCGCGTACCCCTGTACCATAAGTCCAGTTCTTGTCAACGTCTGTTCGCAGGCGTACATAACGGACACGGCAGCTAGGGCAGATAGCCGGTGGGCAAGATGGGCATATCGATGAAGTGCTAGAATGTTTAGCGCTGGTACCCGGTTTTAGCAATGGAGAAACAAATGACTGAACCTATTCAACACGGCGTCAACAGCGCCGACAGAACAGAGCGTGATTCTTTTGGCGATATTGCAGTACCGGAACAGGCATTATGGGGTGCGCAAACCCAGCGTTCCCTGCATCATTTCGCCATTTCGACAGAAAAAATGCCCGATGCGCTGATCACCGCACTGGCCCGTGTCAAGCGCAGTTGCGCCCAGGTCAACAATGAACTGGGCTTGCTCGACGGCAAGCTGGCCGCCGCCATACAATATGCGGCCGATGAAGTGCTGGCGGGCCAACATCCGGATGCTTTCCCGCTGTCGATATGGCAGACAGGTTCCGGCACGCAAAGCAATATGAACATGAACGAAGTGCTAGCCAACCGCGCTTCAGAATTACTGGGTGGCAGCCGTGGCATGAGCCGTCTGGTACACCCAAATGACCAGGTCAACATGGGCCAGTCATCGAACGATGTCTTTCCCACCGCCATGCATGTCGCCGCCTGCGCCAGCATCATTCACGACCTGCTGCCTGCACTGGATGATTTGCACAGCTGTCTTCATGCCAAGTCCGTCGCCTTTGCTGACATTGTCAAAATCGGCCGCACTCATCTGCAAGACGCCACGCCGCTGACGCTGGGGCAAGAAATTTCTGGCTGGGTTGCCCAGCTGGCCCATGCAGGCAAGGCTATCAGCGCCACATTGCCCGCCCTGCATGAACTGGCCATCGGCGGCACGGCGGTCGGCACCGGCCTCAATACCCATGCAGAATTTGGTGAGCGCGTGGCTGCCAGCCTGGCAAACGATACCAATATCCATTTCGTCGCTGCGCCCAACCGCTTTGCTGCCCTGGCATCGCATGACGCCATGGTCAGCGCGCACGGGGCACTAAAAACCCTGGCTGTCGCTCTCATGAAAATCGCCAACGACATCCGCTGGCTGGCATCCGGCCCCCGTAGCGGCCTGGGCGAATTGCAGATACCAGAAAACGAACCCGGCAGTTCCATCATGCCCGGCAAGGTCAACCCCACCCAGTGCGAAGCTGTCACCATGGTGTGTTGCCAGGTCATGGGCAATGATGTGGCCATCAGCATAGGCGGTGCCTCGGGCAATTTTGAACTCAATGTCTTCAAGCCCATGATCGCCCACAACTTTTTGCAAAGCGTGCGCCTGCTGGCCGATGCCATGAGCAGCCTTAATGAACACTGCGTCAAGGGCCTGCAAGCCAACCGCCAGCGCATCGATGAACTGCTCAATAATTCCCTCATGCTGGTTACTGCACTGAACCCGCACATCGGCTATGACAAAGCCGCCAGCATCGCCAAGCATGCGCACAAAAACGGCACCACCTTGCGTGAAGCCGCACTGGCACTGGCTTATGTGACAGCAGAAGAATTTGATGCCTGGGTCAGGGCTGAAGATATGGTGTAGCTTGGGTTGCCATGTACTAAGCTTCGCAGAGTAAAATCGCATCAATGACCATGCGCTGAATGCCAAAAGGCAGACCACGGGGACGCAGTTAAGTGCAATGAGAAACCTGCGTCCCTTGTTTCTCAAGTTGCCGTTTTTCGCCGGAAAGCCGTGCAGTTGATTGCACTCTAAAAATTGCCGTATCTTGGGTGCGATCAATCGCACCATCGTATTTAATCCATCTATTCAGAAAAACCGAAAATGGTGCATGCGCACCTTTGATTAATCATCTGCATTCAAATGTGCAGTGATGACACTGTGTGCGATCAAATCCAGTGCCGGTCTGGCTTTACCTTGCTTGTCAGTCCACACTTTGGGTGTCAAAGCCCCCGATAATGACAGGCTGTCGCCATCACCCAGACCGAGCAAGGTATTGCGTATTGCATCATTGAATGCGATAACATTGCAGATGATAAATTCACCGTCATCTGTCGCTGCGCGTACTTTACAGGTCACATACACTGAACCATTCTGTCCTGACCGTTCTTCAACCTGGCCGTAGATACGTCCGGCGATTAATGCGTCTATCATAAATTCTTTCTTTTACTAATGATCAATCAATTGAGTGAGGGCGGATTTTAAGCTACTTGTACCAGACTGCTTCCTCCGGCTACTCGCTGAACCTGAATCCGTGTCGATATACGCTCCGTCATTTCCTGCACATGAGAAATGACACCTACCTTGCGGCCCTGGGCTTGCAGGCTGTCGAGTGCGTCCATCGCAATGCGCAGGGTGTCGGCGTCGAGACTGCCGAAACCTTCATCGATGAACAGAGATTCTACCTTGATGCGGTTACTCGATAGCGACGCCAGACCCAGTGCCAGCGCCAGCGACACCAGGAAGGATTCGCCGCCAGACAGTGAATGCACAGAACGCTGTTCATCACCCATGTCCTGATCAATGACCATCAATGCCAGCGTATCAGCCACACGTTGCAAGCGATAACGGCGTGATAGCTGGTGCAGGTGCTGATTGGCATAGGCCAGCAAGACATCCAGTGTGATTTGCTGGGCATAGTTGCGGAATTTTTTGCCATCTGCTGCGCCTATCAATTCATTCATTTGCGCCCACAGTCGTGTGAGGGCTTCCTGCTGCTGCATGTCGGCAATCAGGTTTTTGGCTTGTTGATGCCGTGCTTCGTCCTGTGCCAAAGCAAGTTGATGGCGGCTGTATTCTTGCTGGGCTTGTTGGCGTTGCCCATTCAAATGATTTGACAGGGATTGCAGATGAGCGGTCTCGTCTATTTCAGGCGCTGCGATCCGGGTTTCTCCCTGGGTTTCATCAGGTTTGATATCAACGTCAACAAAGCCTGGAGCAGCAGGGCGTTGCAGCAAATGCGCCTGCCTTTGCTGACTGCGTTCACGCAGGACAGTTGCAGCCTGCTCGACCGTGCTGGCAATAAATTGCATGGCCTGGCGTTCTTCTTGTATCCACGCCTGCGTGTGTAGTAACAACTCATGTAATTGTGTCTCGTCAAGCTTGGTTATGACTTGCTGTTGGGCTATCCATGCGCGCAGTTTTTCCTGCGTCTGTTGCTGATCATCTTTTTGCTGAATGATTCGCTTGCCGATCTGCTCTTGCGCTTCATGGAGGCGCGCCAGTTGCTGGCGTATCTCGTCATGTGTTTGCAGATGGGTTTGCAGTGATAATCTGGCCTGACTGATGGTCTGGCTGAATTGCGCTTCCAGGTCGGCGATGGCGCGTCCCTGAAATAAGCCTTGACGCTTGGCTTGCTGCTGTTTTAATTCTGTATCTGCTATCAGGTAACGTTTATTTTCAACTACCAATCGTTCTTCGAGCTGTTGTGCCTGTAACTGCAGTTTGTCCGCTTCTATTTGCAGTTTCACCAGTTGCTCGCCACTTTGGTTGTAGGCAAGTTGTTGACTCTGCCACTGTTGCACATGCACTGCGCACCGGTTCTGGAATTCTATCGGTGATACATGCCAGTTATCGCGCCAGCTGACGCTGTCCTCTGATTGCGCAGCAAAGGCGGGCTGTAACTGATCCAGTGCTTCGTCCAGTTTTTGCCGCGCTTCTTGTTCTTTTTCTGTGCTTTGAGTCAGTGCCGTAGTGATTTTCTCTGCTGCGTGGGCTAGGGTAGTGTGAGTATCTTTGTGTTCTTGCAGGGTACGACGTGCCTTTTCGCTATTAACCTGGGCCTGATCTCTGGCTTGTGTTGCCAGTTGACAGGCTTGCTCAGTCTTATGCGCATGATGTAACTGCTTTTGCAGTTCAGCCTGTTGCTGTTCCAGCCAGTGACTGACCTGGTCAGCTTCGATTTTCTGAGCCGCTATTTCAATGGCAATATCTTCTGCATGCCAGATGGCATCAGTGGATTGCTGTTGTTCCTGCAATGCCTTGAAATCTTGCGTCAACTGCTTAAGTTGCTGATGATATTGCTTGCTCTCAGCAGTGACTGTTGCCATCAGTTGCCGGCTTTCCTGTTCTGCCAACTGGCATTGCCTGAATTCGTCTTGCAATTGAGCGAGCAAAGCATGCAATTGTGGATTGCCCGTCTTGTATGGGTGATCCGTGGCGCCGCAGACCGGGCAGGCTTGTTCATCTTGCAGGGTTTCACGCAAGCTTTCTACATTGGCATGACAGGCTGCCTGAGTCAGTTGCAGACTTTTTTCTGCCTGTTCTTTTGCGCCAATCAAACCGGGTAATCGTGCCTGAATCTGAGCGATGCTCTTGTCTGCGCCCAGCATGCTCAACTGACAAGCTTGTTGTTGGTCTTGCAAAGATTGCTGACGCTGCGACTGTTCACGTATTTGTCTGTGCAAATTCATGGCAGTACCCAGCACTTCACGCCTTTGATCAAGTATCTCCCTTTGATTGTGCAAGGTAATTGGGTCGAATTGCGCCAGCTTTTTTGTGCTGTCTTCCCACAGTCTGTTTGCCAGCTCCCAATTTTGCTGGCTGACTTCCAGTAATTGCGCGCGCTCGACCAATAATTGCTCTTGGCTGTCTTTTTGCTTTTGCCAATCCTGTATGCTTTGCTGCTGATAACTGCGGTCTCTTTTAGCGCTTGCTGCCTGCTTCAATAATAATTCCCATGCCGTCCAGTTGTCGGCCAGGCTTTGCAGGCCTGCATGTTGGGTGAGCCATGCTTGCAGGTCTTGCTGCTTCTTTTGCAGTTGTGCCAGGTCAGCTTGTTTCGCCTTGTGTTGTTGCCGCGTTGCCGTTAATGCCTGTTCTGTCTGCATCCGGGTTTCTTGTGCTGACTGCCAGTTACTGCGCAAGATAATGAGGCTGCTGTCCAGGGCCTTGGCGGTATCAAGCAAGGGGCTGGCTTCGCGCAAGGCGTGTTCGGCTTGCTGCAGCTGTTGCTGCGCTAGCGTCAGACGTACGTATATTTCTTGCGCGTTGATAGTGCCTGTCTGTATGTTGTTGTGGGCAGTGGCGATGTCTGACTGACCTTGACTGATGACTTGTTGCAGCCGTTCCAGTTCTGCCACTAAAGGACGTGCTGCCTGCACGCTTTCTACTTCTTGCAGATGGATTTTTCTGGGTGTAGCGACGGCCTGCTCTTGCTCATGGATATGTAATTGCTGCTGCGCTGCGTGCTCGCTGTTCGTCAGCCTGCTGTCGTCAGCATGCCAGCGCAGGTGTATCTGCAATTCAGACAATTGCGCATCGAGTTGGTGTAGCCGGGTTTTGCTGATATCGAGATCACTCTCGAGTTGTGTGCGATCTTCTATACTGAGCGGTTTATTGTCTGCCAGACGCACGTGAAAACGCTCCAGAGCTTCGCGTTCCAGTTTTGCACGGGCAAAGGCACGTTGTGAAATCTGGCCATAGATGTCACTGCCAGTCAGGGTTTCCAGCAGCTCGCCACGGTCATTGTCATCGGTTTTTAAAAAGCTGGAAAACTCGTTTTGTGCCAGCAGGACAGCGCGGGTGAATTGTTCAAATTTGAGGCCAATTCGTTTGACTATTTCTTCCTTGATCTCGGCTTTCCCACCTTCTATGGGCTGTAATTGCGGCAACTGGTATAGCTTTAATGTAGGTGTTTGCAAGATGCCGGTTGCTTTATCGCGTGAACGGCGCACACTCCATCTTGAGCGATATGCATTGCCATCGGTACCGACGAAATCGACCTCGGCATAACCTTCTCCAGTACCGCGTCGTAGCAGGTTGCCCGTATTTTGCTGGGTAACGGCATCGTCACCATCTGGTAGTTTGGTTGTACCTGCTTTGATCAGACGTGGTGTGTTTTCATACAAGGCCATGCACAAGGCATCAAGCAGCGTGCTCTTGCCTGCACCGGTGGGGCCGCTGATGGCGAACAAACCGGCGGACTGCAAGGGTTCTTGCGTGAAATCGACGGCAAATTCGCCTGCCAGTGATGCCAGGTTCTTGCCGCGTATGGCGAGTATCTTCATTGCTCATCCCTGGCATGTAACAGTTCGCCAAAAGCATGCAGCAGTTCGGCTGAGGCATCCTGCTGATATTTGCCTTGATACAGACGGCGGAAGATATCTTCTGGTTGCAAGCGGTCCAGCGTGTCCTGGGTTGCCGCCTCGTCGCTATGATCATCCTGCGTTTTGCCGGGATAATGTGGATCTATCTTTAAAAGACGCAAGGGCTTGCCTTCTAAATAGCTTTCTATGCGCGTGCGCAGACCAGGTTCTGGTGCATCCAGCCTGACCCTGACTTCAAGATAGGGATCATATTGCGCGCCTTTGCTGGCATCCGTGATGCTGGTCAGATCAAGGCCGTCAAGTGCATCGAGTACGGCAGGTAAGGGTGCGGCTTGCCTGGGAATGCGCAATAGTTGCACTGATCTCGGCACGTATAATGGTGTTATGAGTTCCAGTTGTTCGTCCTTGATATCCACACTTAAAACCTGGTGTTGATAATCAACTTCAGAAAAAGACAGAGGCAGAGGGCTGCCGCAGTAACGCAAATGCGCTTGCTTGCCGACTTTTTGTGCGAGATGCAAATGTCCGAGGGCGGCATAAGTAATCTGATCGTCGAATATGCTGGCGGATAGTGCCTCGGTCCCACCGATGATGATGCGGCGCTCAGAATCTTCAGAAATTTCACCACCCACCATATGACAATGGCCCATGGCGATAATGGCCTGGCCCGGTTGGCGCAGCTTGACAGCATGCTCGCACACGTCTTTATACAGCTGGGCGATACCTGCCATGTAAGCATCGCTGGCGTTTTCCACCTTGGGTACATCACCAGGACGCAAGAAAGGTAAGGCCAGGCACCAGGCCACAACTTCATTGTTCCGACGTAAAGGTAGCACCATGCCTGACACATTGATGCTGCCATCGGCGTGACGGGGTACCATACCGACGACGCTGACACCCATTCCATTTAGCAAAGGGCCTGGCGCTTCCAGTCTGCCGGGTGAATCGTGATTCCCTGCAATGATGACGATATCCAGCTCTGGCAGGCGCGCTTTGGCTTGTTGCAAAAACCGGTAAAACTGTTTTTGTGAAGTCGCTGAAGGATTCGCATTGTCGAACACGTCGCCTGCGATCAGTAAAGCGTCGGCTTGCTGTTCTTCCAGCGTATTGATCAGCCAGTCAAGGAAATGCTGATGTTCAAGGCCACGCTCGGCACCATGCAAGGTTTGTCCAAGGTGCCAGTCGGAAGTGTGAATGAAACGCAAGTGAAGTCCTTAGCCTGTGCAGGTACAGATAGTAGAGCAAGGCAAGTGTAACCGTTTTTAAAGGGGGATGAAACTTGCTCTCAGCGCGCTGAGCTACGTTTATTGCGCGGACTTTTGCCCGGCCCAATTTCTGCGCAGTTTGCGCATCTTCAACATGGCGCTGCCAAGGTTTCTGCGCCAGCTATTGTTCTTCACGCACTGATATTCAACATATTCCGTCAGCGCAGGCCCCCAGCGGGTTTTGGAGACATCGTCACCAACCGACAGGTTGATGCGCTTATGCTTTTGCTGAATCGCCCATTGTATGATTTCAGCGACCAGGGTGGTCATGACACTATATCTGGCGTAAGCCATGTCATAGCCCGAATAATACAGATACAGTTCGTCGCCCATATCAAATGCCAGGCGCATGGCGACGATTTTGCCGTCCAGCTCCAGGCAAAAAAGACGGGTTTTGTCGATAAAACCTGTTTCCAGCAAGGCACGCAAAAAGTCACGGTGTTGTGGCGTAGCGAAATAATCGGGATGTTCAATGGTGTCGGTAGCCGCGGCCCTGGCTGCATGCAATGCAAAAAAATCCTCCAGCCTTTCTCTTGCTGCCACACCTTGCAGCACCTGAAGCCGGGCTTGCAAGCCATCCCTGGTCAGGGAGTTATAACAATGGCGCAAGGATTCTTTGATATTGCGTTTCAGGCCCGCCTTGAAGTTCGGCCAGTCGCTGTCCAGATGCAGGATGTAATTTGGGATGGCGCGTTCTTCCAGCGGAAAAACGGCAGCGTTGTTTGCCAGAAAATGATCAACCTGTGCTTTCGTATGGATAACTTGAAATTCAGTTAAACCAAAGGTTTCCTGTTTCGCCAGGTCTTCCCATAATTGCAAAATAGTTTTCGTATGCCCTGGCAGCGCCAGTGGGATGCGGATTTCTGTCAGGTTGGGGTCAGCACCAAACGGGCGTACGTAACGGTAAACAAACAGGCTGTGCAAGCCAACATGGGTGTTCGTCAATGGCATGACGGCGAGTAATTGTTCGCCATCACGCAAGGCGCAAATTGCCAGCTCATCTTTATGGAACAATGATGAATCAGAAAAAATCTTCCACCAGATACGGTTCCAGTCATAAGTCTGGAACGGCAATAAATTGGAAACCTGATTTTCCAGTGCGCGCCACGATACCGCCAGGGCATCGAACTCTGCTTCAGTGGTAAGAACAATTTTTTCTAAATTTGACATCTATGAGATAGTGGGCGTTGCGCAAACCTGAAGGCTGTCTTCCCCGATGACGACAGCTTAAATACTAGGCTTTGATGCAAGTTTCCTGTATTCAAGTCGGCGTTTATGCCATGCAACTGCGGAAAATGCAAGCAGATGATTGATCGGCGCTGAATCTGATATGCGGATAATAGTGCCATATTGGCATTGTGGCATTACCTGCCTGCTTTTTTTTTGCAGGTGTCCTTGCATATGTATATAAGAATTGCTGTTAACAGGTATCAGGCAGGATCTAGACCAAGGTGATCAAGTCGGTACAAAGAAGGGAGATGAAAACCATGCGCCGTTTTAAACGGCTGGCCAGGCGCATGGTCAGATACTGTCAATTAATCACGCAGGCTGATCAAAAGACGCAAGACATACCAGAGCATGAGCGCAACGGACGCGAACAATTCCAGTGCCGCGCCGACATAGCGGTCTTCAGGATAATGATGGATGACATTTGATGTGTCATACAAAATTGCCGCACCAGCGAAGCCTATCATCACGACATCGAAGAATATACCGAGCTTGAAGCCAAAAATTGCACTACAGACTATTAATGCCAAAGCCAGCAGACCACCCCATTTGAGTATCGCACCCAAAAAAGAAAAATCCTTGCGGGAAGTGTAGACGATAGCGACCAGGCCTATGGTTCCCAGTACCGTGATCAAACCTGCATTGGCGATGGCGCCGGGGGCGAATTTATCCGCGATGTAAAACATTGGTACGAAAAAAATGGATTCCAGGAAGATGTAGGCACCTAAAGCCGCATATTGAACCGGCAGACTTTCGACGGTATGCGCAGTGCGCGAAGCCAGCCATCCCAATAGGGTGAATGCGCCGATGATGAGCAGCCAGGGCAGGCCCAGCATGGTTTTGGCAATGCCTTCAGCAACGCCGGATTTAAATAAAATAACTTCAATCGCTACGAACGCCAGAAGCGCCGCACCAAGATGATTAAAAGTCTTGCTGATAAAGCGCTCACGCGCCGGACCGTAGCCTTGTTGTTGGGTGCTTGCCAGTTCCATGGATGTCCCTATCTTAAATGCGCCAGAATGAGCTGAAGACAGCTTAATGGCTGTGATGAATGAAACCTGCAAAAAATGCAAGTCTGTAATGATTTTATAATAATTGGGTAAGGCAGACAAATTCATGTTTCAAAGTGTTTCAAACCTGAAGCGACGTTTTTTTGAGATACAGGTCTGGACATGACGGATTTTTCTGCCACGGAAGCATTTTTTGTCGGTTTTTGAGCAATTAACCACAGTTCAAATTTGAAAATTGCCCGTTTCTTGCGCAGACTTCGTGTAACTTACGTCTATAATGCCCGCAGCAAAAAAGCGGGTTTTTTATTTATTTCAACGCACGCCTCCCCCCATGAATACTTTAATCTGGTTTGTCATCCTGTACTGGGTCATTTCTGTCGGCATCGGCCTGTACGCTGCCCGTTATGTGAATAACTCCAAGGACTATGCAGTGGCTGGGCGTTCATTGCCTATGTATGTAGTAACTGCGACGGTATTTGCGACCTGGTTTGGTTCGGAAACCGTATTGGGCATCTCGTCCACTTTCGTCAAGGATGGCCTGAAGGGCGTGGTTGCCGATCCTTTTGGTTCTTCCCTGTGTCTGATCTTTGTCGGCCTGTTTTTCGCCCGCCCGCTTTACCGCATGAACTTGCTGACCATTGGCGATTATTACCGTAACAAGTTTGGCCGCACCGTAGAAGTGCTGGTGACATTGTGTATCGTCGTGTCTTACCTGGGCTGGGTAGCCGCGCAGATCAAGGCGCTTGGCCTGGTGTTCAGCGTGGTATCTGGTGGTTATATTCCTATGGATGTCGGCATGATGATAGGTGCCGGCAGCGTACTGATCTACACCCTGATGGGCGGTATGTGGTCAGTTGCCATTACTGACTTTTTGCAAATGATCATCATCGTAGTCGGCATGTTATACATAGGCTGGGAAGTGTCAGGCATGGTGGGCGGTGCCAAAGTGGTCATCGAGCATGCGGCCAACGCAGGCAAACTGGAATTCTGGCCTTCGCCCACCGCCAAGGAATCTTTATGGTTCTTCGCCGCCTGGATTACCATGATGCTGGGGTCGATTCCCCAGCAAGACGTATTCCAGCGCGTTGCCTCATCCAAAAATGAAAAAATTGCCGGTAATGCATCAGTGCTGGGCGGCGTATTGTATTTTTGCTTTGCATTCATCCCCATGTTCCTGGCTTATTCGGCAACATTGATCGATCCCAAAATGGTGGAAAGTCTGATCGACAAGGATTCACAACTGATCTTGCCTACCCTGATCATGACCAAGGTGCCCATGCTGGCGCAGGTGATGTTTTTCGGTGCTTTGTTGTCGGCGATCAAAAGTTGCGCAAGTGCAACTTTGCTTGCGCCATCGGTTACATTTTCAGAAAATATTCTGAAACCCTTCTTTCCCAAGCAAAGTGACAAGGAATTTTTGCGCATGATGCGTGGTGTGGTGCTGGTATTTACCGTCATCATTACCCTGTTTGCCATGAATACGGAATCAAGCATCTATAAAATGGTGGAAAACGCCTATAAGGTCACCCTGGTAGCTGCCTTCGTGCCCCTGGCCTTTGGCCTGTACTGGAAACCCGCTACGACACAGGGTGGCCTGGCATCTATCCTGCTGGGTATAGGTTCATGGGTGGCTTTGGAGGTGTATCTGCCTGATGGCCTGTGGCCGCCACAACTGGTCGGCGTTCTCATGAGTATGGCTGGCATGATAGCCGGGTCTTTGCTGCCGCAATATACTGCAAAGAAAGTCCCGGTCTGATGGCCGCGCCGCACCCGCACAGCCACTTAGTCTGATGCAGTGCGCAAATTCTGGTGAAAAACCTTTATAATTCAGGGTTTTATCAGATTTTTGGGGCAAGATTATGCCGATTTATGCTTACCGTTGCGAAGAATGTGGTTTTGCCAAAGATGTCTTGCAAAAGATTTCCGATGATCCGCTCAGCGTTTGTCCTACTTGCGGCAAAGCCTCATTTAAGAAACAGGTCACTGCCGCGGGCTTTCAATTGAAAGGCTCTGGCTGGTATGTCACCGATTTCAGGGGCGGTAGCGGCGGGACTGGTACTACACCGGCGGCTGAACCTGCTGGCGAAGCTGCGGCGTCTGCGCCAGCAGCGGAATCGGGTTCTACTGCAGGGCCTACAGTGACTGCGTCGCCGTCATCTGCTGCGAGTACACCATCAGATGGCAATAAGGCCGCCTGATCGTTGTTAACCAGCCCGTTATTGTCGCTTTCACCAAGATTGAATTGATTACCATGCGTAAATACTTTATTACCGGCTTGCTGATTTTAGTTCCCCTGGCGATCACGCTGTGGGTACTGCATGCCGTTATCAGTACCATGGACCAGTCTCTGCTATTGCTGCCAGTTGAATGGCGGCCAGAAAAACTGGTCGGCGTCAAAGTATTGGGCATAGGCACGATACTGACTTTGTTGATTATTTTTGTCACTGGCTTGCTGGCACAGAACTTCATCGGCAATTACGTGGTCAGGGCCTGGGAAAGTCTGCTGCAACGCATTCCCATTGTCAGTTCCATCTATTCCAGTGTAAAACAGGTTTCTGATACCCTGTTTTCTTCGTCAGGCAATGCCTTTCGCAAGGCCGTGCTGATCGAATATCCGCGCCGTGATTGCTGGACCATCGGCTTTTTGACAGGTGTGCCGGGTGGTGATGTGGTCAATCATCTCAAGGGTGAATTTGTCAGCGTCTACATACCGACAACACCGAACCCGACTTCCGGCTTCTTTTTGATGTTGCCGAAAGATCAGGCGATAGAACTGGATATGAGCGTTGACGCTGCACTGAAGTATATTGTTTCCATGGGCGTGGTGGCTCCCGAACATCTCCCCACCAAATAAATGATGTGGTTACCCACCGCATCAAACCATTTTTAATTTTGAATACAGACAGGTAAGAAATATGTCCATGCGTACCCATTACTGCGGCCTCACTACTGAGGAATTACTCGGCCAAACCGTCAGCCTGTGTGGCTGGGTGCACCGTCGTCGCGATCACGGCGGCGTGATTTTTATTGACTTGCGTGACCGCGAAGGTCTGGTGCAGGTTGTTTGCGATCCTGATCGCGCTGATGTATTCAAAGCTGCTGAATCTGTTCGTAATGAATTCTGTTTGCGTATTACTGGTCTGGTGCGCAATCGCCCAGACGGTACTGGCAATGCCAACCTGAAATCCGGCAAAATTGAAGTGCTGGCGCATAATGTCGAGGTTTTGAATCCTTCCGTTACGCCACCATTCCAGCTCGATGACGACAACCTCTCTGAAACCACACGCCTGACCCATCGCGTGCTGGATCTGCGCCGCCCGCAAATGCAAAACAACCTGCGCCTGCGTTATAAAGTAACGATGGAAGTACGCAAGTTCCTCGATGCGAACGGCTTTATCGATATCGAAACACCGATGCTGACCAAGTCCACGCCTGAAGGCGCACGTGACTATCTGGTGCCATCCCGCGTCAATGCGGGTAACTTCTTTGCTTTGCCGCAATCCCCGCAATTGTTCAAACAATTGCTGATGGTGGCCAACTTTGACCGTTACTACCAGATCACCAAATGCTTCCGTGATGAAGACTTGCGTGCTGACCGCCAGCCAGAATTTACCCAGATCGATTGCGAAACTTCGTTCATGAATGAACAGGAAATCCGCGATATGTTTGAAGGCATGATACGCCTGGTCTTCAAAAACACGCTGGACATCGACCTGCCAAACCCTTTCCCTGTCATGGAATACGCAGAAGCCATGGGCCTGTATGGTTCAGACAAGCCAGACATGCGCGTCAAATTGCAATTCACGGAATTGACAGACATCATGAAAGACGTGGATTTCAAAGTCTTCGCCGGTGCTGCCAACATGGTGAATGGCCGTGTCGTTGGTTTGCGTGTTCCTGGTGGTTCTGCCATCACTCGTGCAGAGATCGATGCCTATACCCAGTTCGTCGGTATCTATGGTGCCAAAGGCCTGGCTTACATCAAGGTCAATAACAAGTCACAGGGCCGTGATGGTTTGCAATCACCTATCGTCAAAAACATCCATGATGCTGCTCTGGCACAAATCCTGGAACGCACAGGTGCACAAGATGGCGACCTGATTTTCTTCGGTGCTGACAAAGCCAAAGTCGTCAATGACGCCATCGGCGCATTGCGCGTCAAAGTTGGCCATAGCGAATTCGGCAAAGGCAATGGCTTGTTTGACGACGTATGGAAGCCATTGTGGGTCGTTGACTTCCCGATGTTTGAACATGATGAAGAAAACGACCGCTGGACAGCGACTCACCACCCATTTACGGCACCAAAAGATGGTCATGAAGATTTGATGGAAACTGATCCGGGCAAATGTATTGCCAAGGCCTACGACATGGTTCTGAACGGTTGGGAACTGGGTGGCGGTTCTGTCCGTATTCACCGTGCTGATGTACAAAGCAAAGTCTTCCGTGCCTTGAAGATTGATGATGCAGAAGCGCAATTGAAGTTTGGTTTCCTGCTGGATGCGTTGCAATACGGCGCGCCTCCACATGGTGGCCTGGCTTTCGGTCTGGACCGTATCGTCACCATGATGACAGGTGCTGAATCCATTCGTGACGTGATCGCTTTCCCGAAAACACAGCGTGCCCAATGTCTGTTGACGCAGGCACCGTCTGAAGTCGACGAAAAGCAATTGCGTGAACTGCACATCCGTCTGCGTGCAGCTGAACCAAAGATCGCGTAATCTGGGTGCATCGTTTTTAATCTGCAAAGCGGGAAACATCAATGAATTTGACAATGCAAGGTAGTAGCAAGAAAGCGCTGTTTTTATTGTTAAGCACAAGCTTGTTTCTCGCTGGTTGCGGAGAAAAGAAAACCGAACTCGGTGAAGGTTCTTCCGAAGTGACAGGTGCGGCTGGTCCCGCCGGTGCCAAAGGGGCCAGCAAGAGCCTGGTCAAGTGTGATGCACCTGTTGCGACGCTGTCTCTGGTGGAAAACCCGAACGGTTACACCATGAGCAGCCAGTACAACCTGCCTTCATCGCCAGTGCCTTTGATACGCCTGCTGGCGCAGCAAAGTGGTTGTTTCCGCGTGGTTGACCGTTCCTCAGGCCTGAAAGCCGTCATACAGGAACAGGAACTGAAAGACCAAGGCATCATCCGCAAGAATTCCACGGTGGCCAAGGGCAAGGGCTATGAAGCGCAATACACCATTACCCCCAGCCTGACTTTTTCTGAAAGCAAGGCCGGTGGCGGCATTGGTGCCATCATGGGCATGATACCCATTGTGAGAAATTTCACCGGTTATGCAGAAAAGGTCAGCTTCAAGGAGGCACAGGTTGTCTTGTTATTGACTGACAATGAAACGACAGAGCAGCTGGCAGCAGCCACCGGTTCTGCCAAATCGACTGATCTTGGCATGGGCGGCCTGAGTTTTGGTGCTGCTGGTGGTGGTTTTGGTGCAGGCTGGAGCAATACCAACGAAGCCAAGGTGATTGTCGCTGCTTTTCTTGACGCACATAATAAACTGGTGCTGCAGGTAAGACATTTGCAGGAAAAAGAATTGCCGCCAGCTGTGCCGACCAAGTAAGTGCGTTAAGCCGGGATGACAAGATGAAAGTTTGAAAAGGGGTCTGCGATTGCAGGCCCCTTTTGTTTTATTTGCTGCTGGATTTCACAGAAATTGCATCGCAGTGCAGCATGATATGTGTTGTCAACTCTTGTTTCTTTTATGTTTTATTGCTGATGAAGCTGCTATAAAGAAACATGCAAAGACTATTTGCATCGGGATGTAGCCAGGATGGCGCAGCTGTGACCACAGAAAAGGAGATAAAGAATGAACGGTTTTGCATATGTGAAGAAGTGCGGCTTCACTGCTATGGCAGTGATTACGATTTTATGCACACCGCTGGCGCATGCAGCAGGTGAACACGGGACCGAGGCAGAAGCTCAGGACATGGTGAAAAAAGCAGTGGCATTGGTCAAATCAGCTGGTGCAGAAAAAGCTCACAAGGTATTTACCGATCACCCCGACGGCGCCTTCAAGGAAAAAGACTTGTATGTATTCGTCTATGATTTTGAGGGCAACTGCCTGGCTCAAGGCGCTAACGCCAAAATGGTAGGGAAGAACCTGATCACTATGAAAGATGTGGATGGTAACGCCTTCATCAAAGGCATGATAGACATGGTGAAAACCAGCTCCAAAGGCTGGTACGGCCCCTATAAATTCAATAATCCTGCCACGCAGACGTATGAACTGAAACGTTCGTATTGCGAGCGCGGAGCCGGTGACAGCATGATTTGCGTGGGTACCTATTTCGCCAAATAGTACATTCACAGTCGAAAATCAGGCAATATTTTTTCGATAAGCGCCAAACTGCCAGACAATGGCGGGGTTGGCGCTTATTTACTTTGTATAACTATAAAAAATGAATTCCATAAAGGCGCTAGAATGGTGTTCTTGAAAATGCTGCATCGCGCTATCTGATCCAACATGCAATTGTATAAAATACCTGAATCCGTACTCGTTGTTATTTATACGCCAGCACTCGACGTATTATTGCTGGAACGTGCTGACAAGCAAGGTTTCTGGCAATCCGTTACCGGCTCCAAAGACACACTGGAAGAAAACTTGCTGGTAACAGCCAGTCGTGAAGTGCATGAAGAAACTGGTATTGATACGGATAAGTTCACTTTAAGCGACTGGCAACTGGTGAACGTCTATGAAATTTACCCGGTATGGCGACATCGTTATGCACCTGGCGTGACAAAAAATACGGAGCATGTGTTCGGCCTTCGTGTCAGTCGTGATGTCCCCATAACGCTGGCACCACGTGAACATTTGCAATATGAATGGTTGCCCTGGCGTGACGCGGCAGACCGCTGTTTTTCTGCCTCCAACGCCGAAGCCATATTGCAATTACCCAAACTTACCTAACCTGAAGAGAGTGCGCATGAAGCTTCGCATCGCGACCTACAATATACACAAGGGCGTCAGTGCGTTTGGCCGTAAGGCACGCATTCACGGCATTAAGGAAGCCATTGATTTGCTTCAGGCCGATCTGGTCTTCCTACAGGAAGTACAGGGGCAGCATGATCATCATGCCGAACTGCATACACACTGGCCACAAGAAGGGCAGCATGATTTTCTGGCTGGCGAATCCCATCATGCGGCTTATGGCATGAATGCCGTCTATGAGCACGGGCATCACGGTAATGCCTTGCTGAGTCGCTACCCCATTTCTTCATTCGTGAACCATGATGTATCTGACCATGCTTATGAGCAGCGCGGGATTTTACATGCTGTCGTGCGGGTGGCCGAGGTAGACGTGCACTGTTTTGTCATTCATCTGGGTTTGTTCGCTGCCAGCCGTCGTCGTCAGGTGCAGGCACTGATACAGGCTATTAAAAAAGACTTGCCTGCCGATGCGCCACTCATCATCGCCGGTGATTTCAATGACTGGGGTAAGCGCCTCAGTCACACTCTGTATCAGGAACTGGGTGTGTTTGAAGCCTTTGATATCGATGCCAGCCATGGTGCATCGCGTTTCTCGCTAAAAGGCATGCGTTCCATGTTTGGAAAAAATACCAGCAAACATGCGCGTACCTTTCCCGCCAGTCTGCCCTGGTTTTGCCTGGATCGCGTGTATCTGCGTGGCTTTAAGGTAAGTGATGCGACTGTCATGACAGGCGCACCGTGGTCCGCCTTGTCTGATCATGTGCCCATTACCGCCAATCTGGAACTGCTGGAAAAAACGCCAAGTAAATGAGCAAATTGCATTTCATTGCGGGCAATGACGTACAGCTTTTACAAAGTGGGGAACAATATTTTCCGGCATTGATTGCAGAAATCAACCAGGCACGCCATGAAGTCTATCTGGAAACCTATATATTTGCTTCTGACCAGACTGCGCAAGCAGTGCAGTCTGCGCTGATCGATGCGGCCGCGCGCGGCGTCTTGGTGCGGGTAGTCATAGACTGGATAGGTAGTGACCGGCAAGCCGCGCTGGACCTGACCCGGCATTTTATTGGCGCAGGCGTTGCCTGTCGCTGTTTTAACCCCTGGTTCAAACGTGGCCTGGCACGCACCCATAGAAAAATTTGTGTGACTGATCAGCAAGTGGCGATTGTAGGTGGCCTGAATATTATCGACGATGCGATTTCCGACGATGGTTCTGCCCGTCCTCTACCGTTTCCGCGCTGGGATTTTGCTGTACGCGTGATGGGGCCACTTGTCAGTCACATACACCTGGAAGTAGAAGCACAGTGGCTGAAAATCGGCAAACTGGATTTGCGCTCGCGGTTCGCCCTGTTGCGGCACTTGCGTGCTGATGCCAAAATGGAGAAGAAGCAAATCACCTCCGCTGCGCTGGTAGTGCGCGACAATTTGCGCAATCGTTCCACCATACAAAAAGCTTACCTGCACGCGCTGGGTACTGCCCGCAAGCGCGCTGTGCTGGTCACCCCTTATTTTGCTCCCGGCAGGAAATTCCGCCGTGCACTGATCGCTGCTGCACGGCGTAAGGTTGAGGTCGTGCTATTGCTTGGCGTGGGACAGTTTGCCCTGCAAGATGCCGTTTCACAGTCTTTTTATCCACGCCTGCTCAAGCATGGCGTACGCATCGTCGAATATCGTAAAACCCAGTTACATGCCAAGGTCGCCGTCATCGATGAAGACTGGGCGACAGTCGGCTCCAGCAATTTTGACGGTTTGAGCCTGTTCGTGAATCACGAAGCCAATATCGTTATCCATGACAAGGGCTTCGCTGAAAAACTGGCTGCCGAACTGGATCAGGGTGTCGCAGACGGCGTCGAGATTTTTCTCAGTGATGTCGAAAAAAAGACCTGGTACCAGCGTGCCTGGTATGGCACGGCTTATCTGATTTATCGGGGTCTGATGCGCATCGTCACTTTCGGGCACTACGGATGAAATTGCACGGGGTCGATTTTACGTCTGCACCGACGCGGCACAAGCGCATTACCATCGCCAGCGGCTGTATGAATGGCGAAGTATTGCAATTGCAGGCATTACATTCCTTGACGGATTTTGCTGCCTTTGAAACCTGGCTGATGCAGCCAGGCCCCTGGATTACAGGCTTTGACCTGCCATTTTCATTGCCTCGCGAACTAGTAGAGCACCTGTGCTGGCCAACTGCCTGGCCTGCATTGATGCGGCATTTGCAAACGATGACAAGGGCTGATCTACGTCTGCAATTCAAGGCCTTTTGCGACGCCCGCCTGGCAGGAAATAAATTTGCCCACCGCGCTACAGATATTCCCGCAGGTTCTTCATCATCAATGAAATGGGTCAATCCACCAGTTGCCTATATGTTGCATGCTGGTGCGCCACGCTTGCTCGAAGCTGGTGTCACAATTCCTGGCATTGTCGATGGTGATCCGCAACGCGTTGCTCTTGAAGCTTACCCCGGCATGGTGGCACGCAGCATTACCAAAGCCTCATACAAAAGCGATGACAAACTCAAACAGACCATGGACCGCAGACATGCACGTGAGCAGATTATAGCGGCGCTGGAAGCGGGCAATACACCGTGGAAAATCAGTCTCGATGCAGGTAAATTCAGGTCAGACCTGCTTGACGACGGCAGCGCTGATTTGCTCGATGCAGTCTTATGTATGGTATTGGCAGCATGGGCCTGGCAAAGATGCGAGCAGAATTATGGTTTGCCGGAGTTTGATGCGTTGGAGGGGTGGATAGTCGGGACTGTGCAAAAATAATGCAGGTGGATTAAGATCTTTGCGGTATTGCATTTCTGCTGTATCTCGATTTTTGGAGCCGGGTATGCCACATTCCTATCTTGAACACGTCAATGTTACAGTCAAAGACATCGATCTCAGTGTTAACTTCATCCAAGCGGCACTACCGGATTGGGAAATACGCGGAGAAGGCAGCATGGACTGGTTTGGCAAGAAAATACGCTGGCTGCACATTGGCACTGGCAGTAGCTATCTTGCCCTGCAAGACGGTGGCGAAGGCGACGGTCTTAATTGGCGCGAACACCAGGTTGGCACCAAACATATCGGTATGGTGGTGCCATCGGTTGACAGCGTCATTCAAAGATTAAGTACGATTGGTTACCTGCCGGATCACTGGGGAGCAGCCCATCCACACAGAAAAAATGTCTATTTCATCGTCAGCGATAATTTGCAGTTTGAATTCATTGAGTATCTTTCTGAACAGGATGCTGAACGTAATGACTATTCGCGATGAGCGACTCCATCCGAGCGACGCCATTCGTTACATCAGATCTTCAAGGCAAGTGCAAAGCTTATCGCTATATATTACTCGTCATCTCTTGTTAGTAATTCCCATAGAAACGCGCTATATGCATCAGCTTGCGGCAATTCATAATCTGTCTTCAAGACATTTCTTTTAATAAGAACTTCTCCATTTTCTTTGGGATTAAAGCCGGTTTTTTCCTCCTCTGCCACGTACAGGCCGGTGCCGCGTTTTTGCCATAATGGCAGGGTCTTGAAATTGATATCCCTGCTTTGCAGCAGAGCTTCTTTTTCAGCCAGTGACTTGCCCTCTATGAAGCTGGTGGTTTCGTTTTGTGATTTGCCTTCTTTCCTGAGCTGCCAGTAACAATGTGCATTCAAGGCATTTCTGTGAGCATCCTCATTGCGCCAGCGAAAATAATCGACAACCAGGTTCCTGCTGGGTAACTGGCAAATGCGGCAATCAAAAGCGGCCACCTGCCCCAGCATAAGGCTGAATTTGGCCGAAGCTTCACCAGCCAGTAGTGAATTGTATTTTCTTAATTTGCGACCAAAGGCATTGATATTCAGGTCGAACAGTAAAGAAATCTCATCGCTCTGGTTATAGGCATAAATAACCTTGAATCCGCAATTCATCAGATGTTTGCAGGTTTCCACCATCAGGTCGCGGAACTTGATGTCAAACGGTGCTTCAAATGCACAGGTTTCTTTGGTCAGACGGGTAAAACCGCGGCCATCAATGCGGGCCACCATATACGTCCCGGTGGGGACATAGTCGTCATGCGCGGTTTCATAGCCGCGCATGACTTTTTCCAGTTCATCAAACTTCATTTTTTCCAATCAGCGGCAGTTAATTTGCCATCTATAAAATCGACGTAATACAAGCGGTCAAAGCCCTCTTCATAGTCGGGAATTTCCAGTTTTCTATGGGTATCCAGGATGCCGACCTTGGGTATCAGGTCCTTGCCTTGCCGCTGGCTATTCCATGCGAGCGCTCTTTCCAGATCAGTTTTGAAATAATAGGCAGTCACCGGCCATTGTCTGGCCTTGATCTGTTGTAAATAGCTTGCCCGGATTACTCTTGTTGGATTGGTGTTGTCGATGACAAAGGGCATGCTGGTGTCTAAGCAGAAATCCAGCAAGCGTGCCCGACGGTTCTTGGTCTTCAGCAGGTCATTGCTGATACGCAGGTGACTATTGAAAAAATGCTCTTTGTAGAAAGAAGATTTACCGCTGGCCTGTAGTCCTATGAAGATGATGGCTTCCATTTATGTGCATGTCAGTTCGTTACGCCTGCATTGTGACATACGATAATGAAGTCAGTTCAGCCGCGTGGCAGCCTTGATGCCATCAGTGATAAAACGCAGCAGGTGTGGTGCTGCTATATCGGCTTGCCGTGCCGGGCACAGGCCATCAGACAGGCGTTCTATGCGGGTGTCGACGACATGGTGCAGCAGGGCACCGAGGGCGAACTGATAGCTCCAGTAGACACTGTCGGCTGGCGCATGGGGCAGGGCATCATGCAATGCAGCAATAAATTCGCGCGCCATCGGGTCATAAAATTCGCGGGTGATGCGTTCACTGGCTTCGTGCTGATCAATGACACCGCGCATGACCATGCGCGAAAAGTTTGCACCTTCGGCTTTTTCATTGAGCTTGAGTACCGGCAGTACAAAGGCGGCGATGATGGCTTCAAGTGCCAGGGCAGGGTCGTCATGCTGTCGCGCTTTGCGCAATTCGCTCAGGCGCTCAGCGATATAGCCACTGTGGTGTTCATAAATGGCATGGTAAAGCTCGTTCTTGGCGCCAAAGTAATAGCCTATCAGTGCGATGGGTACGCCTGCTTCATGCGCAATGTCGCGTATCGACACGCCTTCATAACTTTGCGCGGCAAAGCATTTCTCAGCGGCAACCAGAATGGCGCGTTTTTTTCCACTTAGTTCTTCAACAGAGCTCATGAGCTGATCCGACCAAATTGGGAAATCTATAAAAATGCAAAACCCTGCCGAATTGTACGGTCGTTCAGTTTCTTGTCTATGCGCACTGCAACATGGTTTAGTTTGTTGTATGCACAAAGATTGGGCAAAAATGCCTTGTATTTGCCTGCCAGCTGCCATACATTGCTTCAAAATAGAATGAACGTATTAATTTGGAGACCAGGCAAATTTGTCGGCGCAAAACCCGCTTTTTTTGCCGCGTTACCTACCTCAGAATGAAAAGCAGCTTGATGACCATAAGTGAAACCACCCGCATCGATAAATGGCTCTGGGCAGCCCGATTCTTCAAGACCCGCAGTCTTGCCACAGATGCCGTTGAATTAGGGCGTGCATTACAAAACGAGCAGCGTGTGAAGCCTGCCCATAGCGTGAAGCTGGGTGATCTCATCGAAGTGCATCAGGCTGAACAAGTCTGGCAAGTCAGGGTATTGCGTATTCTGGACGTACGCGGCTCGGCGACTGTTGCCCAGACCATGTATGAAGAAACCGCCGAAAGTGCTGCCCGGCGCGCTAAAGCGGCCGAAGATAGAAAATACTACCGCGAACCGGCTGCAAACCTCAACGGCAGGCCGACCAAGCGCGATCGTCGCCAGATCGATTTCACCCGCGGCTAAGCAGGTATTTGGAACTGAATTCCCCGTGCAAAGACGAAAGGATGGAAAACAAATAGATACTCTCCTCTAAAGACGGAATCTGGTTTGACTTTTCATGCGCTGTGCATAATAGTACGAGCGTTCGATAAATTCATTTGTTTGCATCACTTTTTGCTTCACTTAATGGTCACTACGGGCAGACATGAATCTTTTCAACACAATCAATGTAATATGAATATGACATCAAAATTCATGCGCAAGGGGGAACTGACCCGCGCCGCCATTCTGGATGTAGCCTTGGATGCTGCCAGCCGTGATGGTATCGAGGGGCTGACCATAGGTTTGCTGGCCGACAAGATGAACATGAGCAAGTCTGGCGTGTTTGCCCATTTCGGTTCGCGTGAAGATTTACAGATCGAAGTGCTGAAGCTATACCACCATCATTTCGAGCAAGAGGTGTTTTACCCAAGCATGAAAGAAGAACGTGGCTTGCCGCGTTTGCAGTCCATGTTTGCCTTATGGGTCAAGCGCGTCACGGTAGAGATTGCATCTGGCTGTATCTATATCAGCGGTGCAGCCGAATACGATGACAGGGCAGGGCCCATCAGGGATGAACTGGTTGGTATGGTCCACGCGTGGCAGGGTGCCTTGCACCGCGCTGCAGCACAGGCGATACAACTGGGCCATTTGCGTGATGATGTCGAACCTGAACAGATTGTGTATGAGATGTATGGCCTCATATTAGCCCTGCACCATGATGCGCGTTTCCTGCGCAAGCCGGGCAGTGTAGGCCGTGCCGAGATAGGATTTGAACGAATGATCGAGTATTACGCGCCGGTGCATATCACTGCCTGATTTTGATAGGTTTTGACAGGCTTTTACAGACACCGCCGCAAAAAATTTAGCATCCACATTTACCGTTTTAACTTTGCCGTCAGGAGAAAATCATGGGTCAATATATCGCTCCATTGCGTGATATGCAGTTCGTGTTGCATGAGCTGTTGAATGTAGAAGAAGAATTGAAACAGCTGCCCAAGCACGCTGATGTTGATGGCGACATCATCAACCAGATTTTGGAAGAAGGCGGCAAGTTCACTGCCAATGTATTGTTCCCGTTGAACCACTCCGGTGACCGCGAAGGCTGCCACCACGACAAGACCAACCACACAGTCACGACACCAAAAGGCTTTAAAGAAGCCTACAAACAATATGTCGAAGCTGGCTGGCCTGCATTGTCTTGCGACCCGGAATTCGGCGGCCAGGGCTTGCCACTGGTGGTCAACAATTCTTTCTATGAAATGTTGAATTCATCCAACCAGGCCTGGTCCATGTACCCAGGTTTGTCGCATGGTGCTTATGAATGTATTCATGAACATGGCACACCAGAACAAAAATCCCTGTACCTGCCTAAGCTGATTTCTGGCGACTGGACCGGCACCATGTGCCTGACCGAGCCACATTGCGGCACTGACCTGGGCATGCTGCGTTCCAAAGCAGAACCACAGGCTGACGGCAGCTACAAAATCACAGGCGCAAAGATTTTCATCTCTGCCGGTGAACATGATATGGCTGAGAACATCATCCATCTGGTGCTGGCACGTTTGCCAGGTGCACCAGAAGGATCGAAAGGTATTTCCCTCTTCATCGTTCCTAAATTCCTGTCGAATGCAGATGGCAGCATCGGTGAACGCAATCCTATTTTCTGCGGTGCGATCGAAGAAAAAATGGGCATCCACGGCAATTCCACTTGCCAGATGAACCTGGACGGCGCAACTGGCTGGCTCATCGGTGGTCCTAACAAGGGTTTGAACGCGATGTTCGTGTTCATGAATGCTGCACGCCTGGGCGTGGGCATGCAAGGCCTGGGTCTGACAGAAGTTGCTTACCAAAATGCCCTGGTTTACGCTAAAGACCGTATCCAGATGCGTAGTCTGTCTGGCCCTAAAGCACCGGACAAACCAGCTGACCCTATCATCGTCCACGCTGACGTACGCCGCATGCTGTTCACAGCAAAAGCCTATGCTGAAGGTGCACGTGCATTCTGTTCTTACGTTGCCCTGCAACTGGATAAAGAATTCAACCATCCTGATGAACAAGTCCGCAAAGATTGCGCTGACGAAGTCGCCTTGCTGACGCCAGTCATCAAAGCCTTCATCACTGACAATGCATGGACTGCGACGTCTGAATGTCTGCAAGTTTACGGCGGCCATGGCTTTATCGCTGAATGGGGCATGGAGCAGTATGTACGCGATGCCCGCATCAACATGATTTATGAGGGCACGAACACGATCCAGTCCCTCGATTTGCTGGGTCGTAAAATCTTGATGGACAACGGTGCAAAACTGCGCAAGTTCGGCGCCAAGGTACAGGCTTTTGTTGAAGCCAATGGCACTAACGAAGCACTGGCAGAATTCATCACACCTTTGGCTGAGTTGGGCGACAAGGTCACCAAGCTGACTATGGAAATCGGCATGAAAGCCTTCCAGAACCCGGATGAAGTTGGCGCTGCTGCCGTACCTTACCTGCGCGTAGTTGGTCATCTGGTTTACAGCTATTTCTTTGCACAAATGGCAAAAATCGCTCTTGAAAAACAAGATTCTGGCGACAAGTTCTATGTCTCCAAACTGGCAACAGCACGTTTCTACTTTGCCCGCCTGTATCCGGAAACAGCGATGCTGATCCGCCAGGCACGTTCTGGCTCTGCCAACCTGTTGTCACTCGAAGCTGACTTGTTCTAATCAAACATTCGCGCCATCCCATGTGGATGGGCTGGCGCGAAACTCTTGAGGTTAAAAATGACCAATTTCATCGTTAAAAAAGTCGCCGTTCTGGGCGCTGGCGTGATGGGTGCGCAAATCGCTGCCCACTGCATCAATGCAAAAGTGCCTGTCGTCCTGTTCGATCTGCCAGCCAAGGAAGGTCCGAAAAACGGCATCGTCCTGCGCGCTATCGAGAACTTGAAAAAGTTGAATCCTGCGCCACTGGGCAACAAGGATGATGCAGCCCTCATCGAAGTCGCCAACTACGAAGACAACCTCGACGTGCTGGCCGGTTGCGACCTGATCATCGAAGCCATTGCAGAACGCATGGACTGGAAACATGATCTTTACAAAAAAGTGTCCCCGCACATTGCACCAAATGCGATTTTCGCATCCAACACTTCCGGCCTGTCCATCACTGCCTTGTCTGACGGCTTTGATGCAGAACTGAAAGCCCGTTTCTGTGGCGTGCACTTCTTCAACCCACCGCGCTATATGCACCTGGTGGAATTGATCCCTACCGTCGCAACACGTCCAGAAATCATCGACCAGCTCGAAGGTTTCCTGACAACGACTCTGGGTAAAGGCGTAGTCCGCGCTAAAGATACACCTAACTTCATCGCCAACCGCGTCGGTATCTTCGGTATGCTGGCAACGATTTATGAAGCAGAAAAATTTGGTCTGACTGTCGATGTCGTCGACGATTTGACAGGCAAAAAACTGGGCCGTGCTTCTTCCGGTACTTTCCGTACTGCTGACGTGGTGGGTCTCGATACCATGGGCCATGTCATCAAGACTATGCAAGACAATCTGTCTGATGATCCTTTCTTCGCTGTCTATAAAACACCTGAAGTGCTGGCCAAACTGGTCGCTGCAGGCGCCCTGGGGCAAAAATCTGGTGCAGGCTTTTACAAAAAAGTCGGCAAGGACATCCAGCGTCTGGACTTCGCCACAGCACAATATGTGACTGGCGGCGCCAAGGCTGACGACGTTGTCGCCCGCATGCTCAAAGAAAAAGACCCGGTCAAGAAAATGAAGACCTTGCGTGAATCGACCAATGTACAGGCGCAGTTCCTGTGGGCGATTTTCCGTGATGCCTTCCACTACATCGCTGTGCATGGTGCGACGATTGCTGACAATGCACGCGACATCGACTTCGCCATGCGCTGGGGCTTTGGCTGGAATGTAGGCCCGTTCGAAACTTGGCAGGCATCTGGCTGGCAAGAAGTGGCTGGCTGGGTAAAGGAAGATATCGATGCAGGCAAGGCGCTGTGCAATGCGCCGTTGCCAGCCTGGGTATTTGACGGACGCACTGGTGTACACACCGCTGAGGGTTCATGGTCACCTGCAAGCAACACTTACGTACCACGCTCCACATTGGCTGTGTATGATCGTCAGGCTTTCCGTGCACCAGTACTGGGCACAGGCGTGGCAACTGGCGCAACTGCCGGTACGACTTTCTTTGAAGATGAATCCGTCCGTATCTGGCATCAGAATGATGACGTCCTGGTCTTGTCACTGAAAACCAAGATGCATGTGATTGGCCCAGGCGTGATCGAAGGCATGGAAAAAGCCATCACTGAAGCCGAGAAAAACTTCAAAGGTCTGGTCATCTGGAGTGCAGATGCAGCTGACGGCGGCGCTTTCTCTGCCGGTGCTGATTTGCAAGCGATGCTGCCTTTGTTCATGTCCGGTGGTGTCAAAGCAATCGAGCCAGCAATCTCCCGCTTGCAAAATGCGCATCAGGCCTTGAAATATGCAAACATCCCTGTAGTGGCTGCCGTATCTGGCCTGGCACTGGGTGGTGGTTGTGAATTGATGATGCACACAGCCAAACGCGTGGCATCCATCGAGTCTTACATCGGTCTGGTAGAAGTCGGCGTAGGCCTGGTACCTGGCGGTGGTGGTTTGAAAGAAGCCGCAGTACGTGCAGCGGCAGATGCCAAAGGTACAGATTTGCTGCAGTTCCTGAAAAACTACTTCACCAATGCAGCGACAGCCGCCGTCTCCAAATCGGCGCTGGAAGCACAGAAGATGGGTTATCTGTCTGCGGATGATGTGATCGTCTTCAACCCTTACGAATTGCTGCACGTCGCGAAAGTTGAAGCACGCGCCATGTTTGATGCCGGTTACCGCGCCCCTATGCGCAAACTGGTGCCAGTCACTGGCCGTCATGGCATCGCCACGATCGCTGCACAACTGATCAATATGCGTGATGGCGGTTTCATTTCTGCACATGATTTCAAACTGGGCAAAATGATTGCTGAAGTGGTCAGTGGTGGCGACATCGATAATGGCAGCCTGGTCAGCGAACAATGGTTGCTCGACATGGAGCGCAAGGCGTTTATGGAATTGCTGAATCATCCAAAAACACAAGAGCGCATTATGGGCATGATGCAAACTGGCAAGCCAGTCCGTAACTAATCGAGGTACATTAACATGACTAAACAACTCCAAGACGCCTACATCGTCTCAGCTACCCGTACCCCGATCGGTAAATCTGGTCGTGGCATGTTCCGTAACACCCGCCCTGATGACTTGCTGGTACGTGTGCTGCAATCTGCTTTTGCACAAGTGCCTAATCTTGATCCCAAGCTGGCTGAAGACGCCATCATCGGTTGCTCTTTCCCTGAAGGCCCGCAAGGTCTGAACCTGGCGCGTATGGGCATCTTGCTGGCAGGTTTGCCTAACAGCATCGGTGGCGTCACCATCAACCGTTATTGCGCATCCGGCATTACTGCTGTTGCCATGGCGGCAGACCGCATCCGCGTTGGCCAGGCTGACGTGATGATCGCTGGCGGTGTCGAATCCATGTCCATGGTGCCTATGATGGGTAATAATCCATCAATGAACATGGACATCCTGAAAGATGAGAACGTAGGCATGGCCTACGGCATGGGTTTGACCGCAGAAAAAGTGGCCCAGCAATGGAAAGTATCCCGCGAAGCACAAGATGCATTTGCCCTGCAATCGCATCAACGTGCCATCGCTGCGCAAAACGCAGGCTACTTTGATGCTGAGACAACGTCTGTCGACATCATCGACCGCGTGCCTAACCTGGCAACGGGCGAAATTGAACTGAAAACCCGTACCGTCAGCCGTGACGAAGGCGCACGTCCAGATACCTCCATCGAAGGTCTGGCAAAACTGAAACCCGTATTTGCCGCCAAAGGCAGCGTTACTGCAGGTAACAGTTCGCAAACTTCCGACGGCGCTGGTGCGCTGATCCTCGTCAGCGAAAAAATCCTGAAAGAATTCAACCTGACGCCACTGGCACGTTTCGCTTCTTTCGCAGTACGCGGCGTACCACCAGAAATCATGGGTATCGGTCCTAAAGAAGCCATCCCGGCAGCATGCCGTGCCGCTGGCATCACCCAAGACCAGATCGACTGGTTTGAATTGAATGAAGCTTTTGCAGCACAATCCCTGGCCGTAGTACAAGACCTGGGCCTGGACCCATCCAAGGTCAACCCTATGGGCGGCGCGATTGCCCTGGGCCACCCACTGGGTGCAACTGGAGCGATCCGTTCTGCAACGACTATCCATGCCCTGCATCGCAACAACCTCAAATACGGCATGGTCACCATGTGCGTAGGTACAGGTATGGGCGCTGCCGGTATTTTTGAACGCATGTAATTTCTCGTGTTTGCCTGAATAAAATTAAACCGCGCAGACTGAAACTGCGCGGTTTTTTTTAAGGAGCTGTGATGGAGACGATACAAATTATTCCCGCTGACGGTACTTCGCTGACAGCAAAAAAATTTACACCCACAGGCGCAATAAAATCAGTCGTCGTCATGCCGGCGGCCATGGGCGTGAAGCAGAATTTTTACGAGCCCTTTGCCGAATTTTTGGCAGAAAATGGCATTGCCGTACTGAGTTTTGATTATCGCGGCATGGGTGAATCCATCCCCGCGCAATACCGCAATTCATTACGTGGCTTCGATGCAGACATCCTGGTCTGGGCAGAGCGCGACTACAATGCCGCCCTGAAAACTGCCAAGGAATGGCAGCCGGATGTACCCTTGCTCATCGTCGGCCATTCCCTCGGTGGACAGTTGCCTGGCCTGGTACCAGATAATCACCTCATTGACGGCATGCTGACCGTAGGTTGCGGCAGCGGCTACTGGCGCGATAATGCGCCACAATTGAAACGTATGGTGTGGCTGATGTGGTATTTCCTTGTGCCTTTGTACACGCGTATCTGGGGTTACTTCCCGGGTAAAAAAATGCGCAAGGTCGGCGATTTGCCCAAGGGTGTGATTTACCAATGGTCACGCTGGTGTCGCAGCCCTGAATATTTTGTCGAGAAGGACGGCAGCCCCATGCAAACCGGCCACCATAAAATCCATAAGCCCATACTTTGCATGAGCTTCACCGACGATGAAATGATGAGCCGGCGCAGCATAGACAGCATGCATGACCATTACAGCAACGCAAAGATTGAACGCCGGTATATCAATCCCAAAGACGTTGATGCCAAACGCATCGGCCATTTTGGATTTTTCCGCCCACAGTTCCGCAACACGCTTTGGCAGCAAGCCTTACAATGGCTGACTACTGCACCACAATCTACCTGATCTATACCTGAGCAATACCTGACATTAAGAGACGACAATAATGGATATCCTGACCCACAAAGAAAACGGAATTTTGACGATCAATTTCAATCGTCCAGAAAAGAAAAACGCCATCACCCAGGCCATGTACCAGGCCATGGCAGATGCACTGCGCGATGCAGAAACAGACGTGGCCGTACGCGCCATCCTCATCACCGGCAAACCAGAAATTTTCACCGCCGGTAATGATCTTGAAGACTTCATGAAAAACGCCCGCAGTCTGGCCGAGCCAGATGCCGTGCCACCCGTCTATCAATTCATGCAAACCCTGAATGAGTCTGGCAAACCTGTGATTGCCGCCGTCTCTGGTGCCGCAGTCGGTATAGGCACCACGCTGCTCATGCATTGCGACATGATTTACCTGGCCGAGAACGCCAAACTCTCCATGCCCTTCACCCAGCTTGGCCTGTGCCCTGAGTTTGCCTCCAGCATGATATTCCAGCAAATCGTCGGCTATCAACGCGCCGCAGAAAAACTCATGCTCGGTGAAGCCTTCACTGCCGCAGAAGCGTTTGAAATCGGCTTCGTCAACAAGGTCTTGCCACTCGAAGCACTATTACCCTACGCCCAGGAGCAGGCTGCCAAGCTGGCTGCCCTGCCAGCAGCATCCATACGCGCTACCAAGCGATTGATGAAAGGCGCACAGCCTGCCGCCATCAGTGCCAAGATGGCAGAAGAAAACAAGTACTTCTCAGCGATGCTGAATGCACCAGAAGCAAAAGAAGCGTTCATGGCCTTCTTTCAAAAACGGAAGCCAGATTTTAGTCAGTTTAATTAAAACAGAACCCCAATAAGGACATAGTAACTACCTGAATTGACAATTACATATCATCAGGAGTCGCTCTCTTCGAGACGAAATGCCACATGCACCTTGATTAAATTAACAATAGGTAACACTTCAAATTTTGATTCTCTGATCAGGCTGGGATTTTTTTGAGAAGCCGATTTGATGATCAATAAGCCATCAAAATTCACGTCCATAAATGCGTGCTGTCTGTCAGGCCGCAGTAAGCTTGTAAAGATGAGTGGCAGAATTTTTCAAGCAGAGCCGATTGGTCTGACCAATCGGCTATTTCTTTGTCTGCAAGTGCATCAGCGATGGCAAACTTGCTATTGCGGTCATAAGCACACTACGCTATAAATCGGGAAAGACCTTAAAAAGCTTATGTGAAAGTATCAGCACGAGCAAAAAATGGCTAAATACAAACTGTTGAGACTTTAAAAAGAGAGTGTACCCATGGTTCAAGTTGAACGTCATCAAATAGACGAAACCTCTCTGCGCGAACTGGTAGAAACCCTGCGAACACGCGCTGAAAGTCTGGAGTCAATGGATAAACTGGTCTCCTCGCTTAAGAAGGAAGCCGAACACCATCATCGCCTGACAGACTCCTTGAAGCATGGTTTGGAGCTGGTACAGCAAATAGTCGAAGAGCGCGAAGCCTTCTTCAGTCTGTCACTGGATATGTTGTGCATTGCCACCACCAGCGGATACTTTCATAAAGTCAACCGGGCATTCGAACGTACCCTGGGATATACGCAAGAAGAATTATTGTCGCGTAGCTTTCTTGAACTGGTGCATCCGGAAGATCTTGAAAAGACCCAGCATGAAGTAGAAAAACTGCGCTTAGGTATAGACACCATCAGCTTTGATAATCGTTACCAGCACAAAGATGGTGGTTATCGCTGGTTGAATTGGACTACGCCAGCTCCTATTCCTGGTTCCAATTTTCTGTATGCCGTTGCGCGTGATGTCACCGAACAGCGTCAACGTGATGAACGTACCCTGTATCTGGCTTCGCACGATGATTTAACCGGGCTGGCAAATCGCTGGCGTTTTAACGAAGAACTGAAAGCCAGTTTCGCCAGGTTAAAACGCCATACGAATAGACAATTCGCAGTGCTGGTACTTGATCTGGATCAGTTCAAACCAATCAATGACACTTATGGCCATCAGGCTGGTGACATTGTCTTGCGTGCGATCGGTGGACGCCTGAATGCCATTAAAAGAGAAACGGATGTGTTGTGTCGCCTCGGTGGCGATGAATTTGCCCTGCTTGCACCAGATGCCGATATCACCGAAGCTGGCATGATCGCAGAACGTATGCGTAAGGAAATCATCCGCCCTATCAGTATTGGCGATGCAGACGTGATTGTTGACGTCAGTATTGGTATCGCCTTGGCAGAAGGAGATACCAGTGATGCAAATACTCTGCTCAAATTGGCAGATGAAGCCATGTATGAAGCCAAACGCAATAAGACAAATACCGCGAGGCCTGCCAGGCATGAGTTCAGTTCACACATTCATGTATTCTGAACTACGCGGTTGTTCGCAGCATTGACTCTGTGAATTGATCCATCGCTCATTTCATGAGGAAGATCTTCGTCTGGCCGCAGGTCTTTCAAAGTCCAGTTTTTAGATTCGGATGATTGTTTTAAACTGCATCGCCTTTTTTTGCGGTTTTATGGCTGCCCGAGAGGTACTGTGCATATTTATCAATGGTATTCAGGGAGGTGAGTTCTTGCTTGTTTGTACCCATTGCCGCGTATGAAATAAGTTTCATTTAACTACTGAAGCTGCAGGTTTATTTTCCAGTCTCAAACCTACCGCACTGCGCGCGGGAAAGCCTTTCCAGTAAGTATGATCAGGCTTTGGCTTGCCACTTTCTTCTGTACTCCATTTACCATCGCGGGCATTTTCTATCAGGTTCAGGTAGGTATCCATGCTCCTGTCGTTTTTGAGATATTTCGCCAGGAAGGCAGTGACAAAGTGTTGTGAGATATTGTTCATCCTCGTGTTGTCCCAGACAGCATCTATATAGCTTTCTGCAGGTATTTTCTTCAGGCCTGTGATGGCTGACCATGATTCTTTTGGTGCTGGTATGGGGGCGCCTGCGTTATGGTTGGCGTTTTCAAAGGTCAATAAATAGCGTTGGGCATTGATGCTGTTTTCATAGATATTGCGCACGCCGGGCGCATAGCCTGATACATCGTCAGCACTGCCCGCGATAAAGAAGATGGGCGTGCGTATGGCGGATAAACCTGCGGCATCCCACAAACCCGCATTCCAGCCCCAGGGGGCAAATGCAACTGCTGCCTTGATGCGTTTGTCCTGTGACGCAAGATAGCTGGCATTGCCTGCCTGGCGTATCGCCAGCGCCTTGTCTGGCACGAAGGCGGCGTTGACACTGGCTTCAGTGAGCCCGCCGCCTATGGTATTGACGACGCCATAGCCACCCATGGAATAACCGATCAGGCCGGTATTGTCAGCATTGACGAGACCAGTAAACCTGCCTGTGGCATCACGCTTATTCAGGGCTGCCATCTGGTTTAGTACAAACAACTGATCTAGTGAGCGGTTCAACAAGGTGCTGGAAAAAGCCTTGAGGTCACTGTAAGTGCTGTCAGTATGATCAATCGCCACCACGACATAACCTTTGCTGGCCAGATTTTCTGTCAGATGGCTGAGCAGGAAGCGGTTGCCGGGATAACCGTGTGAGACGATCAGCAGCGGGTAGGGGCCGTGCTGCGTATCTGGAGCCGCATCGCGCACTGCCTGGCCACTCAGGCTGATCTCGGTCTTGCCATCGCGCAGGTAAGTCTGGTATTTGCCACCCGCCGCTTGTTGCGCCTTTAATGTTGCCGGATACCAGACCTCTACCGTCAACGGCCTGTCGTAATACACAGGTTCAGCGCCAGCCTTGCTATTGATGATATCCAGCTGTCTGGGGTTACTCAGGTTCAGGCTGGTGATACCAACTTTATATTGACCATAGGAAGACAGTTCAGGCGCATCTGGTCGTATCTGATCAATACGATTGTCTTGCGCGCTCACCCATAATGGTGAGAGCAGCGTACAGGCAGCGAAGAGTATGTATAGTTTTTTTGATGGCATCACCGGCTTTCACAGAGAATGTTTGATAAATCGGACTTACGCAAAATCGCTCCAAAGCGTTGCAGCTCCTCTCCTAGGAGCCGCGTACTAAATTACTGTCTTCGTCGCTACGGTGTTTTGGGGTTTCAGACAATATGTTGTCCGCCAACGCAACGAACCACCCTTGCAAGGGTGGTTTCCTAAAGCGATAGCCTTGTTGGGACAATTTCGCGTAAGTCCCAATAAATAAAGATGCAGACTAAGCTGTCAGCATACTCCAGATGATAATGAGGGATGATGTCATTATCTGTACTTTGGAAAAGCCAGGCCCAGGTTTTCACGCAAGGTATTGCCCTCATAGCTGCTTCTGAATAAACCGCGCTTTTGCAATTCAGGTACCACCAGTTCAGCAAAATCATCGAAGCCACCTGGCAAATAAGGCGGCATGATATTGAAGCCATCGGCAGCTTCACTTTCAAACCATAGCTGGATCTGGTCGGCAATCGTCTCAGCTGTGCCTATCAGCGTAAAGTGGCCGCGGCCACCGGCGATGCGCAGATACAGCTCACGTATGCTGAGGTTTTCGCCTTGTGCCAACTGTGTCAGTAATTTTTGCCGGCTTTGCTGCCCATCGTCCGTCAAGGGTAATTCTGGCAAAGGTTCATCCAGCGGGTAGGCTGACAAATCAAAATTGCCTATCATGCGGCCCAATAACGCCAGGCCATCCTTGGGCACTACCAAGTCTTGCAGTGTCTGGAATTTTTCCTGCGCTTCTTCCACGGTTTTTCCGACGACAGGAAATAGGCCAGGCATGATTTTCAAACTACCGGCCTGGCGGCCTGCCTGGACTACCCGGCTTTTCAAGTCACGGTAAAAGGCTTGGGCAGATGCCAGATTGGGGTGGGCGGTAAACACCACATCCGCAGTTTCTGCCGCCAGGTTTTTACCCGCTTCCGAGCCACCTGCCTGCACGACGATGGGGTGGCCTTGCGGGCTGCGGCTGACATTCAGCGGACCGGCCACTGAAAAATAATCGCCCTTGTGATTCAGCGTATGTAGTTTTTTCCTATCGAACTGTATGCCTTTTTCTTTATCATTCAGAATGGCGTCGTCTTCCCAGCTATTCCACAAGCCTTGCACTACCTGATGAAATTCTCTGGCCCTGGCATAGCGCTCACCATGTGCTACATGCTCGCTGCGGCCAAAATTGGCGGCTTCGCTGGCATTGTCCGAGGTCACCAGGTTCCAGCCTGCACGGCCTTCAGAGATGCGGTCCAGCGAGGCAAATTTGCGGGCGACGTGATATGGCTCGTTATAGGTCGTGGTGGCCGTGCCTATGAGACCGATATGTTCAGTCACTGCGGCAAGCGCTGACAGCAGCGTCAATGGCTCCAGACCACCAACTCCACTGCTCAGGGCAACACTGTCGGCAAAAAATACTGCGTCGAAGCAGGCACGTTCGGCAGTCTGCGCCAGTTTTTTGTACAGCGCAAACGGATTGCTGCCATTGTCAGCTTGTGGATGCCGCCAGGCCGCCACATGATGGCCGTTATGCAGCAGGAATGCGCCCAGTTTTAATTGACGTGTCGCCATGAGCTCAGAAGTCCTTCCTGAGATTGACGCCAAAATAGCGTTGGTCATCACGTGGTACTGCGCGCGTCACGGTGTTGGTGCCATTCACCAGATTGGTCGCATAAGATTTGTCGCCCAGGTTTTTCGCGATCAGGGCCAGCCGCCAGCCTTTGTCTGGTGCCGACAATGCCACACTGGCATTCCATAAGCCGACGCTGCCTTGTATGGTGGTCGCAGATTGGAACAAGTCATACTGCACTTTACTTTGCCAGCTAAAGTCGCTTGCTACATCCACCTGCAAACCATTGTTGAGCGGTATGGCATAACTGGCGCGGGCAAAAGATTTCCACTTTGGTGAAAACGGCAAGGTCTGGCCATTCAAGTTGCAAGACGCTGCTGCAGCGGCCGGGCAATTGAACTGGTCTATGCGTGCATCGATATAGGCCAGTGATGCGCTCAGGTTCAGGCGGGGTATTGGCCTGGCTTCCACTTCCAGTTCCACACCACGGGTAGATACGTCACCAGCATTAATAAGACGCGTGACAACGGCACCTGCTACTGTGTCATAGAAATTGGCCTGGTAATTGGAATAGTTAGTCTGGAAAGCCGCAACATTAAAGCTTAGTTTGCGGTCTAGCAGCAAGGCCTTGATGCCTACTTCAAATGAATCTGACAGCTCTGGCTTCAAGGCCAGAGTGTCACGGTTGAGCATATTGAAAAATACATTGTAAGCAGGCCCCTTGTAGCCGCGTGACAGGGTAGCATAACTGCTGATGCTTTTGCTGACATCAAATTGCAGACCTATGCGGCCTGAGAAGGCGCTTTCCGTGGTGGAGCCGGCGTTTGCAGTCGCTGGTTGCACGCCCGGGAAGGCAACAGCCTGGGTAGATATGCGCGCATGTTCATAGGCCACTTCATCGCGCGTCCAGCGCAGGCCTGTCAGGAGTTTCAAGTCCGGGCTGAATTTATAATTACCTTCGCCAAACAGGGAATAGCTGTCAGTTTTTACGCTGTAAGGCGCATAGCCGTAATTGATGGCGCTTGGTGAAGTAGTCACGATGCGCTGATAAGTTTCTTCATCCTTGCCATGCAGGTAGTAGGCACCAGCCACATATTCAAAGGCGGCATCTTTAGGTGAGGCCAGCCGCAATTCCTGTGAGAACTGGCTGTAGTGCAAAGTGCCTATATCGCGCGTGGCCGGGAAGGCCGCAATGATACGTGTAGTATCTGCACTATTGCCTATCGCAGATGTTGTGGTTCGCTGTTCATTATCCCACTGTCTTGCCGCAGTAATCGATGTCAAGGTATAGCCCTGATTGCGCCAATCCACCTGAGCTGATAAACCTTTATTGAAATCGGTGATCGCATTCGGCAAATCATAGACAACCTGGCGATTATCCAGTCCCGGCCTGACCGGTGAAATTGCCTGCAGCAGCGGGGTATTGGTGGATTGCAGCACGACATAGGTGGGTGAGCTGCTTGAACGTAGGTAATCTGCAATCACACTGATATCCAGGTCATTATTCGGTGTCAGCAGAAACTTGGCGCGTGCGCCCTTGCGGTCGTAGCCATTCACCTTCTTTTGCGTACTCAGGTTATCGACATTGCCTTCATAGGAACTATCCAGCGCAGTGAATGATGCACTCAATAAATTGGGGGCCAGCGTACCAGAGATGCCTGCGCGCAAGCGTTTTTCATTGCCTTCAAAATAAGAGGCATCAATGAAACCGGTGGTTTCTTTGGAAGGTTTGCGGCTGAGTATATTGAACACACCTGAAGACGCATTTTTACCAAACAGCGTGCCTTGTGGGCCGCGCAACACTTCTATGCGGTCTATATCGAGGAGGTCCAGAGTCGCCTGGCCAGGGCGGGCATATACCACGCCATCCACCACGGTAGAAACCGTAGGCTCAACACCCGGAGAAGTGGAGATGGTACCGATGCCGCGTACAAAAATCGTCGAGTCTTTGTTGCCACCTTGCTGGCGAAAATTCACACTCGGCAATTCAGCAACAATGCTGTCTATGCTGTTGCGATTTGCTTGCTCCAGCAGGTCGCCATTCAAGACAGAAATGGCTACTGGCACTGAGCGTAGAGAAGCTTCGCGCCTGGTTGCCGTGACGGTGACTGATGGCAGTGTTGCCTGCTCTTCAGCCGAAGGACGCGGGCTGCTTTCTTCTGCAGCAACCGTACCCATGCTCAGCGCAGCACCTGCCAGCATGGTGCCCAATAGCTGATAGCGTCGCTGTTGCGACAATTTGTTTTTTGCATTGACTTTCATACGCTTTCCTTTGATTGAAACTTTTTTGTAGTCACTTCGTTGGCTTAGTCGAATTGGTAATAAGCATCGAATTAAATGCAACTTTGTTCATGTAACAGCCGCTGTTAGAATTCGATGGTATCGATACCACTTATTTAGTTTCTGTGATGCCTGTGCATCTCGTCAAAGAATTAAAACAATCATCGATATGTCTTTTAAAAATATGCAGAGATGACTAAAGAAAATAAAGTACGCCAAGGGCGCGGCTCTGGCCGGGCAACTATTCATGATGTGGCGCGGGCTGCCGGGGTGGGTTCCATCACGGTGTCGCGCTATTTCAAGCAGCCTGCGCTGGTCTCGGCTGCGCTCAGCCAGCGCATTGCTGTGGCAGTGAAAAACCTGAACTACCTGCCCAACCTGGCCGCAGGCGGGCTCAAGTCTGCGCATGCGCGCATTGTTGGCATGGTCATTCCCAATATCTCGGGGCCAATTTTTGCGCATACCATACAAAGCTTCAGCGATGTGCTGACTGCGCATGGTTATCAGCTATTGCTGGCATCCAGTTATTTTTCTGTTGGGCAGGAAGAAGCAGCTGTGCGCACTTTCCTGGGCTGGTCACCCGCTGCATTGGTGGTGACGGGGCAATACCATACCAAGGGCACTGTGCAATTGCTCAATGCCGCGAATATCCCGGTGGTAGAAACCTGGGATTACCAGCCGCGCCGCAAATACATGCAGGTCGGTTTTTCACATGAAGAGGTAGGCAAGCAGGCAGCACGCTATCTGCTCAAGAAGGGCTACAATCGCATCGCCTTTGTACAAAACAGCGTTGCCGGTGATGAGAGCGCGATAGACAGACGCGATGGCTATGCCAGCATCATGCGCGAAGCAGGGCTGGAACCCTGGTTCTTTTTACCTACTGCTGCCACACCTTTTGACGCAGGCAAGCAAGCGATGGAAGCATTGGCTACGCGCAAACAAAATGCTGCCGAAGCCATCATTTTTGCCAATGATAACCTGGCAGCCTCAGCCATACTGGCCGGACAAAGAGCAGGCATACGTATGCCTGAGCAATGTGCGATTGTCGGTTTTGGTGACTATGCGATGTCATCCATGCTGTTGCCTAGCCTGACCACCATACGGCCCCCTGCAAAAGAAATAGGTGAAATTGCCGCCTTGCGCATCTTGCAAACCCTGGGTGAAGTAGCGGCCAGTGAAAAGGTACAAAGGCTGAACCTCTTGCAGTGCGAAATGCTGGAACGCGAAAGTGCTTAGTCCCTGATCAACTACGTCTATCCACGACCACGGAAGTGACACATGAAAAAATTCTCCCTTTTTATTCTGTTCAAAATTATTTTATTAATCAGCCTGCCCGCGCTGGCAGCAGATGACAAAATTATTGCCATAGGCTTTCAAAAAGGCAGTGGCTTGCTATCCATCCTGAAGGCCCAAGGTACTTTGGAAAAGACACTTGCTGCGCAGAAGTTGCAGGTAAAGTGGATAGAGTTTCCGGCAGGCCCGCAATTACTGGAAGCCTTGAATGCAGGGAATGTCGATTTTGGTTTGACCGGAGCGCCACCACCGATATTTGCGCAGGCTGCCGGGGTGGATTTGTTGTATGTAGGTGCAGAGCCGTCTTCGCCAGCCTGTGAGGCGATACTGGTGCCTAAAGAATCACCGATCAAGACGGTTGCTGAACTCAAGGGCAAGAAGGTGGCTTTTCAAAAAGGTTCCAGCTCCAATTTGCTGATACTGACAGCCTTGCGCAAGGCTGGCCTGGGCGTGCAAGACATACAGCCGATCTACCTGTCACCGGCAGATGCACGCGCTGCTTTTGTCAGTGGCAATGTCGATGCCTGGATAGTCTGGGATCCTTATTTGGCGTCGGTACAGCGCAGCCTTCCTGTCAGGGTGCTGGCAGATCATCAGGGGCTGCTGCCTGCCAACAGTTTTTATGAGGCATCTCGTCGCCTGTTGGAAAAAAATCCGCAAGCCTTGAATGCCATCCTTGCGGAACTCGCCACTACTGCCGTGTGGGCCAATCAGCATCCACAGCAATTGGCAAGCACGATCGCTGGTCAGCTAGGCATGCCGCTGGAAGTGATCACTACCTGGCAGCAGCGCAGCCGTTATGGTGTCATGCCTGTGAGTGCTGCGATTGTCAGTCGCCAGCAGGAAATTGCTGACCTGTTTTATCAAAATAAACTGATACCAAAGGCGGTCAGGATCAGTGACAAAGCCTGGCTCTGGGTACCCAGGGCAGGTAACTGACTAGCACCAGAAGTGACTGTCACATCTCAGTTCATGCATATCCAGTTTGCCTGGGAAAAACTGGATATGCATCAGGCGAAGAAATCTTAAAAAATGATATCCTTTGCAAGTTACCATTTATGCAGGTCTTCGCCATGCACAGCGATCAAATTGCCACTCTTCTTGAAGACCATAAATTCCTCAGCGCCCCAGGCCAGTTGGGTGGCCTGATTGCAGCGCGTGACTGGTCAACAACATCGCTAGGGCCTATTTCCAGTTGGCCACAAAGCCTGAAGACAGCTGTCAGTCTGATATTGAGTTCACGCCAGCCGATGTGGATAGGTTGGGGAAAAGATATTACCTTTCTCTACAATGATGCTTATATTGAGGTGCTCAGCCTGGCCAAGCATCCGCAGGCGCTGGGTTTGCCCGCTGCCGAGGTGTGGTCAGAGATCTGGGATATTTGTGGCCCACTGGCTGATCGTGTGTTTGCCGTGGGTGAAGCCACCAACGCAGACAATGTACGTTTGTTCATGAACCGTGGCGGTTTTCTGGAAGAGAATTTTTTCTCTTTTTCATATAGTCCAATCCGTGACGAGTCGGGCAACGTCGCTGGCCTGTTTTGTCCCAATCTTGATGTCACCGCAAAACATTTGAACGCACGCCGTTTGCGGACGCTGTCAGAAATGGCAGCAAGGTCCTTACTGGAAAAAACCGTGCGTGCTGCTGCGGACAGTGTCATCGCGGTCCTGGCGGGCAATCCAGACGATATCCCGTTTGCACTGTTGTACCTGAATCATCAAACGCCAGGGCAGCAAGCAGTTGCCACAGGGTTGCAACTCTCGCAGGCAACCGGAATCGCTGTTGAAGATGTTCCTGCCATTATTGCTCTTGATTCAGAGGAGGGTGACGATGCTGTTGTTGGCAAAGTCTCCCTTTCGCTCATACTTGAACGCGCTGTTTCGGCCAGTATGGTCGAAGGCGCATCGCATAAGCTTGAGTTGCCTGCCGGGCAGGCTCTGCTAACTGGTCTTGCAGGACAGCCAGTACGTCAGGCATTGATATTGCCGCTGCTGGTGTCGGGCCTTACTGTTGGCGTGCTTGTTCTGGGCATCAGCCCAGTGCGCAAGCTGGACCATGACTACCGCAGTTTTTTTGACCTGGTTGCTACACAATGTGTTAACGCCCTGCAGAATGCCAGGGCTGCCGAGGAAGAACGCTTGCGACTGGATATGCTGGCTGAGCTTGACCAGGCCAAGACACAGTTTTTCAGCAACGTCAGCCATGAATTTCGCACGCCATTGACACTGATGCTGGGCCCGCTGGAAGAGGCGCTGGAAGAGGCCACCACATTGCCGCCTGCCCAGCGCCAGCGTCTTGAACTGATGCAGCGTAATGCGGTACGCCTGCAAAAGCTGGTTAACACCTTGCTTGAATTTTCTCGTGTGCAGGCAGGCCGGGCAGAGGCTGCTTTTGAACCAGTAGACCTGGCAGCGCTGACTGCGGATCTGGCTAGCAGCTTCCGCTCAACGATTGAAAGCACAGGCATGGCCCTGGTTGTCGATTGTGCACCGCTGACAGAGCCGGTCTATATCGATGTGACCATGTGGGAAAAAATTATCCTCAATCTGCTGTCTAATGCTTTCAAGTTCACTTTTGAAGGTACGATTACAGTCAGCGTGCGTGCTGCGCCAGAGCTGGGAACGGTCACCGTCAGCATTGCAGATACTGGCATTGGCATTGCAGCCGATCAGTTGCCACGCTTGTTTGAGCGCTTCCACCGGATAGAAAGCGCACGTTCGCGCACGCATGAGGGCTCAGGCATAGGTCTGGCACTGGTGCACGACCTGGTGTCGCTACAGGGCGGTACGATCAGAGGTGACAGCGAGCCCGGGCGCGGTACCCGCTTCCAGATTATTCTGCCACTGGGCAGTGCGCACCTTGATCCTGCCCAGATTCGCCAGTCGCGAGAAGGCAGTGCCAACCTGGCCACGACGAGAGCTTATGTAGCCGAGGCAGCAGGCTGGATAGGTGTACCCTTGCAACCCGTTCTGGCTGAAGCAGATGCTACTTCAGCTCCGGCTTCGTCCGAGCGTGTGCTCATTGTTGACGACAATGCGGACATGCGTGATTACTTGATACGCCTGTTGAAGCCGCGTTGGAAAATCGAGGTTGTTGCCAACGGTGTCGAGGCACTTGCTGCCATCAAGAAACAGCGGCCAGACTTGATTGTCTCTGATGTCATGATGCCGCAACTTGATGGTTTTGGCCTGCTGGCCGCCTTGCGTGCCGATGCAACTACGCAAGAACTGCCGGTGTTGCTGCTTTCTGCCCGCGCTGGTGAAGAGGCGCGTCTGGAGGGCTTGCAGGCCGGTGCCAGTGATTATCTGGTCAAGCCATTTTCTGGCCGTGAACTGCTGGCGCGTATCGACGCGCAGTTGCTGCGCCATCGTGTGCGCAGTATAGAAAACAGCGCAACGCGGCGTATGCAAGCCATCTTCAGCCAGGCACCCGTTGCCATCGCTATCCTGAGGGGTGCCCAGCATGTATTTGAGCTGGCTAACGAGCGCTACCATGAACTGGTGGGTCACCGTACATTGATAGGTTTGTCTATTCGCCAGGCATTACCTGAAGTCGAGGGACAACAAATATTTGAACTGCTCGACGCCGTCTATTCCACTGGTGTGCCATATATGGGACGCTCAGTACGTGTTGAGCTCGTACGCGGCAACCCACCTCGACCGGTCGAATGTTATTTTGATTTTGTCTATCAACCACTGTGCGCCGAAGATGGCAGCATAGAGAGCGTAGCAGTAGTGGTATTCGAAGTCACAGAGCTGACCAGTGCCAAGCGGGCGGCGGAAGCAGGCAGTCTTGCCAAGGACGAATTTCTAGCCATGCTCGGCCACGAATTGCGCAATCCTCTGGCGCCGATAGTGACGGCTCTGCAACTCATGCGCTTGCGTGGCGTCGATACCGCCAGGAAAGAGCGTGCCGTCATAGAGCGGCAAGTGCAGCATTTGGTGGCGCTGGTTGATGATTTGCTGGACGTGTCACGTGTCACTCAGGGCAAGATTGAATTGCGCAAGAAAGTGATCGAAGTGGGAGAAGTGGTGGCCAATGCTATCGAAACCATCAGTCCACTCATCGAAGGCAAACTGCATCATCTGACGGTGGATGTCGCTGCTGAGGGCTTGTCCGTGCAGGCAGACCCAGCAAGACTCCGACAGGTAATCGCCAATTTACTCAGCAATGCCGCCAAGTACACTGAACAGGGTGGGCAACTGCGTGTTGCAGCCTGGCGTGAAGGCAAAGACGTAGTGTTGACCGTCAGCGACAATGGTATAGGTATCAGCGCTGCCATCTTGCCAAGCATCTTTGATTTGTTCGTGCAGGAACGTCAGGCGCTAAGTCGTTCGCAAGGCGGCCTTGGACTGGGCCTGGCGATCGCACGCAGCATGATGGCCTTGCATGGCGGCAGCGTAGAAGCATATAGCGACGGTCTTGGCATGGGCAGCACCTTCACCCTGCGTTTGCCGGCTTACGCACAGTTGGAGAGCAGCCTGGCCGAGGCAGAGCCAGGACTGGATGCGCAAAAGGATAGCGTCAGGCATACAGGATTGACTATCCTCATCGTCGACGACAATGAGGATGCAGCAAATGTGCTGCAAGACCTGCTTGAAATACAGGGGCACAGGGTGAAGGTTGTGCTCAATGGACTTGCCGCACTTCAACTGGCGCCGGCATTCAAGCCGGATGTGTGTTTGCTTGATATCGGCCTGCCTGGCATGGACGGTTACGAGCTTGCTGTGCGCTTGCGCCAATTACCAGGCGGCAAAGCGCTGCGCCTGTTCGCAGTGACTGGTTACGGCCAGAGCGAAGACCGTCGCCGTGCAGCCGAGCACGGTTTTGACGAACACTTTGTCAAACCGCTGGACATCGCCCGGCTCAACGCTTTGTTATAAGCCTTTGTTGCCGCTGTAAAGTTACGGCATTGGGAAACGCGGCTCCCTCTGCCGTGTTGTCGAACACGCACCAGATGTGACTGCCAGGTTTTGATAAGGCAGCAATGCGTCGCGATAAATTATTCAGAAAGACCTGGTCATAGCTGGAGTAATACATATGCGGACTGCCATGCAGCCTCAAATAGACAGTGGGCGCTGTGACTGGAAAATCATCCTGTAATACCGTATATCCCGCGATACCTGGATCAGCGGCAACAAGGCAAATCTCATTTTGAAGCAGCAAATCGAACGCCGTACTTTGAAACCAGGTAGGGTGACGAGGCTCCAGCGCAAGCGGGGCATCAGTGAACTGCCTTAACAGGGAAAAAAATTGCTGCACTACTGCGTACTCAAAAGAAAGGCTGGGGGGGAGCTGGATTAACAGACACCCCAGTTTTTCTTCCAGATGCGATACCTCTGCAATAAATTTCTGTAACTCGTCTTCGCAGTTTTTTAAACGCAAAACATGCGTCATGGTTTTGGGTAGCTTGACCGAAAAACGAAATTCATCAGGAACGCTGAGCCGCCATCGCGCATAGGTAGCAGGCAGATGGGGGCGGTAAAAAGATGAATTAATTTCTACGCCTTGAAGAAACTGTGCATAGCGTTGCAGATGTGACAGCGCCGGCTCCTGATTTTTTAAATCGTTCAATTCGCTCTGTAACTGGGGCAGGGACGGGAATTGTCCGGCCAGTTCTTCATTGATCTGGCCAGGCAAAGTCCACCCGGCACAAGCGCAGACAAGAGAAGATGAGGGCTGGTGGGTCATGGCGATATAAAAACGATAAAACAGTATCTTATGACAGGGTAGGCATCTCAAAAAGGAGCTTTATCTGAAAGTTATGTAAGAAATAATGTGGTTAGTGCTGTAAGCACATATAGTCAAAATTAGATAAAAAAAGCCGCAGTCAATGTGGTTTTGATTTCTCCACTATTGACTGCGGCTTCACTGACGCATCAGCCGGTGCAGTAAGACCTTACTGCAAATTACGCATACGCGCGCGCATTGGTTTAAGTACGATGACTGCCATGATGGCGGCCAGTGCATTCATGCCAGCGGCGATGTAAAACACTTCATGCCAGCCTTTATAGGCTTCCACCACATAAACTGACAAGGGCACCAGTAAAGAGGCCGTGCCTTTGGCGGTGTAGAGCAAACCCGCATTGGTGGTGGCAAATTTGCTGCCAAAGGTGTCGCCGCAAGTGGAAGGGAAGAGACTGTAGATTTCACCCCAGCCAAAAAATACCAGGCCTGTCAGCAAGACAAAATAGACCGGGTCTTTACCTAAAATACTTAACGCGAGGATACCTACTGCTTCCATCGCAAAGGCGATGAACATGGTATTTTCACGACCGATATTGTCAGATACCCAGCCGAAGAAGGGGCGGGTAATGCCATTGAAAATGCGGTCCAGCGAAAGCGCAAATGTCAATGCCGGCAAGGTGAAGCCAAGTAATGATACTGGTACATCCGCAATCTTGAAGTCCTTGGCGATAGGGGCGAGTTGTGCCGTAGCGACCAGGCCACCTGCCGCCATCAGGACGAACATCAGGTACATCACCCAGAATACGGGTGTCCTGATCATTTGCTGCCAGGTGAAATCGACCTTGGTCTGGTTGACGTGAGCAGGTGTGGCCACCTTGACGTCTTTTGGTGCGCTCAGCAGGAAAGATAATAAAAATACCACCAGCCCCTGACCCAGGCCAAAATACAGGAAAGCTGCTTCGTAGCCACTGTTCTTGATCACCGATGAAATCGGGATAATGGTCAGTGCTGATCCCATGCCAAAGCCAGCGGCTGTCAGACCCGCCGCCAGCCCACGCCGGTCAGGAAACCATTTGAGTGCATTACCCACGCAAGTGCCATAGACGGCACCAGCACCGATACCGCCTATCGCAGCGGCAATATACAGCAGCGTCAGTGAATCGGCATGTGCATTCATGAACCAGGCGATACCGATCAGCAAGCCGCCAACCAGCACCACTGGGCGCGGGCCGAATTTGTCAACCAGATAGCCTTCCACAGGCACCAGCCAGGTCTCGGTAAATACAAAGATGAAAAATGCGACCTGGATGGCTTTGCGGCCCCAGTGGTATTTTTGATCCAGGGGATCGACAAACAAGGTCCAGCCATATTGGAGGTTGGCGATCATAGCCATGCAAAGGATGCCTAGCAATAATTGTAACCAGCGGTAATGCGGTGCCGTTTCCACTAGGGGGAGTTCTGGCTTGATGGATATTTCCGGAGTCATGCGCCTATCCTTTTTATCAAAATCTAAGGGTTCAATGGAAACAATGTTTGGTAGTACTCGCTGAACAAATGTGCTTATGTGAAATAAATTTCTTGGCTAAATTTGCTAGACGAATCGACTAGACTATAATAATTCATTTAAAGTAATTTAACAATTTCAGCTTCAGCATATGTTTATTCGCTGAAGACGAAAATCAGACACAACTTCTTGCACACCCGCATGGATACTTGCATATATGACAAACTGGCTGCGCTTTGAACATCAAAATCACATCGGCTTTGGCAGCCTGGAAGCAGGTGTCATCACGGTCTTCGAAGGTGATTTATTTAACAATCCCACACCCACAGGGCAAACACTGGCCCTGGATCAGGTGCGTCTTCTGATACCCAGCCTTGCCTCAAAAATGATAGGTTTGTGGAACAATTATCATGAACTGGCTGAAAAACTTGGGCAGGCCATCCCTGCCGAGCCTTTGTACTTTATTAAGACTTCCAATTCTTACCTGCCACACGATGGCATCATCAGGCGCCCTCTTGCTTATGATGGCAAGATTCTCTACGAAGGTGAACTGGGCATCGTGATAGGCAAGTCCTGCAGCAATGTTGATACCGACGTCGCCGCCGACAGCATTTTCGGTTATACCTGTGTCAACGATGTGACAGCGTTAGAACTGTTGCAACGTGATGCCTCGTTCGCACAATGGTGCAGGGCTAAGAGCTGCGATACTTTTGGTGTATTCGGGCCTGTCATTGCCACCGGGCTTGATCCGCAAAACCTGGTAGTGAAAACATTTTTAAATGGCAAAGAGCGACAAAATTATGCCTGTCGCGATATGATCTTTTCTCCCGCGCAGATCGTCAGCATGATTTCACGCGAGATGACATTATTGCCTGGTGATGTCATTGCCTGCGGTACATCGGCAGGCGCAGGCCCCATGCGTAGCGGCCAGATAGTGGAAATTGTGATTGACGGCATAGGTAGTCTGCGCAATAGTTTTGAAAGTGTCGAGGGAAAAACAATATGAAGATAGCAGTCATAGGTGCGGGTGCAATTGGTGGCTACCTGGCGGTAAAACTGGCCCAGACCGGGCATGAAGTCAGTGTGGTGATACGTGGTGCCAACTTGCAGGCCGTGCGTGAAAATGGCATGAAACTCATCATGGATGATGGCAGCGAGCATGTGGCAAACATCTTCGCTACTGACCGCATTGCTGATCTGCCCGTGCAGGATGTCGTCATTCTCGGCATGAAGGCACATCAGGTCGCGGCAGTGGCGGCTGGCATACCTGCCTTGCTGGGGCCAGAGTCCATCGTGGTGACGGCACAAAATGGCGTGCCCTGGTGGTATTTCCACAAGCATGGCGGCGACTATGAAGGCCGGCGGGTAGAAGCGGTAGACCCGGGTGGCGTGGTATCGGCGCACATAGATGTGGCGAAAGTGATAGGCTGCATCATCTACCCAGCCTGCGAAATCATTGCGCCTGGTGTCATACAGCATATAGAAGGCAACCGCTTTTCACTGGGCGAAATCGATGGCAGCGATACACCGCGCATACGTGCGCTGGCTGACGCCTTGCGGCAAGCGGGTTTCAAGGCGCCCATCTCGTCTGATATCCGTTCAGAAATCTGGCTCAAGCTCTGGGGTAACCTGAGTTTCAACCCTATCAGTGCACTGACGCATGCAACACTGGTGGATATCTGTGAATTTGCACCGGTACGTGAACTGGTGGCGCGCATGATGCGGGAAGGGCAGTTGATAGGTGAAAAGCTGGGAGTCAATTTCAAGGTATCCATAGACAAGCGCATTGCCGGTGCAGCCGCGGTCGGCAAGCACAAGACCTCGATGTTGCAGGATATTGAAGCCGGCCGGCCGATAGAACTGGAAGCCCTGGTCGGCACAGTCATAGAAATGGGCAAGATCACGGATACGCCTACCCCGAATATAGAAGCGGTCTATGCGTTGACGGCGCTGCTGGCGCAAACGGTGAAAGAGCAAAACGGCAAGTTGCGGATACAAACATAAGCAGCCGTAAGCTGCTGTACGCTGTCATAAGCTGTCATCAGCGCAGGAAAAGGCTGAAGGGTTGGCCGCATCCAGGCGCTCCAGACCTTGTGCAAGCAGGCCGTGCCGATGGTAATGATTTTTTATTATAGAAAGCTATCATGCAAAGATTTTCCACACTCGTCGATTTACTCGCCGTGGGCGCTGACGATGCCATCGCACTGCAAGCACCAGGTGCCAAACCCCTGACTTACCGTGACCTGCGCGCCAATCAGCAAAAGACCCTGGCTAGCTTAAACAGCTTTGGCATAGGTCGCCAGGACAGGGTTGCCATCGTTCTGCCAAATGGCCCGGAAATGGCCAGCGCCTTTGTCTGCATTGCCGCCGCCGCCACTGCTGCACCATTGAACCCTGTCTACCGTGCTGACGAATTTGAATTCTATCTGTCTGACCTGCATGCCAAAGCGCTGGTGGTAGAGAAGGGCAGTACTTCACCTGCACTTGCCATCGCTGACAAGCTGAAAATACAGGTATTGGAACTGACGCCAAGTGAAGAAGGCATAGGCGCATTTACGCTGACGCAGGTCAATCCGCAAGCTGCCAGTGCATCTTTTACCCCTGGCCCGGCTGCGCCTGAAGACATCGGTTTGATACTGCATACTTCAGGTACTACATCACGTCCCAAGATCGTGCCACTGTCGAATATCAACATCTGTGCTTCGGGCTGCAATGTGCGCGACAACCTGCAATTGACTGCTGCTGACCGTGGCCTCAATATCATGCCGCTGTTCCATATCCACGGACTGATCGCGGGTTTGTTGGCACCGCTGTCCGCGGGCAGCAGCATCTTTTGCACGCCAGGTTTTAATGCCCTGAAATTCTTTAGCTGGATGACAGAAGCGAAACCGACGTGGTACACCGCTGTACCGACCATGCACCAGACCATCGTTGCGCGGGCGGCGCAAAATCATGAAGTGATTGCAGCCAACCCCTTGCGCTTCATACGTTCGTCTTCTTCTTCCATGCCGCCACAAGTCATCAGTGAGCTTGAAGCTGCTTTCAAGACCCCTTTGATTGAAGCCTACGGCATGACAGAGGCGGCACACCAGATGGCCAGTAACCCGCTGCCACCTGCCAAACGCATACCCGGTTCGGTCGGTATTGCCGCCGGCCCTGAAGTGGCAATCATGGATACCGAAGGTAATTTGCTGGAGCGTGGCCTGACAGGTGAAATCGTTATCCGTGGGCCAAATGTCACGGCAGGCTATGAAAATAATCCCAAGGCCAATGCGGAGGCGTACACCAATGGCTGGTTCCGCACTGGTGACCAGGGCATCATGGATGCAGATGGTTACCTCAGCATTACTGGCCGCCTCAAAGAGATCATCAGCCGCGGCGGTGAGAAAATTTCCCCACGTGAAGTTGATGAAATCCTGATGGATCATCCTGCGGTACAACAGGTCGTTACCTTTGGTATCCCGCACGAGAAGTTGGGTGAAGAAGTCGGTGCTGCTGTCGTGTTGCGCGAAGGTGCGACAGCGACAGAAAAAGAATTGCGTGAATTTGCTGCCATACGCCTGGCGGACTTCAAGATACCGCGCAAGATTTTGTTTCTCGAAGAAATACCCAAGGGTGCGACAGGGAAATTGCAACGCATAGGCCTGGCTGCCAAACTGGGTTTGTAAGTGTAAATCTGAAGCATAAACAAAAGGGGCGCAGATCAAAATCTGCGCCCCTTTTACGATGTGTGGATCACTTTACGCTGGCTACAAGCCAAGTCGCTTGGTGGCATCTGTCATCACTGCGTTGTCCCAGGGTACAAAGCCCTTCATGTTAATGCCTTTCAAAGCAACTTTACCTGCCTCATTTTCACTGAGTTTGAGCAGCAGGTTTTGTACTTTTTCACGTTGTTCAGCACTCAGTCTTTTTGAGGCCAGGAATTGCTTGATAGGGACAGGTTTTGTTTCACCTATTACTCGGCCACCCTTGGCTACCCAGTCCTTGGCGACTGCGCCGGAGCCAGTGACACCGGCTTCAACGAAACCATTTTCTACCATGAAGGGTACAGCATCCTGAAAGCGCGTTGCGCTAAAGCGTGAGGCAGGGTCGCGAAAACCAAGCTCAGTCAGGTTGGCGGTAAACATGACCGTCGTAATGGATTCCAGTGACGGTACGCCAATTTTCTTGTCGCGCAGGTCGGCAATGGTTTTTATCGCAGAATCTTTTTTGACGAATACGCGGGCACGATAGTCCGTATAATCTTTGGCAGTCACCAGGCCGATATATTTGCCACTTTTGACTGCGCGCAAACCGATGTGCGCCGGATGGATAAAAACCAGGTCATAACGTTCTGCATCAAGACCCGCTTCAAAACTGCTGTACCTGTCTACCGCCTGTACTTTGACGGGATGCTTGAGTTCTTTCTCCAGCAAATCTACCAGAGGTTTATAGCGATCAGAAATAGGGCTGCCATCCTGATAGGTAACACCTTCGTTGACAGCGAGTATCCACTCCTGTGCATGGCTCGCTTGTGCCACGACAGCGAGAAGAATCAAGATCAAAACGCGTTGGAACAACATTTCTGACAACCCTAGATGATAGATTAAGATAAGACTTGCTATCATTGTAATGCAAATGTGCAAATGCACAAATTTAGTTTCTGGCAATTAACGGCAGAAAGCTTTTGAAATGGCAATATTATTGTTATGAAAATATTGCTAATCTGTATTTCATATAAACAGTATGTTCACTGTATAGAACACAATGCGAGTCAGGCATCCAACAGTTTTTATTTGGTGAGAGGCTCAGGAAATAACAGTACTCCTATTATTTCCACATGGCAATATAAAATTATTTTTGCAATTTAGGCAACGAGCAATGCGAAAACGTACTTGTCAGGCAATTGCTTTCAGCAGTTTCAGCATGCGCGTAAAAGTTTTACCGTAAGGTGGGTACAGCAAGGCAATGCCGTTCATCCTGCTCTGGTAAAAGACCGGCTTTTCCTTGCTCAGCGCGCGGAAACCCCATATTCCGTGATAGGCACCCATGCCGCTGGCCCCGACGCCACCGAAGGGTTGTGATTCCTGGCTCAGGTGCCACAGGCAATCGTTGACTGTTACACCACCAGACACGGTTTGTTCGAGCACCAGGTCGCGGTTGTCATTATCTGTGCCGTACCAGTACAGGGCAAGCGGACGTTCTCTGTGATTAATGAATGCTATCGCTTCTTTCACGTCATCCTGATAAGTGACAATGGGCAACAAGGGACCAAAAATTTCTTCCTGCATGATGCGCATATCTGGCGTGGTATTCAGTACCAGTACCGGTGCCAGCTTCCGCTCTGCTGTCATGCTTTCCGACTGGGCCGTGTTTGTCAGCGGGATCAGTTGCGCGCCTTGTTCAACGGCGTCCGTCAGCAGACCTTGCAAGCGCTGATAATGATGGTCGTTGATGATGGCCGTGTAATCAGGATTGCCTTCCAGCGAAGGATACATCTTGCCAGTTGCGGCGACCAGGGCCGCCACCAGCTCATCACGTCTGCCTGCTGGTACCAGCAGATAATCTGGTGCCACACAGGTCTGGCCGGCATTGAGTAATTTGCCAAATGCCAGACTTGCCGCCGCTTTCCTGATATCGGCGCTGGCATCGACGATTGCCGGTGATTTTCCACCAAGTTCCAGCGTGACGGGCGTCAAGTTCTTTGCTGCTGCAATCGCTACGTGTCTGCCGATTGCGGTCGAACCGGTGAATACCAGATGATCGAAACGCAGTTCAGAAAATGCCTTCGCCACATCTGCCCCGCCTGTCATGACAACCATCTCGTCTTCAGAGAAATAATCTGCCACCAGCTTTGCCAGCAAAGCGGAGTAATGCGGCGTTAATTCAGAAGGCTTCAGCATCACGCGGTTGCCTGCCGCAAAGGCGGCAATTGCCGGCCCCAATGCCAGTTGGTGCGGATAATTCCACGGTGAAATAATGCCAACCACACCCAGGGGCTGACTCAGCAAGCGGTTTTTGGCCGGCAGATATTGCAAGGCGGTCGCTACGCGCCGGGGTTTCATCCACCCGGCAAGATGACGTTTCGTATGTTTGATCGAAGCAACGATGAGCGACAAATCTGCCAGTTCGGTTTCATGTTGCGAACGGTGTCCAAAATCCATGCTGATCGCCTGATTGATTTCGGTGCCATGCTGCACCGTCAATTTTTCCAGACGATTGAGCCAGTCAAGCCGCTGTTGCAAATCAGGGTGAGGCTGGGCGCGGCAGGCAGTATGTAAACGCTTTAGCGTTACCTCTACAGTTTGAGCGATAACTTCGGGTGCCAGATTCATTTCCATACCGGTCTCCTGAGCATAAAAGGAACATAAATGTAATTTTGCTATTATGCGCCATATTTCTCACGACCCTGGTTAAATGCTTACGGACTTTTCATATAAAAAAAGAGAATGGGACGCCGGCCAGAACAGCAGGCCGGCAGTGCGATTAAATCTGCTTAAATACCCTTGCGTACCAGAACCGGATCAGCCCGGTATAGTGCCGGTATGACACGTTTCAGATTCTCGACCTTGGGAAGATCGTTAAAGGCAATATAGGGCTCGTTCGGGTGCAGCGTCAGGTAATTCTGGTGATAGCTTTCGGCAGGGTAGAAGCCTGTATCTGCTTCTACGGTAGTCGCCATCGCTGCGTGAAACACATGCGATGCATTCAACTGGGCGATATACTTTTCTGCGACGTTGCGCTGCATGGGGGTGGCCGGGAAAACAGCAGAACGATACTGGGTTCCTGTATCTGGCCCCTGACGGTTCAGTTGGGTAGGGTCATGCGCCACTGAGAAAAATATCTGTAGCAGCTTGCCGTAGCTGACCTGGGTGGGGTCAAATGTCACTTGCACCGCTTCTGCGTGGCCGGTAGCACCAGAACCGACCAATTCATAATGTGCAGTTGCTGCCTTGCCACCTGCATAGCCAGAGACCGCATTGCTGACACCACGTACATGCTGGAAAACACCTTGTATGCCCCAGAAGCAACCACCGGCAAAAACTGCTGTCTCAGTTTTTGCGCTGCCTGCCGGCACATCCACCGCTGGTGCTGCGATGACAACGGCAGCTTCCCCTGCCTGCACCTGGCCATTCCATGTTACTGCCGCGACGATGCCGCCAATGGCAACCGCCAGCGCTGTCAGTCGATTTGCTATTTTCATGTTTTACTCCTCTTAGGTGATTCAACCGAAAGTAAAGGCATAAGCCTGTACGCCTGAATTCAAAAACTCGATACTGAAAGTGTGGTCGCTGACAGCGCCGGATTGTCTTACCAGCTGATACAGCCGCTGTAAAGTCACTGTACCACTGCCGTCTGCGGCGATGTCGCTGCCATGTGCTGCACCTGGTTCTGCACCGTCGATCATGACGCGAAAGCGTACCGGCTTGCCGTCTTTGCCAGGCCCCAGCACCAGGTGCAGGTCACGGGCGTGGAAGCGGTAAGTGATGCGGCCTGTTCCCTGTTCCAGGGCAGCGTATTCTTGCTGCACCTTCCAGTTGCCAGCCAGACCCCATTGATTCAGCGTGAGCTGGGCTGGTGCTTTGTAATCAGCACTGCGGTTTTGTTGTACGCCACTGGCTGATACGAAGTTTTGCGCGCGGCTATACCCTAAATAAGTCTCTGACGACTTCACCTGGCTGTCATCAGCGGCCATTTGCGCACCAGCGGCACCTGTATCCATGACCACATCATTCGCCACATCCTTGTGACCGGCTTCTTCCAGCAATTGCTGTATCACCTGCTCAGATTGTATGTATTCGCCTTCACCAAAATGATGGTGGCGGATACGGCCATTTGCATCGATGAAATAATGCGCAGGCCAGTACTGGTTGCCAAAAGCACGCCAGATCGCATAGTTGTTATCAATAGCAACCGGATAGCCGATACCCAGGTCACGCACCGCCTTGCTGACATTGGCCGTGTCGCGCTCAAAGGCGAATTCAGGGGCGTGTACACCGATCACGACCAGTCCCTGATCATGATATTTTTTTGCCCAGGCCTGCACATAAGGCAGGCTGCGCAGGCAGTTGATGCAAGAGTATGTCCAGAAGTCGATCAGGACGACTTTGCCTTTCAGGTCTTGTGCTGTCAGTGGTTTCGAATTGAGCCATTGTGTCGCCCCATCCAGCGGGGGCAAAGTCCCCTCCTGTGCCAAAGTACCGGCCGCAACTGTCGCAGTGGCGCCATGCGCAGACATCATGGCGTTCGATGGTGCCATGGTGTTCGACGCCATCATCGCATTGGAAGCCGTCATTGCTCCTTGTTGCGCTATGACTTGTGCCTGTGGTGAAGCAGGTGGCAGGTTTGGCGCAACCCGGTCTATCAACTGCTGTTCCAGACCTGAGGTGGCGACAGTAGACAAACGTGTCAACAAACCAGTGTCCAGACCCAGCGCAATAGCGGCGACACCAGCTAACATGGCGGCGCCCAAAAGGCGGCGTATCCATTCACCGGCACCCAGCGATTTTTTCATTGCCGCGACCACCTTGCCGCCTATCAGCAGTGCCGCTGCCAGCGAGGTCGCGGCACCAGCAGCATAAGCCAGCAATAACAATGTTGTGCCAACACTGGCACCGTTCAATGCAGCACCGGTCAGCAGCAGGCCCAGCACCGGCCCGGCACAAGGTGCCCATAACAAACCCGTGGCTACACCCAGCAATAAGGACGAACCTATACTGCCTCCATCAGCCTGTGCAGTATTGGACAGATGGTTACCCGCCGCCACCAGCGGTTTGGTCAGTTTGTCGGACAAGTGCGGAAACAAAAGTGTCAAACCAAAGAAAGCCAGCAAGGCCATCGCCAGCCAGCGACCATACAGATTGGTTTGCAGTACCCAGTTGCCGCCAACGGCAGCCAGTGTGGCTACGGCGGCAAAGGTCAGCGCCATGCCAACCAGCAGCGGCAAGCCACTACGGCGGAAGGGCTGGCCGGTACGGGCAAAGACAAAGGGCAGCACTGGCAGGATGCAGGGGCTGAGTATGGTCAGTACACCGCCAAGATAAGAAATAAGTATCAACAACATTGTTTGCTTTCTGTACGTCGTTCAGGTGTTACCTGGCGTAAATGCCATCGCCACGCCATTCATGCAGTAGCGCAAGCCTGTGGGACGCGGGCCATCATCGAAAACATGACCAAGATGGCCACCGCAACGGCGGCAAAGCACTTCCGTGCGTACCATGCCAAAAGTGCTATCGGTCACATTGCTGACAGCGCGGTCCAGCGGGGCATAGAAGCTTGGCCAGCCGGTACCACTATTGAATTTGGTCTTCGATGAAAACAGGGGCAACTGGCAGCCGGCGCAACTGAACTGACCACTGCGATGTTCATCGTTGAGTGGACTGCTATACGGGCGCTCGGTAGCACCGTGGCGCAACACTTCATATTGCATTCCGGTCAGCAGGCGACGCCATTCGGCGTCAGTGTGCTGGACTTCCAGAGCCGGGCTGGACGCATTGCCCGCAGGTGCGGCTGACAACATACGGCTCATGGCCAGCAGACTGCCTGCCAGCAAAAATTGACGTCGGGTTTGCATATATCCTCCTTGGTTGTTGCGCTATGGTGCCCATTGTGCACCTGTACTGCTGTCCAAGTCCTCACGTAAAGTTAAACGATTTGTGATACTTTTTTGTATGCAAATCCTGCACAATGACAACATTCAAGCAGATAGCTGGGGTCACCGTGGATTTGCCAAAACGTATATTGATCGTAGAAGATGATATGCCCATCGCCGACCTGTTGCGTCTGCACATGAAGGATGAGGGTTACCAGGTCACCCATTGTGCAGATGGCAGGCAAGGGCTGGCACAATTGCGCACCGGCAAGTGGGATGCATTGATACTGGACATCATGCTGCCAGGTGTGGACGGGCTGGAAATCTGCCGCCAGGCGCGCGCCATGGAAACCTATACGCCGATCATCATCATCAGCGCCCGTTCCAGCGAGGTGCACCGCATCCTCGGGCTGGAACTGGGGGCCGACGATTATCTGGCCAAGCCATTTTCGGTACTGGAACTGGTCGCCCGCGTCAAGGCGATGTTGCGTCGTGCCGATGCAATGGACAAGAGTCGCCGTACTGAAGCCGGTGACGTACAGGTAGATGGCGTGGCCTTGTCGCCAGTAACACGTGTCGCCACTGCCGATGGCAAGTTGCTGGACCTGACACCGCGTGAATTTGACTTGCTGTACTTTTTTGTCCGGCATCCGGGGAATGTGTATTCGCGGCTCGATTTGCTCAACAAAGTCTGGGGCTATGAGCATGAAGGTTATGAACATACCGTCAATACCCATATCAATCGTCTGCGCGCCAAGATAGAGGCGAATCCGGCTGAACCCAGCCGCATACTGACGGTATGGGGTAAAGGCTACCGCTACGCGCTGCCAGGAGAGGTAATGTGAAGCTGACCCTGTCACGGCGCCTGTCGCTGGTATTTTCTGTGCTGCTGCTGGCCAGTTGCGGCGTTTCTGCCTGGTTGCAGATACGCGCGAATGACATGCGCGAAATGGAGGTGGTACAAGGTTTGTCACGCGGTCTGGCCAGCAGTATCGCCCTGAATGCACAATTGACTGAGACAGAAGAAATGGGGCCGGATTCTGTACGCCATCTGTTTGACCAGTTAATGACAGTCAATCCCAGTGTGGAAGTCTATCTGCTCGATGAGACTGGCAACATCATAGGCAATGCAGCACCGCCGGGCCACGTGAAACGCCAGCGTGTTGATCTGGTATCGGTACACAGGTTTCTGGATGGCGGCATGTTGCCCATACTTGGTGACGATCCACGCAGTCTGACGGGGCATAAGGTATTCAGCGCGGCAGCCCTGCGCCGCGATGGCCGTGCAGCACATTATATTTACGTCATCCTGCAAGGTGAAGAGCATGACCGTTATGTTGCGCACGCTGGTATCAATGCAGTGTTGCGGGTGACCTTGTGGTCGATGGCGTTGGTGGCCTTGCTCACCCTGTTGGCAGGATGGGCAGCACTGCGCTGGATCACCAGACCCTTGCACCGGTTGACTGATACCATGCGCCGCTTTGATACCCGGGCTGAGCAGCCAATGGTGGTGCCGCCCTTGACACACGCGGCAGACCAGCGCGACGAAATTGCCGTACTGGAAACCAGCTTCAGGCAAATGGCAGCGCGTATCAGCGAGCAATGGCAGAGCCTGAAACAGATGGATCATGACAGACGTGAAGTGGTCGCCAATATCTCGCATGACCTGCGCACGCCACTGACGTCAATACACGGCTATCTGGAAACCCTGGCCGCGCGTGATGCGACGCTGGATGCCGCTGAACGCCAGCGTTATCTGGCCATTGCACTGGGGCAGAGCAGCAAGGTGGGCCGCCTGGCACAAGCCCTTTTCGATCTGGCACGACTCGAGCATGGCGGTGTTGAACCAATGCCCGAAACATTCCTGCTCAATGACCTGATACAGGATGTATTTGAGAAGTTTGAATTGCAGGCCCAGGCAGGGCAGGTCAGGCTTGACGCGCAATTGCAAGGAAATGCCATGGTGGAGGCTGACCTGGGCATGATAGAGCGCGTGCTGACCAACCTGATCGACAATGCGATCCGTCACACGCCGGTTGGCGGGACGGTGACCGTGGCGGTGGAAAAACGCTTGCAGACAGTTGAAATCTGCATTCGCGATACAGGCCCAGGCATACCTGCCGAATTGCTAGACAAGCTATTCAAACGACCGTTTGCACTCAGTGGTGAAGGGCATGGTGGCGGTCTTGGTTTGCTGATTGTTCACCGCATCCTGCAATTGCACCATCGCAGCATAGAATTGCGCAGCGAAGCCGGATCAGTTAATCCGGGGGCCTGTTTTTGCTTTGAATTACCTTTGGCAGCAACTGCGGTGTGATCGGTCTAACCGACCTTAGCTGTCCAGACTTTCAATTCAGCAGCGACTTCTGCAACGAGCTTGTTCCAGTCACCATGCTCTTTCTGGCGGAACAGGCGCGTGGTTTGCGGGTACCACGGCGTATCATCACGCTCGCGCATCCAGCGCCAGTCACTATTGATTTTTGGTAGTAAAACCCAGCACGGTTTGCCCAGCGCACCGGCTATGTGGGCGATGGCGGTGTCGACGCAAATCACCAGATCCAGTTGAGCAACGATGGCTGCGGTATCGGCGAAATCCCTGATGTCTGCTCCCAGCGGCGTGATGGGCTGATTGGCAGGCGCATTCAGGGCTTCTGTTTCTCCTTGCCCTTTTTGCAAACTGATGAAGCCTGCATCCGCGGCTTGCCAAAGCGCTGCGAGTGATGTCAGACCAGGCAGCGAGCGGTTCCTGTCATTGGCATGCCCTTCGCTGCCTTTCCAGACCAGGCCTATTTTCAGGCGATTCGCTGGCATGCGTATTTGCCACTGTGCCACTCTTTCGCTTAAGGCATGCAGGTAAGGGATGCTGACCGGAATAGTGGCGACTGTCGTATTAAAATGTAGTGGCAGGCTTAAAGCAAGGCACCAATAGTCATGTGCGGGCAAAGAGGCCAGGTCAGTGATGACGGCATCAACACCTTTCGCGGTTGCCAGCAGTGCTTTTAAGGCTGGAGCACAAAATACGGTAAAGCGGGTAAGACCACGTTCTTTTAACAACGCGGCATAGCGGATGAATTGTATGTAATCACCAAAACCCTGTTCTGGCCAGATGACCAGCGATTTGCCTGCCAGTGATTCTCCCTGCCATTGCGGGAACGGCAGTTTTGGGATTTTAGTGTTGCTTTGCAAGGTGCGCGGGTCATGCCGGTATTCATGATAAGGCCAGGCTTCGGCATAGCGCCCCTGCGTGAGCAACAGCAGACCAAAATTGAAAGATGCACTTGTCATTTCGGGAGCCAGTTTCAAGGCCTGTTTATGGCTGGTTTCGGCCTCATCGAATTCACCGCAGTCGCTTAGTATCATTCCCAGATTGTTATGTGCCTCAGCCATGTCTGGCATCAATTCCAAAGCGCGCCTGCAACTGGCTACCGCTTCTGTCAGTTTGCCAAGGGCGTGCAATGCGCTGCCTAGCGTATTGTGGGCACTTGCCAGCTTCGGGTTGATTGCCAGTGCCTGGCGACAGCTGTTAACTGCTTCTTCAAGCTTGCCATTGTCTTTCAAGACGATGGCCAGGTTATTGAGCGCATCGGCAAAATGCGGATGGTATCTTAACGAATTACGATAGCTTTCGATGGATAAGGCTAGCTGCCCTGATTTATGCAGCGCATTGCCGAGATTGAAATGGGCTTCTGCAAAATCAGGTTTGATTTTCAGCGCGGCACGACAATTTGCCGCGGCATCGTCAAACAGGTTTTTTTCAAACAATGCAACGCCCAGATTATTGTGTATGTGCGCTAATCCAGGGTCGATTTCCAGCATTTTCCGCCAATTGACAATGGCACCATTGAGCTGGTTTTTGGCGAGATGGCTATTGGCCAGATTGTCATAGGCTTCGATGTTTTGCGGATTAATTGCAACTGCCTGATTGAAGCTGGCAATGGCGTCTGAAAATTTTCCCTGCTTATGAAAGGCATTGCCAAGATGGGTCAATAATTCAGCATTTTCAGGTTGAATGGCACTGGCTTGCTGGAAGTTTTTTGCCGCCAGGGCAAATTGATTTTCTTCGTAGTACAGGTTTCCCAGAAAATAGTGCAAATCAAGAGAACCCGGGTTGGAAGCAATACCACCAATCAGCACTTGCCTGGCCGCTTCGCGCTGGCCATTTTGCAGCAGCAGGAAAAACCAGTCGCGGTAGGCAACTTCAAAATCCGGTGTCAGCGTCACTGCTTTTTGAAAGGAGGCCTGTGCCAGGTCTGGCTTTCCCTGTGCTTGATAAATGCCGCCCAGAAAATAATGGGCGTCCGCAATGTCGGGGTCCAAGGCGATTGCCTGTCTGAGTAACGCTTCAGCTTCGTCATTGCGACCTTGCTCCTTGAGTACAAAACCCAGGTTGCCATACGCCTTGACCAGCGTGTTGTCGATAGCGATGGCCTGGCGATAACATTGTTCTGCTGCTGAAAGATTGCCTTCACCCAGATATTGATCGCCTTGTTTTTTGTGACCGCCGGCCAGGTTGGTACTTTCAGGCGGCAAGATGTTAGTCACAGGCGTTATTGCCCCGGCTTTTTGCTCTGGCGTTGTGCCTGTGAAAAATTTTTTGAGTTTATTCAGCATCTTTGTTTTTCTGGATAGTCAAAAATCGCAGTCATGTTCTCATCACTGTTTATGCGTCAGTATGCCTCGCTAAGGCTCACTCAGCTTCACTCAGCATAATGTCGACAAGCAGGGAATGAAATGGGGTCAGGTCATCAGGCGCTAGTATAACCTGCGTCATCGCCATTTTTTTAATCTGCGAGACTGGGAGGGAACAGACTTCGAAACACCATCAGTGATATGCAAACAAAGACACGCAGAAAAGTTCGTACCTTTGTTTGATAATTAAGGTAGAGGTATAAGGCAGGGCGTGATCAATGCAGAATAGTCATGATGAGATGGCCAGACGGTACTAAGCTCATCATGACCCATCTCTGTTATTTGACGCCTTCGTTTTTCATGGCTTCCAGTTTGTCGTAACCCAGTGCCGCAGAGGCTGCTTTGATAGCTGCCATGTCAATATTCTGACCTCTGGTTTCGATAATGAAACGACCGGCTACCAGCAGACTATATTCACCGGATGGGCCATCTTTTTGAAATTTTTCAAAAGTAGGACGACCGTTTACCTTGCCCATTTTTTCGTAGCCGGTATCGGTTTCCTTGTCTTGTTCCATTATTCCCCAGGCAAACATGGCACCAAACATTTTACTGCCACCGGTATCGGTGACCGTGAGGCTGATTTGCTGGTTGTTGTCGCCACTATATTTCGCTTCTGCCTTGGAGATTTTAAATTCACCCATGGCCGTCTTCTCGCCTTCGATACTATTGCGTTTCAAGTTGCCCAGTGCTTCCGGGAACAGGGCTTTGAGTTTATCCTTGTCAACCACTTCTGCCTGGCCACCCGCACCCATGACCGTGCCCAGTGCATCGGTCGCAGCCTTCATTTCTGCCTGAGGGTCACCAGATTTTTTTGCGGCTTCCATTTTTTTGTTGGCATCTTCCATTTGCTGGCCCATTTTTGCCAGTTCACCGAGGGCACCACCTACTTCTTCAGTTTTTGCTGAAGTCGGTATCCGGCCTGCACCAATCATGGAGGCACCGCCTACCATACCGATCACATAGGTAAACGCGATCATCATGACGATGGAACAAACGACCGATACAGCTGTGTAACCAGCAGCTTTTTCCTGCGGTGCCTTCATCAGCACGGGCAGACCAAGGTAAAGCACGTAGATACTATACAAACCTGCCAATGCGCCGAGAATGCCCAATGACGGAATAATATGCAAAATACCAGCCAGCCATGCCGGCGTAAATGCATAGGCAGTGACCTTAAGTGCCTGCATGGGATTCTTTTCACCGCCAAAACTGGGTGCCAGCGCATCAACAATGAGTGAGATCAGATAAATACCGACCAAGCCCATCACAAAGGTCAGGATTAAAGTGGTGATCCCCGACATGATGGGCGTGCGTATGGTTCCCAGAAAAGGAATGCTGATACCGATCAGTGTCATGCCCAAAAAGCTGGCAATCGCGGGGATGGCAGACAGTGGAGCGACATAGTTCTTGAACAGATCCGCAGTATTGGTCGTTTCTTCAGCGATCACAGGCCATTCAGCCTTGGGGTCTAGCGTAATATTTTTCGCACGTTGTATAAGGTTCATGAGTTTTTCCTTCAGTTGAGGGGCGGGATACGCGACTACCTGTTACGGCTATGACAAAAACCAAAATCATGCTACTTAGCTTTTCAATAACTGGCAAATTCTATTACAGTTTTTTGCAAGATAGCGATGATTTTGTTTCAGTCTGGCAGATAGTTGGCTTTTAGCGCCGCTTATGTCGACACTGTGAATGACAAATGTCATAAATTGCCCTAACGCATGCTTGATTATTTGGGAATATAAATTGATAACTGCACGTGTATTCAAAGGCTTGCCACAAGCTTGCTTACAAGTTGCTGACTTGGTAACAAATTGAAACGTATTCAGCTTGTAAAACATGGCACACTGCGTGCACTTGCTGCAATCTGAAACTCTGATTTATCCTTGTCATGTCGCCCTCCTTATTCGCCTCGCTGGCTAAAAGCAAAATCGCCAAACTTGACCGGCGCTGGGCATTGCTTTGGCTGTTGTTGCTTGAAGTGGCGATCTACGGGTTGGATGAATATACGGGTCCATTGATTTCTTTTGCACCGTTTTACATCTTTCCCGTCGTCATCAGCGCCATCCTGCTGTCGCGTCGCTGGGTGCTGGTGTTTGTTATATTGTCCAGTCTGGCCAGGGTGCAGGTCTTCAGCCAACTCTTTCCGGCCGGTAGTCTGCTGCTGATTGCCTTCGATATTTTTCAAAGTTTTATACTGTACGCAGGCAGCGCAATACTGGTCATCGCGACCAAAAAAATCGTGCAGCGTCTGTTCAAATATACCTATTACCTGGAAAACCATCTACGGCAAATGCGTCAGCAAAGGCGGCTGAAAGCCAGCATCCGCCGCGCGCTGCCAGAAGATGCTGATGACATCGTGGGTATCGCAGTATGTGGTGCAAAAAGTGGTGGTTTATCAGAAGACATCCTCAATGCCGTCATGCAAAAAACACTGACCATCGCATTCAAGCAGGGCATTATTGACGGTAATACCATGCGTGACGTGTGGACCGGTGGCAAACAGAAGGTGCCAGTTGAGTTCTGGGTGTCCATCATTAATGGCCGCATGGCCGGTTTTTTCATGCTGTATGGTGTCGATGACCAGCATGGCTCCGAAAGGGAGCTGCATGCCATGGTCGTGGCTGACCAGTATCTGGGGCTGGGGGTTGGTACAGCGATGACGGATTTCTTTTGCATGCATTTTAAAAATCGCCGCTTGTTTGCTGCCTGCAAGCCAGGTTCCAAAATGATTAAAATGCTCAAACACCGGGGGTTTTCTTTTTTCTCAGAAACAGATAATGACTACGTCATCATTGAGCGTCATAACTGAGTAAAGCCATGCTACCCCGTAGGCTGAAGTGGAATGCGCAAAAGCCGGCTGCTTTGCCGGCATCTCAGACTGACCTGTTCAATACGTCCCAGTTCAGGCCAAATTTATGCAGGTATTTTTTCAGCCTGTCAGCATCATTCGGATTCGCTTTTCCACTGCGCGATGCTGCAAATAATTTTCTTCCTGCATCTGACAATGAACGGGCATTTTTACAAATGCCGAGCACGGATTTGAGTTGCATGGCATCAAATAAATCGAGTTGCGTGATTTGTTCTGTCGCCAGATAGTCAATCAGATCTATGTCGTCATGTCTGATGTCCGAGGTTTGACCATGCGACCACAGTTTTTGCAATCGTTTGAGTTCGCCATTGACTATATCATCGTTAATGCGTCCCGCATCTGCCAGTGTGGCCATGCGCGTCACTGACGCTGACAAATCGCGGAAATTACCTGACCAGATGGCTTCCGCAGAAGTTGCAAAATCCAAAAAATGCGCTTTGGCTTCTTTGTTGAAGCGTACCATCTGACCATGTTCGGCGCTAAATTGTGTCAGCAGATAATCCGTGTTTGGAGCGATGTCTTCTGTGCGTTCAGCCAGCCCGGGTAATTCATATGTCCATAAATTGATGCGGGCAAACAAGTCTTCACGAAAGCGGCCTGCTGCCACTTCCCTACTCAGATCACGGTTGGTGCCAGCAACGAGCTGGAAATCGCTTTGCACTTCATGGTCACCACCAACCGGGAAAAACCGCTTTTCTTCCACTGCTTTGAGCAGCATGGCTTGTTCATCCAGGCCCAGTTCACCAATTTCATCAAGAAACAGCAAGCCCTTGTGTGCTGTCCTCAGCAAGCCGGGGCGGTCAGACATGGCACCGGTGAACGAACCCTTGATATGGCCAAACAGGGTGGAACCCGCGCCATCACCACGCAGGGTAGCGCAGTTGACTTCGACAAACCTGCCTTCCAGCCTGTGCCTGGCTTTTTTCAATTCAAAGATACGCCGCGCCAGGAAAGACTTGCCCGCACCAGTCGGCCCCATCAGCAGGATGGCAGCCTTGGATTTGATGGCGACACGCTCTATCTCATCAATCATGGTATTAAAGCGTGCATTGCGGGTGGCGATGCCCGACTTCAGGAAGGCCACACCTTCTTCCTGCTCACGGCTAAAGCGCTGGGCAATCTGGTCATAGCGTGACAAGTCCAGATCAATGATGGTCATCTCACCAAAATTGGCCTTGGTCTGGCGCCGTGGCGGCGCAGTCTGCAAGAGCTTGCCGGGCAGGTAATTGGCTTCTGTCATCAGGAACAGGCAAATCTGCGCCACGTGGGTGCCTGTGGTGATATGCACCCAGTATTCTTCTTTGTCGGTATCGAAGGGATAAGACCTGGCAAAGTCAAACAGGCAACCATACACATCTTCAAAATCCCAGGGGTCTTGTATATCCAGCTGATGTGAACGTAGCTTGGTCTCTGGCGAAGTATCAGCGATGTCCTTTTCCAGTTGCGCGAGCAAGGGCGCATGCTGGCCGCTATGCAGCAAATCAATACGGTCAATGAAGATGTCTTCATGCTGGGTCAGGGCTACGGTGGGCCGCCATTTTTCCCAGCGGCCACTGCCACGGCCACTATCGAGTTGTGTGCCTATAAAACCGATGACGACTTTTTTCTTCTTGATCATTTTGGATAAATATTTATCTAATAAGATAATTATATAGGAAATGTATTTTCCAGGTAGATCTTGCGAATTTCGTTTATTTATCAGTTTTTTCTATTTAAATCAATAGCTTAGGGTTGGGTGTGACGTGATGGCGCAGACCTGGCACGCCCATTGCAATAGATGACGCGTAGGGCATGCAGGCATGAAGGGAGTGCCACCACCGAAAACGATTATGTCCCGGGTGGGCTGGATAAAACCAGATGCAGTCTAAGTACTGTCATGAGCAAGGTTGCAGATGCAGGTTGCCGCTCCTCGTAAGGGTGTCAACTGGCGCGCGTTTCCAATCATGGCAGTGGCCAGAAGTAATGCTCTGGTTGTTGCATTGTGCGGGTTCGAATCCCGTCGTGTCCACCAATGAAAAAACGGGGTTTGGACGAAATTGTCCCGGCAAGGCGTCAGCGACGACGACAGTACGACTAGTACGGCTAGGAGCTGCAACGCAACTGGGGCGGTTTTGTGCAAGTCCAAAAAAAAAGGAAATGAAATGGTTAATACACACTTGTTCCAAAGTTTAAAAAACTCACTGACAAACAAATTTTTGCCGGTAACGGATGCAACAAATTTTTCTGGCGTAGCCGCCTACAAGTTCACCGCCGAACACAAGCTGGCGCAATATGCAGCCACTGGTTGCCTGAACGCGACTTACTACGCCAGTGCAGAAGCACAACTCGCAACAGTGCTGGATTTGACCAAAGAGGTGTCTCCTCTGTTCGTTGCGCAAACAGCGATCTACTGCCGTGAGCGTGGCTATATGAAAGACATGCCAGCCTTGCTGGTAGCAGCACTGACCATGCGTAATGCGGTCGAGTTACCGCGTACCTTCAAGCGCGCGATGAATAACGGCAAGATGCTGCGTAACTTTGTGCAGATTCTGCGTTCAGGTGCGATAGGTCGTAAGTCTATGGGTAGCCGTCCTAAAAAACTGGTACAGGCATGGTTGAATACTGTCAGCGAAAAAGAATTACTGTCAGCAGCGGTGGGTACGACACCATCACTGGCCGACGTGGTGAAAATGGTGCATCCAAAACCTGCCGAAGCATGGCGTGAAGCTTTCTTCGCCTGGTTGATAGACAAGCCATACAAGGCAGAAGCGTTGCCACCAGTCGTAGCAGCGTTTGAAGCTTTCAAGAAAGACCGCAGTCTGGCTTTGCCGGATGTGCCTTTTCAAATGTTGACAGCGATGGATTTGACGACAGAAGACTGGGCACAAATTGCCCGTCAGGCTGGCTGGCAGATGTTGCGTATGAACTTGAACACCTTCGGCCGTCACGGCGTGTATGACTTGCCAGGCATGGTGGACTTGATTGCTGCCAAATTGAGTAATGCAGAGGCAATTGCCAAAGCAAAAGTATTTCCTTACCAATTGATGGCGGCATACAAGGCAGCGAATGAAGAAGTGCCGTTGCCCATCAAGAATGCCTTGCAGGATGCGATGGAAATTGCCTTGAGCAATGTACCGGAGATAGCTGGCAAGGTCGTGGTGTGTGCTGACGTGTCAGGTTCCATGTCGTCTGCGGTCACAGGTTACCGTGGCTCTGCAACGACAGCAGTACGTTGCATAGACATCGCTGCTCTGGTTGCTGCTGCCATGTTGCGCAAGAATCCATCGACCCTGGTTTTGCCGTTTGAAAACCAGGTCGTGAAATGCGATTTGAACCCACGTGACAGCGTGATGACCAATGCACAAAAGCTAGCAGCGATAGGTGGTGGTGGAACCGATTGCAGCGCGCCACTGGTGCAGTTGAATAAACAGAAAGCGCATGCTGACCTGGTGATCTTTGTTTCTGACAATGAATCATGGATGGATGCAAGTCGTAGTCGTACTACTGCCACCATGGTGGAGTGGAATGTGTTTAAACAACGCAATCCACAAGCCAGACTGGTGTGTATAGATATTGCACCTTATGGCACGACACAGGCAGCAGAAAGAGATGATATTTTGAATGTAGGTGGGTTTTCTGATGCTGTATTCAAGATCATTGCTGCCTTTGCTGCTGGTCAGCTGAGTGCAGAGCATTGGGTAGGTGAAGTAAAGGCAATTGATATTTAGAGAACCGCTGGCGGGGCATATGTAGTAACTGCTTCGCCAGTTCAGGTAGTAAAAGTTTTTGAACGCAGCATGAATGTCAATGTGATTACATCTGAAAACTGTAAAATCACTTTTAAATCTTGTCATGCTGTGCTTCAAAGACCATGTGATTGTGGTCTTCAGTTTGAAATGCAGTACGAATGCGCAGGCGATTACATCCAAAAAAATCGCAAGCCTTCCTTGTCGTACAGTATTTCTCGATACCGTAATCAGATGTCGCAGTACAGGTTTTGAATATGGTATGAATGCAGGCGTAATTACATATGGGATGACTATCACGTTTTTAATCTTGTCATGTCATATTCAATAAATATCGGTTGTTGCAATTTTTTAAATGCTATGTGAATGCTTCTGTGACTACATAAGATATGTTCACATAAACCCTTGTCGTATAGCCGTTCAAAGAGATGCAATGCGTATAGGTTTTGAGCAGTACAAGAATGCTGACGTGACTACATTCTACGAAAATGAGATGTCACATTAAATTTTTGTCTTGTTGCTGTTCAATTTTGTTTTACCCGAATGCCATCAGGATTACATAGGTTAAATTGGTTCGACTCCAATCTGGGCCACACCGAAAGGATGGGTCAGAAGGTCCTGGTAACACTTGTCGGGGTTTGTTTTAATGAATTTGATAATGAAATAAAGTTTAGGCGAATGCTGGTGAAACTACATCTCCAATGCGGAAGTCGCGGGTTCGATCCCCGTCACGGTATTCAGGTAGCGTGTAGCTCAGTTGGTAGAGCACCGAGTGGGCAACCACGATGTTTTACTTACCCTTGTCGCCACCCTAATTTGAAGAAGAAAAAAGAGAAAATATGAAACACGAAGATTATGATGTAGTACAACACGAAGGTGGTCGCCCTATCAAAATGTGGACCAAAGGCGTCCCCGTTGAAGATGAGGCAAAAAAACAATTGGTCAATACCGCGCGTATGCCTTTCATCTACAAACATATTGCCGTGATGCCTGACGTGCATTTGGGTAAGGGTTCTACCATCGGTAGCGTGATACCTACCCTGGGTGCGGTGATCCCGGCGGCGGTTGGTGTGGATATTGGTTGCGGGATGATGGCTGCCAAGACTACCCTGTTCGCCCATGATTTGCCAGATAACCTGGGCCCTTTGCGTACCGCGATAGAAAAAGCCATACCGCATGGTATGTCACCTAAGACCCGTAGCTTCAAAGGCCGTGATAAGGGTTCATGGGAATCGCCACCAAGCGCTGTGGATAACGCCTGGGCACAATTGAAAGATGGTTTCGATGAAATCTGCTTGAAGACGCCGCGTTTGAAAAATACCAATAACTACCGTCATTTGGGAACTTTGGGTAGCGGTAACCATTTCGTTGAAGTGTGCCTGGATGAAGCCAATGCCGTATGGTTCATGTTGCATTCCGGTTCACGTGGCGTAGGTAATGCAATCGGCAGCCATTTCATTGAACTGGCCAAAGAAGATATGCGTACCCATTTCATTAACTTGCCTGATCAGGATCTGGCATATTTGCCAGAAGGTACCGAGCATTACAATGATTACATTGAGGCAGTAGGTTGGGCGCAGAAATTTGCACGTATGAACCGTGAAGTGATGATGCAGAATTTGATTGCTGTTGTGCGTACCGTAATCAGCAAACCGTTTGAGACGCATGTGGAAGCGGTGAACTGCCACCATAACTATGTACAGAAAGAGCATCACTTCGGTAAAGACGTATTGGTAACCCGTAAAGGTGCAGTATCTGCGCGTGCCGGTGAATTGGGGATTATCCCTGGTTCCATGGGAGCGAAAAGTTTCATCGTGCGTGGTAAAGGAAATGAAGAAAGTTTCCATAGCTGCAGTCACGGCGCAGGCCGTACCATGAGCCGTACCGCAGCCAAGAAGTTGTACACCATTGCCGATCAGATCGCTGCAACCGAAGGTGTGGAATGCCGTAAAGATGCCAATGTGATTGATGAAATTCCAATGGCGTATAAAGACATCGACGCCGTCATGCTGGCTCAATCTGCCCTGGTGGATGTGGTACACGTATTGAAGCAGGTAGTGTGCGTTAAGGGTTGATTTTTAAACTCAAGACCTCTCAACACAGAGGCACAGAGGAAAGAAAGACTGCTTGCAAGCAGTCTTTCTTTCCTCTGTGCCTCTGTGGTTAATGGTCTTGAACTTGATTTGAATTGAAAATAAAAATAATGAATAAGAAAATGATAGAGCTGGATGGCTCTTTGGGTGAGGGTGGTGGGCAGATATTGCGTACGTCTTTGAGCCTTTCCATGATTACCGGTCAGCCCTTTCGCATCGTCAATATTCGTGCTGGCCGTGCCAAGCCGGGTTTGTTGCGCCAGCATCTGGTGGCAGTGCAGTCTGCTGCGGCTGTCAGCGGTGCGCAGGTGACTGGCGCAGAACTGGGTTCGACCACGCTGGAATTTATTCCATCGGGTATCTATGGCGGTACTTACCAGTTCGCCATCGGCAGCGCCGGCAGTTGTACCCTGGTGTTGCAAACACTGATACCAGCTTTGCTGTATGCAGATAAGCCATCCACTATCAAGATCACTGGCGGCACCCACAATGACATGGCACCGCCTGCACAGTTTTTGCAAAAGGCTTATGGGCGGATATTGCAACAGATGGGGGCAGATGTCAGTTTTGAATTGAACCGTTACGGCTTCGTACCTGCCGGTGGTGGTGAAATCGTCGCCCAGGTACAGCCATGCAAGCAGTTGAAGAAAATCGATTTGCTGGAACGTGGTGAAAGACGCAAAGGCTATGCAGAAAGCTTTGTCGCCGGTGTACCTGTCGATGTCGCCAAACGTGAGCTTGAATGCATAGGCGTTGGCATGGGCTGGACTGCGGATCAATTGCTGGTGCGCGGATTAAGCAATGACCAGGGGCCGGGCAACGTATTGCTGATTACGCTCGAACATGAACAAGTCACCGAAGTGTTTTGTGGTTTTGGTGAAAAAGCCGTGAAGGCAGAAAATGTCGCCAAGCGCACAGTGCAGGAGTTGCGTGAGTATGTCGCATCTGGTGCCGCCTTGGGCGAGCATCTGGCTGACCAAGTCATGTTGCCATTTGCACTGGCGGGTGGTGGCAGCTTTACTTGCAGTGTTGTATCGCAACATGCCAAAACCAATGCTGATGTGATTGCCAGGTTCTTGCCTGTCAGTACAGAATTTAAATTACAAGATAAACGCTTTATCTGCACGATGAAGCACAATTAAAAAGGAGCGCAAGATGAAACTTGCAGAAGCCTTGTTATTGCGAGGCGATTTACAGAAAAAACTGGCGTCCATGCGTGAGCGCATAGTGCGTAATGGCTTGGTACAGGAAGGCAATACGCCACAGGAAGATCCAGAGGCCTTATTGCTGGAAGCTTATGCCGTGACCACGGAACTGGAAAAACTGGTACTGGCGATTAATGCGGCGAACATGACGAACAAATTGCCAGATGGTCGCAGCCTGACAGCCGCTATCGCTGAACGCGATAGCTTGATACAACGCCATGCCTTGTTGCAAGCAGCCATAGGATCAACGCATAAAGAACCAGATCGCTATAGCGCGCGTGAAATAAAATGGGTGTCCGTATTCGATGTGAAAAAATTGCAGAAGCAGTCGGAAGACCTGGCCAAAAATTTGCGCGAACTGAATGCGAAAATCCAGGAAAGTAACTGGCAGGTGGTATTGTAACTAAGCGTGTAAATCAGCTTGTAAAGTTTCGGAACATAGGGCGAGCGTGGAACCCCGGCCCGATGACAGGGGGTGGAAAATATACTGGGATCGCTCACGGAGCGCGATGGGCAGCGCCAACAAATGACAACTCAGCCCATCACATCGCACTGTTGAAATTGCATACTGCAAACTTGACTACCACATGCTGACTATGTTCCAACCCGTTTAAAAAATTCACTCAGTCATTCGCTTTTTTTTGCGCAATGACTTTTGTGGATTTTTCGTCGATAAAAATAATTTTTGTTGACACAGTAATTTAATCTCATGCAGAATCGAGTTTCTTCGATATGTAGCAATTTAGAAATCCGCAGCAATTCGATTTTTTCCGATTTTTTCATTAACACCCAATTCAAGAAAGGAACGGCCATGCCACGGAATACGGCTAATAACAATCAGAACAATATTTAGCCCCGTGCACGACGCTCGGGGTTAAGGCAAATCGCCAACCCGAGCCGGTCGTTTTTTTCGAAAACCCCGGTGAGGAAACTCGTCGGGGTTTTTTACTTTTCAAAACGCTGATTTTTGTTGGAACGCCAGAACCTTGCATGGTCTTGAACCCTGCAGGCAGGGACGGTGTCCGCCAAAAAAAAACGCAGGCTTATTGACGAAGAAAAGCAGCCAGATAAGTCTCATGCCAGCAGCACGATTTGCTGCAACAGCAGGAGCAACTCGCTGAAAAAACACCGGCATCACAAGAAGGAAAATTGTATGCCTATAGCTCAAAGTTTGCACAAGGCCAAAGTGCCTGTGCATATATTTACCGATGATGTTGATCACACTGCCATACAGCAGTTGCTCAATATCGCCAGTTTACACATCGTCCATCCTTACGTGGCCGCCATGCCTGATGTGCATGCGGGCGTGGGTGCTACGGTAGGCAGTGTGATACCTACCCGTGCAGCCATCATCCCGGGTGCAGTTGGGGTGGACATAGGTTGCGGCATGAATGCCGTGCGCACGACTTTGACTGCCAGCCAGTTGCCTGACAATCTGGCGAAATTGCGCAGCGCCCTGGAAGCCGAGATACCAGTCGGTTTTCGCCAGCATGCCTGGAACCGGATGCGCGGGTCTGCCCTGGTCAGGGTGGGCAAGCCTTTGAATGACAGGCTGGACAAGATCGTCGCCAAGCACAAGAGCATCATGAAAATGCTGCCGAAGTTTTACCAGACCTGGATATGCCAGTTGGGCACCCTGGGTGGCGGCAATCACTTCATTGAAGTGTGTATTGATGAGGAGCAGCGCGTCTGGATCATGCTGCATTCCGGCTCGCGCGGCGTGGGTAGTGTCATCGGCAAGCACTTTATCTGGGCCGCAAGAAAAGAAATGTGGCGGCACCAGATACACTTGCCAGATAAGGACTTGTCTTATTTCACTGAAGGCTCGGAATTGTTTGATGACTATATCGAAGCAGTGCAGTGGGCGCAGGATTATGCATTGGCTAACCGCAGTGAAATGATGCGTAGGGCATTGGCTGTGCTGGAAAAAGAAGTCACCGGCTTCAAGCTGGATGGTGAGGCCATTAATTGCCATCACAATTATGTGTCGCAAGAAACCCATAATAATGAAAATCTGTTTATTACGCGCAAGGGAGCCATTTCTGCCCGCATGGGTGAGATGGGAATTATTCCTGGCAGCATGGGGGCGCGTAGTTATATCGTCAGGGGTAAGGGGAATCCTGAATCATTCTGTTCGTGCTCGCATGGAGCAGGGCGCAGGATGAGCCGGGGTGAGGCCAGGGAGACGTTTGATGCTGATGACCTGGCAGCCCAGACTCAGGGTATAGAATGTCGCAAGGACAAGGGAGTCGTCGATGAAATTCCGGCAGCGTATAAGGATATCGATGCCGTCATGGCGCATCAGCATGATCTGGTTGAAGTTGTGCATACCTTGCGCCAGGTCGTTTGTGTAAAAGGATAGGGGATAAAGAATGAAGATCAATATCAAATTACCCAAACCACGTAACCCGCTGGCTGTGCTGGTCAAGCAGCGCAATGCCGGTGTCCACGGCGCACTCAATCCCAAGCGTACTGAACGCAGACAAGAGAAGCAACGCTTGCAACATGCATTGAAGGGGAAACTAAAAGACGGCGATGCTGAATAAGCACAAGCCTGATTTTCATGTTGTAGCTGTAGCTTTCGTTATAGCAGTTGTTGATACATTGATAGCCTTCCATTTTCACGAATGGAAGGCTGTTTTATTTCACTCAATGCAATAGTGTGATGGAATACGACAAATGCGGTGACGAATGAAAAATGAGGCGAAGATCACATGAAAATCCTTTGCTGTCAGCGCGCTTAGCTCGGTAGAATCTGAGCATAAAAATTTGAAATTCCATTCTGCCGGATTGAGGAGAACAAGCATGGCGCACACCAGACGGCTACAGGCGATTGATTTATTACGGGGACTGGTGATTGTATTAATGGCACTGGATCATACCCGCGATTTCTTTTCCCCCACTGCATTTGATCCCCTGGATCTGGAACTGGGCTCACCAGGCTGGTTTTGGACGCGTTGGATTACCCATTTGTGCGCACCGATATTCGTCACGCTGGCAGGCATGTCCGCTTTTTTGCGGGCGCAACATAAAGACAAGAAAGAAATGTCGCGCTATCTGTTAAGCCGTGGCGCCTTGCTGGTGGCGCTGGAATGGACCTGGGTCAGCTTTAGCTGGCAATTTGGTCTGAGCGTATTTATCCTGCAAGTGATCTGGGCCATAGGCATGGCGATGATCGCGTTGAGTGCCTTGATCTGGCTGCCACGCTGGGCCATTATTCTGGTTGCGGCAGTGCTGATCTTGCCGCATAACCTGCTTGACAGCCTGCATGGTAAAGATAGCGGCATTTTGTTCATGGCCTGGCACCAGGGCGGCTTTTATCCCTTGCCAGGAAAAATGGGCATCGCTTTTGCCTATCCGCTCATGCCCTGGATAGGTCTGATGGCCGCCGGTTATGCGCTGGGGCCGGTGATGTTATGGGATGCGGCCAAACGCCAACGTTTTTTGTTTTCTGCAGCGGCGGTGCTGTTGTTGACGTTTGTTATTTTGCGCAGCGGGAATTTCTATGGCGACCCTGACCCGTGGTCGGCGCAGGGCAAAGGCTGGTTCTATGACCTGATGTCTTTCATCAAGGTTCACAAATACCCGCCTTCATTGCTGTATCTGTGTATTACCTTGAGCATAGGCTTAAGTACCTTGGCCGTGTTTGACCGTTATGTGAAAAAACCGTTGTCGATGTTGATGCTGTTTGGTAACTCGCCGATGTTTTTTTACCTCATCCATATCTCTCTGATCCACGCGCTGGGCTGGATATATATGCAATCGCGTTATGGCCAGCAGCTTGATTTCCGCAGTCAGGGCGTGGTGATACCGGATTATGTGCCGTCTTTGCTGATCTGTTATCTGGCCTGGTTGCTGGTCTTGTGCATTATGTGGGTGCTGACAACATGGTGGGTGACGCGTAATAAAAAACTGCCTGCTGTGCCCCAGGCAGTCTGAAATCTTTCTCATTATTTGTGTCAGGGGATAGCACGACGCTATCCCTCTTGATGAAGTCGGTATTATTTACTTGCCTCTTGCGCTGTCTTGCGCATGGTTTCCAGAGTGGCCCCGGGTGTAATCAGGTTGCCGTCGTAACGCAGTTCTATCAGGGCTGGCAAATTGTGTTGGCGGCTATGTTCCAGCGCACGCTGTAAGGCGGGTGCAAATTCAGCCGTGGTATTCACAGTTTCGCCACTCGCACCGAAGGCGCGGGCCAATGCGGCAAAATCAGGATTATGCAACTCGGTGCCAGAAACGCGGGCCGGGAAGGTTTTCTCCTGATGCATGCGTATCGTGCCATACATGCCATTGTTGAAAACGATAATCACCACGCCCGCCTTGTATTGCACGGCAGTTGCCAGCTCCTGCCCATTCATCAGGTATTCGCCATCACCGGCAAAGGTGATGACGGTGCGTTGCGGGTCTATGATCTTGGCGGCAACGCCAGAAGGCACACTGTAGCCCATGGCACCAGAGGTGGGTGCCAGTTGGGTGCGCATGCCACCATACGGGAAGTAGCGGTGTGCCCAGGTTGCATAATTGCCTGCCCCATTCGTGATGATCGTGTCTTTTGGCGCATGTTGCCTGATGTCTTGCACGACTTGCCATAAATTCAGCGGCGCATTTTCTTTGGCAAAAATGGCCGGTTCGGTTTGCCATGCGTGCAGGTCGGCTTTGGCTTCTGTTACTGTGGCTTGCCATTTGCTGGCGGCATCCAGACCTTCCATTTCGGCCAGTGCTTCGGCAATTTCTTTCATGCCGCTGTTGATCATCAGATCAGCCTGGTAGACCCGGCCCAGTTCCAGTGCATCGCTATGGATGTGGACAAGCTTTTGTTTCGGTATGGGTGCTTCCAGCACGGTATAGCCGCCGGTAGTCATTTCACCCAGACGCGGGCCGATGGCAATGATCAGATCGGCTTCCTGCAGTCTTTGCGCCAGTTTGGGGTTGATACCTATGCCAACATCGCCGATGTAATTGGGGTGCGCATTGTCCATCAGATCCTGGAAACGGAAGGCGCAGGCGACCGGCAAGCGGTTGCTGACGGCAAATTCACTGATATGCTGGCAGGCGGTAGCATCCCAGCCACTGCCGCCCAGTAAAACTACAGGGCGTTGCGACACAGCCAGCATATTGCGCAGTTGCGCCAGTTGTTGTGGCGAGGCAGATGCCTGTACCGGTGTGTAATGGCGGGTATCAGCCACTTCTGCCACCTGGGCCAGCATGTCTTCCGGCAATGCCAGCACAACCGGGCCCGGACGGCCACTGGTGGCGACCTGGAAGGCGCGGGCGATATATTCAGGCACGCGGTCGGCGTGGTCTATCTGCGCTACCCATTTCGCCATCTGGCCAAACATGCGGCGGTAATCAATCTCCTGGAAGGCTTCGCGCTCGACAAAATCATTGCCGACCTGGCCTATGAACAAAATCATTGGCGTTGAATCCTGGTAAGCCGTATGCACACCGATAGAGGCGTTGGTCGCACCTGGCCCGCGGGTGACAAAACAAATGCCGGGTTTGCCTGTCATCTTGCCATAGGCGTCAGCCATGAAGGCAGCTCCGCCTTCCTGGCGGTTGATGATAAAGCGTATAGGGCTGTCATGCAGGGCATCCAGCACCGGCAAATAACTCTCGCCAGGTACACCAAAGATGGTATCGACACCGTGGACTTGCAGGGCATCCACAATCAACTGGCCGCCAGAACGTGATTTCAGCATGATAGACAATGATAAAAAGTAAAAGCAGTACGCTACCAGAAAGCCTGCTTAATTTGCATCGTATTTGAGGCTTATGCACGGAATTATCATTGAATAGCTTAGATTAACTAACCCTGAATGAGGTAGAATAGCGCCCGAAGCAGGCCAGACAATCGCTGGTTGCCTTGAGCAATCAAGGTGACGGGAGGAAGGTCCGGACTCCATAGAGCAGGGTGACGGCTAACGGCCGTACGTCGAAAGCCAGGGTGTAAGCCCGGGTATAAGACGAGGAATAGGGCCACAGAGACGAGCGTATTAAGTTACGGTGAAACGCGGTAACCTCCACCCGGAGCAATTTCAAATAGGCACGCGTTGATGTTGCTCGCGGAGCGTGCGGGTAGAAAGCTTGAGCGGCGGAGCAATCCGTCGCCTAGAGGAATGATTGTCATAGCAGACGGCAGCAATGTCTTATGCCGTAACAGAATCCGGCCTACCGGCCTGCTTTATTTTTTCTCCTGATATGCGTTGTAGCATAAGGATCGCTTTCCAGCGATTTCCTGCTCATTGCCAGATCACCTGCAGTTCATTTCCATCAAAAAACATCAGGCGCTGTCCTTTGGCTTGCCTATACCTTCGTGATTTGTCTCCATCAAGCATCATTCCCTGCAAGCAAGTCAATTTTATGAAAATACCAGTGGTACACTGGCAAGGGATAAAGTTGTACGCTTTTCAAACCAACACATTGCAAGCGCATGGAGACTGGCGGGATTAGAAAAGAGCGTGACGTACCTATCGCGGCATTTGCACTTTGCATTTGCCTGATCGCTGCCGCGATCATCGGACAGAGTTGGTGGTCAATGGCGCAAGATAAGTCATTGACGATTAATGCTGCCCAGGAACACAATTTCCTCGCAGTCCGCATCCTGGAAGAGCATGTCAGCAAGATTCTACGCGATGCCGTACAGGTCATGGGCGTGGTCAGTGATGAAGTGCTCACTGAAACCAAGGTTGCCCCCAGTGATGAAGTCCTTATTCGTCAGATGCTGGTCAGACAGCGCCAGGAATCCGAATTCATTTTTGCCATTTCCCTTTTTGACACACAAGGCAAGCGCTGGGTATCGAGCCAGCAGGCCGCTGCCCTGGCCGATATCCAGGTTGATCAGACGCACATCAAGTATCTGCTTGATAGTCCTGAAAATACCAGGGTGGTACTTGGCAAGCCATTCCAGTTAATACAGACTGGGCACTGGGTGTTGCCTATTGCTAAAAGTTTTTTTGACATCAGCGGCAAGCAAATTGGGCTGATACAGATTGATATTGATTTACGTTATTTCCATGATTTTTACGAGCGCATTGCTTTAGGCAGCAGTGCCAGCATCGCCTTGTATGATGAATCCGGCAAACAATTGACTGGTGCGCAGGCGAATACAGAAAATAAGGAAGCCGATTTTTCCAGAACAGCGATTGATCTTGTCGTTCGCACCAAATCTAATGAAGGTGTTGTTCGTGGCACCAACGCTGATGGCAAAGGGGTTTTGATCAGTTATCGCAAGATTGCAGAATTCCCTCTCACACTTGTGTATTCCCGCGATATTGAAACCATCCTGGCGGACTGGAACACGCGGGTTGCACAAAAAGTCATGGTTACTGCAATGACAGCCGGGTTTATTTTTATTCTGGCCCTGATTTTGCTCTGGCAGATCCGCCATTTGCGTGATTCCAAGGCCCGGCTGGAAGCCAGTGAGAGCCGTTATCGCCTGTTATATCAGGGCGCGCAGGACGCCATTCTTTTAATTGGTCGTGACTACAGCTATGTAGATTGCAATCCGGCAGCATTGCAGTTGTTTGGCAGACAAGTCGAATCCGAAGTCATAGGCCGCAAGGTTGGCAGTTTTTCTTCCAGCATGCAGGCAGTTGAAGGCTTGCCAGGTCAGGATAAAGATGTGCTGGTGGTGACCCTGATCGATCAGGCTTTCAAGGGCGAGCCGCAAAGATTTGAATGGGTAACCGTCAGGCATGACCAGATTCAGTACAATGAAATTTCACTGAGCCGTGTAGAGGTTGACGGCGAAATGCTGGTGTTCTGTGTCATCCGCGATACCAATGCCCGTAAATATACTGAATTGCTGATGGAGGGACAAAACCACCTTTTGCAACTGATAGGTGGTGACGATGATCTGCCTTCCATATTGGAGGCCATCTGTCAGTTTGTCGAGAAACTTTGCCCCCACTGGCGTTGTGGCATCCAACTGCTGTCAGAAGACAGACGCAGTTTTGCCCAGGCGACAGGAAGCCGCTTCCCTACGGTACTGTTGACGCAAATCCCAGGCATGGTCGTGACGCATGGCAGCGGGATATGGTCAGAGGTCGTGTTGACGGCACAATCGGTGTGGCTCAGTGATTTTCAGCATGCGCCTGCCATGCAGTTTGTCAATGCGGTCGAAACCCTGTCCGAATTCCCTTCCTGCGCAGCCTGGCCCATTTTTGGCAAGAATGGTCAGTTGCTGGGCAGCTTTACTCTGTTTTCCTACAGTCGCAAGGCTTTCGACGACAAAGACCTGAGTCTGATACGGATAACGGTAGATATAGCCGGAATAGCGATAGAAGGGCGACGTTCAGAGAAAAAAATCATGCAGCTTGCGCATTATGATGAGCTGACAGGCTTACCCAACCGCTTCCTCTATAACCAGCATCTGTCGCGTTCGCTGGCCATTGCCGAGCGTAACCGCAGCCAGCTGGCGGTTCTTTTTCTGGATCTGGACCGTTTTAAAAACATCAATGACACCTTCGGGCATGATGAAGGTGACCACGTCTTGCGCACTGTTGCGCGCAGCTTCCGCCAGTGTCTGCGTGAATCAGACATCATTGCCAGGATAGGTGGCGATGAATTCATTTTACTGATTGATCAGTTCAACGAGCCGCGCGATCTGGGAGATGTCGCCGACAAGCTGCTGTTTGAAGCTGCCCAGCCATTTGATATCAATGGCCAGGAATGCCAGCTCAGTGCCAGCATAGGGATTGCGACTTTCCCCGCAGATGGCAAGGACGCCCAGACCCTGCTGAAAAATGCCGATATCGCCATGTACAGGGCGAAAAACAAGGGCAAGGACAATTACCAGTTCTATGCCTCGGAAATGAACACCCACACTGTTGAAAGGCTGGCATTTGAGGCAAGACTGCGCAAAGCGCTGGAGCGACGTGAATTTGTGGTTCATTATCAGCCCAAGCTTGATGTCATTACAGAGCGCATCGTAGGTGCTGAGGCGCTGGTGCGCTGGAATCACCCTGAGCGCGGTATTCTATATCCGGTTGAGTTCATCGCGCTGGCCGAAGAAGCTGGTCTGATAGCCCGCCTGGGCATGCTGGTGCTGGACATCGCATGCCGCGACATGCTGAGTTTCCGTGGCATCGACAAGGACTTTGGGCGAGTGGCCATCAACCTGTCAGGTGCCCAGTTCAATGATGCCAATATGCTTGATGAAGTCAAAAGCGTCGTGGATTTCTGGCGGGTTCCTTCCAATTCTATCGAATTCGAAATTACCGAAAGCATGGTCATGCATAATCGTGAGCAGGCCATACAGCTGATGGACGGCCTCAAGGAGGCTGGCTTTACTCTCTCGATTGATGATTTTGGCACCGGTTATTCGTCGCTGGCCTATCTCAAACGCTTTCCTGTCGATAGCGTCAAGATTGACCGCTCGTTTATCAAGGACATCCCTGATGACCCCAACGATACCGCCATCGTGCTGGCCATCGTTGCGATGGCCCATACCCTGGGTATCAAGGTCATCGCTGAAGGGGTAGATTCTGCAACTCAACTGGCAACCCTGCGTGAATGCAAATGCGATGAATACCAGGGCTTCTATTTCAGTAAGGCCGTGTCGGATAAAGAGTTCTTGCAGTTATTGCAGCGCCAGGCCAAAGTCGGCTAAAACAGCCAAAGACAGCTAAATAAGCACCTGCTTCGCTGAGAGATATCTTCGTCAGTTGGTGATGTTTCCCCCATCTCAAATCATCAATTTTTTGTTATTTCAGCCACGTGATGGCCTTGAGTGCTTGTTAATAGGCCAATCCTCGATTTTGCGTTCATAAAATTGATCGCAGGCACTTCCTTTCTCCAGGGCATTTATAGCCGTACTAACGCTTGCATTACAACATGCAGACACAAACACATGGTTATATATGAGACGCTACTTTCACTATATTTCGTAAGTCTCTAATTTATCAGGGTAAATTAGAAAAGGCCAACCTCAAGTAGTTGCGCTAAGTCATTGACTTCATTACATAATTTCAAAAATCACCCCTTAAATTCGCTTGACCCGGCTCAAGTCCTACTCTAAAGTGGGCAATAGTGTGAAAAAGTGTAATTTTGTGGAACAAATATCCCGATTTCGCTTACATTCCATGCTTATATTTAACCAGCAATAGTTCGAACCATTTTCAAAAAGAAGGTAATAGCGTGTTTCAGGGTGCGTCTTCACTCAATCTCGATGCCAAAGGCCGGATGTCTATCCCAGCCCGGCACCGTGACGCGCTCAATGTACAGTGCGAAGGCCGGATTACCCTGACCCGCCATCCTGACGGCTGCCTGCTGTTATTTCCACGCTCTACCTGGGAATCCCATCGTGAACAAATCGCTGCCTGGCCCATCCAGGCGCGCGACTGGAAACGTATTTTCCTTGGCAATGCCTTTGATGTGGACATGGACAGCGCTGGCCGTATTCTGGTTGCGCCAGAACTGCGCAGCGCCGTTGGCATGCAGCGTGATGTCATGCTGCTGGGCATGGGCAGCCATTTCGAAATCTGGGATGCGGCCAAACTGGCTGAAAACGAAGCGAAAGCCATTGCTGGCGGCGCTCCTGATGTATTAAACAATTTTTCTTTCTGATCGCAGGCAATGAGTATTCAGCAAGCGGCAGATTTTACACACCAGACGGTGTTGTTGCATGAGGCTGTAGATGCCCTGGGCATTGCAGACCAGCGTGCCAGTGGCATTTATATAGATGGCACTTTTGGCCGTGGCGGCCATAGTCGCCTGATTCTCACACAATTGGCAGGCAATGGCCGCCTGATCGCTTTCGATAAAGACACACAGGCGATTGCCAGTGCTGCCCAAATCGAGGACAGCCGTTTTCAAATCGTACATGACAGCTTCGCCGCGATGGGTGAAGCCCTGCCTGATTGTGGCGTAAGCCAGGTTGACGGCATATTGATGGATCTGGGCATTTCATCACCACAGGTTGATGACGCCACACGCGGTTTCAGTTTCAGGTCAGACGGGCCGCTGGACATGCGCATGGATACCACACGTGGCATTTCGGCAGCCGAATGGCTGGCGACTGCCGACGAAGAACATATTACGGAGGTTATAAAAAATTATGGGGAAGAACGGTTTGCTTTTCAGATTGCAAAGGCGATTGTTGCTCGCCGGAAGACAGAGTCCATTTCTGGAACACGACAGCTCGCAGAAATCGTCGCACACGCCGTCAAAACTCGCGAGAAGGGTAAAGACCCGGCAACTCGCACCTTTCAGGCTATACGGATTTTCATCAATCAGGAACTTGAAGATCTCGAAATAGGCCTGGCAGCGGCATTTGATGCCCTGGCACCGTATGGCCGCATGTCGGTGATCAGCTTTCATTCGCTGGAAGACCGTATCGTGAAGCAGTTCTTCGCGTCCAAGGTCAAGCTTGAGCAGCCGGACCGGCGTTTGCCAATACGTCATGTGGATTTGCCGCAGCCGAAAATGCGTCTGCTGAACCGCATCAAGCCGTCAGAAGCCGAAGTCAGTGCCAATCCACGTGCAAGGTCGGCGATTTTACGCGTGGCAGAACGCCTGCCTGAGGTGAACGCGTGACTACCCGCATCAATATCATTTTGGCCATCGCGTTGATCGCCTGCGCCCTGTCTTTGATCAATTCGCAATATCAGGCGCGACGCCTGTTTATCGAACTTGAGCGTGAGCAGAGTTTCAGCAAGCAATATGAATTGCAGTGGACGCAACTCAAGCTCGATCAATCCACCTTCGGTAAGCATGCGCGTATAGAAACAAGCGCTGTGCGCGAGCTGGACATGGTGGCGGTCACGCCGGAGCGTACGCAGTACCTGAAAGCGGTGGAGGTCAAATGAGCCGCTCAGCGACCACCGCACGCACGGCCGGTTCCCGCGGCGTGGCATTTTCTTCCAGCCCCGTGCTGGATGTGAAACTGCCTACTTGGCGTTCTCGCCTGATATTGTTTGTTTTATTTGCGGCCTTTTTGACCCTGATTGCCAAAGCCTTGTATCTGCAAGGCATGACCAAGGATTTTTTACAGCAGCAAGGTGCAAACCGCTATGCGCGCACGCTTGAATTGCCGGCTACCCGCGGCAAGATTACTGACCGTAATGGCCAGGTGCTGGCATCGTCGGTGCCGGTGAAAGCCATCTGGGCCATCCCTGATGACGTGCTGGAAGCACCGAAAGAAAAGATACAGCAACTGGCAAAGCTGCTGGACATGACAGAAGCAGAGTTGCGCAAGAAGCTCGATTCCGATCGCCAGTTTGTCTATCTGAAACGCCAGGTGGAAACCGATGTTTCAGACAAGATATTGGCGCTGGGTATAGAAGGCATAGAAACCCGCAAGGAATACAAGCGTTTCTACCCCGAAGGTGAAGTCATGGCCCACGTTGTGGGCTTTACCAATGTGGAAGACATAGGCCAGGAAGGCATAGAACTGGCGTCAGAAAAAAACCTGGCAGGCAAGACGGGCAGCCGTCGCGTCATCAAAGACCGCCTCGGCCATATCGTTGAAGATATACAAGCTGTGCGTGAACCGCATGATGGCAAAGACCTGACCCTGTCGATAGATAGCAAGATTCAGTACATCGCTTTTACGCATTTGAAAGAAGCGGTAGAAAAACACAAGGCCAAGGCCGGTGGTGCAGTAGTGCTCGACGTGGAAACCGGCGAGGTGCTGGCCCTGGTCAACCTGCCTACCTATAACCCGAATGACAGGTCGGTGTTGACCGGTGCCCAACTGCGTAACCGCGTGATGACCGATACTTTCGAGCCTGGCTCAACCATGAAGCCTTTCACAGTGGCACTGGCACTGGAGACCAACCGGGTGACGCCTGACACGGTTTTCCAGACCGCGCCGGGTGTGATGGCCATCGGCCCTGCGCTGATCCATGATGCGCACAAGCAGGGATCGCTGACCGTAGCCCAAGTCATCCAAAAATCATCGAATATTGGCACCGTCAAAATGGCGTTGCAAATGCCGCCGCAGGAAATGTGGGAGTTGTTTACGACGGTAGGTTTTGGCCAGCAGCCAAAATTTGGTTTCCCTGGGGCAGTCGCCGGTCGTTTGCGTAACTACAAAAACTGGCGTCCGATTGAACAGGCCACCATGAGTTATGGTCATGGCGTTTCTGTTTCCCTGATACAGATGGCACGTGCCTACATGATATTTGCCAGAAACGGCGACATGATACCGCTGACTTTTCAAAAGTCGGCAGAAATGCCACCAGGTTCCCGTGTCATTTCAGAAAAGACCGCGCGCCAGTTACGCCAGATGATGGAAACCGTGACCGAGCCTGGCGGCACTGCTACCCAGGCCAGGGTGGCCGGTTACCGTGTCGCTGGCAAGACAGGCACGGCACATAAATTAGAAGGCGGTCGCTACGTCAATAAATACGTCGGCGACTTCGTAGGTTTTGCACCGGTATCACATCCTCGCATCATCGTTGCCGTCATGATAGACGAGCCCAGCGTCGGTGGATATTACGGCGGCACTGTTGCCGCGCCGGTTTTTGCGGCTATTACGGCGAACGTTTTGCGTTCCATGAATGTGCCACCAGATTCATCAGTCACCAGCATTATTCCTGACACCAGCGTACAGGAAAGCATGTAATGACTAACACAAATATCACTATGAATGATTTGCTGGACTGGCTGAAACAGAATGTGCCAGAACCCGATGCGCAGCTGAGTTCAGACTCGCGCGCCATAAAAATGGGCGATGTCTTTTTCGCCCTGCGTACCTTGATTAACGACGGTCGGCAGCACATTGCCCACGCTGTGGCAAATGGCGCCGCAGCGGTAGTGTTTGAGGCAGAAGGTTTTAACTGGGATACTTCACTTGATGTCCCACATCTGGCCGTATCAAATTTGCAGGAACTTGCTGGCCCGGTCGCCCATGCCTGGTATGGGCAAGCAGATCAGGACTGGTTCAATGTTGCCGTTACCGGCACCAATGGCAAGACTTCGTGCTCGCAATGGATAGCCAAGGCCTTGTCACTGAGTGGCACGCCCGCTGCCGTGATTGGTACTTTGGGTGTAGGCCAGTATCGCAACGGCATGCTGGGTCAATTGGCAGAGACAGGTTATACCACACCAGACGCCATCGCCTTGCAGCAAAGACTGGCAGAACTCAATCGTGAAGGTGCGCAGGCTCTGGCGATAGAAGCTTCTTCCATAGGCCTGCATCAGGGGCGTTTGAACGGGCTGCATTTTGATGTGGCTGTTTTCACCAATCTGACGCGTGATCACCTTGATTATCATGGTGACATGGCAGCGTATGCCGAAGCAAAGGCCAGCTTGTTTGACTGGAAGAATCTGGGTACGGCCGTAGTGAACCTGGATGATGCATTTGGTCTTGAACTGCTGGCGCGCGTACAGAAAACACAGGCAAATCCGAAGATTATCGGCTACAGTCTGGAAAAAACACTCCCCTCCGGTCTGGCAGAGATGCCTGACCTGGCGATCCTGTCTGCCAGCAACCTGAAAACCAATTATGCCGGTACCAGTTTTCATCTGGACTCGCCGTTTGGGTCTGGCCTGGTCAAGACACAATTGATAGGCAAGTTCAATGTCAGCAATGTCCTGGCGGTTCTGGCCGTATTGTTCAGTAAAGGCATCACCTGGAACAAGGCTGTTGCCGTTCTGGAAAAACTGACCCCCGTACCAGGTCGCATGCAGTTATTGGGCACGGCCGGGCACGTCATGGTCGTCATCGATTATGCCCATACGCCAGATGCGCTCGAAAAAACCCTGGAAGCCTTGCAGCAGGTAGCGCAAGAACGCTCGGGCCAGTTGTGGTGCGTGTTTGGCTGCGGTGGTGATCGCGATCCTGGCAAGCGTCCGCAGATGGGCAAGATTGCCGAGATGGCACAGCATGTCGTCGTGACCAGTGACAATCCACGTAGTGAAAGCCCGGCGCAAATTATTCAGGATATCTTGCAAGGCATGAGTACCGCACCCCAGGTCATCGACGACAGGGCGAATGCCATCCTGTATGCGATCAAGCATGCCGATCATCATGATGTCGTGCTGCTGGCCGGTAAAGGTCATGAAACCTATCAGGACATCAACGGCAAGAAATGGCCGTTTTCTGATGAAGAACATGCTGCGCTTGCGCTGGCCACTGTCGCGACCAGCGGCAATATGAAAAGGGGAAGCTGATGCAATTTTCCCTTCATGAATTGCAGGGCGCTCTGACTGGTGCAAGTCTGACAGGCGATGCGCAAATCACCGGCCTGACCACAGACAGCCGCAAGATCAGTGCTGGTGATGTGTTCGTCGCCTTGTGCGGTGAAAATTTTGATGCCCATGATTTCCTGCCGCAAGTCGCTGCTGCCGGTGCTGCTGCGGTGATTGCTGAATCGCTGCCGCAGGGTTTTACCCTGCCGTCATTGCAAGTGCCAGACAGCAAAATGGCCCTGGCAGAAACCGGACGTTTCTGGCGCGAGAAGTTTAGTTTGCCCATCATTGGTGTCACGGGCAGCAATGGCAAAACGACGGTGAAAGAAATGATCGCCTCCATCCTGGCTGCCGCGTATGGTGCAGATGGCAAATTATCGACCAGCGGTAACCTGAATAATGAAATTGGCGTGCCTTTGACCATCCTGCAATTGCATGAGGGGCATAAGGCCGCCGTCATTGAAATGGGCATGAATCATCCTGGTGAAATCGCTTTGCTGGCTAGCGTAGCCAGGCCAACTGTTGCACTGGTGAATAACGCCCAGCGTGAACATCAGGAATTCATGCAGACAGTAGAAGCTGTTGCGCGTGAAAATGGCGTTGCCATTCAAACTCTGCCTGATGATGGCGTAGCCGTATTCCCGGCAAATGATGAATTCAGCACCTTATGGCAATCCTTTGCGTCTGAACGCGGCAGCCGTAAAACCTTGAGTTTTGGTCTGACTGATGATGCCGATGTGCAGGCAACTTATCTGCCCGGCGTATTTGGCAATGATTTGCAGGTCAGCCTGCTGGGGCAGCCGATGGCAGTGCGTCTGCAGGCAGCTGGTCAGCACAATGTCATGAACGCACTGGCTGCTATAGCCTGTTGCCACGCCATAGGGATCAGTAAGGACGCGATTATTTCTGGCCTCGAAAATTTTTCGCCAGTTAACGGACGCTTGCAACGCAAGCAGGCGAAGTGCGGGGCCACGGTGATTGACGATAGCTATAACGCCAATCCCGATTCTGTGCGCGCTGCGATTGATGTGCTGGCGCAAATTGGTGGAGACACCACGCTGGTGCTGGGTGACATGGGTGAAGTCGGTGAAAACGGTGCGCAGTTCCATCAGGAGATTGGCGATTATGCACGTCAGCGCGGTGTGCAGCAACTGATGTTGTTGGGTGATCTGGTCGCCCATGCCGCCACAGCTTATGGCCCCGGTGCACAGCATTTTTCCAATCTCGGCAGTTTGCTGGCGGCACTTGACAAAAATACCCGGAGTGAAACTACGGTCCTGGTGAAAGGTTCGCGTTTCATGAAGATGGAGAGGGTGGTCGCTCATCTGTTGACACCCGGCGATACAAATACATTACAACAAAAAATAATAGGGAATCACTAGTATGTTGCTTTGGTTGGCTGATATGTTCAAGCAGGATCTGGGCTGGCTGCGCGTCTTCGGGTTTATTACCTTTCGCGCAGTGTTTGCCACGATGACGGCCATCTCGATTGGTATTTTTGCCGGTCCTGCGGTGATACGCATGCTGACCCGCATGAAAGTTGGCCAGGCTGTACGCAGCTATGGCATGGAAACGCATCTGGTCAAATCCGGCACGCCTACCATGGGTGGCGTATTGGTGCTGATTGCAATCGGTGTGTCGACCTTGTTGTGGGGTGACTTAAGCAATCGTTTTATCTGGGTGGTAATGATCGTGACACTGGGTTATGGTGCCGTCGGCTGGGTCGATGATTACCGCAAGGTAGTGCACAAAGACCCTGAAGGTATGCGTTCTCGTGAAAAATATTTCTGGCAGTCGCTGATTGGTCTGATTGCAGCGTTTTACCTGGCATTTTCTGTTTCCGCACCGAGCAATTCAAAAGTACTGGAATTGTTTATTGCCTGGGTACAGTCGGGCTTCAATATGGATTTGCCGCCAAAAGCAGATCTGATCGTACCGTTCTTTAAAACGGTCAGTTATCCGTTGGGTGTGTGGGGCTTTATCGCCTTGACCTATTGTGTGATTGTCGGCACCAGCAATGCTGTCAATTTTACCGATGGTCTTGATGGCCTGGCCATCATGCCGACCATCATGGTGGGGTCAGCCCTGGGTTTGTTTGCTTACCTGACCGGTAATGTGGGCTATGCAAAATATTTGCTGATACCGCATATCCCGGGGGCGGGTGAATTGCTGATTTTCTGCGGTGCGATGGCAGGTGCGGGTCTGGCATTTCTGTGGTTTAACGCCCATCCGGCCCAGGTGTTCATGGGTGACGTTGGCGCTCTGGCGCTCGGTGGTGCCCTCGGTACGGTGGCCGTCATCGTCAGGCAGGAAATCGTACTCTTCATCATGGGCGGTATTTTTGTCGCAGAAACTTTGTCTGTGATGCTGCAAGTGAGCTACTTCAAATACACAAAAAGAAAATATGGCGAGGGCCGCCGTTTGTTATTGATGGCACCACTCCACCATCATTTTGAAAAGAAGGGCTGGAAGGAAACACAGGTCGTCGTGCGTTTCTGGATCATCACCATGCTGCTGGTCTTGATTGGTTTGTCTTCACTGAAGTTGCGTTGATTTTGCGTTGATTTTTTTGCGCTGATATTGAGTTACAAGTTTGATTTATAGAAATAGTGGTATATGGATTTTTCGGGAAAAAATGTCTTAGTTCTGGGCCTGGGTGAAACCGGGCTGGCGATGGCGCAATGGCTGCTGCGCGCTGGCGCGCGCCTGCGTGTTGCCGATACCCGTGAAGCGCCCGACAGATTGCCCCAGTTGTTAGCGCTTGCCAATCCGGAAGCTGAAGATACACAAATTGAATTTGTCGCTGGCAATTTCAATACAGAATTACTTGATGGCATTGATCTTGTCACCGTCAGCCCTGGCCTGTCGCCCTTGCGTGAACTGAGCGAATTGCTACCAGCCGCGAAAGAGAAATCACTGCCAGTCTGGGGTGAAATCGAATTATTTGCGCAGGCATTGGCAACACTGAAAGCAGAGCGCGAGTATCAGCCCAAAGTCATCGCGATTACTGGTACCAACGGCAAAACCACGGTGACCAGCCTGACAGGTCTGTTATGCGAACGCTCCGGTCTGTCGGTAAAAGTAGCCGGCAATATCAGCCCGGCAGTGCTTGATGTCTTACGTGTATGTCTGGATAACGAGCAGTTGCCCCAAGTCTGGGTACTGGAACTCTCAAGTTTTCAATTGCATACTACCCTTAGCCTGCAAGCAGATGTGGCAACCGTATTAAATATCAGCCAGGATCATCTGGACTGGCACGGCAGTCTGCAATCCTATTGTGCAGACAAGGCACGCATCTTTGGCGAGCACACTTTACAGGTCTTGAATCGCGATGATGCACTGGTCATGTCCATGGCAAGACCGATGGGTAATGCGATCAGCTTTGGTGTGGATGCGCCCAAACATATTGGCGACCTGGGCTTGCTCAATGAACATGGCATGGGCTGGCTGGCAGCTGCCAGTTCTGCGGACGATACGCCAGTTAACACCAATAGCCGTCGCAAGAAAAAAGAAGTTGAAGAAATTCCTGTTCTCATCACGCGCCTGATGCCTACCGATGCATTGCAAATCCGCGGGCAGCACAATGCTGCCAATGCTTTGGCCGCACTGGCACTGTGTCGCGGTATCGGTTTGTCATTTGCCCCTTTATTACACGGCTTGCGTGACTATAAGGGTGAGCCGCATCGTGTGGAACAAGTCGCCAATATCGCCGGCGTTGATTTTATCGACGACAGCAAAGGTACCAATGTCGGTGCTACCGTAGCTGCATTGAAAGGTTTAGGACAACAGTCAGATGCTTTGCATAAACGCATTATCCTGATTGCTGGCGGCGAAGGAAAGGGGCAGGATTTTTCTCCCCTGGCTGACCCGGTTGAGCGTTATACCAAAGCGGTATTTCTGATAGGTAAAGCGACGCCAGAACTGCAACAGGCTCTGGCAATCACCGGTGTCAGTTTGCATGACAGTGCCAGCCTGGAAATGGCCGTGCAGGCAGCGGCTGACATGGCGGCGGAAGGCGATATCGTCTTGCTGTCACCGGCATGTGCCAGTTTTGATATGTTCCGCAACTATGCCCACCGGGCCCAGGTATTTGTTGACGCCGTGCGCGAAATCGCACTGGCGCGTGGGGAGGTCTGCTGATGCGGCAGTTGTTGCTCCCATTGCAGAGATGGTCACCGTTCGGTAGCCCGGCGGCGAACACCAATCTGGTCAGTCGTTCCAAGATGATGGATTACGATCAGCCGCTGGTGTGGGTAACTATTATTCTGATGCTGTTTGGTATGGTGATGGTGTATTCAGCCTCCATCTCTTTACCTGATTCACCCAAGTACGCAAATTATAAAAATTCGCATTTCCTGATACGCCAAGCAATTTTCGTATTTGTATCCGTGATTGCCGGTGCATTGATTTTCCGCATACCGATCGCCGTCTGGCAAAAATATGCACCGTATTTATTCGTTGCCACGCTGGTATTGCTGGCAGCTGTCCTGATACCGGGACTGGGCAAGGGTGTGAACGGCGCGAAGCGCTGGCTGTCTTTCAAAGTATTCAATTTGCAGCCTTCGGAATTGATGAAGCTGTTCATGGTCTTGTACGCCGCAGATTACACCGTGCGCAAGCAGGAATACATGCACAAACTGACCAAGGGGTTCATTCCCATGATGGCGGCAGTGGGTGTGGTTGGCCTGCTATTGCTGTTGGAACCTGACTTGGGCGCTTTTGGCGTCATCGTCTGTATCGCCATGGGCATCTTGTTTTTAGGGGGCATCAACGGTATCTGGTTTGGGGGTATTGCAGCAACCCTGGTCGGTATTTTCACCATGGTTATCCTGATTTCACCATGGCGGCGTGAACGTATTTTTGCTTACTTGAAACCGTTTGAAGAAGATCATGCCCTGGGCAAGGCATATCAGCTCACGCATTCGCTGATTGCTTTTGGCCGTGGTGAGTTATTTGGTGTTGGTCTGGGTGCCAGTGTGCAGAAACTGCATTACCTGCCGGAAGCGCATACAGATTTTTTGCTGGCTGTCATCGGCGAAGAGCTTGGCTTCGTTGGTGTACTGGTGGTGGTCTTGCTATTTTACTGGCTGCTCAAGCATGCTTTTGAAATTGGCCGCCAGGCGATTGCGCTTGATCAGACCTTTGCCGGTTTGACTGCCAAGGGCATAGGTATCTGGATAGGTGTACAGGCATTTATTAATATGGGCGTCAATCTCGGTTTGTTGCCAACCAAGGGTTTGACTTTGCCATTGATGAGTTATGGTGGATCAGGTGTCATGATTAATTGCATAGGTCTGGCGATCTTGTTACGTGTGGATTATGAAAACCGCGTCTTGATGCGTGGAGGCCGCGCATGAGCCAAACTTTCCAAACCGCCCAAACCATGCAAAAAATACCAAAAAAATTATTGATCATGGCAGCTGGCACTGGCGGTCATATCTTCCCTGGTCTGGCCATTGCCGACATCATGCGTGAGCGTGGCTGGCAAGTTACGTGGCTGGGCACCAGGATTGGCATGGAAGGCCAGATCGTACCAAAGCATGATATCGCCATGGACGCCATCGATTTTTCTGGCCTGCGTGGCAAGGGTTTATCGCATACAGTCAGCGGTGCTTTCAAGCTGATCAAGAGTTTCTTCAACTGTTTTAGCATTATCGGTCGCCGTCAGCCAGATGTGGTTCTGGGTATGGGGGGGTATGTGACAGTACCTGGTGGCATCATGGCTGCATTGCGTGGTAAGCCTGTCGTCTTGATGAATGCCGATGCGACGCTGTTATTGTCAAATAAAACCCTGCGCCCGTTTGCCAGCAAATTGTTGTTTGGTCTGCCATCTGCAACCGTCAGCGCCGACAGGAAAACCCAGGTCACGGGCAACCCGATACGAAAAGAGATCTGCGAAATGCCGGTACCGGACCACCGTTATACCGGCCGCACCGGGCCATTGCGCATACTTGTCGTTGGTGGCAGCCTGGGTGCCAAAGTCTTGAATGATGCTGTGCCGCAGGCAGTGGCGCTGATGTCGGCGGCGGCGCGTCCGCAAATTACGCATCAATCTGGCAAGCAGCATATTGCGGCCTTGCGCGAGAGCTATGCCAATGCCGGTGTAGAGGCAGAAGTGCTGGATTTTATCGATGACATGCCACGCCGCTATGCCGAGGCTGATCTGGTGATTTGCCGCGCTGGTGCCATTACGGTATCCGAGCTGACCGCGGCGGGTGTGGCCAGCATACTCGTGCCTTTCATGGCGTCGAGCACTTCGCATCAAAAAGAAAACGCCCAGTGGCTGGCAAATCAAAAAGCGGCAATCCACTTGCCGCAAAAAGAACTGACGCCAGCCGTACTGGCAGAAAAATTACAAGCAATTGACCGCGCCCAGTGCCTGGCGATGGCAAATACAGCCTATGCCCTGGGGCAACGCGAAGCAAGTGTGAACATTGCACATATTTTGGAAGCATTAGCATGAAGCACAAAGTCAAACACATACACTTTGTTGGTATCGGTGGCTCAGGCATGAGCGGCATCGCTGAAGTCTTGTTGAACCTGGGGTACACCATTTCCGGCTCTGATCTCGGTAGTAACGCCGCGTCAAAACGCCTGGCGGCACTGGGCGCCGATGTCAAGCTGGGCCATACCGCAGAAAATATTCAGGGTGCGGATGCCGTCGTCACCTCCACTGCGGTCAAGGCAGATAACCCTGAAGTCATCGCTGCACGTGCCAAACATATCCCTATCGTGCCACGCGCCATGATGCTGGCAGAACTGATGCGCCTGAAAAGCGGTATCGCGATTGCCGGCACCCACGGTAAAACCACTACCACCAGCCTGGTTGCCAGTGTCCTGGCACAAGGCGGCCTGGATCCCACTTTTGTCATTGGTGGCTTGCTCAATAGCGCGGGTGCCAATGCCAAACTCGGCAGTGGTGATTTCATCGTGGCTGAAGCAGATGAATCCGATGCGTCCTTTTTGAACCTGTTGCCAGTGATTGAAGTCATCACCAATATCGACGCTGACCATATGGAAACCTATGGTCATGATTTCGCCAGACTGAAGCAGGCCTTCATCGAATTTACCCAGCGCCTGCCATTTTATGGCGTGGCCGTACTTTGCCTGGACGATGCCAATGTGCGTGAAATCATGCCTTTCGTGTCCAAGCCCATCGTCACATATGGCTTTCATGAGGATGCCGATGTACGTGCCGTGGAAGCGACTGCATCTGGTGGCAAGATGCATTTCACAGTCGTGCAAGATGGTTATGAGAATATGCAGGTCAGCCTGAACCAGCCTGGCATGCACAATGTACAAAATGCCTGTGCAGCGATTGCGATTGCACGTGAAGTTGGCGTCAGCGATGAGGCAACACAAAAAGCGCTGAGTGAATTCAATGGTGTTGGCCGTCGCTTTACACGCTATGGCGAAATCGCTCTGGCCAATGGCGGCACCTTTGCGCTGGTCGATGACTATGGTCACCACCCAGTAGAAATGGCAGCGACACTGTCAGCAGCACGTGGTGCTTATCCGGGGCGTCGTCTGGTATTGGCGTTTCAGCCGCACCGTTACACGCGTACGCGGGATTTATTTGAAGATTTTGTCCGTGTCATTTCCACTGCTGATGCGGTGGTACTGGCTGAAGTCTACGCAGCAGGTGAAGCGCCGATTCTGGCGGCAGATGGCCGTGCGCTGGCACGTGCCTTACGCGTCATGGGCAAGGTGGAGCCGGTGTTTGTTGAAGATATACAAGAATTGCCGTCGAGTTTGTTGCACGTGTTGAAAGATGGCGATGTCGTCATCGTCATGGGTGCGGGTTCTATCAATGCAGTGCCGGCAAAACTGGCACAGGCAGTGTAAAAATTAAATGATCAAGACATCATGAGCGAATTGAATTTGAAATCATTGGGTAAAGTCGGCGTGCTGTTTGGCGGGCGTTCTGCTGAGCGGGAAATTTCCCTTATGTCTGGCAACGGTGTTTTGCAGGCGCTGATCAGCAAAGGTGTTGATGCCCATGCTTTTGATACGGCGGAACGCAGTATCGCTGAACTGGCAGCAGAAAAATTTGACCGTGTTTTTATTGCTCTGCATGGCCGGTATGGTGAAGATGGCAGCCTGCAAGGTGTGCTGGAACAATTGAATATTCCTTATACTGGCAGCGGCGTCATGGCGTCGGCCATAGCAATGGACAAGATATTCACCAAGCGCATCTGGCAAACCTATGGCCTGAGCACACCGGCTTATGCCGTGTTGACCGGGCAGACTGAATTGCGCCGCGTGCCTGATGACCTCGGTTTGCCGCTGATCATCAAGCCGCCACATGAAGGTTCTACCATAGGCATCACCAAGGTCGTTGGTTATTCCGACATGCAGGAAGCCTATGCGCTGGCAGCTCAATTTGATGAAGTCGTGCTGGCAGAGGAATTTGTTGAGGGGCGTGAACTGACCGTGGCGATATTGGGCAAGGGTGAGCAAGCTTATGCCTTGCCAATTACCGAAATCGTCGCACCTGATGGCAACTATGATTACCAGAATAAATACTTCACCGACGATACCAAGTACTTATGCCCGGCACCGCTCGACGAAACCTTGACCGATGCCATACGCAAAATGGCGGTCGATGCTTACCGCGCACTGGATTGCGAAGGCTGGGCCAGGGTGGATGTCTTGCTGCGCAAGACTGACAACAAACCGTTCTTGCTGGAGATTAATACCTCACCAGGCATGACAGGGCATTCGCTGGTGCCGATGGCAGCGCGTGCAGTAGGGATGAGTTATGAAGATTTATGTGTAGAAATTTTGAAAACAGCCAGCTTGAAAATCAAGTCTGAGCAAAAAAATAAATAAGGCCGGAACAGAAAAATGTGGCATGACAGCAAATTAATGAATAACACAGCGAATGCCTTGTTCGCGCTGGTGTTGTTCATTCTGTTGATGTCAGGTGTGTGGTGGTTGATACAGCGGCCCATTTTTACTTTGCGGGTCATCCGGGTTGAAGCAGCCAATGCTGCCCAGCTCAAGCATGTAAATCCGCTGACGATCAGAAATACGGCTTTACCTAAAATCAGGGGAAATTTTTTTACCGCCAATCTGGATGCAGTACGTCAGGCCTTTGAAACCGTACCCTGGGTACGCAAGGCCAGTGTGCAAAGGGAGTGGCCCAATAAACTGGTCGTGACTCTGGAAGAACATACGGCATTGGGAACCTGGGGCGAAGCAGGTCAGTTGATTTCGGTGAAAGGCGATGTGTTTACCGCCAACCTGGCTGAAGCAGAAGAAGATGCCGACCTTATCGAATTGAGCGGGCCGGATGGCAGTGAAAAAGAAGTGCTGGCGCAATACCAGGAATTTAAAAACTGGTTTGCCAAAATCAGCCTGGAACCGGAATCCGTGAATTATTCCAGTCGTTATGCCTGGAGCCTGAAATTGAATAACGGTATGCAGGTACAGTTGGGCAGGGTGCAGGATGGAACGACGCTTAAGAGCAGGGTAGACAAGTTGATGACAGTTTACCCGCAATTAATCGCCAGTTTGCAGGACAGTATTGAAAGTGTGGACATGCGTTATCCGAATGGCCTGGCGCTCAAATCGAGTCATAGCAATATCGGATTGAAAAAGCAAACAAAAGCAAGTGGAAAGACATGACAAAAGACGCTAAAAATCTGATCGTTGGCCTCGATATCGGCACCTCAAAAATTGTGGCGGTCGTGGCAGAAGTCATGCCCGACGGCAGGCATGAAGTGATAGGACTGGGCCAGCATGAATCCAAGGGTCTGAAAAAGGGTGTGGTCGTCAATATCGAGGCGACAGTGGAATCCATACAACGCGCTTTGGAAGAGGCCGAGTTGATGGCTGACTGCAAAATCCGTCATGTCTATACCGGCATTGCCGGCAGTCATATCCGCAGTTTCAATTCCAGCGGCATGGTTGCCATCAAAGACAAGGAAGTCACCGCCGCCGACGTATCGCGGGTGATAGAAACTGCCAAGGCTGTCAACATTCCGACTGACCAGCAATTGCTACACACCTTGCCGCAAGAATTCATCGTTGATAACCAGGATGATGTGCGCGAGCCGATAGGCATGAGCGGCATACGTCTCGAAGTCAAAGTGCATATCGTCACTGGCGCAGTGTCGGCAGTGCAGAACATCGTCAAATGCGTGCGCCGTTGTGGCCTGGAAGTGTCCGACCTGATCCTGCAACCGATGGCATCTGCTGAAGCCGTGTTGACCAAAGATGAAAAAGAACTCGGTGTTGTCCTGATCGATATCGGCGGCGGCACGACAGACGTGGCCGTATTCAGTGAAGGCGCGATACGTCATACCGCGGTGATACCGATTGCCGGCGACCAGATCACCAACGATATCGCGATGGCCTTGCGCACACCGACATCAGAAGCAGAAGAAATCAAGGTACGTTTTGGTGTTGCCAAGCAGGTGCTGGCCGACCCGGCAGATACGCTGGAAGTGCCTGGTCTTGGTGACCGTGGTCCGCGTTCATTGTCACGTCAGGCTTTGGCCGCGGTGATAGAACCGCGCGTTGAAGAATTGTTTGCGCTTGTGCACCAGGTGGTGCGCGAATCCGGTTATGAAGATGTGCTGTCATCCGGCATCGTTTTGACCGGTGGATCGTCGGCCATGCCAGGCATGGTGGAAATGGCGGAAGATATATTTTTGAAGCCGACCAGATTAGGTATGCCAGCGTACAGTGGACAACTGGCAGATGTGGTAAGAAGTCCTCGTTACGCTACGGTTTTAGGGTTGTTGTTGGAAGCGAAGAAGCAGTATTTGCGCGGTCATCTGGTCACTCGGCAGGAAGGTTCTGCCAAAGCGGTCTGGCAACGCATGAAAGAGTGGTTTTTAGGGAATTTTTAGCTTGTATTTTGTATCTAAATTGGTGTAGTCATTTTATAATAGTTCGATATACAGTTATTAGTCGCTAGGCGTCACATCCGGTGATGCCTAGCGACTGATAACTGCCTACCTGGAGGAGTCATGATGGAGTTCGATATGGTTGATAACGCCACACAAGGCACCGTAATTAAGGTTGTCGGCGTGGGTGGTGCAGGCGGCAATGCGGTTCAGCATATGATTAACAAAGGTGTTTGCGGCGTTGAGTTTATCGCTGCAAATACAGATGCACAGGCGCTCTTGCTTTCCAAAGCGCATAACGTCATACAGATCGGTGAAACCGGCCTGGGCGCAGGCATGAAACCTGAAGTCGGCCGCAAGCTGGCAGAAGATTCCCGTGCGCGTATCGAAGACGCTTTGCGTGGCGCGCACATGGTGTTCATCGCTGCCGGCATGGGTGGTGGTACCGGCACCGGTGCTGCGCCTATCGTTGCGCAAGTGGCGAAAGAACTTGGCGCGCTGACAGTGGCAGTGGTTTCCAAACCATTTTCCTACGAAGGCAAAAAATGCATGGACATCGCTGACGAAGGTCTTGAAGCCTTGTCCCAGCATGTCGATTCCCTCATCATTATTCTCAACGAAAAACTCGAAGAGATCTATGAAGACGACAGCATGATCGAATGGCTGCAACATGCCGATGATGTACTCAATAATGCCGTCGCCGGTATCGCGGAAATCATCAATGTGCCTGGCCATATCAATGTCGATTTCAATGACGTGAAAACGATCATGGGCGAACAGGGCAAAGCAATGATGGGTACGGCAACTGCTTCTGGCGTTGACCGCGCACGTATCGCTGCTGAACAGGCGGTTGCCTCACCGCTGCTTGATGGTATCGATTTGTCCGGCGCGCGCGGCGTGTTGGTCAATGTGACTGCCAGCCGTGGTCTCAAAGGTAAAGAGATCAAGGAAGTCATGGCAGCAGTACGCGCTTTCGCTGCACCAGATGCATCGATTGCTCAAGGTATTGCCTATGACGACACCATGGGTGACGATATCCGCGTGACGGTTGTAGCAACTGGTTTGGGCCGTGGCAAGAAAAATATCCAGCTGGTGCAAACACCAATGCTGCGTACCGGTACTCACAATGAACCGGTCATGGCAAGTCCTGTCATGGCTTCTGGCAGCCTCAACAGCGGCACGGTCTCCACTTCAGGATTTGATGGTTTGAGCAAACCCGCCGTATGGCGTCGTGAATCAGCCTCTGAAACTGTACGTGCGCTGGAAAAAAACGGTATGGAAACTTACGATATCCCGGCTTTCCTGCGCAAGCAGGCTGACTGATTTATTTCGGTTTTCTGCACAACGCCAGCTTCGAAAGAGGCTGGCGTTTTTTATTTGGTGATCGAAATGGCAGACCAAAAAGCTCACCACAGAGACACTGAGACACAGAGAAGAGCATGAGAAATCGAAAGCAGTTTTCGATATTCAACAGATATTCGCGGAATAGTTTTGTGAACATTGATGGGCATTATTTTAAGATATGATTTGTTTTTCTCTTGCCTTTCTCTGTGTCTCGGTGGTTCATGACCTTAAGCCTTACTCTTTTAAGCTCTGCAAGAAAATTCTAGCTCAGGCATACTGGCGTCCTTCACTGTCGGTGTTGATATGGCTCAAACTTCCTGCTTTTACAGGGAAGCAGCATTCAGCAAGGCTTTGAATATCCGAATACTCATCTAGGGAGCAAAAAAATGACAATCAAGATTGGCGATACCCTGCCTGAAGGCAGCCTGGCAGAATTTATTGAAGTGGAATCAGAAGGATGTTCACTGGGACCCAATAATTTCAAAGTTTCAGAAATCACCAAAGGTAAAACCATTGCGATTTTCGGTCTGCCCGGCGCGTATACGCCAACTTGCTCAGCCAAGCATGTACCTGGCTATGTGGCACACGCAGCCGAATTGAAAGCCAAGGGCGTTGATGAAATTTGGTGCATTTCTGTGAACGACGCATTTGTCATGGGTGCATGGGGCCGCGATCAAAAATCGACAGGCATCGTACGCATGATGGCTGACGGCAATGCTGATTTCAGCAAAGCCCTGGGCCTGGATGCAGACTTCAGCAAGTTTGGCATGGGCACACGTTCGCAACGTTATTCCCTGCTGGCAGTTGACGGTGTCGTCAAGCAATTGAACATAGAAGAAGGCGGCAAGTTTGAAGTGTCCAATGCAGAAACACTGCTGTCACAATTAGGCTGATTGCTTGCATAAAGAAGCTGCAACGAGCTGGTTTTGTGATGGCTTCAAAGCAAAAAAACGGTACTGGTCACAGTGCCGTTTTTTTTTGCAGCACGCCGTTTATGACAAAGTTTTGCACATGATGTGCGATTGCATGCCATAACCCAGGGCTTCGTAAAAACCGATGGCATTGCGGTTGAAGTCAAAAACCTCAAGCCGGATTTCTACAGTCTGGTGTTCACGTCCCCAGGCAGTTGCCGCCTCCATCAACAGCTTCCCTATGCCGTTTTTCTGACAATGCTCTGCCACCACGATGGTGCCAATGCGGCAGATTTTTCTGCTGTAGAGAAAAGGGATAGTCAGGTTTTCATGCCAGCTCAGCGTGATAAAGCCGAGCACACCCGTTTCGTCGCAAGCTAACAGGGCAGTGCCATGCTGGCTCTGAAATGTCGCTTGCCAGAATAATCTGTCCAGTTGCCGGTTGGGTTGCGCAACGAAAACAGCCGGTGCATGCAAATGATGTTGTGCATTGATCTGGTCGCTGAGATCGCATATGGCTTCAATATCAACATCACTTGCGGGGCGAATTTTAATTTTTGTTGTATTTTCAATCATATTTGCCGTTCATCGTCTTCGATTTCTCTGGTAGCGCATGAGCAGCTGCGCTAAACGCTATAATAGCGTGATGTTAAAACAACGAACAATCAAACAACAGGTCAAGACCGTTGGTGTGGGCTTGCATTCAGGCACCAAGGTAGACCTGATCATGCGCCCGGCACCGGTCAATACCGGCATCATCTTTACGCGCACCGATTTGCAGCCACCGGTCATTCTGCCGGCGCAGGCGCTGATGGTGGGGGATACCCGCATGGCATCTACCTTGTCAAATGAGCATGGTAAAGTGTCTACGGTCGAGCATTTATTGTCGGCCTGCGCGGGCCTCGGTATTGATAATCTGTATATCGATGTCAGCGCGGAAGAAATCCCCATTATGGATGGCTCGGCTTCGTCCTTCGTGTATTTATTGCAGCAGGCCGGCATGCAGGAGCAAAATGCCGCGAAGAAATTCATCCGTGTTTTAAAGCCGGTTGAAATACGCGAGGGCACAGGTAAGTCAGAAAAATGGGCCAGGCTTGAACCATTTGATGGCTTCAAGCTGCATTTTTTCATTGAATTCAATCATCCGGCAGTCGATGGCACAGTGCAAACAGCCGAAGTCGATTTTGCTATTGCCACTTTCGTGCAGGATGTTGCCAGGGCCCGTACCTTTGGCTTCATGCAGGATGTGGAAATGTTGCGCGGCATTGGTCTGGCGCGTGGCGGCTCCATGGAAAACGCCATCGTCATGGATGAATACCGCATTTTGAATTCAGACGGTTTGCGCTTCGATGATGAATTTGTCCGCCACAAGATACTCGATGCCATTGGTGATTTATACCTGATTGGCCATCCCTTCCTGGCCAGCTATACTGCCCATAAATCTGGTCACGGGCTCAATAATCAGTTGTTGCGCGCTTTGCTGGCCCAGCCTGATGCCTATGAAATTGTCAGTTTTGACGATGTTGATGCCGCGCCAGCAACCTATGCTACCCAGGTTGAGCGTGAATGGGCGCTGGTTTAATCATTGTCAACCTTGCTGATTATTCAAGTCATAATGACATCTGAATCAGCATAAAATCGGTAAAGCAGTTAGCCACTTGTCTGGTGGCGTTTCAATAAACGACCCAGTGCCGCCCGCAAGGCGGCATTTTGCGGCGTGTCTTCCAAAGCATGTTCAAGATTACCAAAAGCCTGCAAGGCTTTGCCAGTAAACGCTATTTGCTTTGTGGCAACTGGCTTCTCGATAACGCGCTTTACTTGTACTTTGATACGGATTGCGTTAATCTGCCAACCCCGTTCTTGTAAATTTAATTGCAATTTCGGACATTGTTGTTTCAACTTGGTCGCCAGTGCAGCATTCGGAGCCGACAGTATCAGCTGTCCTTCGCTTACTTGCATTACCTCACAGGTTTCAAAGATCGGCGGCAGTATCGCCCCACAATCTTTTTGCAGCGCCAGATTGCGCTGTACCGTGGGTAACAGTGGCGAAATTTTATCGTTGCTACGTAAAAAGTCAGCCGCACCGCTGGCGCCAGGCACTTTGCGACCACGTTTGATATTAATTGGATAGGAGGGGCGTGACGATGTTGACATGCACAACACCTTACCACAAACAAGACTTTCGGACTGCCGCAAAGACGAACGTTTACAGAGGAGCATATTGATGCAAATCATTTTGATGCACTCCCGCTTTACCCAGGCCAAATCCGTGACCTTATCGTCACGCCATGTGATTTTCGCGCTTTTTAGCTTCCTGCTGGTTACCACCGTATGTGCTGCTTTCATGGCCGCCCTGACCTTGAAACTGGCAAGTGCTGACTTGCCGGTTTTGCGTGACCTGGTGCCGGTGGCTGCGACTGACACAGGCAATAAAGATCGCTACGTCAAAGAAAACTTGGCAGCGATGGCCACCAAACTGGGCGAAATGCAGGCGCAACTAATACGCCTAGATGCACTGGGAGAGCGGGTACAGGGCTTGGCTGGTGTCAAGCCGGAAGAGTTTAATTTCAAGGAATTGCCTGGTCGCGGCGGCCCTGAAGTCTCGACGCAGCCAGCGAAAGAATTGAATATGGCCGAGTTTCAGGCCGCATTGGATGCCATGTCCAAAGATGTAGAGCATCGCTCCGATTACATGAATGTGGTGGAAACCAAGCTCATGGGTTTCAAGGTGCAGTCCAAACTCTTGCCAACCATACAACCTGTAAACGTTGCCTATAACGCATCGGGTTTTGGCTGGCGGCTCGATCCCTTCTCTGGCCGCAGCGCCTTCCATGAAGGCATCGACTTTTCCGGCCCCAGTGGCACGCCTATCGTTGCCGCAGCCGGTGGGGTGGTGGTGGCTGCTGAATACCATCCACAATTTGGCAATATGGTCGAAATTGATCATGGTGGTGAAATCATGACCCGTTATGCCCATTCTTCCAAAATCTACGTCAAGCTGGGTGATATCGTGAAGCGTGGCCAGCATATTGCCGATATCGGCTCTACCGGCAGGTCAACAGGTGCGCATCTGCACTTTGAAGTGCATGTCAAAGGCGTACCGCAAAACCCGCATAAATTTCTGTCGGCAGGCGCAAATCAGGCAAATTTAGCTGCCTTAAGCCAAAAATAGACTTGAGTTTGCAGGATTTGCCTCCAATTCCGTATTTGTATATGGTGTCCGGTTAACTGGTAATTCGGTAGTAATTCAGCATTTGCTAGTTAATTGTATGCCGCATGGTAAAATCACGGGTTATCCTATTGTTGCTGTTGAATTAATTATGTTTATTGATTTGCGGCCGCTTTTTTCAGAATTTAACTTTCCGTTCATAGCATGTCATTCCTGACCAAGATATTCGGCAGCCGCAATCAGCGGCTTTTGAAGCAATACCAAAAGACGGTGCGTGAGATCAGCGCATTGGAACCCCAGCTGGAAGCTTTGTCGGACGAGGCTTTAAAAGCCAAGACTGCCGAGTTTAAGGCACGCGTTGCGAACGGAGAGACCTTAGACGATATTCTTGTTGAAGCCTTTGCGGTGTGCCGTGAAGCCAGCAAGCGCGTTTTGAAAATGCGCCATTTTGATGTGCAGATGATAGGCGGCATGGTGCTGCATTACGGCAAAATCGCTGAAATGGGCACGGGCGAAGGCAAGACCCTGATGGCAACCCTGCCGATTTACCTGAATGCCTTGTCAGGCAAGGGCGTGCATGTGGTGACCGTCAATGATTACCTGGCGCAGCGCGATGCCGAATGGATGGGCATACTGTATAGCTGGCTGGGTCTGAGTACAGGTGTCAACCTGTCGCAACTTGATCATGATGCCAAGCAGGTCGCCTATGGCTCTGATATTACTTACGGTACCAATAACGAATTCGGCTTTGATTATCTGCGCGATAACATGGTCTATGAAGCCAAGGACCGCGTACAGCGCAGCCTGAATTTCGCCGTTGTCGATGAAGTCGATTCGATTCTGATCGATGAAGCACGTACACCACTGATTATTTCTGGCCAGGCTGAAAATCATACTGAGCTGTATTACAAAATCAATGAAGTACCGAAGCTGCTGACTTTGCAAATTGGTGAAGAAACACCAGACGGCAAAGGCAAGATAGAAGTGCCGGGCGATTACACCAAAGATGAAAAAGCCCACCAGGTATTGCTGACTGAAGCTGGTCACGACAAGGCTGAGCGCATTTTGACGCAAATGGGTTTGCTGCCAGAAGGCGCATCCCTGTATGACGCTGCCAACATCACCCTGATTCATCACCTGTACGCTGCTCTGCGCGCACATGCCCTGTATTTCAAGGACCAGCACTATGTCGTGCTGGACAATGAAATTGTCATCGTCGATGAATTCACCGGCCGCATGATGACAGGTCGCCGCTGGTCGGATGGCTTGCATCAGGCTGTCGAGGCAAAAGAAGGCGTCAAGATACAAAACGAAAACCAGACCCTGGCTTCGATCACCTTCCAGAATTATTTCCGCATGTACAGCAAACTGTCAGGCATGACAGGTACTGCTGATACAGAAGCTTACGAATTCCAGGAAATCTATGGCCTGGAAACGGTGGTGATTCCACCAAACCGTCCATCGCAGCGTAAAGACAGACAAGATCAGGTTTATAAATCTGCCGAAGAAAAATACGGCGCGATGCTGATTGATATCCAGGATTGTTACGAACGCGGTCAGCCAGTTCTGGTGGGTACGACGTCGATTGAAAATTCTGAATTGTTGTCCGGCATTTTGACAAAAGCCAATCTGCCGCACAATGTATTGAACGCCAAACAGCATGCCCGCGAAGCGGAAATCATTGCCCAGGCAGGTCGCCCTAAAGCCATTACCATCGCCACCAACATGGCGGGTCGTGGTACCGATATCGTATTGGGTGGCAATGTCGCCAAACAGGTGCAACTGATAGAAGCCAATCCTTCCTTGTTAGATCTTGACAAGCAGGCGCAATCTGAAAAATTGCGCGAAGAATGGCAATCTCTGCATGAGCATGTAGTCAATGCCGGTGGTCTGCATATTGTCGGTACAGAACGCCATGAATCCCGTCGCGTGGATAATCAATTGCGTGGTCGTTCCGGCCGTCAGGGTGATCCGGGTTCTTCCCGTTTCTATCTGTCACTTGATGACACCTTGCTGCGTATATTTGCCGGTGACCGTGTCCGTGCCATCATGGACAGGCTGAAAATGCCTGAAGGCGAACCGATTGAAGCAGGTATTGTTTCCCGCTCCATTGAGTCTGCACAACGCAAGGTCGAAGCGCGTAACTTCGATATTCGCAAGCAATTGCTCGAATACGATGATGTAGCCAATGACCAGCGTAAAGTCATTTATCAGCAACGTAATGAATTGCTGGAAGCGCAAGATATGTCTGAGCTGATTTCCTCGCTGCGTCACGGCATGTTCCAGGACGTCGTGCGTGAATACGTACCGGCAGAATCGGTCGAAGAGCAATGGGATATCCCAACACTGGAAGCTACACTCAGCAACGAATGGGCGCTCGATCTGCCATTGGTAAAAATGGTGGCTGCTGAAGCCAGCCTGACTGATGAAGATATCCTTGAACGTGTACAAAAAGCTGCTAACGAAAGTTATGAAGCCAAAGTGGCGATAGTCGGCAAAGAATCTTTTGCCGGTTTCGAGCGCAGCGTGATGTTGCAAAGTATCGATACCCACTGGCGCGAACATCTGGCAGCACTTGATCATTTGCGTCAGGGCATACATCTGCGCGGTTATGCACAGAAAAACCCTAAACAGGAATACAAGCGCGAAGCCTTCGAATTGTTTGGCCAGATGCTCGAAGCCATCAAGAACGAAGTGGTCAGGACCGTGGTGACGGTACGCATACAGTCTCGTGAAGAAATTGAAGCGGCTGAAGAACAAATGGCACAATCACAAATTGAAAATGTCCATTACCAGCATGCTGACTTTGATGCCGATGCTTCACCTGAAGAAATGCTGGCACCGACGCCAAGCTTTGGTGACAATCAGCCAGAAATTGGTTATGCACTGAAGGTAGGCCGTAATGACCCTTGTCCTTGTGGCAGCGGTAAGAAATTCAAGCACTGTCACGGCAGCCTTGCTTGATCATTAAGTCGCTGGTTTGATGAGAAACCGATGAAAAAGGGAGTGAAGAAATTCACTCCCTTTTTGCTGCCCGGTCACCGCGGTCTGGTGTAGCAGGGACTATGAAGCCCAGCGCAAATAGTGGTGCCATTGCGCATCAAATTCTGAACTGATATCAAATTCTGCAGGCGCAAAACTGCTTGCCAGTTTTTGCGCCTGGCCCAGCGCTTTCTCAATATCACTAACCTGCCACTCCATTGTACGGACATTTCCCTGCAAACTGATTTGCGTGCAGATGCCTTCTTGCATGCGTTCTATCAGGGTACTTAACTGATCTTCGAATTCGCGCGCCTGTTCCAGTTCGGTGCTATTGTTGACCTCGGTCTGTACTTGCAGATACCAGACCATATCAGCTCTACCGACCAGCGACTGGGCTGACTCATTGCGTTGAACCACCATTTCATCTTCGGGATCGGTATTACTGACCAGAGTGAAGCCGGTCCAGTTGTGCTCGCCATCCGGATAAATCGCCGTATGCAGTAAATCGTCACGCCAGAATGCATCCATGACAGGCGGGAATTGATCCAGCGTGATTGTTGTCTGCTCAGGTGCATCGGTCATAAATTCTACCGGCCCTATCTTGATGGCAAAATCGTATTCACCCAGCACATGATCGAGCAAGATAAAGGACATATGCTTTGCATGATCAATAAAGTCTTGCGGTATCACTTTATTGAACCATAGCTGCAATCCGACTTTGCCCGCATCGGCAAAATGATTGACCAGAATATCCGTTGGGCTCAGCGAAAAATCATTCATCGACATGGTAAAGCCAGCCGTGTCCGTCCGCATCCTGAATGGGATGACCTTTTCAAATAAGGGCATGCGCGGGGCACTGGCCGTCAATGCCATGACATCCTGAAAATTCTCACTGGCACCGTGTGCGGTAAATATTAATTCATATCGTAACTCTTCACCGTCATTATTCTTCTTTTGCAGTTCGGCAGACAGGTCAGGAAAATGCGGTTGCAACAACTCGTTTATCTTCTCCATCGCGTCGCGTTGTGACAGCGTTGCCAGTTCGGTTTGTGTTTGTTCCAGGGCTTGCCAAAATAATTCAGAGCTCATAGGTGAAGTTCCATGCAAGGTTTGAGTTAGGCATTGGGCGAATGTAAGCGTGGCAATTTTACTACTTTTTATCATGTACATTTTACACAGTGATAATTCATGATTAGCACAAGCGTACGCAAAAATACCCAAGCCTGAGCTGGCGGTGTATGCTTGTACGCAGATGCTATCCTGTGCTGCAATGTGTTTGCGTTTAAACCTGTTTTCCAGAAATCATCATGGACTTAAATTTCACTTCCGCTGAACTAGACTTCCGTCACGAAATCCAGTCATTCCTGCAGCATGCCTTGCCGCCAGACATACGGCAAAAGGTCAGGGATGGCAGTTTGCTGAAAAAACAGGATTACCAGCGCTGGCAAAAGATTTTGCATGCACAGGACTGGGGCGGCAGCTCGTGGCCAGTCAGCTTTGGCGGCACCGGCTGGACTGCGGTGCAGCGATATATTTTTGAAGAAGAGTGTGCCGCCGCAGGTGCGCCGCGTTTGCCGCCATTTGGCATCAAAATGGTGGCACCCGTATTGATGGAATTTGGGTCACCAGAACAACAGGCCAGGTTCCTGCCCAACATACTGGCAGCGGAAGAATGGTGGTGCCAGGGCTATTCAGAACCCGGCTCTGGTTCAGATCTGGCATCGGTCAAAACCACGGCCGAGCGCAGACTGGATGCCGATGGTGAATATTACCTGGTGAATGGCCAAAAGACCTGGACGACGCTGGCGCAATATGCAGACTGGATATTTTGCCTTGTCAGGACGGACAAAGAAGTCAAACCTCAGCGCGGCATCTCTTTCCTGCTCATCGACATGAAATCACCAGGTGTGACGGTCAGGCCTATCATCACCATGGATGGCGTACATGAAGTTAATGAAGTCTGGCTTGATCATGTCAAGGTGCCGGTCGCCAACCTGGTTGGAAAAGAAAATCAGGGTTGGACATATGCCAAGTTTCTGTTGGGGCATGAACGCACCAATATCGCCGGTATCGGCATCGCCAAACGTGAATTGACGAGATTGAAACGGGTCGCCACGCAAGAACAAAAGAATGGCCTGCCATTGATTGAGGACCCCTTGTTTGCTGCACGCATGGCACAGCTGGAAATTGACCTGATGGCACTGGAAATCACCAACTTGCGCGTACTGTCTGACGAAGAGCAGCGCCGTGCCCCCGGCCCTGAAGCGTCCATCCTGAAAATCAAGGGCACAGAAATCCAGCAGGGCATTACCGAAATGCTGATGCTGGCAGCCGGGCCGCAATCACTGCCGGTTGGCAGGGAAGAGGGCGAAATTGCCCAGCCAGTCCAGCAAATTGGCTACCTGGCCAGAAATTACCTGAATATGCGCAAGCTTTCCATCTATGGCGGATCAAACGAAATCCAGAAAAATATCATTGCACAAATGATCATGGGCTTGTGATACTCGTGTGATGCCCATGTAATGGCGATGTAATAAGGTTGTGATGGCGTTGTGGTAACGCTGCTGTAGCGACTTGATGGCGACTTGATAGCGATACGAATGTGGCAGGGCGGGGGATGGGTGAAATTTCCTCAGCGCAAACATGCGTCGCATTGCAGCAAAATGTCCTACAATGTCGGCTTGATTTCATCGCAAGGAAAAACCATGGCCGTCAATTCACCTATCCCTGTCGCTGCAGATTTGAAGCCGGTCGCCGGTATCCGCCTGGGTCATGCCGAAGCCGGCATACGCAAACCCAATCGTAAAGACGTGCTGATCATGGAACTGGCGCCGACCGCGACTGTAGCCGGTGTGTTCACCACCAATCGTTTCTGCGCAGCACCCGTGCAGGTCTGCAAGGCGCATCTTGAAGGTTTGCACATGACGTCCGGCCCGATACGGGCGCTGGTCATCAATACTGGTAACGCCAATGCTGGCACCGGTGACGCCGGCCTGGCGGCAGCCAATGCCACTTGTGCCGCGCTGGCTGAATTACTCGGTTGCGAAGCTGCCCAGATACTGCCGTTTTCCACAGGCGTGATTCTGGAGCAACTGCCAGTTGACAGGCTGGTGGCAGGGTTGCCACAAGCGATAGCCAATTTGCAGGCAGACAACTGGTTCAACGCGGCGGCTGCCATCATGACAACCGACACGCAGCCCAAGGCTGCATCGGCAACGGTCGACATTGGCGGTAAAACCGTAACCATGACAGGCATCAGCAAAGGTGCAGGCATGATCAAGCCAAATATGGCGACCATGCTCGGCTATCTGGCAATGGATGCCAAAGTATCTCAGGCGGTGCTGGATCACCTCGTCAAGCAGGCCGCAGATAAATCCTTTAATTGCATCACCATTGATGGCGATACCTCGACCAATGATTCCTTCATGCTGATCGCCACCGGTGCTGGCGAAGTCGAAGTGAATGATATCGATACAGCCGAGTACGCAATCCTGGCCGAAGCCGTGACAGCCTTGTCGCAAAAACTCGCCCACATGATTATCCGTGATGGCGAGGGCGCGACCAAGTTCATGACCATTGCCGTTGAAGAAGGGCGTGATGTGGAAGAATGCCGCAAGATTGCCTATTCCATCGCCCACTCACCACTGGTCAAAACCGCTTTTTTTGCTTCTGACCCCAATCTTGGCCGCATCCTGGCAGCCATTGGTTATGCAGGTGTGAACGACCTGGATGTCGGTAAGCTCAATCTGTATCTGGATGAAGTCTGGGTTGCCAAAAATGGTGGACGCAACCCTGATTACCGCGAAGAAGATGGCCAGCGCATCATGAAACAAAGTGAGATCACCATACGCGTCAAGCTTGCCCGTGGTGATGCGTCTGCAACAGTCTGGACCTGTGACCTGTCGCATGACTATGTTTCCATCAATGCAGACTATCGTTCTTAAGCGGCCAGCTCATGACTCAGCTTGATCAGTTTTTAGCGCGCGCAGAACATTTGTTGAACCGGCTGGAAATCTTGTTACCAGCCGCGTCGCCACTGCCTGAGTGGCATCTCGGCCACGCTTTTCGCTGGCGCAAGCGCGGTGGACAAGGCTATTTGCAAGTGGTCAGGCATGCGTCCAGCATTGCACTCGATGATTTACGCAACGTGGCAATCCAGAAAGCGCAGATAGAACAGAACACCCTGCAATTTGTTCGCGGCAAACCCGCCAATAACGTATTGCTGACGGGCGCGCGTGGTACTGGCAAATCATCGCTGATCAAGGCTTGCCTGAACCAGTTCGCCGACCAGGGTCTGCGCCTGATTGAAGTTGATAAAAGCGATCTCGCTGATTTGCCGGATATCGTCGACCTGATCGCTGAGCGCCCCGAGCGTTTCATCGTTTTTTGTGATGACCTGTCGTTCGAGGAGGGTGAGGCAGGTTACAAGGCATTGAAGGTGGCGCTTGATGGCAGCATCGCCACGCAATCAGACAATGTACTGATTTATGCCACGTCCAACCGTCGCCATCTGTTGCCAGAAAAAATGTCAGACAACGCCAGCTATAAATATAGCGACGATGGTGACTTGCATCCCGGTGAAACGGTAGAAGAAAAAATCTCCCTGTCTGAACGCTTTGGTCTGTGGGTGTCGTTTTACCCTTTCAAGCAGGACGATTATCTCGACATCGTGGCGCACTGGCTGACAACAATGGGCTGCGATACCGCTCAAATTACCGAAGCGCGTGGCGATGCCTTGCGCTGGGCCTTGCAGCGCGGCTCTCGTTCTGGTCGTGTCGCCTGGCAATTTGCCCGCGATTATGCTGGTCGCATGGCGCAATCCTGATATGACGGCTAAACCTGTTGATGTCGCAGTCGGCATATTGATGAAACCCAATGGCGATGTCCTGCTGGGGCAGCGCCCTGCTGGCAAGCCCTATGAAGGTTACTGGGAGTTCCCTGGCGGTAAAGTTGAAGCTGGTGAATCTATCCTGGCGGCGCTGAAGCGCGAATTTGTCGAAGAACTGGGCATTGAAATTGTGACTGCCGAACCCTGGTGCGGTGTCGAGCATATTTACCCACATGCGCATGTCAGGCTGCATTTCTATATCAGCCATGAATGGCAGGGCGAACCGCAAAGCCTGGAAGGCCAGGCATTTGCCTGGCAGGGCAGCGTCGGGCTTACACCATTGCTGCCTGCCACGATTCCCTTGCTGGAATGGCTCGATGCTTTCCGACATGAAGCCGCGGCATCCAGTAGTGCGGGTGCACAGTGCTAACTGTCCTGCACAATATTGCTTCTCTACGACCTACCCCGGCCCTGCCATTTATTCCATCTGACTACTGGATAAATGAAACAGAGTGAAATTTCTCTTTTAGAAATTCACCGTTTGCTACCAGTGAGTCAGCATCATTTTTATAGATGTCAGTAGCGATTTTTGACAACTGGTTTTCAAGTAAATCCAGTTGTTCTATCAAAAGTTGTTTGCAGGTCTTGCCATTTTCTACTGCATGCATGCTGGCAAAAGCGGCAGGCAGGTGCAGGTAATTTTTCACTGTTTGCGGCAAGTCACGATTGACCGCATTGATGAGTGAGCTGACATAAATCATGGCCACTTCACCTGAAAAAACTTTCGGTGCCAGCTCTTGCAGTGTCGTTTGAATACGTGTCAGACGGTCAATTGCTTCATGCGGCAAACGAGATTTGGACTGACGTATCAGTTCACCGATGCTCTCTGTCAGATTGCTTTGCGATGATTCACTCTTGATTTGCAATTCCAGTTCTTTATCTGGTGAAATAGCCAGCCAGGCGACGGTATACAAACCTGCGACTATGGGAAACCACCAGTCAGAAATGATGCCGGCAAAGAACAGGCCAAGGCCGCCCAGCGCCAGCAGGCTACCCACCAGGTTTTGCGTACTGTATAAAAATAACAGCATACGCATCTTGAAAGTCAAAACCTGCATTACTGGTATCCCCGGATCTCTTTGAAAATGGATTGCAGGTTCGCTTTACGGCTGTCAAACATCCTGCCACCAGACAATTCTGCCAGTTTTTGTAACTCTTCTGGCTGTGCCTCGCCGAACAGTACCGGGAAAATCTTGATACCTTTCTCCGCTTCTGGCAGTGCTGCATACCACCTCGTAAACTCACTGAGCCCAATCCCGTCATTGTTGACGCCATCGGTCATCACGATGATGGAGTAGAAGCGCGAAGGATCGTCATGTTTGCGCGCTATGGCTTCCCTGTATGCCTGTTGGGTCGCTGAAAATATGGCTGTTCCCCCATTGGCGCGCAATTTCTGGATACGGTCGCTGATGGCTTTCAGCGTCGCCTGGTTGCTGCTCTCATCGCTACCCATTTCATAGCGTTCCGAAGGCTCAACCACGGCATTGAAAGGCAACAGGATGATGCGTTCACGATTGCGGAAACGGGAAAATCGCCCACTGATAGTCGCATCTGCACCTGACAGGCCCTGCATCGCAATCTTCAATCCCTTGATGCGCTCACCTTGCATGGAACCACTCGTGTCGAGCACGAAGCTGCTGTCCGTAGGCAGGCGCAGATGATTGTCGAACGCGGTCAATATCGCATCAACCACGCTCAGTTTTGCGGGGAAGGACAATTCAATCAAAGACTGTTTCGGCGCGTCAGTCACCGCCACGTCAGGGTTGACCGGGTGGCGTAGCGTTGTCGTGTACATGGCCTGCTGGAATTCAATACCGCGCAAATAAGCCACGACTTTGTCATAGCTGGCCCTTGCTGCCGGATTGGTCAGCATGATGGGGTAGTCTGCGGTGACTATGCCGTCCTGCGGGTAGATCAGCACCAGCTTTTCCTTGAGACCAGGATTACGGTTCAGTGACTGCAAGGTAGAGGCATAGTTGATGATGCCGTCGACTTTTCCCTGCTCGCGCAGATAGGCTTCCGCCAGCCAGCCAGAACTGCCAGCTGTCAGGCGCTGGGCCTGGAAAAAGGCTGTCAGGCTCTTTGCATCGATATCTTTTTCTTCCAGTGCGTCACCCTGTCCTGACAGGGCCGCTGCCAGGCCAAGCAAGCCGGAAAAACCGGTATTGGAAGAAGAAGGGCTGGTCATGCCAAAGGTAAATCTGGATTTTCTGGCCGCTTCTGCAATATCTTTCCAGCTGACTTTGGGATTATCTTTCCAGCCCAGTGCGACCGCCTTGCTTTCTTTCAGTCCCAATACAATCGGGGTCAGCATGGTTCTTTCTGATGCCAGAATGCGGGCTTTTGCAGCAGGCACGAGCATGGCATATTTGTTACTTGCCAGCCAGGCGATATCGACCTGTTCACCTGCCTGCAACTTCTCCACAGCTTCCAGCGTACCGGTGTAACGCATTTGCAGGTTGACACCCGTTGCTTTCGTGATGGCAGGCAAGAGCGGTTCTATGTCTTTCAGTTCTGAACCGGCCATGACGGTCAGCGTAGCCTGATCCTGGCTGGTTTGCCGGGTATTTTTATTGTTGGCGTCCTTGCAGGCAGCCAGGCTGAGTACCAGGATAATGCTGGCCAGTGTGGAAATAATTTTCATTACAACTCCTACAATTTGACCGGGCCATCTGGTGCAGCTGATGTCAGTGCGCTACGTGCCTGGTCCGTGCGGTTACGGTCCAGGTATTGTTCTGTCCTGCCAATCTGCTCTTTCAGCATGGCATTGTTTTTACCCATGCTGTCGATGGCTAGTGAACGGAAATTATCCATCGCATCGATTGCCTTGAACGTGTTATCAAACATTTCCTGGATTTTCTGTATGCCTATCAATGGATTGGCAGCGAATTCACCGGTTTTTTCCACATGCGCACCCAGTTGCCGTGACGTTTCCGTGACCAGGTCACCTATTGTGCTGCTCACGCCATTGAGCATTTCCATGACCTGCATCTGGTTGCCGGTGGCACGTGCGACGGTTTGTGCAGTTGCCATTGCGGACATGCCGGTCGTTGCTACGCGATTACAGCCATTCACCATTTCCCTGGCCGTTTTTTTCAACAAGTCCATGGACAGGTAACCGTTGACGTTGACTGCCATCTGGGTTTGCATGTCCTGCAAATTTTGCCTTGCATAGAACAGGACCTCCTGTTCCAGCGCCTTGGCACGCAAGGGATCAGATGTCTTGATCGCAGCAACATGGGAGGCCACACGGGTATCGAGCTGTTCGGCAAAATAGATGGCGCCCTTCAGTTTTTGCATGGCATCCCACAGCTTGGTCTTCACCAGCTCTATTTCCGTGGCGTCGCGCTGCATATCGTCGCGGGCAGCGTACAGTTGTGTCATCAGGGTCTGTAATTGCGAGCTGGCAGTCTGGAATTTACGAAAATACGCTTGCAGCTTGTTACCGAAAGGGATAATGCCAAGGATCTTGTTCTGGCTTAGCAAGTCACCCTGTTTGCCGGGGTTCAGGTCATCAAGCATGACGCGCATGTCTTGCAGTGACTTGAATGCGCTGGAATCTTCAATACCAACAAAATTACGTTCCATGAAGCGCCCCGTCATCAGTGCGGCGGCATTCGAAATTTCCTCCTTGCCAAGACGGAAGGCCGAGTCCAGTTTGACCTGGAAACTGCTGCTCTGGACATCATCTTTCAAGATACTGTCCAGATAAGACTGGACCTGCGCATCTATTTTTTCCTGTACATCGGCTTTCAGGGGAACGAGTTCAGGCGCCTTGTTGTCGCTTACCGGTGCCAACACTTCTGGCGGCGTCAATGTCATTGTTACTTCTTGCGTTTTGATGTCGGTCATTTTTCGCTCTTGGTCAGGGATGGGCTTACTGGAATTTTTTTTCTATCGACTGGATCAGGCGTTCCAGTATTTCAAAACTGGGCGGGTCAATCACATCCACCAAAGACGCTGGTGCCCGCAAGTTCTTATTTTTCAGGAAATCAGTGAAATACTCGGGCGTTGCGGTGCGGTAGCCATATTGTGCAGCCAGTTTTTGCAGATCAGGATCCGTGGCCAGTGCCTCGCCCAGGCGGCGTCCATTTTCAGTGAATGGAACCACAATATGCTTGGTGTAAATGGTTGGTTGCGGGTACAGCAATACCATGTCGGCGTTAGGCTTCTGGCGTTTGGACTGATATTCAAGAAACTGGCTTTCATAGATCATCACCAGCGGTGCTTTGCCCATGCCCATGGTGGTGTAATCTTCGAACGGCCCTGCGCTGCTTGATTCCTGCAGGCCCTGGCGTAAAAACAATGAAGACACGAAAGGCAGGATTTTATTGACCTGTTCATTGTCGTCGACAACGTTATTGTCATTGGCGACATAGCTGGCGAGGGACAGATACATCGCCGCTGAATTTGATTTCCTGACATCAGTAGAACTGATCAGTATGCTTTTGCCGGTGGCATAAGCTGTATTGTCTTTCAGGTCGCGCCAGCGTGCCCCTTTTTCACTCAGGCTCAGCAGTCGCTTCATGTCGACAATATAGTAAGCATCATCAATTTTCTTGATGAGGCCTTCTTTTTCGAGGACAGGTACAAGTTGTACCCATGATGCGATCGCCATGGGGGTGAAAAAAGTCGGATATACCTGTTTGGCCTTTGACTTGGTTTGTAAAGCCAGTGCCGCCGGTGAGCCTGCCGGAAATGCAAAGTCATAGGTATTGAAATCACGCGAGATAATTTCACGCGAGCCTATTTTTTCAATCTTGACGCGCAAGCCTTTTTTCGCCAGCAGTTCAATCACTTTGGGATCTGAAAAATACGATTCCTTTTCTGAACCTATCATGCCTTTCACTTCGACAATGGAAGCTGAAATCTGCCGGGCTGCCTCTACTTCATGATTTTTCTGGTACGAGGTATACGTCGCGGCAGCGATGCCAGCCAACAAAACCACGGCAAGCGCTGGGCCGAGAATCCGCTTAATTTCCATTGATGTATTTTCCTTAGTTAACAGGCGTGTTGCTTCGTTAATTATACGCATGCATTAATTACAGCCTCAAAACATGAAAATTAATTTTAGAAATTTCAACTGTTTTCTTTTGCGTAGTTTCCACAATTGCTCATTAGTTTGCAGACGGGAATGATGCGTTTCTATTTCTGAAATGATTTAGTGTATTTAAATAAGTACACTGTATTAAAAATAATACAGTGTGTCGTTTTAAGTACATTATCAAGCTCTTGCTCTGGATAAAATAATAAATATTCGCAAGACTGTATTGAATTGCATACGGATGCTAAATCTATTTGCGATAAGATTTCTATAAGTGATTGAATTTATTCAATAAATTTTTTTGGCACAGGGATTGCTTCAACTAATCACGTTAATCAACGTGATGGAGTGGTGAAATATGATGCAAGTAGCTGGAAAAGCAGGGGCAGTTCTTCGTATTGATCTGAAAGCGATACGCAGTAACTATCGACTGTTGCAAGGCCTGCTGGGTAGTGCTCAATGTGGCGCAGCCGTGAAAGCGGATGCCTATGGCCTGGGGGCTATCCCGGTTGCCAGGGCATTGCTGGAAGAGTCTTGCCGTCATTTTTTTGTTGCCCATCTGGAAGAGGCGATTTCCCTGCGACCACATTTGCCAGTTGAAGCAAATATTTATGTCATGCACGGTTCGCCTGTCGGTTATGAGGCCGAATTCCTTGAATATGGGTGTATCCCGGTCCTGAACAGCGCGCAGCAAGTTCTTGCCTGGCGCGATCTTGCAGTAAAGATGCAGACCAGGCTTCCGGCAATTTTACAGTGTGATACAGGGATGGCGCGGATGGGCCTCTCTCCGGCTGAATTACAGCAATGCCTGGCAAGCAGTGATTTCATGCAAGGCATTGATTTGCTGTACCTGATGAGCCATCTGGCCTCTGCCGAAGATCAGGCGCACCCCATGAACCAGCTTCAGTTGCAGCAGTTTAATGCGGTGAGGGCAGCTTTCCCTGGCGTTAAAGCCAGTCTCGCCAATTCTTCCGCTATTTTCCTCGGTAAAGACTTCCACTTTGATCTGGCCCGCCCGGGCGCTGCCTTATATGGTGTCGCCCCTGTGGCCGGGCAAGCCAATCCTCTGCAGGCAGTTGTGCACTTGCAGGGACGTATTATCCAGACGCGTGAGATCCCTGCGGGTGCGGGTGTTGGTTATGGTGCCAGCTGGCGTAGTCAGCAGGCCAGCCGTATCGCGACCGTCGCCGTTGGTTATGCCGATGGCTGGTTACGCAGCCTGAGCAACCGCGGTGTTGCACAAATCGCCGGGCATACCGTGCCCATGGTGGGCAATGTCTCGATGGATACCATCACCCTGGATGTCACCGGTGTTGCAGAAACGCATTTGCAGCCTGGTGCTTTGGTAGACCTGATTTCAACTGACAACACAGTCGATAAAGTGGCAGCCCGTGCCGGAACCATCGGTTACGAAATCATCACCAGCCTGGGAGGCCGCTATGAGCGCACCTACAGCAATTAAGCGTGAAGCCGGAACAGCGCTGGCATGCAAAAAAAAATCAAACGCACACAGAATAAATCATAAAGTAATAGATAAAGTATTGATAGGAGACACAAAATGAAGGTAGTTATCTTGGGCGCAGGGGTCATAGGAACGGCATCTGCCTATTATCTGGCGAAAGCCGGTCACGAAGTCACCGTGATAGAGCGGCAACCAGCAGCTGGGCTGGAAACCAGTTATGCCAATGCAGGCGAGGTATCACCTGGCTATTCGGCCCCTTGGGCTGGTCCTGGTGTACCACTAAAAGCCGTCAAATGGCTGTTGATGCAGCATAGCCCGCTGGCGATACGCCCGAGTTTTGACCCTGCCATGTGGCGCTGGGTCATGCAGATGCTGATGAACTGCACCAGCAAACGCTATGAAATCAATAAAGGCCGCATGTTGCGCATGGCAGAATACAGTCGTGATGTTTTGCAACAATTGCGTAGCGATACCGGTATTGCCTATGATGAGCGCACGCAGGGTACGCTGCAACTGTTCCGCAACCAGCAGCAACTTGATGGTGCCGCCGCAGATATCGCTATTCTGAAACGTTACGACGTCCCTTATGAAACCCTGGATAAGGCCGGTTGCCTGAAGGTAGAACCGGCGCTGGCAAATGTGCAGGAGAAGTTTGTCGGTGCCTTGCGTCTGCCTGGCGATGAAACCGGCGACTGCTTTAAATTTACCCAAAACCTGTCCAGGCTGGCGCAGGAACTGGGCGTGCAGTTCAAATATGGCGTCAGTATCCAGCGTCTGGTGAAGGCGGGTGACAAGATCAGCTCAGTCATTACGTCAGAAGGTGAAATCAAGGCTGACAGCTTTGTGCTGGCCCTGGGCAGCTATTCACCGATCATGTTGCGTGAGCTTGATATCAAAATCCCGGTCTACCCGATCAAGGGCTATTCGATTACCGTGCCTATCACCGATGCGCAAAGAGCACCTGAATCCACCGTCATGGATGAAACCTATAAAGTGGCCATTACCCGCCTGGGTGACCGCATACGTGTCGGTGGTACGGCAGAAATTACCGGTTACAACCTCGATTTGCGCGCTGACCGCCGCGCCACGCTGGAGCATTCTGTGACTGACCTGTTCCCCGGCGGTGGCGATGTCAGCAAGGCTGAATTCTGGACTGGCCTGCGCCCGATGACACCGGATGGCACACCCGTCATCGGGCCGACGCCTTATCGCAACCTGTATCTCAATACCGGCCACGGCACGCTGGGCTGGACCATGGCCTGTGGTTCCGGCCAGTTCATTGCCGATGTGGTGTCCGGCAAGCGACCGGCCATCTCGACCGAGGGCTTGTTCATGGATCGTTATGGCAGTGCAAATCGTCCTATTATCATCTCCAAGGAGTTGGCATGAATCACTTTGAAGAATTACTCTCATCGACCCAGGTTTTTTCTGATGCCAGCCTGAATGCCAGGTTTTATACAGCAATAGAATTACTGGCGCAGATCATGATGGTCATGCCACGTACGGCCAATATCACGACACTGGCGCAAGCTACGGGCAAGACACCGCGTGTCATACGTTCGATCCTGGCTACCCTGAGCAAGGACACGCTGGTCAGTCGTGATGCCAAAGAAAAAGATGCATGGCATTGTCGCGATTGCAATGGCATCATTACGCTCGCTGATGTTTACCGCTGTTTTGTCATGGCAGAAGAAAAAGCCGCTGCCAAAGCGGCTGAAAAACTCGGACAGGTAGAGGATCAGGATGCCGATGTACCGCAGGAAAAACGCAATATGCGTACATCCAGCCAGCAAAGTGTTGATTTGTTGATGATGCAGGTCAAGATGACGCTGAACCGCGCTGTTTTGCAGCAGCTTGAGCAATTCGACCTGGGGCGCTTGCGTGGACTGGCGTCAAATAGTGCATTCCGCCGTCAGCATGCGCGCCCGCGTGGTTATATTCCCGAACCGTATTAATTTTATATAAGACCAGATGCGCATCAACATTCAATTCAAGGACAGGGTCGGTATTGCCCATGAAGTATTGGCAGTGCTGGCACGCCGGGGTCTGAATGTGGTGGCAGTGGAAGTCGATCCACCGAATATTTATATCGATAGCCCGGAACTGCTGGAATTCATGCTGCCGTCCTTGCAGGACGATTGCCAGCAGGTGCGCGGTGTTGGCGAAATCAAGGTGCTCGATGTCTTGCCCGGCATACGCCGGCAACTCAATCTCGATACCATGATGGCCGTCATGGAAGACCCGGTGCTGGCGATTGACGCTGGCGGCCATATCGTGATCGCCAACGCTGCTGCTGCCACCGCCGTTCGCATGAGCGAAACCAGCCTTTGCCAGCGCAGCCTGAATCAGGTCCTTGACGATGCTGGCATACAGGAAGAGCTGATCGCCTGTAGCTTTCGCCTGCCCAGCCGCGAGGTCAACCTCAACGGCGAACCCTACTTCATGGACGTGACACCGGTATCCGAGCCCCAGGGCCTTGATATCAGCCACCATGGGCGTTCGGTCGGAGCCGTGCTGACCTTTCATGCCCCCACCCGTATCGGTGGCCGCCTGCACGCGCTACAGCATTCGGAAGGCAGTGGCTTTCACTTCATCATTGGTGAATCCGAGCAGATACGCTCACTCAAGACACGGGCTGCCCGTGTTGCCGTGGTGGATACGCCATTGTTGATTACTGGCGAAACCGGTACCGGCAAGGAATTGCTGGCGCAGGCCTGCCATGGCGTCAGTGGCCGCAGCAGCGCGCCTTTCCTTGAACTCAATTGTGCTGCCTTGCCCGAAAGCCTGGCCGAAAGCGAATTGTTTGGCTATATGTCCGGTGCGTTTACGGGCGCTCAGCGTGGTGGCAAGCCTGGTTTGTTCGAAATGGCCGATGGCGGCACCGTGTTTCTCGATGAAATCGGTGAAATGTCGATGTATTTGCAGGCAAAGTTATTGCGCTTCTTGAATGACGGCAAGTTCCGCCGCATCGGTAGTGACAAGGAAGTCAAAGTAAATGTACGCATCATCAGTGCAACGCATAGAAATTTGCGCAAGATGGTGCAGGAGGGCAGTTTCCGCGAAGACTTGTTTTACCGCCTGAATGTACTGCATCTGGAAATGCCCGCGCTGCGCGAACGGCCTGATGATATATTGCCACTGGCCAGGCATTTCATAGAACGCGCGTGCACCCAGGCGCAAAAACCGGTTTGCCGTCTTAATTCTGCTGCCTGTGCGGCACTGGTATCGAATCACTGGCCAGGTAATGTCAGGCAATTGCAAAACGTGGTATTTCGCGCGATTACCATGTCGGATCAGCGCATACTGGATGCCACTGACCTCGATTGGGCCGAGGGCAGTATTACTGCCGATGTGGTGAAATCCGATGTCACTGAAAGCTGGGAATTGTCAGTCAATGCTTTTGAACGCAGCTTGCTGGAAAACCTGTACCCACAATACCCGTCCAGCCGTAAACTGGCAACCCGTCTGGCGACATCGCATTCCATGATCGCCACCAAATTGCGTAAATACGGTATTCCGCAAAAACGCTGAAACTGAACTTTTCCTGGCAGATTCAGAAATTACTGTGTTAGCTCGGTATCTGGGTCTTCTGGCAGATTGACTGCCGGTATCGTGTATTTTTCTTCTGCCCAGGCACCCAGGTCTATCTGTTTGCAGCGTTCAGAGCAAAAAGGACGCCAGCGATTGGCTTCTATCCATTCCACCTTGGTTTTGCAAGTGGGGCAATCAACAAAAGTCGCCATGTTCAGAAATTACAGAGTGTCAGGTCAAAGGGGATATCGTTTTCGAAAGCCTTGGGCTTCATGTCGCCATCTTGCGACATATAACGTATCCACAGCATATATTTGTTTGCAGAGATTTCCGGGATGGCACCCAGTTCCTGCGCCACGCTGACGCGCAATAGCTGGTAAATCTTGCCTTGCAGCATTTGCTGGTAACTGCCAGCCTGGGCGATGACCTTGGAAGTGGCACCCGATTCGCGCAGCAGGCGTAATACCACGTTAATGGCGTCAAACAGCGGGGCGATAGGGGCAAACCAGTTGGTAATATCGGTATAGCGTTTTTCAGGGGTATTTTTTTGCCAGGCGTGGTAGCTGGGTAAATCAAATTCACAGGCCCCGCCGGGAATAATAGTGCGGCCACGTATGCTCATCAGCCATTCATTGTCACGTATGTTCTGCCCGGTCTTGCCGGTACTGGTGACCAGGGCACTGCTGGCGCGATCGACGTCTTCAAGGACTTTGTCGAGCATGTCGGCCTGCACATTAGGATTGGATTTGAAACTGATGAGTGTGTGTTTTTGTCTTTCGAGTTCTTGCAAAAGATCAGATTTGAGGTCGGCGCGACCAGCAACTTCCAACATTTCGAAAATGGTGGCTAGGGCAACGTGATGCTGCATGGGGTCAGACTGATGCAGGAAAAATGTAAATTTTTCGTATAAGTCTTCCAGCCGCAATAACGTGCGAATACGCTCGTTAAAAGGGTATTCGTAAACAATCAAAATAGTTTCCCTGTCAAAATTGGTGCTAATCCAAGCTGCTCATGATTCTGAACCATACTGTGTGAAATTACAAACGTCACGTGCAAATTTCTTTTGTTTTTTATTTGCACACCTGCTGCTGCCGATGGTGGTGCTGCCTGCAAACTGTACCGCAATTCAGTTTTTCTTGCCTGCCAATGACAGGTAGTGCCTGTGCAGTGCCGTGACTGCTTCGCGTATCTCTGCGATTGAACCTTCGTTCACAATGACATCATCTGCGGCTGCCAGTCTTTGCTGCCTGCTCACCTGATTTTGCATGATTGCGACAACCTGTTGCCTGCTCAGATCATTGCGTGACATGACCCGCTGTATCTGTACTTCTTCGTCGCAATCGACTACCAGTATACGGCTGACTCGTGTTTTCCAGTTACCGGATTCCACCAGCAGGGGCACCACAAAAATCGGGTAATCGCCACTGGCGATGCTTGCGGCACGCTCTGTCTCCTGACGTATCAGAGGGTGGAGTATGCTTTCCAGGCGGCTTTTTTGTACGGGATCTGAAAACACCAGTTCGCGCATGGCAACCCGGTTCATGGCGCCGTCCATGGTCAGGAAGCTGCTGCCAAATTGTGCCTGTATGGCTGCGATGGCCACGCCCCCGGGGAGGGTTAATTGATGAGCGATCAGATCGGTATCAATTAATGTGGCACCCAGCTCGCCGAAGATATTGGCAATCGTGGTTTTTCCACTGCCTATGCCACCTGTCAGACCAAGTGAAAATGTGGCGGTCATTACACCAGGCTAAGGTAATAATCGCTTAACTGATGCCCCCAGACGAGAGCAATCAGGCCAGCGCCTGCCAGGTAGGGGCCAAACGGAATATGCGTTTCCCAACCCAGCTTGCTCAGGATGATCATGGTGACGCCAATCACAGATCCCACCAGGGAGGACAACAAGATGACCACAGGCAGCATGCTCCAGCCCATCCATGCGCCTAAAGCCGCCAGCAGTTTGAAGTCGCCATAGCCCATGCCGTCTTTGCCTGTGATGAGCTTGAAAGCCCAATAGACAGACCATAGCGCCAGGTAACCGGCGACTGCGCCAATCACCGCATCCTGAAGTGGGGCGAAGGTCGCATTGATGTTAAGTAACAGGCCTATCCATAGCAAGCCCAGTGTCATGTCGTCAGGCAATAACTGGGTATCAATATCGATAAAGGTCATGGCGATCAGCAGCCAGACAAAGACCACCGCTGCCATGCCGGCAATGCCGCTGCCGAAATGCCAGATCATTCCAGCAGACAAGGCGGCCGTGAATAACTCTATCAGGGGATAACGTACCGAGATTTTTGCCTTGCAGGACTTGCACTTGCCTCCGAGCAGCAGATAACTGACGACAGGAATATTTTCCATTGCTGTGATCTTGTGACCGCAATGCGGGCAGGCGGAGCGTGGCACCACCAGGTTGTAGCGGTCGGTATGTGGCAGTGGCAGCCCTTTTTCACTGGCGTAATAATTATCTTCATTACGTTGCATGATCCTGGGCAGGCGATATATCACCACATTCAAGAAGCTGCCAATCAATAACCCCAGTACGCCAAAGACAAGGCTGCTTAGCCACGAACCGGGATTAACAAACAGTATTACTTCTTGCATCAGACCACCGAACCCAGTTTGAAAATTGGCAAATACATCGCAACCACCAGGCCGCCGATGACGACCCCAAGGATAGCCATGATCATTGGCTCCATCAGGCTCGACAGCGAGGCAACGGCTTCATCGACTTCATCTTCATAAAAATCGGCTACTTTGCCCAGCATCGCGTCCAATGCACCGGATTCTTCACCAATCGCCACCATTTGTGTGACCATATTGGGGAAGACGTTCGAATTCTGCATGGCGACTGTCAAACTGATACCAGTACTGACTTCAGTTTGTATCTTGATTGTTGCATCCAGGTACACAGCATTGCCTGCTGCACCACCTACTGAATCGAGTGACTCTACCAGCGGTACACCGGCAGCGAACATGGTAGCGAGCGTGCGTGTCCATCGGGCAATAGTGGCTTTTCGTATAACGTCACCAAATATAGGAATTTGTAGCAGCAGCTTGTCCATGAATTGCTGCATTTTTAAAGAGCGCTGCCATGACTGGAAAAAGAAGTAGACAACACCAAAAATGCCACCAAAAATCAGATACCAGTATTTGACGAAAAAGTCTGAAATCGCCATGACGAATAGTGTTGGCGCGGGCAAGTCGGCACCAAAGCTCTTGAAAACCTCTTTAAACGCAGGTACCACCCAGATCATGATTACTGCGGTAACGATGAAGGCAATCGCCAAAATCGCGATAGGGTAGGTCAGCGCGGATTTGATCTTGGCCTTGATTGCCAGGGTTTTTTCTTTGTAAATTGCCAGTCGATTGAGCAATTCTTCCAGAATACCGGCTTGCTCACCAGCGCCCACCAGATTACAGAACAAGGGATCAAAATACAGTGGAAACTTGCGGAAGGCCTGATTCAGGCTGGTACCGGTTTCGACATCGCCGCGTATGTCCTGCAACAATTTTGAGACGGAAGGGTTGCTATTGCCTTTGGAAACGATGTCAAATGATTGCAACAAAGGCACGCCTGCCTTCATCATGGTTGCCAGTTGGCGCGTAAATAAAGTGATATCTTTTTCGGTAATCTTTTTGCCGGAGCTATAGTTTTTCTTCTTCAGCTTGGTAACCAGCACACCCTGACGACGCAGGGTGGCATTGACGATCGCTTCGCCACTGGCACGCAATTCTCCGCGCACTGTCTTGCCAAATTTGTCTTTACCTTCCCAGGCATACAGGTGTTCTTTGACCTGATTTGATTTGAGATTTTTTGCCGCATTGGTAGCCATATCACTGCTCTCTTATTATTCGTTGGTACATCCGAGTACTTCTTCCAGACTGGTCAGTCCTTGTCTTACTTTCATGAGTCCGGATTGTCGTAAATTTCTGATGCCCTCACGCTGTGCCTGCTCTTCAATTTCCATGGCACTGCCACTAGCCAGAATAATGCGTTCTATCGCCTCCGAGATCGGCATTAATTGATAGATGCCCACACGCCCCTTGTAACCGCCGCCACTGCAACGATCACAACCAACCGGGCCATAAGGTTTCCAGGTGCCGTCCAGGTCTTCATCCTTGAAGCCGGCTTGCAACAACACCTCATCAAGAACATCAACAGGTTTTTTACACGTACAGAGGCGGCGCGCCAGCCTTTGTGCAGTGATCAGGATGACGGATGAAGCGATATTGAACGGCGCCACGCCCATGTTCATGAGACGCGTCAGGGTAGCTGGCGCATCATTGGTATGCAGGGTGGAAAACACCATATGGCCCGTCTGCGCCGCTTTGATGGCAATGTCGGCAGTTTCCAGATCGCGAATCTCACCCACCATGATGACGTCAGGATCTTGCCGCAGGAAAGATTTCAGCGCTGCTGCAAAAGTCAGTCCAGCCTTGTCATTCACGTTGACCTGATTGACGCCCGGCAAGTTGATCTCAGCCGGATCCTCAGCGGTAGAGATATTAATGCCCGGCTTATTGATGACATTTAGGCACGTATACAAGGAAACTGTTTTACCAGAACCAGTAGGGCCGGTGACCAGCACCATGCCGTACGGCCTTTGAATGGCTTCCATCAGTATGGCTTTATGATCGGGGTCATAACCCAGCGCATCAATACCCATTTGCGCCTGAGAGCCATCCAGAATACGCATAACAATCTTTTCGCCAAACAGTGTAGGCAGTGTGCTCACACGAAAGTCGATGGATTTACTCGCAGAAAGCTGCAATTTCATGCGGCCATCTTGCGGAATACGTTTTTCCGAGATATCCAGCTTGGAGATAACCTTGATACGCGAAGCCAGTTTTTCCTTGATGGCCAGCGGTGGCTGGGCAATTTCCCTTAACTCGCCATCGACGCGGAAGCGGATGCGATAGAATTTTTCAAATGGTTCAAAATGTAAATCTGATGCGCCAAGATTGATGGCATCAATCAACATTTTTTGCAGGAATTTTACAACTGGCGCATCATCAATCTCAATGGCTTGTGCTTCAGCACTGGCAGCACCGAGATCTTCTTCCTTGAAATCTATCTCAAAATCATCGCCAGCGATATCAGCCAGGCTTTGTTCAGAAGTCTTGCCCAATTTTTCGAGCAGTTTGACCAGTGCATCATGTTGCACGATGATCAGATCTACACCCAGGCCGGTCTGGAACTTGACCTGGTCGAGCGCAGAATTATTGGTGGGGTCAGATACTACGAGTGACACCTTATTGCCCTTTTTAGCGATCGCGATCATGCGCTGTGTCTGCATGAGTTTTTGATCAACCAGTTTTTCCGGGATCAGCGATTCATTGATCAGCGACAAATCAAGCAAGGGATAACCAAAGGCATCTGAGCAAAAAGTTGCCAGATCACGTGCACTGAGAATGCCACTTTGCAGCAATCCATCAATAAAATGTGTCTTGTCTGCCTGGGCTTTTTTACTGACGACATCGACCTGTGCCGCAGACAATAAATTTGCCTGAGTCAGCGCTCTGGCTAGGCCAGAGGTTGGCATCTGGGATGCCGAATTTGGTTGGACTGCGGACATAGGGTCTTTTAAGTAAAATTTGCCAATACAATCAGTTGCTTCAGGATAATGCAACTAAGCCTGCTATTTGTAAAGGCGTTCCATGAAAAGCCCTGTTGGAACTTACAAAATATTACCAAAATTGTTACTTTCGTATCACCACCTGCACGCTGGTGGTGTCGCCATCAGCGATGTCCGCTTTCTGCTAATTGTGCGGCTTAATGATTTCTGCCAACAGCAAACGCACACAAATTGATCAAGGCCTGCTTGAAAGGTGTTTCTGCCAATGTATGGATGGCCGCTGCCGCCCGTTCGGAAGCCTTGACAGCCTCGCTCTGTGTGTAGGCCAATGCGCCTGAATTGGTGATCGCTGCCAGAATGGCATCAAACTTCGATTCATCGCCATTTTCTATGCAGGCGCGTACCAGTTCCTGTTCCGCAGCAGAGCCGTTTTTCATCAGGTAAATCAGTGGCAGTGTTGGTTTGCCTTCACGTAAATCATCGCCGACATTTTTGCCGATGTCATCTGCATTGCCGGAATAATCGAGCACGTCATCAATTAACTGGAAAGCCGTACCCAAAGAACGGCCATATTCCCCCGCGGCTTCAATCTCATCACTATTGGCACAGGCAATCAGCGCACCGATCTGCGCGGCGGCTTCAAAAAGTTTGGCGGTTTTTGAGCGTATCACTTGCAGATAACGTTCTTCGGTTACATCCGGGTCATGCATGTTTAGCAATTGCAAGACTTCACCTTCTGCAATCACATTGGTGGCATCGGCCAAAATTTGCATGATTTGCATGCTATTGATGGAGACCATCATCTGAAATGCACGTGAATACAGAAAATCACCGACCAGCACGGAAGCGGCGTTACCAAACAGCGCATTCGCGGTTTTGCGCCCACGTCGCAAGGACGATTCGTCCACCACGTCATCATGCAACAGTGTTGCCGTATGAATAAATTCGACGATGGCAGCCAGTTCGTGATGATGACTACCTTTGTAGTGATAGGCATTTGCCATCAATAAGACCAGCACCGGGCGGATTCTCTTGCCGCCCGCGCTGATGATGTATTCGGCAATCTGATTGACCAAGGCAACATCGGAATGCAGCTTGTTGCGTATTACCTGATTCACCTCGGACATATCAGAGGAAATAAGGTCGGTAATGGCGTTTGGGTTGTTTGTGGCAGACAAGGGAGAACCTGCTTAAGAATCCTGGATGGCCGTGATTATACGATGCCATGCCAGTATTTTGCTTGGACTGCATCATTGCATTTTCAGTTTTGCCAGTCGTGGAGGGTGTTTGCGCGCCAGTGCTGCTGAAAAAATATGCAAATAGTCTTTGACGATGGGGCGGGATTTATGTACAATTTGGGGTTTTCCCGATTTCCCGGATGGGTTTTCGTCTGGTGGGAGAAAATCCCTAATATTTATTTGATGAGGTTTCACATGTACGCGGTCATAAAAACCGGAGGCAAACAATACAAAGTTGTCGCTGGTGAAAAACTTAAAGTAGAACAGATACCTGCAGACATTGGCTCCGAAATCACCATTGATCAAGTGCTCGCTTTGGGCGCTGGAGAAACCATTAAATTCGGTGCTCCATTGGTCGCAGGTGCTACGGTGCTGGCTAAGGTTATAGATCACGGTCGTCACGACAAAGTGCGCATTTTCAAAATGCGTCGTCGTAAGCATTACCAGAAACGTCAAGGCCATCGCCAAAACTATACTGAACTGCAAATCGTATCTATTAACGGCTAAGCCGTAAATTAACAAGTTAATTTACCTGTATCCAAGGAGCTAATAAATGGCACACAAAAAAGGCGGCGGCACCACGCGCAACGGCCGTGACTCAGAGTCAAAACGCTTAGGCGTTAAAGTTTACGGCGGCCAGGCAATCAATGCTGGTGGTATCATCATTCGTCAACGCGGTACACGTGTACACGCTGGTGAAAATGTTGGTATGGGCAAAGATCATACTTTGTTCGCTCTGGTCAATGGCAAAGTACAGTTCGCGATCAAAGGTGCAGCACGTCACCAGTTCGCAATTGTTGTTCCAGCGTAATGCATTGAAGTAATTCAAAGCAGGGCGCAAGCCAGTATGATAAAAAGGCTCTGCCATCGGTAGGGCCTTTTTAGTTGGATCAGTCTCCGTTCCAACTTATTGCGGCAGCATCTTATCGCAAGCTCACCTCTCCATAAACACACCCTGCCTGCATGACAGTTTGGTGTTAGCCCTTTTAATTTGAAGAAATCCTGTATAAATTTATTGTTCCATCAGGTTACAAAAATTTATACAAGCTTTTTTAGGTGGTAAAAATGAAATTTATTGATGAAGCCAGAATTGAAGTAATCGCCGGTGATGGCGGAAATGGTGTTGCCTCGTTCTGTCGTGAAAAATTCCGTCCATTTGGTGGACCTGATGGTGGTGATGGTGGCCGTGGCGGCAGTATCTGGGCAATCGCTGACCGTAATATCAACACCCTGGTAGATTATCGCTATTCCAAACTGCACAAGGCAAAAGATGGCGAAAATGGCCGTGGTGCAGATTGCTATGGCAAAGGTGCTGATGATATACGTCTGCGCATGCCAGTGGGCACCCTGATTGTCGATAGAAATACTGATGAAGTCATTGCCGATCTGACCGAGCACGGCCAGGAAGTCGAGCTTGTCAAAGGTGGCGAAGGCGGCTGGGGTAATATCCACTTCAAGACCTCGACCAATCGTGCACCGCGTCAGCGCTCTGAAGGCAAAGAAGGCGAACGCCGCGAATTGCGTCTGGAATTGAAAGTATTGGCTGACGTTGGCCTGCTGGGTTTGCCGAATGCCGGTAAATCAACTTTCATTACCGCTGTATCGAATGCACGTCCAAAAATTGCTGATTATCCTTTCACAACTCTGCACCCCAATCTGGGTATGGTACGTGTCAGCCATGAAAAAAGTTTCGTGATTGCCGATATCCCGGGTCTGATTGAAGGCGCGGCTGACGGTGCTGGTCTGGGTATCCAATTCTTGAAGCATTTGCAGCGCACTGGTTTGCTCTTGCACATTGTTGATCTGGCACCGTTTGATGATGCGATTGACCCAGTCAAGGAAGCCAAGGCCCTGATCAAGGAATTGCGCAAATACGACGAGAGCCTGTACGACAAGCCACGTTGGCTGGTATTGAACAAGCTTGATGTATTGACGGCGGAAGAACGCAAGAAAAAGGTCAAGGATTTCATCAAGCGCTTTGCCTGGAAAGGCCCGGTATTTGAAATTTCTGCCTTGAACCGCGAAGGCTGTGAAGAACTGGTCACGGAAATTTACAAGTATCTGGAACAAAAGCGTACGCAAGAACAGCGTTCGCAAGAAACCACCATGAAAGAAGAAGCGCAGGGTATTTTGTCTATTGACCCGGATGATCCGCGTTTCAAGGTGCTGGACGAAAGTTAAGCAAAGAGAATAAGCAAGAAAATTAAGCCTGGTTCTGCCAGGCTTTTTTACGTGCATGACGGATAAAGAGGGATACGCAGGTCGGTAAGAAGTCTGATATTAAAGCCAGGCATGGTTGAAATTTCTTTAAAGCAAGAAATTTCTTTTAAATAAGATAAATCCAAGAAAAATAAGAATAAATTGATTTAATCTAAATTTAATTCCGATTGTGTCGATCGATTCCATATAAAGTATAATTTCTCTAGATGATAGCTATCGCAGTTATCGAAATTTCTCTTTTGCCCTCAATCATTTATGCATTCTGTTATTCAACAGGCGAAGCGCCTGATTATCAAGGTTGGTTCATCGCTGGTGACCAATGATGGCAAAGGCCTGGACAGGGTTGCCATCGCCACATGGGCAGCGCAGATTGCCCAATTGCGCAAGATGGGCAAAGAAGTCGTGCTCGTCAGCTCCGGTGCCATCGCTGAAGGCCGTCAGCGCCTGGGGTTTGACAAGCGGCCTACCGGTATACATGAATTGCAGGCTTGTGCAGCGGTGGGGCAAATGGGGCTGGCGCAAATCTATGAAAGCAGCTTTCGTGCACATGACATCGGTACCGCGCAAATTCTGCTTACCCATGCAGACCTGGCTGACCGTGAACGTTACCTGAATGCGCGTTCCACCCTGTTTACCTTGCTACGTTTTGGCATCGTTCCCATCATCAATGAAAATGATACCGTTGTTACGGATGAGATCAAGTTTGGTGACAACGACACGCTGGGCGCGCTGGTTGCCAATTTGATAGAAGGCGATGCCCTGATTATTTTGACTGACCAGCGCGGCTTGTATACAGCTGATCCACGTAAAGAACCTGATGCGCAATTTGTTCATGAAGCCAGGGCAGGTGACCTGGCGCTGGAGGCCATGGCTGGCGGCGCAGGTTCCAGTCTGGGCAGCGGTGGCATGCTGACAAAAATTTTGGCGGCCAAGCGGGGTGCAAGTTCTGGCACACACACCGTGATTGCCTGGGGGCGTGAAGAAAATGTACTCGTGAGGCTGGCGCAAGGCGAAGCCATAGGCACACAACTGATTTCACAAATGGCACCGCTGGCCGCTCGCAAGCAATGGATGCTTGATCATTTGCAGACGGTAGGGCAAATCGTACTCGACGCTGGCGCAGTACAAAAACTGAGCAGGGAAGGCAAGTCCTTGCTGCCTATCGGTGTCATTGATGTACGCGGTGAGTTCAGCCGTGGTGCCGTGGTTACCTGCTGTGATGAGGCTGGTGTGGCCATAGCCCGGGGTTTGTGCAATTATTCCAGCGCTGATGCGCGCCGCATCAAGCGCCATGCATCGACAGAAATCGCGGCCATACTCGGCTTTGTCGAGGAACCTGAATTAATTCATCGAGATAATCTGGTCTTGCTATAAAGGCTGCTCACCATATTAAAAAGGGTGCAGTTCAATCTTGCGCCCTGGAAGAGAATAAGAACACAAGCCTGTATCAAGAATACGGTGCTTTTTTACCACGCAACCTGTCCAGCAGAGTGTTCAGCTTGCCTGCTACGCTTCTGCCGTCGCAAAAATAGTCAGTGAACAAAGTGCTGTGCTGTGTATTGACGCCGCGATTGGAAATGTCAGTCCACTGGTTGCGGCGTGAACGTGACCAACTGCCATCCGCACGGCCAAACGCATACAGTTTCACCTCATACGACTGGCAGCGTATGCCTTCATAACTGATATTCTTGGCACCACCTGAACTGGTGGCGATCAAGGTATAGCGAACAGTGCCGTCAGAGGCTACCGTCAGGGACTTGGTATCGATAGCAAAAGACTGACTGCCGCTTTTATAAAAATTGATCAGGTTTTCAGGCTTGGGTGCTTCCGGTAATTGCAAGGCGACTTCATGCCATTCCTTGTCATCTTCATCCATTTCTGGCTCAGCTGCATACGCGCTGACAGAAGAAGCCAATAACAGGCTGGCATAAACGAAACAGGCCGTCATGCGGCGAAATTTTAAATGTGACATAAATTATTTAGATTCTTCCGGCTCAGTTTTCTTGGATTCACGACTGGGTTGTCCTTGTTGCTGACTGCGCAAATAGCGGTTGCGATTGGAATTCGGATGCTCGGCACGATGCACATAGCGTGATAATTCCTGCAAGGCCAGTTGGTAGACACCCCGCTTGAATTCAATCACCACATCCAGTGGTACCCAGTAATCATGCCAGCGCCAGGCATCAAATTCAGGATGCGTACTGGCGCGCAAGTTCACGTCGCAATCGCGACCTATCATACGCAAAAGGAACCAGATCTGTTTTTGTCCGCGATAATGCCCACGGATTTCACGTTTGATAAAATGATCTGGCACTTCATAGCGCAGCCAGTCACGGGTGCGACCTATGACTTTGACGTGCTCTGGCAATAAGCCGGTTTCTTCTTCCAGTTCGCGGAACATCGCCTGTTCTGGAGATTCACCGTATTTAATGCCACCCTGGGGGAATTGCCACGAGTGCTCGCGCACGCGCTTACCCCACCAGACTTCATTGTTGGCGTTAAGCAAAATTATGCCAACGTTTGGGCGGAAGCCTTCACGATCCAGCATGTTCAACCTCAAAACTTTCTGTGGCTAAACGGCTTGCTCCTGCAATAGATAGCGTAGAGAGCGTTTGTTTCGTCGGAAAACACCGCATTTTTCAGCGGATAGCCCCCATGGAGGCGAACAAATCGCAGTTTCCTTCATCAAATGTGCAAAGAGTGGGCGCATTAGCCAGCTAATCCTTTAAAATTGAGTCGATTATAACCCTCCATTTAAAAAGAATCACTGTCATGCGTGCTACACGATTTTTTATTTCCACACTGAAAGAAGCGCCTGCCGATGCCGAGATCGTCAGCCATAAACTGATGATGCGTGCGGGCATGATCAAACGCCTGGGTTCCGGCATCTATAACTACATGCCCATGGGCTTGCGCGTCATCCGCAAAGTAGAGAATATTGTTCGTGAAGAAATGAACCGTGCCGGTGCGATCGAGATGCTGATGCCTGTCGTGCAACCAGCCGAGCTCTGGCAAGAAACCGGCCGCTGGGACAAGATGGGGCCAGAACTGATGCGCGTGAAAGACCGCCATGGCCGCGATTACATCATCCAGCCAACTTCGGAAGAAGCTGTGACTGACATCGTCCGTACAGAAATCCGTTCTTATCGTCAGTTGCCTGTGAATTTTTATCATATCCAGACCAAGTTCCGTGACGAGCGCCGCCCACGTTTTGGCCTCATGCGTGGTCGTGAATTCACCATGAAAGATGCCTATTCCTTTGACCGTGATGTCGAAGGCCTGCAAAAATCATATGAAATCATGTATGACGCCTACACACGTATTTTCCAGCGCTTCGGCCTGGAGTTCCGTGCGGTGGCGGCTGACAACGGTGCAATCGGCGGTTCTGGTTCACATGAATTCCACGTCATTGCCGATACCGGTGAAGACGCGCTCGTGTATTGCCCGACCTCTGATTACGCCGCCAATATGGAAGCGGCAGAGGCCCTGCCCACGCAAACCAGCCGCCCAGCCGCAACAGCTGCACTGACCAAGACCGCCACGCCTGGCAAAGCCAAGTGTGAAGATGTCGCACAGTTGCTGAACATTCCGCTGGAAACCACGGTCAAATCCATCGTGCTGGCCGTTGATGCTGAAAAAGACAGTGGCAAGACAGCGCAAATCTGGCTGTTGCTGTTGCGCGGCGACCATGAGCTCAATGAAGTCAAGGCTGCCAAGATCGATGGCATGGCCAACTACCGCTTTGCCACCGAGGCTGAAATTGTCGAACATTTCGGTACCAAACCAGGTTACCTCGGCCCTATAGGCACGCAAAAGCCAGTGCATATTGTCGCTGACAGAACCGTCGCCAACATGGCAGACTTTGTCTGTGGCGCGAATGAAGCTGACTTCCACTTCACCGGCGCCAACTGGGGGCGCGATTTGCCTGAGCCTGTGGTTGCTGATTTGCGCAATGTCGTCGCTGGCGATCCATCACCAGATGGCAAAGGCGTGTTGGCTATCCAGCGCGGTATTGAAGTTGGCCACGTATTCCAGCTCGGCACCCGCTATTCCGACGACATGAAAGCCACTTTCCTTGATGAGAACGGCAAGCCTCAATTGTTGCAAATGGGTTGCTATGGCATCGGTGTCACCCGCATTCTGGGGGCCGCGATAGAACAGAATTTCGATGACAAGGGCATCATCTGGCCTACGTCCATTGCACCTTTTGAAGTCGTTATCTGTCCTATGGGCATGGATAGGAGTGAAGCCGTCAGAACAGAAACAGAGGCGCTATACCATTCCCTGCTGGCTGCTGGTGTTGACGTGATCCTGGATGACCGCGGTGAACGCCCTGGTGCCATGTTCGCTGACTGGGAACTCATCGGCGTACCGCATCGCGTGGTGATCGGTGACCGTGGCCTGAAAGAAGGCAAACTGGAATATCTGGGCCGCCGCGATGCAGAAGCCAGCAATGTCCCTGTTGCCGAAATGCTGAGCTTCATCCAGTCAAAACTCGCTGGAAAATAAGTCGCAGAATGAAGTATTTTTTATTGCGCTTATGCGTATGGCGCAAGCTTAGCCTTGATCTGATGTACAAGCAGCATGCCGGTTTACTGCATGAACTGGCAAGACGATGGACAAAATCCATCGTCTGCAGCCTGGCCTGCATGCTGGTTTTGGCAGCATTACCGGCATTGCCAGCTTATGCCGGTAATCAAAAAGAAGAAGCCATGGCAGATTCTGTGCGACTTGCACTGGCCAAGGCTATTTCTGATTCCACGCCGCCCAAACCGACGTTTGCCAATATCGAAGAACGTATCAAATACATTAACTGGCAGGGCGAAATGGCATCCCGCCTGAAGCGGCGCATCCCCGATCTGCAAACGCGCAAGGAATTGCTCGACGCGATCTGGTATGAGTCCAAACGTGCCGGACTCGATGTCGCCATGGTCATGGGTTTGATACAGGTAGAATCTGCCTTTCGTAAATATGCCACTTCTGTTGTCGGTGCGCGTGGCTACATGCAGGTCATGCCTTTCTGGTCGCGAGTGATTGGTGATGGGGATGCAAAAAAATTGTTCCAGATGCAAACCAATCTGCGCTATGGCTGTTCCATCCTGCGTCTGTATATCGATATGGAAAAGGGAGATCTGTATCTGGCACTGGGGCGTTATAACGGCAGCCGTGGCCGGCCTGAATATCCCAAGGCTGTATTGGCAAACTGGAAGAACTGGGAATTTATCAGTTAGTATCAGCTAGTGTTTGATGAATTGCAGAGCAGCGAATCTGCTGAATACAATAGGGTGCGCATCCGGGCACCCTATTTTCTTATGTCTGAACAGGTGTTGTCTTATGATACCTTGAGTACTTCGCTATGCGCCTTTTTAAAATTCCCTGTTACGCGACGGACTGGAGTTACAAAATACCAGGCTTGTTGCGTATGCCTCAGCTTCTTGCTATTGCCCCTCTTTTGATTTATCAATAAAAATAATATTGCGCATCCAAACTCAGTATTTCAGATCAGGTGAAGGTATCGATGCACGCACTTTATCGTAGTCAAGACTTCCCGTATGCTGAAGGCCAGCCAGGACAATCTCGCTGGCAGTTGTTCTTGCTGGTGTCTGTTGCCCATCTTTTGTTATTTTTGTTGTGGCCCAGTATCAACCGATACAAAAGCGAGGTCATTCATCCGCTGAGCTTTCTGGTCAGGATGCTGGAAGCACCCAAGCAAGTGCAAAGTGTCGCTGCACCGGTCAGGCAAGCACCTGCCGTGAACAGATCAACCAGACTAGCAGAAAATCAGGCCGGCGATAAGCCTGCGCCGACAGATGTCCCGCCAGCAATGGCCACGCATGAAGTGGTGTCTCCTTCATTTGACTCGCTCAATTCTGTCACCCCAACTGCGCCCGTAGAGGCCGCAGGCAGCGGTATCAGCGTTCAGCGCGACATTCGCCAAGTACTAAAGGAGGTGCAACGTGAATTACCGAATCGCAATCTGACCGAGACCAAGCCGGATAAATCTTCTTTCCTGGCGTTTCAAAAAAATGTCAGTGAAGCTGCTCGTCCCCGCGGTACGACGTTCCAGAATTTTGTACTGCCTGATGGGTCAGCCATGACCAAGGTGACGACATCCCTGGGTTCCTATTGCGTGATTGGGGCCAAGCTGGGATGGGATTTCAGCAAGGCACCAGGCGTCAAGACGGTCAGTTGCGGTAGCTATTGAAGAGACCAGATGCAAGCTTCATTGAATCGCGGTTACGAAAAAACAGCCCCGTCTTCTGGCTGGCTAATACTGCTGGGCATCACTTTGTTGCATGCCAGCCTATACTTATTGTGGCCGGTCATCAAGGCAAATGCCGGCTATGACAAATCAAATTCGGGCGACCTGGTTTTCCTGAATGTACCTGCGCTAAAAAAACAGGAATTGCCAGCCGAGGTGAAGACAGATCAAAAAGACTTGTTGTTGCCGGCAAGGCTCCGATCTGTCGTTTCGAAACCCCTGACGACCTCCAGAGATGATGCACCTGCCAAAACAACCCAGCCATCAGGCCAGCCAGCCCCGCCAAAGCTGCCGCAATCTACTGAGTCGGCTGAAGCTCAATCCCCATCTCAATCACCAGCATTGTCATCGGCACCCGCGGCGATCAACCGTGACGTGGCGGGCATCTTTCAAGGATTGAAGAAGGATTTTGAAGTGCGTGACCGCGTCAGCAGCAAGGCAGTGATTCCGCCTATTGCGAAACTGGGCGAACGTATTGCCGGATCCTCGCTTGTCATGCGGGAAGGTTATAAACATGAAGTACATATACTCGGTGACGGCAGGCCAGTGTCAAAAGTCATCACCCCCTTCGGCACATATTGCATCCTGCACCGCAAACCAGGTGAGACCATAGGCAATGAACTGGCAACGGTGCCGGTTACTTGCGGCAATTTATTAAAAACAGGAAAAGGGCCATTGAAGGAGCTAGAAAAAGGCCAGGAAATCAGTAAGCCCCAAGTAAGCCCCAAGTAAGTCAAAAGTAAGTGCGATGAAAACAAAAATGCCCGCGCGATGCGGGCATTTTTGTTTGGGATGGGACTGACTGCTTCCCTTTAAGTCTCCCAAAGCAACTCGGAAACCGTTTCCTGAAAAATCAGGACAGATGACCGGAAATGAGTTTAGTCATTTCAAACATGGACACTTGTTTTTTGCCATCAAAGACAGCTTTCAACTTGTCATCCGCGTTGATGTTGCGTTTGTTTGCTTCATCTTGCAGTTTGTGTTTCTTGATGTATTCCCATACTTTTTTGGTGACTTCAGTACGTGGAATTGCTGCTGCACCAATTACTGCCGCCAGAACTGGGGAGATAGTCATTGGTTTCATGAATGCTGCATTTGGCTTGCGTGCTGCTGCTGGCTTGGCGGCTGCTGCTTTTTTAGGAGCTGCTGCTTTCGCTGCCGGTTTAGCCGCTGCTGCTTTTGGAGCGGCCGCTTTTGCTGCAGGTTTGGCAGCTGGTTTAGCCGCTGGTTTTGCTGCTGGTTTTTTTGGTGCTGTTGCCATAAATAGCCTCCTTCACAAATTTCGTGGATGGAGCTTTGATCGTTTTGAAAAGCTCCTGCATTGCGTCACTTCACGCATCGCTAATAGTGGTGCGGTTTTTACGGGGACGCAAGTGTTTTTTGCTGGTTTTTGCTGAAAAAGTGCCGGAAATTGCAGGTCGTTGGATTTCCGTCGAAAAAAAAGCCGGATACAGCACATTTTCTCTGCTATCCGGCCTTCTTTTTTATTCCTGGCAATAGAGGGAAATCAGCGTTTTCCCGGCATCATTCCCTTCATGCTGCGCAGCATTTTCATCATGCCGCCGCCACGCAATTTCTTCATCATCGATTGCATCTGGTCAAACTGGGCCAGCATGCGATTGACTTCCTGTATCTGTACACCGGCACCGGTAGCGATGCGGCGTTTGCGTGAAGCCTTGATCAATTCCGGTTTTGCCCTTTCCTGCGGGGTCATGGAATTGATCATGCCTTCCATGCGGCGTACCTGCTTCTCAGCCTGATCCATATTGGCGCCGCTGGCAGCCTGCTGCATTTGTGCCGGCAATTTATCCATCAGGTTTGATAAGCCGCCCATGTTCTTCATTTGCGAAATTTGCAGCTTGAAGTCATTGAGGTCAAATTTGCCGCCATCCTTGAGCTTGTGGGCCAGGTTCTGGGCAGCGGCAACGTCCATGCCTTTTTGCGCCGATTCAACCAGTGCCAGGATATCGCCCATGCCCAGAATGCGATTCGCCATGCGGGTCGCATCGAAGGACTCCAGTCCATCGAGCTTTTCCGCCACGCCGACAAATTTGATCGGCTTGCCAGTGATATAGCGCACTGATAAAGCCGCACCACCACGCGCATCACCATCCAGCTTGGTCAACACCACGCCAGTCAAGGGCAGGGCATCATTGAAGGCCTTGGCCGTATTGACTGCGTCCTGACCCAGCATGGCATCGACCACGAACAGGGTTTCGATTGGCTTCAAGGCAGCATGAACAGCGGCAATTTCCTGCATCATCGCTTCGTCAATGCCCAGGCGACCGGCAGTATCGACGATCAATACATCGTGATAATGTTTTTTTGCATAATCCAGCGCAGCCAGGACGATATCGACCGGTTTGTCTGTCGGCAAGGAAGGGAAGAAATCTGCGCCTACCTGCTGTGTGACGGTTTGCAACTGGCCTATCGCCGCCGGACGATACACGTCGGCAGAAACAGTTAATACTTTTTTCTTTTTCTGCTCACGTAAATATTTGGCAAGCTTACCGACCGTTGTGGTTTTACCCGCACCTTGCAGGCCCGCCATCAGGATAACCGCGGGTGGCTGGCAGGCAAAGCTAAGTTGTGAGGCTTCTTCGCCCAAATCGGCACCCATCAGGGCGGCCAGTTCTTTTTGTACGACGCCAACCAAGGCCTGGCCCGGGGTCAGTGAGGAAATGACTTCTTCACCCATGGCTTTTTCTTTGACGCGGGCGATCAGCTCACGTACGGCGGGCAGGGCAACGTCGGCTTCCAACAAGGCCATGCGCACTTCGCGCAACATTTCTGCGGTATTGGATTCGGTCAGACGGGCTTCGCCACGCATGGTCTTGACGACTTTGGCGAGGCGCTGGGTGAGGTTATCGAGCATGGTTGCTTAAGAAATCTTGAATAAAAATCAATGTAGCGGGGCCATCTGGCGCCAATTGCCAACCAGAGGCGAATAAAGCAGGCATTTTACCTGATGTGACTGGAGACTCGGGCATTTCGCTTTTTCGTCTTAATTAGTTGGGGACAAAAGTCTGGAAAACCAGAATCCGCGCTACTGGTTTGTGCGGGTTTTCGCCCGCATGCGGGTTATTACTGATGTAAAGCCTTGGTGTTTCCGGTTAAATCGACATCTCCAGCCTTCATTTTTGCTTGGTATGAAGTCTGCTTATATAAGAAATCATAATAAGAGCACTCTATATAAAGAGGCTCATAAAATCGGGAGACAAATATGAGACGACTTCAATGCGCGTGGCGGTTGCCGCGTGTCCCTGGCCTTTTAACCCTGTTACTGCTCACCAGTCTTTCCAGTTCCTGCCTGGCAGAAGATGGCGTGACCGACAACAGTATATTAATAGGGCAGACCGTGGGCCTGACCGGGCAAATTGCCGGACCTGTCAAGGAAATGAATGCAGGCGCAGCTGCCTATATAGCGCAAATCAATAAAAACGGTGGCATCAATGGCCGCAAGCTTGAACTTCGCATACTCGATGACAAGTTTGACCCTGTGCTGGCAGCCAGCAATGCTGAAACACTGGTAAAGAAAGAGCATGTATTCGCCTTGTTTCAAAGCCGGGGCACACCCCATACCCAGGCTATTTTACCGATATTAAGCAGCAACAAAATCCCCCTGATTGCCCCCAGCACCGGTGCCACGGTATTTCACACGCCGGTCAACCGCTATGTATTTAATGTACGGGCGAAATACCAAGATGAAGTTCGAAAGGCGGTGGAGCAGTTTTCCACTACCGGCCTGAAAGAGATCGCCCTGGTGCATGTGGATGATAGCTTTGGCGGTGACGGGCTGGCGGGTTTCAATAGTGCGATGGCCAGTTTCAAATTGCAGCCTTCTGCCATCGTCAAATACGACAGAGCCAAGCCTGATGTGGCCAGAGCAGTCGATGAGGTGACCAAATCTGCTGCCAAGGCAACGATCATTGTCGGCTCGGCGACCACGGTTTCCGAAATTATCCGCGCCATTCGTGCCAAAGGCAGTGTCATACAAATCATGACGCTGTCGAACAATGCATCGCAGTCGTTTGTTGATTCCTTGGGGCCGGCAGCACCAGGCATTATTGTTTCCCAAATCATGCCTGCACCGCATCTGTTATCCACCGTGCTGGGTCAGGAGTTCAAGACCATTGCAAAAGATGCCGGCGTGACGGTATCGTATGCGGCCATGGAAGGTTTTGTCTCCGCCAAAGTATTGGTAGAAGGTTTGCGCCGCAGTGGCAAGACGCCGACGCGTGAAGGCTTGATTCGTGGACTGGAATCCATGCATAAAGCCGACCTGGGTGGCTTGACCGTAACTTATAGTGATCACGACCATAGCGGCAGTGAGTTTGTCGACCTGACCATCATCGGCCGCGACGGCAAGTTTGTACGCTAGTTTGTATATAAGTGTCGTGTATTCATTCATGCATTCATAATGAATACAAATCCCGACGAAACTTTTAATATAGTGGCATGCTTGCAGGCGAAGTCCATATGTTTGATTTGCATGTTTGTGCGAAAACCCCGACTAGCATGGCCTGCTTATCTGGTACTCCGCACAGCGGTTTAACCAGAACAGGAAAAAAGTGAATAAAATCAGTTGTTTGCTACCGACCTGATGCTGGCACAATACCTGCTAGATATCAAACGTAGGAAAAATTAAACCAAAATGTAAAGTTCCAGGAGACAAATATGTTCAAGAAATTAGTTCTCGCCAGTTTCATCACTTCCGCCATGTTGGCCAGCGCAGCGCAGGCTCAGGACGTCGTCAGATTGGGTAACTTGAAATTCGCCCACTATGGTGCGGTATCTTATATCAAGGAAATTGCGCCGAAATGCGGAATCAAAGTGGAAGAACGGGTATTCGCCAAAGGCCTGGATGCGATGCAGGCCGTGCTTGCCGGTGAGCTTGATGTCGGCGCTGTCTCTTCAGAAGCCGTTATTTCTGCACGCGCCAGTGGCGCTCCCATTTACCTCGTGGCTGGCTTTGCCAAAGGCGGTGCACGCCTGGTAGGCAGGACCGATCTGGGTATCAAAACAGTCAAAGACCTTAAAGGTAAAAAAGTCGGTGTGACACGCGGTGGTATCCAGGACATTTTGCTGGCCGCAGAACTGGCGCAAAATGGCCTCACTTATTCTGACCAGCCAGGCAAGGATGTGCAAATCATTTATCTTGGTTTTCCTGACCTGAACCAGGCTTTGCTGGGCAAGAATATTGATGCCATCATGCAGTCTGAACCGTATTCTTCTCAGGCGATAGGCAAGGGTTATGGCAGTGAAATCATCAAGCCTTACGATACACCCATTGGCGAACCCGTACGTACCATGGTGATGACAGAAAAATTCTATAAAGAGCGTCGTCCAGTCGCAGAAAAATTCATGCGCTGTTTTGTTGAAGCGACCAAGACCTTTATTGAAAACAAGGACCTGGCTGAAAAATATGTACGTGAAAATATGTTCAAAGGACAGGTCAGCCATGAAGATTTTGTCAATGCGATAGAAAATTCACCTTATTCGTATGATGTCACGGCCGAACACATACAGATCACCACGGATCTGATGCAGAAATATGGCGTTGGCAAAATGGCCAAACCGCCGGTCGCCAAAGATTGGGTAAAGACCGATCTTCTGGAACAAGCCAAGAAGAGCTTGAACATTAAATAAATCTCCAGATTGAGTCAGGATGAATGCTGCTTGCAAGTGATAAGCACTCACCTAGGTACGCGCCTGACTCACACTCTCTTGAAGGAAAAAACATGAAATTCAAATGGCGTGAAATTGGCGCGGGGCTGATCGTGCCCGTAATTCTGATTGCGATCTGGCAATTCGTTACCAGCATGGGCTGGGTGAATGCCCAGGTTTTGCCATCCCCACTGGCAGTGGTTAAAAAATGGATAGAGTATGCGTCGCCGTATGAACCAAGGGACGCCGCCACCACCAGTTGGCTGGCCTGGGCTTTTTCTGGTGAATTGATACGCGATACCATGGGCAGCATGTACCGCGTGCTGGTCGGGTTTATCATAGGCGCAGGCCTGGCGTTACCGCTGGGTCTGGCGATGGGCTCCAGCCAAAGGGCTTATGCGTGGATGAATCCCTTGCTCCAGGTATTGCGTCCCATCCCCCCGATTGCCTATATCCCGCTGTCTATCCTGTGGTTCGGCCTGGGTAACCCGCCAGCGATTTTCCTGATTGCCATCGGTGCATTTTTCCCGGTGTTGATGAATACCATCGCCGGTGTGCGCCATGTTGACAGCATCTATATACGTGCAGCGCGCAATCTTGGCGCCAGCCAGACCACCATGTTTATCCGGGTCATGTTGCCCGCTGCTGTGCCATATATCCTGTCGGGTGTACGCATAGGCATAGGTACGGCTTTTATCGTCGTCATTGTTTCGGAAATGATCGCCGTCAATAACGGCCTGGGTTTCCGTATCCTGGAAGCGCGTGAATATTTTTGGTCTGACAAGATTATTGCCGGCATGATCAGTATCGGTTTGCTGGGCCTGGCGATCGATATGGTCATGAACAAACTGAATAACTACCTGTTGCGCTGGCATCGTGGATTGGAAAATTAAGATGAACACTACCCATATCAAAATTCAAGGCGTCAATAAAATTTTCAAGACTGCCGACAAGGAAGTCGTGGCATTGCGCGATATTAACCTGGAGATACCGGAAGGCCAGTTCGTTTGCCTGCTGGGGCCGTCAGGCTGCGGTAAATCGACGCTGTTGAATGCCATTGCCGGTTTCTCCCTGCCGACTTCGGGCAGCATCACTGCCAACGACACGAAAGTCAGTGCTCCCGGGCCAGACCGTGGCATGGTGTTTCAGGAATATGCCTTGTTCCCCTGGATGACGGTTGAGCAGAATATTGCCTTTGGCCTGGAAATCAAGGGCATGGGCAAGGCAGAAATCCAGCAGCGTGTCGCCAGCTTGCTGGCCATGCTCGGCCTGGCAGACTTTAAACTGCGCTTCCCCAAGGACTTGTCAGGTGGTATGCGACAAAGGGTGGCGATTGCACGTGTGCTGGCGCTGGATTCGCCTATCATGTTAATGGATGAACCATTTGGCGCGCTGGATGCATTGACGCGTCGTAATTTGCAAGATGAATTGCTGCGCATCTGGTCTGAATTGAAAAAAACCATCATCTTTGTGACCCATAGCATAGAAGAGGCAATTTATCTGGCTGACCGTATCGTCGTCATGACCTATCGCCCGGGTACGGTGAAAAAAGACCTGTTGATAGACCTACCTCGCTTGCGTGATCCTTCTGCGGCTGAATTCAATGCCCTCAAGCGGGAACTGGGCCAACTGGTCATGGAAGAACAGCAAAGGCATCACAATGATGAGTTGAAAATGGCAGCGGTCGATTAAAAAAGATACAAACTTGAGCAGGCATTTGTCTTGACCCTGGGGAAGTCCATTCCGGTTTTCCCCAGGTTGTAGTGGCAGTTCAAAACTATAAGGGAGATGCATCATGTTGCAATTGATACGCGTAGGTTTTGCCGGTTTTATTCTTTTGTTATCAACCATGGCTTTTGCGCAAGGTGCGCATGGCACTGCCGAAGAAGCAGTTGCGATGGTGCAAAAAGTCATCGCCTCCATCAAGACCAATGGCAAGGAAAAAACCCTGGCCGAGATCAATAATATACAAGGCCGTTTCCGCGACCGCGACTTGTACATTACCATCAACGACATGAATGGTAAAAACCTCGCGCATGGCGCGAATGCCAAGATGCAGGGCAAGGACCTGCTTGATTTGAAAGATGCAGACGGCAAATTGTTTGTACGCGAAAGAATGGAACTGGCCAAAACCAAGGGTAAAGGCTGGCAGGATTACAAGTTTGTGAATCCGGTCTCAAAACAAATCGAGCAAAAGTCCATGTACTTTGAAAAGTATGAAGACATGGTGATCAATTGTGGCATCTATAAATAGTTGTTCTTTGTCTGACGAGAAGTGAGCAAGAAATGATCGTCAACAAACGCTTGCTCATGTTGGTATGCCTTTCTGCGCTGGCAATAGTTCTTGTCGTCGCTGCCTATTTTTTTGGAGCAGGTATTGCCAGAGAAAATATCCAGCAGAGTGGTGAGCGTCAATTGCAGATCATCGCGCTTGATATTGAGTCAGTGCTCGAACGTTATGAGACGCTGCCCTTTGCCATTTCTTACCTGCCATTGACGGCTCAGGCCCTGGCTAAAGCAGATGACATCGCTGTTACCCAGGCCCTGAATCTGAACTTGCAGGAACTGGCCGGGCAGGCCAAGGTGGCGGCTATTTATCTGATCGATGCCAGAGGCAAGACCATTGCAGCCAGCAACTGGGCGACCCCGCAAAGTTATCTGGGGCAGAATTTCGGTTTCCGCCCGTATTTTTCTGAAGCGATACGCGGTGGTGGCGCCGGGCATTTTTATGCCATCGGCAATACCACCAGTATCCCTGGTTATTTCATTTCACAGCCGGTTTATCCTTTGGGCAGCAAGCGCGGCAGTACGCCGCCCATCGGTGTCATTGCCGTTAAAATCAGCCTGGATGAATTCGAACAGGCCTGGCATAGCAGTGAAGAACCGATTGCGCTTAGTGATAGTCATGGCGTGGTGTTTTTGAGCAATCGCCCTTTATGGAAATATCGCAGCTTGCGTCCTTTGCCAGCCGCCGCGCAGCAAGGTTTGAAAGACACACTGCAATACGGTGGTAAAACCATCGCAGCCATTGCGCAATTGCCTGCCACTGATCAGCAGGGTTTCCATGAATATCTGCTGCGTCCCATAGGCAGGTTGAACTGGCAACTGATGTTATTCCCGGATCAGGCAAAGGTCTTGCGCGCCGGTTTGCAGTCAGCCTTGCTGGCCGCCCTAGTGGTCGGTATCGCCCTGGCATTTGCCGCCGTCATTGACCAGCGCCAGCGGCGCTTGGAAGAGGGACGGCTGGCACAACGCGCGCTCAAGCAGGCCGCCGATGAACTTGAACTGCATATCGCGCAACGCACGCAACAACTGACCGAAGCCAATGAAGAACTGGAAGAGAAATACCTGAAATTACAGCAAACCGAAAATTTGTTGCGTTCTACGCAGAATGAAATGGTCCAGGCAGGCAAGCTGGCCATGCTGGGGCAAATGGCGACCGGTATCACCCATGAATTGAACCAGCCTTTGACTGCGATACGGGCATTTGCCGACAATGCCATCACTTTCATGCATCGTGGCAAAAGCGAACAGGCACTCGGCAATCTTGAGCATATTAGCAATGCCAGTGAGCGTATGGGCAGTATCATCGCCCAGTTAAAAGGCTTCGCCAGAAAAAGCCCGAACGCGGTTGCTGTCGTTGATGTACAAACGGCCATTAAGGCCGCCGTCAGTTTATTGCAAAGTGAAACCGAGCGTCGTGGTGTCCACTTGCAAATTCAGGCAGATCAGACCGTCAAGGTATTGGGCGACACGGTAAGGGTGGAGCAGGTTCTGATCAATTTGATACGCAATGCGATGGATGCGGTAGAAAACAGTGCGCACAAGGAAGTGGACGTCAGCCTTACTGCCGAAAAAGACATGGCCAGGATCAGCATTGCCGATACCGGTACGGGTTTGCCTGAGCAGGTAGTGCAGCATTTGTTTGAACCCTTTTTTACCACCAAGGATATCGGACAGGGTCTGGGATTGGGGCTAGCCATTTCTTCTTCCATCGTACAGGCCATGAACGGTAGTCTGACTGCGACAAATCGCCAGCAAGGCGGGGCAGAATTTACCGTGACGCTGCCTGTGTACCTGCCAGTGCAAACAGAACACTGAATTACGCCATAAGTTGAAGGAAGAAATACCATGGCAGACTTGCTTGCTATATTAATAGAGGATGAACAGGCCGTGCGCCTGGCGACTGCACAAACTCTGGAACTGGGTGGTTTCGACGTACAAGCCTGTGCCAGTGCAGAAGCGGCCGAGCTATTTTTGAAACCGGATTTCGCCGGCATTATCGTGACCGATGTGCGCTTGCCGGGAAAATCGGGCCTGGACGTACTGGAAAAAATACGCGCCCTCGATACCGAGCTGCCAGTGATTTTGATTACCGGCCACGGCGATGTCAGCATGGCTGTTGCGGCCATGCGACAGGGCGCCTATGACTTCATAGAAAAACCTTTTGCTGCCGAGCGTCTGTTGGATGCCTGTCTGAGGGCGCAGGAAAAACGTCGCCTGGTCATGGAAAACCGCAAGCTCAAACTGTCATGGCTGACGCATGCGGCAACACCCGATCTGATAGGGCAAAGCAGCCAGATAGAGCGGGTACGCAAATTTATCCAAGGTATCGCGGCGACGCAGGTAGATGTCTTGATCAATGGTGCTACCGGCTCTGGCAAAGAAGTCGTTGCGCGGCAACTGCATCTGGCCAGTGGTCGCAAAGGTGAATTTGTCGCCATCAATTGCGGCGCTTTGCCTGAAGCTGTTTTTGAAAGCGAGATTTTCGGGCATGAAGCCGGCGCCTTCACCAGTGCGCAAAAGCGTCGCATAGGCAAGCTTGAATATGCACAAGGTGGCACGGTATTTCTTGATGAAATAGAAAGTATGCCGCTGAACCTGCAAATTAAATTGCTCAGGGTCTTGCAAGAGCGCAGCCTGGAAAGACTGGGCGGCAACCAGACAGTGACACTGGATTGCCGTGTGATTGCTGCCAGCAAGACCGATTTGCTGAAGCTCAGTGCACAAGGCCTGTTTCGTGAAGACCTGTATTACCGTCTGAATGTAGTCACCATCAATCTCCCCAAATTGAATGACAGGCGTGAAGACATTCCTTTGCTGTTGTCGTATTTTGTACAAAGGGCAGCCATCCGCTATCAAAAAGCCTTGCCATCGTGGTCAAGCGCACAAATGCAGCACTGGATGCAGAGTGACTGGCCAGGCAATGTACGTGAATTACGCAATTTTGCTGATCAACTGGTGTTGGGCGTGGCAGAATTTGCTGACCGTGATCCCATACCCGAACCCGCAGACCAGTTCAGGCCGGACAATGTCAGCAGCTTGCCGGAAAAACTGGATGCGTACGAGGCCAGCCTGATCCAGGCAGCGCTGGAAAACAAGGCCAATAATGTGGCGGCTGCAGCTGAAACCCTGGGCATACCGAAAAAGACCTTATACGACAAGATCAAAAAATATCAAAAAATCCTGTCGGTGATCAATCCGCCATTGTGATGCGAAAGGCAAAATACACCGATCCCGACTTTTACGGCGACATGGTGTAAACTTGCCTGATGCAAATCTATCTATCATTTCTTGCTGCCGCCCTGTATATCCTGAGCATAAGCTTGCCAGGCCGTCTGCTGATGCTGACGAATATCCTCAGCGTTATTGCCTGGTTACTGCATGGCGCATCATTGTGGCTGACTATTTTTCCCACGCCTGACGCTTTGCGGGTTGGTTTTGCCGTGATGTTGTCGGCGGCTTTATGGATATCAGTCTTTGTCTGCTGGCTGGAAAACCGCAAGGCTGCACTGGATGGCCTGCGCCTGTTATTGATGCCGAATGCCGCATTGATGTGTATATTGCCGAGTTTTTTCCCCGGCAGCCTGATCGCCCTGGCGGGAAAAACCACGATGTTCCCCTGGCATGTGGTCGTGGCCTTGCTGGCCTATGGCACGCTGACGATTGCTGCTTTTCATGCGGTGGTCATGACCTTGCAGGATAAACATCTGCATAAATTGCGTGGGCCGCAACAACATCGCTGGCTCAACACCCTGATAGATCGTCTGCCTGCCTTGCTGACCATGGAAAAAATCCTGTTTCGTTTCATCGTCTTTGGTTTCGTCTTGTTGACACTGACGGTCTTGTCGGGCGTGATTTTTTCTGAGCAGATTCTGGGTGTGGCCTTCAAGTGGGATCACAAAACCATACTGTCGCTGCTGTCCTGGCTGTTGTTTGCGATTTTGCTGGCAGGCCGTCACTGGCGTGGCTGGAGAGGTAAAACAGTGCTAAGTTTTACCCTGTCAGGCTTTGTTACGCTGCTGCTGGCTTATGTTGGCAGCCGTTTTGTGCTGGAAGTACTGTTGCACAGGAGCCTGACATGAACCTGGTCTTCTGGCTGGTGTTGGTAGTGCTGGTGGTTCTGGCTTTGAAAAAAAAGAGCCAGTCTGTCATGCCGCCAGAATCAGGCACTACCCCGTCTGCTCCGCCGGCCAGCGCCAAAGAGCCTGCTGCTGAAACCATGGTTTGTTGCGCACGCTGCCAGATTTACCTGCCTGCTTCAGAAGCCGTGCACCGTGGCCAGCAAGTGTATTGCTGTGACGCGCACGCAGATAATTCATGAGTTATACCCTTATGTTACTGCGCCATGCCTGACGCTTACCGATCGGCGTCCGAGCCTACCTATTCATTCTGGCGATCACTGCAAACGCTGAACGGCTCGCGTATTGTGGTGGCGGTCAGCCTGCTGGCCTTGTTAAGTCTGCGCAGCGGCAAAGATATCTGGGTTGCCGAGCATCTGTTTGTACGCGACGTCTGCCTGTTCTACTTCTGCGCTTCGGTCAGTTTTGTTGTCTTCAAACTGCTTTACCGCCACCGGTTTTTGTGGCAACTGACTATCCAGATACTGCTTGACCTCGCTGTTATTTCCATCATGTATGCAGCGGCCGGCGGCAGCAAGAGTGGGCTGGGCATACTGTATTTATTCCCGCTGGCAGGCGCTGCCATACTGAGCCCGCTGGTGTGGGCCTTCTTTTTCACGTCGATTGCCGTTCTGTTCCTGTTGTCTGAAAGTGTGTATCACATTCTGCAGTTGGAAGAAGGTACGCCTTTGTCGCAGGCAGGTTTATATGGTGCTGCCTATTTTGCCGTAGTGTATGTGGTCAGCCGGCTGGCGAACAATGTCATACGCCAGGAGCAATTGGCCACTTTACGTGGTAATGCATTGGCCATACAGCAGGCGATTAACCAGTTGGTGATTGCCGACATGGGCGATGGCATTCTGGTGCTTGATCAGGCTGGCCGCATGTTTGAAATTAATCCGGCAGCAGTACGCATGCTGGGTGGTAATTTGACCAAGGACATGGTTGGCGTTGAGCTGGCACATATCTCGGCCTTGCGCCCTATTGTCGAAATACTGAGTGTTATGCAGGGCCGTCAAAGTTTGCCAGACCGCAAGAAAGAGGAAGAAATTTCCTTTGTTTCCATACGTTGCTATCTCGACGATGCCAGAACCGAGGCGCGTAATACCATTACCGAAACCGAATTGCATGACCGCAGCGACCGCCCGCATTTCGTGACTCACTTGAAATTGCGCTTTGTTGCTGTAAAAGGCGTGAATGTGGCGGGCATGGCTGCACACGCCGGAACTTATACCATCATCTTCATGCAAGATGTATCTGATATAGAAAATCAGGCGCAGCAATTGAAACTGGCATCCATGGGGCGCCTGACCGCCAGTATTGCGCATGAAGTACGCAATCCCCTGTCTTCCATTTCCTATGCGGCATCGCTGCTGAACGAAGACCTGGAAAATCTCGGGCCGGACAGGGCACAGACCAGTCGTCTGTTAAAAATTGTCGATGACAACGTGGCACGCCTGAATCAACTGATAGAAGACATCCTGAAACTATCGCGTAAAGCGCAGCCAGATGTAGAGCCGTATGGTTTGATGGATACTATTCATGCGATGGTGCAGGATTTCGCCGAAACCAAGGGGCTGGCAGGTGATTTGATGCTGGTGGTGAAGGGTCAGGATTTCCAGGTCAGCTTTGACCCCAGTCATTTGCGCGAAGTCGTTTTGAATTTGCTGTCGAATGCGATACGCTATGCCAGTGGACAACCGGCCAGCATACGTTTGTATGCGCACATCAATCCTACCGGACGGCAGGAATTGCATATACAAGATGATGGGCCAGCTATCCCGTATGATGTAAGAGCACATCTGTTTGAGCCGTTTTACACCACCTCACGCATGGGAACGGGTCTGGGTCTGTATATGGCAAGGGAGTTATGCCTGAACAATCATGCCCTGCTTGACTATGAATACCGGGTGGAAGAAAACGAAAGTGGGATGCATGAACCTAGTGGGCGTTTTGTGATTAATTTTTCTGGATACAGCGCATGAGTACGAATGAAGCCAGCGCCTGTCCCCGCATTCTGGTGGTGGATGACGAAGCACATCTGCGTGAGTTGCTTGAAATTACCCTCATCAAGATGGGATTGGATGTCGACAGCGCTGAAAGCCTGGCTATCGCCAGAACGCATCTGGCCAGGCATAGCTATGCGCTGGTGTTAACGGACATGCGTCTGCCTGATGGATCAGGCATGGAACTGGTGCAGGAAGTCGGCACACTATATAAAAACACGCCCATCGCCGTCATTACTGCTTTTGGCAGCGCTGATAATGCGGTCATTGCCCTGAAAGCCGGTGCCTTTGATTATGTCTCCAAGCCAGTGGCGCTTGATCAGTTGCGTAAATTGGTCAGGTCGGCATTGCAAACCAGCGAAGTCCAGAAGGAGCAGCAAGAACAGCCTGCGCACGTCGCCCGCGCATCCAGTTCTTTCCTGATCGGGCAATCGGCCGGTATGCAAGAGGTCAGGGTCCAGATCAGTCGCCTGGCCCGCAGCATGGCACCGGTGATCATTACTGGCGAATCGGGCAGCGGCAAGGAACTGGCTGCCAGGGAAATTCATACCAGCAGTGCCCGTTCGGGCAAACCTTTTGTTGCTGTCAATTGCGGCGCTATTCCCGAAAATCTCATGGAGGCTGAATTTTTCGGTTATCGCAAAGGTGCCTTCACCGGTGCAGCCGATGACAGGGACGGCTTTTTTCAGGCGGCCAACGGCGGCACGCTGATGCTTGATGAGGTGGCAGACCTGCCTTTGCCCATGCAGGTAAAGTTATTGCGGGCCATCCAGGAGCGCCGCGTACGCAAGGTGGGGGCGACCGTCGAAGAAGCGGTGGATGTGCGTATCATCAGTGCCACGCATCAGAACCTGGCGATCTGTGTGGAAGAAGGACGTTTCCGCCAGGATCTGTTTTACCGCTTGAATGTGATAGAGCTGCATCTGCCCCCTTTGCGCGAGCGCCTGGAAGATATTGTCGAATTGTCGTCGAATATTCTGAAAAAACTGACGGGTAACGATATCAGCATGTCGTCACCAGCGATAGATGCACTGATCAGCTATGATTTTCCAGGCAATGTCCGTGAACTGGAAAACATATTGGAGAGAGCGATTGCCTTTGCCAATGACGATTGCATCGAAGTCGCTGATCTGGCATTGCGCGGCGGACGAAAATTGGCGGAGCCGGTTTATTCAGACGCAGTAGCTGTCGAAGCGATGCCCATGATGGAGGTGACCGACAGCGCTACCCATCTGGTCGATGTCTTCAATGCTCCTGACTTACCGTGTTCTCTACCTGAGTATCTGGAAAGCGTCGAGCGTGAAATGATACGGCGTGCACTGGTTCAGACCAAAAACAACCGCACCCAGGCAGCAGAATTGCTGGGCGTGAGTTTCCGGCAATTGCGTTACCAGATACAAAAACTCAAAATTCAGGAACTTGAATAGTCCGTGGATGTGTGGATGCATGGACTTGTTGATCCGTTGTATACAGGCATTTTCACACTGACGCGATACGGTATCAGGGCAGATCCCAGGCCTGTGACGGTGGCCTGAATCCAGCCCCTGCATCAGGCGCAAGTGCTGTGCTTCCCTCTTTTATACGAAGCCGTTTCTGCGACGGCTCTTATTACATCTTGAAACAACCTCGCGCATCGTCTGCTGCCTTTGCCTTCATCGGCAGGAGGCAATTATTTGCCATCAGCGTTTGCAGGTTAGTACCCACTCGCGGCTCTGGCATCACTTTTAATCGCTTTGCGAAAGTCAACACCTTATCTCCGGTTTGCTTAAAAAAATAAATCAATTATTTAAATGAAAAGCGGTTGCATATGCGGGGTTGCGGCACTAGAATTAGGGCAAATAAAAATTAGCGCACTATATCTAGTGGTTGATGATGATTTTCAGATTTGGTTTGTTTTCTTGCCCTGCTTCAATTTCCCTTCTGATTAGTAATTGAATTTGCAATAGATTTAGCAATTGATTTGAAAAAATAAAATGGATATGACTATCCGTGATATCAGGCCCTTAGCTGTAATGCGCAATACTTGTTTAACTCTAATTCACCGTCTGAATCCGCATTAGCAGCGGCTTTCAACGGAAAAAAATAACACTGCATCCGGAGGATCAATGCACTCTTCAATTGAAATTTCCACATTATCCAAGTCAGATATGGGCTTGGCTCTGAATATCCCGGCATCATCTGCCAGCAACATCGGCAGCATAGGTACGACCGCCAGCGGCTACAGCGAATATCGCATCATTCGCCGCAATGGTTCGGTTGTCGGGTTCGAGCCGTCCAAGATCGCGATTGCCATGACCAAGGCCTTCCTTGCGGTCAATGGTGGCCACGGCGCAGAATCGGCAAGGGTAAGAGAGTTGGTGGAACAATTGACAGCCAGTGTAGTCGGTGCCTTGATGCGCAGGCAGCCAGCCGGCGGCACCTTTCATATAGAAGACGTACAGGATCAGGTCGAACTGGCCCTGATGCGTTCTGGCGAGCATGATGTTGCACGCTCCTACGTGTTGTACCGTGCCAAACGCATGGAAGAGCGTCGTCGCATTCATGATGCGCCTGGCCATGTTGAACCTGCTGCGCCGCAATTGCATGTGATCGTTGATGGTCAATCCCGTCCGCTGGATGTGGCTGAAGTACGCAAGATGATCGCCGCCGCCTGCCTGGGTCTGGACAAGCTGGCTGATCCTGATGCGATCCTGGCCGAGACCCTGAAGAACCTGTACGACGGCGTACCGGTAGAAGAATTGTATAAATCAGCCATCCTGGCTGCCCGTGCCCTGATGGAAAAAGAACCTGCATACAGCCAGGTTACTGCACGCCTGCTCTTGCATACAGTACGTAAAGAAGTATTCGGTAAAGAAGTGGCGCAACAGGATGCGGCACAAGAATATGTCGAGTACTTCCCGAAATTCATCAAAAAAGGTATAGAAGCTGATTTACTTGATGCCAAGCTGGGCCAGTTTGATTTGAAAAAACTGGCAGATGCCCTGGTTGCTGACCGCGATCTGCAATTTGGTTATATCGGTCTGCAAACTTTGTATGACCGTTACTTCCTGCATATTCGCGGTACCCGTGTTGAAATGCCACAGGCCTTTTACATGCGCGTGGCGATGGGTCTGGCATTAAATGAAATCGATCGTGAAGCCCGTGCGATAGAATTTTACAATCTCTTGTCCAGCTTTGATTTCATGAGCTCGACACCGACCCTGTTCAATTCGGGTACACAACGTTCACAACTGTCTTCGTGCTACCTGACAACTGTGGCAGATGATCTGGATGGCATCTACGAAGCCATCAAGGAAAACGCCTTGCTGGCAAAATATGCCGGCGGTCTGGGCAATGACTGGACACCAGTACGCTCGCTGGGTGCGCATATCAAAGGCACCAATGGTAAATCACAGGGTGTCGTACCTTTCCTGAAAGTCGTCAATGACACGGCCGTGGCTGTTAACCAGGGCGGTAAACGCAAAGGTGCAGTCTGCGCCTATCTGGAAACCTGGCACATGGATATCGAGGAATTCCTCGACCTGCGTAAAAATACGGGCGATGACCGTCGCCGCACGCATGACATGAATACATCCAACTGGATTCCTGACCTGTTCATGAAGCGTGTCATGGAAAAAGGCGACTGGACACTGTTCTCACCTTCCGATGTGCCAGACCTGCATGACAAATACGGTAAATCTTTTGAACAGGCTTACACTGCGTATGAAGCCAAGGCAGCTAGTGGTGAACTGACATTGTCGAAAAAAATCCCGGCGCTGGACCTGTGGCGCAAGATGTTGTCGATGCTGTTTGAAACTGGCCATCCATGGATTACTTTCAAGGACCCATGCAATATCCGTTCGCCACAACAGCACGTCGGCGTGGTTCACAGCTCCAATTTGTGTACAGAAATCACCCTGAACACCAACGATAGCGAGATCGCGGTCTGCAACCTGGGCTCGGTCAATATGCCGGCGCATATGAAAGATGGCCAGCTGGATCAGGTCAAACTGCAAAAAACCATACGTACAGCAATGCGCATGCTGGATAACGTTATCGATATCAACTACTATGCAGTCAAGAAAGCGCGTGATTCGAACTTGCGTCACCGTCCTGTCGGTCTGGGCATCATGGGTTTCCAGGATTGCCTGCACATGATGCGCATCCCTTACGCATCGATGGATGCCGTGCAGTTTGCTGACACGTCGATGGAAGCAGTTTGCTATTACGCCTACCTGGCATCTACCGAGTTGGCTGAAGAGCGTGGCCGTTACAGTTCTTACCGTGGTTCTTTGTGGGATCGTGGCATCTTGCCGCAAGACTCATTGAAGTTGCTGGGTGAAGAACGCGGCGGCTATCTGGAGGCCGATTTCTCGGAAAGCATGGATTGGTCGGTCGTACGTAACCGTATCAAACAATTTGGCATGCGCAATTCGAATTGCGTGGCGATTGCACCTACTGCAACAATTTCTAACATTATTGGTGTGTCTGCCTGTATCGAGCCGACTTACCAGAACCTGTATGTGAAGTCGAATCTGTCGGGCGAATTTACTGAAATCAATGAACACCTCGTGCGTGATCTGAAAGACCGCGGCCTGTGGGATGAAGTCATGATCGCCGACCTCAAGTATTTTGATGGCAGCCTGGCCCGCATTGACCGCATCCCTGAAGACTTGCGTGCCCTGTATGCCACCGCATTTGAAGTCAGCCCATCCTGGCTAGTGGAAGCTGCATCGCGCCGTCAGAAATGGATAGACCAGGCACAATCCCTGAATATCTATATGGCAGGTGCTTCAGGTAAAAAACTGGATGAAACCTATAAGCTCGCCTGGTTGCGTGGTTTGAAAACAACGTATTACCTGCGTACTATCGGTGCCACACATACAGAAAAATCGACCAGCAAAACCGGCGCACTGAACGCGGTTGGTGTGGATGGTAACCATAGTTCCTATGGTGCCAGTGCTACAAGCGCAGCACCGGCAGCGCAGGAAACTGATGGCCCAGCCTGCATGTTGCGTCCTGGCGACGCCGGTTTCGAAGAGTGTGAGGCTTGTCAATAAGCCGGAAGACCATCGTTGTCTTCAGCGTGGCCAGCCATTTGACCTGGCTGGCCACGCCACTCTAATAATATGTATTCAAAAGTAAGGAATTAAAAATGCTATCTTGGGATGATGAAGTCGCGCCTGCGGCTCCCGCTGCACCGGCACCACGACATACTGCTGCCACCAATTTACAACAGTCTTTGCAGACGCAAGACATCGCTCTGAACCCTGCGCTGGTGACCAAGCCGGTTGTCGTTACACCTGAAGTCATGGCGCGCCGCGTCAATGCCGCCGACAAACGCATTATCAATGGCACCACGGACGTGAACCAGCTGGTCCCTTTCAAATATAAATGGGCATGGGATAAATACCTGGCCGGTTGCGCCAATCACTGGATGCCGCAAGAGATCAATATGCAGCGCGATATTGAACTCTGGAAAAACCCGAACGGCCTGACCGAAGACGAGCGTCGTCTGGTCAAGCGCAACCTGGGTTTCTTCGTCACTGCCGATTCACTGGCTGCCAACAATATCGTGCTGGGTACCTACCGCCATATCACGGCACCAGAGTGCCGCCAGTACCTGTTGCGTCAGGCATTTGAAGAGGCCATTCATACCCACGCCTATCAATACATCGTTGAATCGCTGGGCCTGGATGAAGCTGAAATCTTCAATGCCTATAATGAAGTGGAGTCCATCCGCGACAAGGATCAGTTCCTGATTCCTTTCATCGATGTGCTGACCAATCCTGAATTCAAGACAGGTACGACCGAGTCAGACCAGACCTTGCTGAAGTCGCTGATCGTTTTTGCCTGCCTGATGGAAGGCCTGTTTTTCTATGTCGGCTTCACACAGATTCTGGCGCTTGGCCGTCAAAATAAAATGATGGGTGCGGCTGAACAATACCAATACATCTTGCGTGATGAATCGATGCACTGCAATTTCGGGATCGATTTAATCAATACGATTAAGATGGAAAATCCGCATTTGTGGACGCCAGCATTTCGCGATGAAATTAAATCGTTGTTTTTGCGTGCAGTAGAGTTGGAATATCGTTACGCAGAGGATACAATGCCGCGTGGAGTGCTCGGTTTGAATGCGCCTATGTTTAAAGGTTATTTACGCTTCATCGCAAATCGCCGCGCACAACAAATCGGTCTCGAAGCGCTGTTCCCTCAGGAAGAAAATCCTTTCCCTTGGATGAGTGAAATGATAGACCTGAAAAAAGAGCGCAACTTTTTTGAGACACGTGTGATCGAGTATCAAACTGGCGGAGCCCTCAACTGGGAATAAGTGCTGCAGCAAAAAAGCGCACGCCGGTATCCGGGATTTTTGAAGCTCTGATTACGTGTAGTGAGCGATTTTAGTTTGAAAGTTATACGTATCATGTACGTTGTGCTTTACAAGCGTGAAAAAGCAAATACACTATACGTAATAAATAATTAGAATTCGAATAGGGCTTCGAATTGAACTTCCCGGGATTACTCATCGTTTGCACAAGACGTAAAATGCGAGAGGCCTCACCAAACTGAATGGACAGTCACAGACTACATTGTGTTGAGCTGTTAGTGCCGCAATACCTGGCGTAACTGGGTATTGTGGCTTTTGGTCTTTGTGTTTTGCAAAAACAGGATGGAAGCAAATTGTTACAAGTGACGAGGTGGCAGAAACATTGCGTAGTCGTTTTTACCTTATAAAGTCCTTGTCACGAATTTGTCTGATCCTGAAAAGAATACCGAGGCCGGCAGGTTTAGCCGGCTGATTTAGGTTTGTGAGTTGATCCGATGTCTGGGTTGCACAAACCATGATGGCTGAAGTGCTACATCAATAGAGGGGATGGAGCAGTTCGGCTGGTGCAGAATTCATTAGCGCAAACAGCCTTCTTGTTTGTGCCGATGAATAATCCGCTTGAATGGATCGAGCGGATTTAATTTTTATCTGATTTTTTCCATCTCTACCGAAGGAGAAACAAAATGGCAACAGCACCACAACCGTCACCAGACGAACCAGCAGCAGCTAAGAAACCAGCTGCAAAAAAGGCAGCAGCTAAAAAAGCAGCGGCTAAACCGGCAGCAAAAGCAGCAGCCAAACCAGCGGCAAAAGCAGCAGCCAAGCCAGCAGCTAAAAAAGCAGCGGCCAAGCCAGCGGCAAAAGCAGCAGCTAAGCCAGCGGCAAAAGCAGCAGCTAAGCCAGCAGCAAAAGCGGCGGCTAAGCCAGCAGCAAAAGCAGCAGCCAAGCCAGTAGCTAAAAAAGCGGCAGCTAAACCAGCAGCTAAAAAAGCAGCGGCCAAGCCAGCGGCAAAAGCAGCAGCCAAGCCAGCAGCAAAAGCAGCAGCCAAACCAGCAGCTAAAAAAGCAGTAGCTAAACCAGCAGCTAAAAAAGCAGCGGCCAAGCCAGCGGCAAAAGCAGCAGCCAAACCAGCGGCTAAAAAAGCAGTAGCTAAACCAGCAGCTAAAAAAGCAGCAGCCAAGCCAGCAGCAAAAGCAGCAGCCAAGCCAGCGGCAAAAGCAGCGGCCAAGCCAGCAGCTAAAAAAGCAGCAGCCAAACCAGCAGCTAAAAAAGCAGTAGCTAAACCAGCAGCTAAAAAAGCAGCAGCCAAGCCAGCAGCAAAAGCAGCAGCCAAACCAGCGGCAAAAGCAGCGGCCAAGCCAGCAGCTAAAAAAGCAGCAGCCAAACCAGCAGCAGCTAAACCAGCAGCAGCTAAACCAGCAGCAGCGAAGCCAGCAGCAAAAAAAGCCGCGGCTAAGCCAGCCGCAAAAAAGGCCGCTCCAGCAAAACCAGCGACACCTGATGCGAAAACCGTTGTTAGTCCAAATGCAGCATGGCCTTTCCCAACTGGTAATCGCCCAGCATAATCGTTGATATGCTTGGTTGCCTGGTGTTATTCAGGCACAATACCCACTGTATGATTCGTCATTCAGTGGGTTTTTTTTGAGGGCATAGCGTGTTATACGATATTTTTACTTTTGTCATTGATACGGTGACAGGCTTGTTCGCTGGTTTTTTGCTACTGCGTTTTTGGATGCAGGTGCAAAGAGTCAGGCCACCAAATGGTCTGGCACAGGCAATTTTTCAACTGACAGATTGGCTGGTTCACCCGATACGCCGCATCGTCCCGGGTTTTCGTGGTTATGACTGGGCGTCGCTGATTGCAGCTTTTCTGGTTGCCTTGCTGGCGATGCTGGCCAAGGTATGGTTAATGGCCCAATTTGCCCCGCTGGCCATCTTGTGGCTGACGATTTTCCGTATGCTGCAATGGATATTGTATGGCTTGATGGCGCTGTTGGTGCTGGAGGCTATCTTTAGCTGGGTGAATCCGCATGCCCCGTTTGCACCCTTCATACGCGCCTTGAATGAGCCGGTGTTGTCGCCTTTGCGCAAGTTGATACCTCCATTGGGCGGGCTTGATTTCTCCCCACTGGTGGCATTGATCATATTGCAGATACTCAATATGGTACTGGTCAAGGCGTTTGCGGCCTTGCCCTGGTTTTAACGCTCAGGCCGGGCAGTCGACTGGCGGATGACCAGGCTCGATTTCAGCATTTCACGTCGCAGTGGCGCTTCTGGGTCGACAATGCGGTTGACCAGTATTTGTGCAGTCAGGTTGCCGATGGCCTGCTTGGGTTGGGCGATCGTGGTCAGTGGCGGCGTGCTGAAGGAGGCCAGCGCGATATCATCGTAACCGATGACAGACAGCGCTTCGGGTATCCTGATGCCTGCTTCATTGGCGGCGCGTATGCCACCAATCGCCATCAAATCATTGCTGGCAAAAATGGCGGTGGGCCGTTGTGGCAATGCCAGTAGTTGCTGGAAGGCGTTAAAGCCACCCTGACTGGTAAAGTCTGCATGTATCAGATATTCTGGCCGAAACGGCAGGCCAGCTTCGCTGAGCGCACGCCGGTAGCCGGTGACGCGATCCCCGCTGGGCAGCAAAATATCAGGGCCAGCAACGCAGGCAATGTCGGTATGCCCCAGACCAATCAGGTAGCGCGTCGCTTCATAGCCACCTTGTTCATGGTCGGCTTCAATAAAATCAGCGACGACACCTGATACTTCCCTGTCCACCAGCACTTTGGGGATGCCCTCATCTGCCAGCAGTTGCGTGAGTTCTTCATCCGAACCCGATGACACCAGAATCAGCCCATCAATGCGTTTTTCCATCAACACGCGGATATAGGCGGCCTGTTTTTTCGGGTCATCATACGAATTGCACAAAATAATGTTGTAACCTAGCTTGAATGACGCATCTTCAATGCCCTGGATGATTTCGGCAAAATAGGGATTGGAGTTATTCGGTATCATCATACCCAGGGTATGGGTACGGTCGTTTTTCAGGCTGCGCGCGACCGCGCTGGGGATGTAGCGCAATTCCTGAATGACGGCCAGCACACGTTCGCGTGCATCTTCACTGACGACCCGGGTATTATTGATGACGTGAGAAACCGTGGTGGTGGAGACGCGCGCTTTCTCTGCGACTTGCTTCATTGTTGCCATAAGATTCCTGCCTTTCTGTGCCAAGATTATGACGCAGGATGGGGCTTGTGGCGCATATTTTATGTAATAACTATGTACTAATCGATGTACTAATCGATGTACTAATAATAGAGAGAGATTTCTGATGAACGATCTTGTCATCCGCAATGCCAGTTTGCCAGATGGTCGCAAGGGTATCGATATAGCCATTCAGGATGGCCGCATCAGCGCCGTTGGCGTGGCTTTGCCGGTCAGCGCGGCAGAAGAAATCAATGCCAATGGCAACCTGGTGACGCCACCGTTTGTGGATGCCCACTTTCATATGGATGCGGTGCTCAGCTATGGTTTGCCACGGGTTAACCAGTCCGGCACTTTACTGGAAGGTATCGCCCTGTGGGGCGAACTGAAACCCATACTGACGCAAGAGGCGCTGATCGAGCGGGCTCTGCGTTATTGCGACTGGGCGGTGGCGCGTGGTTTGCTGGCGATCCGTTCGCATGTCGATATCTGTGATGACCGCTTATTGGCTGTGGAGGCCTTGCTGGAAGTGAAGCGCCGGGTGGCGCCTTATCTGGATTTGCAACTGGTGGCATTTCCGCAAGATGGCATTTTGCGCAGCCCGACTGCCATGGCGAATCTAAAACGGGCGATTGCCATGGGTGTCGATGTGGTCGGCGGTATCCCGCATTTTGAACGCACCATGGCCGATGGTGCAGAATCAGTGCGCCTGTTGTGCGAGTTTGCCGCTGAACAGGGATTGCGGGTAGACATGCATTGCGACGAATCGGACGACCCCATGTCGCGCCATATTGAAACCCTGGCTTATCACAGCAACCGGCTGGGTTTGCATGGCCGTGTTGCCGGCTCACACCTGACTTCCATGCACTCCATGGATAATTATTATGTCAGCAAGTTGCTGCCGCTGATCCGTGAGGCAGGCGTTGCCGCCATTGCCAATCCCCTCATCAATATCACTTTGCAGGGGCGGCACGATACCTATCCAAAACGTCGTGGCATGACCCGTGTGCCAGAAATGCTGGCTGCCGGTATTGATGTTGCCTTCGGCCATGATTGTGTGATGGACCCGTGGTATAGCCTGGGTTCGGGTGACATGCTGGAAGTGGCGCAAATGGGTTTGCACGTTGGCCAGATGACTGGTCAGGCCGCCATGCGCCAGTGTTTTGACGCTGTGACAGAAACGCCAGCACGCATACTTGGGCTGGAAGCCTATGGCTTGCAAGCAGGATGTTTTGCCGATCTGGTTTTACTGGACGCCAGTGACACGATAGAAGCATTGCGTTTGCGTTCTGCTAGATTACTGGTACTGCGACGTGGCAAAGTCATCAGCCAGACGCCAGCGCCACATGCAAATTTGCACTTGCCTGGGCGGCCATCACATATCGAGTTCAGGACAAAAAACTGAACGGCATCTCCGATTGGTAGTGTGGTCCTGGTTTGAAAACACTCAAACCAGGTTTGGCAGCCAGCAGGAGGTTGATGCCGGTGACTTACAATTGCGCGAAAGCCTTGCCAGCGATGGCGATGGTTTCGGCAATGACGCCATCATCATGTTGTGCTGAGACGAAGCCGGCCTCAAAGGCGGAAGGCGCAAGGTAGACGCCCTGATCGAGCATCAGATGGAAGAAGCGGTTGAATTTTTCCTTGTCACTGGCCATCATGGCGGCGTAAGAATCCGGTACTTCTTTGGCAAAGTACAGGCCAAACATGCCGCCGACAGCATCGGCGCAGAACGTGACATTGGCAGTTTTGGCGGCAGCACTTAAACCATCCACGAGCTTGCGGGTTTGTGCTGTCAGGTTTTCATAGAAGTCTGCCTGCTGGATAATTTTCAGGGTAGTCATGCCCGCCGCCACGGCGACCGGGTTGCCTGACAAAGTGCCGGCCTGATACACGCCACCCAAAGGTGCCATGTGTCCCATCAGATCTGCACGACCACCAAAAGCCGCCACTGGCAAACCACCACCGATGACTTTGCCAAGGCAAGTCAGGTCAGCCTGCACGCCATACAGTGCCTGTGCACCATGCAGGCCAACGCGGAAGCCGCACATCACTTCATCGAAAATCAATACAGTGCCATGCGCGGTACACAGCTTGCGCATAGTGTTGATGAACTCTTGCGTGGCACGGATCAGGTTCATATTACCTGCCACCGGTTCAACAATTACACAGGCAATCTGGTCGCCTATAGACTTGAAAACTTCTTCCAGTTGCTCACAGTTATTGTAATCAAGCACCAGCGTGTGCTTGCTGAAGTCTTCCGGTACGCCGGCAGACGTCGGGTTGCCAAAAGTCAGCAAGCCACTGCCAGCCTTGACCAGTAAAGAATCAGCATGGCCGTGATAACAACCTTCAAACTTGATGATCTTGTCGCGTTTGGTAGCACCGCGTGCCAAACGCAGGGCGCTCATGGTCGCTTCGGTGCCGCTGGAGACCAGACGCACCTGCTCTACGCCAGGGACCAGTTTGCAGATTTCTTCGGCCATCTGTACTTCGCCTTCGGTCGGTGCGCCAAAACTCAGGCCACGTGCAGCGGCGGCTTGCACTGCGGTGATGACCTCGGGGTGGGCATGACCGACAATTGCCGGTCCCCATGAGCCTATATAGTCAATGTAGCGCTTGTCTTCGGCATCCCAGAAATAAGGGCCGAGTGCACGGGTGATGAAACGGGGAGTGCCACCCACCGAGCGGAAGGCACGAACTGGTGAATTGACACCGCCTGGTGTGGTTTTTTGCGCACGTGCAAACAGAATGTCGTTTTTATCAGTCATAAATGTGTCAATGAATTATCAGTGTATGTTACAAATCGTTAAATTTCGGTGGAACAAACCAGCCTTTAGCCTGGTTCTCTGGCCCAGAAATAGCGATCAGGGATGAGCCTGCCCATGCCCAGTCTTTGCGCATGGTTTAAGGCGGCATGGGTGAACTCCTGTGCTTCCAGCACAGCGTCGGGTATGTCCAGGCCATTTGCCAGCAAGGCGGCAATCGCTGCTGACAAGGTTGAGCCGGCGCCAGCATGAGAACCGGGAATTCTCTGCCAGGTATCGCGCCTGACCACCCCGGCATCGCTAAATAAAGTGTTCGCGACCTCACCAATATCGCTACTGGTGCCGGTTACTAATATATACTCGCAGCCGGATTCGATCAGTGTCATGGCGTCGGCTTCCAGATCTTCCGGTTCCGGGCCTTCCTTCCAGGTTTCTGCCAGGCGTGACAGCTCAACCGCAGAGATCATCAGCAGGCTGGCTTGTGGAACCAGCAGTTCTCGTATCGCCAGGACCAGATCTTCGGCTTCCGGACCCTGTTCGGTGATGGCAGCATTGAAGGGGTCAAGTACCAGCGGCAGTTCGGGATAGTCAGACACGATTTCGGCAATGACGGTGACATTTTCCACGCTGCCAACCTGGCCAACCTTAAATGCCAGTACCGGCATGTCTTCGAGAATGGTGCGCGCCTGTTCATCGACCAGATCGGCCTCAAGCGGATGCAAATCGTCAATTTGTGAGGTATCGCCAGTTAAAATGGCGGTGATGACGGGCAAGCCATAACAGCCCATGGCCGCAAACGAGGCGAGGTCGGCATGAATGCCAGTTGCCGCCACAGGATCTGAGGCGCCAAAGCTAAGTATTAGTGGAGAAATTTGGTTTTGCACGTTTGGTAGATTAATATAGCTGACTTCGTGGGGACTTAAATTACTCGCGCAAATGCCATTAATAACACAATGCAAACAAAAGTTTGCAGCAGTTTCAATATTTTACTTGATTGAAGGGTTTTAGTCGTGACTGATACGGTAGCGGAGAAGGGTGCCTACAAGGCGTGGATGTGTTTGATTTGCGGCTGGGTATATGACGAAGAACAAGGCTCGCCAGAAGACGGCATCGCTGCCGGCACGCGCTGGGAAGATGTACCCATGAACTGGACCTGCCCGGAGTGCGGTGCACGCAAAGAAGATTTCGAAATGGTCGCAATTTGACCGAATTGACAATTTTGACGCGAATCGCACGTGAATCGTATGTTTATTCATGGAAAAAAAGCGCAAAAGTGCTATTTTTTGTTACAGTGATATGTAACCTTAATACTGCCGGGAAGAGATGATTTTATGTCAACGTTGACGGGCAATGAGAACCTGAAAATCATGGTGATTGACGATAGCAGCACCATACGCCGTTCGGCGGAGATTTTTCTTGGGCAGGCCGGATACAAAATCGTGTTGGCTGAAGATGGTTTTGATGCTTTAGCCAAAATCAATGATTCTCATCCAGACCTGATTTTTTGCGATATCCTGATGCCTAGACTCGATGGATATCAAACTTGCGCTTTGATTAAGAAAAGTGCGAAATTCCGGGATACACCGGTAATTATGTTGTCTTCTAAGGACGGGTTATTTGACCGCGCCCGTGGTGCGATGGTCGGATCTGATGAATACCTGACCAAGCCCTTTACAAAAGATAGTCTGCTGAAAACGGTAAAAAATTACACGTCAGCGACCTAGTTCTAATATTAGTTAATGTGAGGTAAAAATATATGGCCATTCAAAAAATTCTGATTGTGGATGATTCTCCAACAGAACGTTATTTCCTGACCGATGTACTGGTTAAAAACGGTTTCTCGGTTTCCACTGCTGAAAATGGCGAAGAAGCGCTGACGAAAATCAAGGCTGACAAGCCACAACTGATTTTGATGGATGTGGTGATGCCTGGGCAAAACGGTTTTCAAATTACCCGTGCCATTGCCAAAGATCCAGACACGCAAGACGTGCCAGTGATTATCTGCACCAGCAAAAATCAGGAAACTGACCGCATCTGGGGTTTGCGTCAGGGTGCCCGTGATTACTTGGTAAAGCCTATTGACCCGGCAGAACTGCTGGCGAAAATTTCTGCGCTCGGTTAAGCAGGATTGGTCAGGATTTATCAGGATAGTAAAGTTTTATTTCCTGTATCTACAATAAGATATCTTCGGATTGCTCATGAATCAGACTGTACTTGAACCTGCTGCCAAAACCCCGGAAGTTGTTAAGACCGACAAGGGTGTGCGTCGTACCCGGCTGCGTGAATTTCAGGCGCAGTTGCTGGAACGTATGCAGGCCGCCCAGCGTGGCGGCTATACCAAACTCAGTCAGCTGGGCATCATGATAGGGCATGGGCGTTACCTGCTGGATTTACGTGAATCTGGTGAGATTGTTACTGCCGGTGCTTTAACCAGGGTGCCATTGACGCGTGACTGGTATATCGGCCTGTCTAATATCCGGGGTAACTTGACCGGTGTTATTGATTTGCCGCGTTTCCAGGGACTGGATGCGACCAAGCTCGATGGGTCTTGCCGTATCGTTGCTTTTGCACCCGGCATGGCATTCAACAGCGGTTTGCTGGTGTCACAGGTTTTGGGTTTGCGTACGGTTTCTGAAATGGAAGAACTGCCTTTTGAAGCCGGTGAACTTGAAAATAAGGCCTGGCTGAAAAAGAAGTACCGCGACCGTGACGGCAATGTATGGTTTGAACTCAGCCTGGCCATGCTGGTGCAGGATCAGGATTTTTTGCAAATAGGTTTATAAGTCAGTATGCGCAATCAAGCAAGAATACTGACTGCTTTTCAATCGTTTAGGAGACTTAGTAATGGCATTTAATCTACCGTTCGTGTCCAAGGGTAAAGAAGATCCGGAAGTTGACGGAGCAGAGGTCGCGGCGAGGTCATTCGGGAATGCTGATTCGGTTGAAGTTGAAGAAGCAAGCAACGTCAAAATGTTGTCACCCGAAGCGCATGGCAGCACACACAGCCTGGCTACAGCAGAGCCTGCTGCGCTAAAGGCTGACGCACATGCCGATGCGACTTTTATTGGCGATGCGCTGGAAAAAGGCGGCGATATTCGTTTGCCTATTATCGGCAGAATGTCGCTGCAACAGCAGATGCGTATCTTGTCCATCATCATGGCGCTGGCCTTGTTGCTGGGTGCAGTTTTCGTCTGGTTGAACTCCAACCAGTCAGCATTGCTTTCCACGCAGGCGCAGATCGCCGGTGAGGCGCTGATGCACTCGCAGCGTATCGGTAAAGCGGCACCGAATGCGATTCAGGGTAATGTTGAAGCGTTTAAACAGCTCAAAGACAGCCGTACTGAGATGAACAACGATTTAACAGTCCTGTTAAATGGTGGTAACTACCAGGGCCGTACAGTTGATAAAGCCGATTCTAATCTTGAGCCGGTCGTCAAGGATGCGAAGAAAGCCTGGGACAACTCCAATAAAGCAGCGGAAACTATCCTGAACCGTCAGAAAGAATTGACCGGTTTCGGCCAGACACTGCAAAAAATGAATGCCTTGTCCCCAGTCTTGCTGGAATTGACCGAGCAGATTTCGACCTTGAAAGTACAGGGCGGTGGTTCTGCGCGTGAAATTAATGCGGCAGGTCAGCTCGTGATGTTGACGCAGCGTCTGGGTCGTAGCGCGAATGAATTCCTGACTTCTGAGGGTGTTAATCCTGAAACGGCGTTCTTGCTGGGTAAGGATACAAATACTTTCCGTGATCTGGTCGATGGCTTTCTGAAAGGTAGTGATGTCTTGCGCCTGACCGCCACCAAAGATGCGGACACACGCGACAAATTAACTGAACTGCAAAAAACATTTACCGAATACCAGGTATCGGTATCAAGCATTCTGGGCAACCTGCAAAACTTTATTGCTGCCAAACAGTCCGAACAGTTGCTGTTTAATGAAAATGAAGATTTGAAAAACAAGCTGTCCAAGCTGCAAAAAAATTACACGGCACAACAGGATTCGGTCAATCTGTCTTTCTGGCTGATGTTGGCAAGTGCCTTCGTTGCCTTGCTGGCTGCGGTTGGTGTGGCGTTGGTACTGTTGCAGGATAGCCGTAACCGGGCGAAAGAGGCGAATGAACGCCGTCTGGAAGCTGGTGCGCAAATGATGCAGGCGCAAAAACAAGAGGAAGAAGCGAAAGCTGCAAACGATCAGAATCAGGCCGCGATTTTGCGACTGATGAATGAATTGCAGGAAGTTGCGGATGGTGACTTGACTGTGCAGGCGACGGTTTCCGAAGATATTACCGGCGCGATTGCCGACTCGGTTAACTACACGGTGGAAGAGTTGCGCGGACTGGTAGGACGGGTTACAACAACGGCAGAACAAGTTACTTCCGCATCTAGCCATGCGCAAGGTATTTCTACTGACTTGTTGAGCGCTTCTGAACAGCAATCGCGTGAGATTTCCGATGCAGGTCAGGTTGTTCTGACCATGGCGGCTGAAATTACTGACGTTTCCCGCTCTGCGAATGAATCAGCACTGGTTGCGCGTCAATCGGTTGCTGCGGCGGAACAGGGTGCGCATGCGGTGGAAAACGCGATCAAGGGTATGAACGAGATCCGCGAGCAAATCCAGGAAACTTCCAAGCGTATTAAACGTCTGGGTGAATCGTCACAGGAAATTGGTGAGATCACTGAACTGATTTCCGACATTACCGAACAAACCAACGTACTGGCGCTGAATGCGGCGATTCAGGCGGCGTCAGCGGGTGAAGCAGGTCGAGGCTTCTCGGTGGTTGCGGAAGAGGTTCAGCGTCTGGCGGAACGTTCGGCTGAAGCGACCAAGCAGATTGGTGCGCTGGTACGTACGATTCAAACGGATACCCATGACGCGGTTGCCGCGATGGAAAAATCCACTCAGGGTGTGGTTGAGGGAGCGAAACTGTCCGATGCGGCCGGTACGGCGTTGTCTGAAATCCGTAGCGTTTCGAACCGCCTTGCGGAACTGATTCAAGGTATCTCGCTGGCGACGGAACAACAGGCAACATCAGCCAATGGCGTGGCACAGAATATCCAGCATATTTTGACCATCACCGAGCAGACACAAAATGGTACGCAGCAAACGGCGGTCTCCATTAAAGAATTGTCCATGCTGGCTGAAGAACTCAAGAACTCAGTGTCACGGTTCCGGGTTGCTGCCTGATTTTCACGCCCCGGTTGTGAGAGTGGACTGTAAAAGTGAAAAGCAAAGTGCTTGCCATGTGCGCGCCGACCAGAGCTGCGTTGCAAATACTCGCGATAGCCCAGCTATCGCTACGTTTTGCGCCTTGCCCTGGTTCGACGGGCGCATGTCCTTCACTTTCGCTTTTCACTGTTACAGTCCACTAGCTGCAACCCTATCATATTTGCTCGGTAATGGACTGCGGTTCATTGCCCTTGAGTTTGCGGAGTACGCATGACATCCGATTTTTCAAAATCGCCAGATCTTCCACAGGAACAGTTCGACATCGGGCCGCTTTCCTGGGTGATGGGAGAAGTGCGGGAAGCAATCACGAATGCCGGCAAAATGCTGACAGACGCGCTTGCTCAAGACGCAGAAACCCGCCCCACGACCATATTGCATGCGAAAAGCTATCTGCATCAGGCCCATGGTGCCTTGCAGATCGTTGATATTGATGGCGTTTCCATCGTTACTGAAACCATAGAAGAATTGCTGGAACGCCTGCAAAGCGGCCAGCTTGAGATGACACAGGCCAATGTGGAAGTGATTGTTGACGCTTTTCATGCTGTCTTGCGCTATCTTGAGGATCTGCTTTCCGGCGCGCCGCATCAGCCGGTACGTTTGTTCCCTTACTATCGTGCGTTGCTGGAACTCAAAGGTGCAGAGAGAATTCATCCTGCCGATTTGTTTTTCCCCTCCCTGTCTGCCAAAGAGCAGATACCTGAACTGGCTATCAGCGGCAAGGTCAGTCCCGTCAGTTATCCCCCATTACGTCAACGCTTCGAAAGACTGCTGCTGACCGTATTGACAGGTAAGGACAAAGAGCAACAGCGTGTGGCGACACAAGCCATGCATGACGTGATTGCCGAAATTGAAAACGGGCAAACCAATTCGCAGGCCAAGGCGTTTTGGGTAGTCATGCGCGCCTTTGTCGAAGCTGTCAGTCATAGTGCTTTCGATAACCAGCAATATGTAAAACAGATATTCGGCCGCATCAACTTGCAGATACGTCGCCTGGTCGAAGGTGTTACCACCATCCCTGAACGCCTGTTGCGTGATGCCCTGTTTTTCCTGGCGCAGGTAGAGTCGCCATCTCCTTTCGTCGCGCGTGTGCGCAAGGCTTACCAGCTCGACGACAAGGTGCCAGTTGATTATGATCAGAAAAACTATGGTCAGATCACCGCCGGGGCATTGGCCACGGCCAAAGAACAATTATCAGCCGTTAAAAACTTGTGGGGCAGGATTGCCAATGGCGAAAATGGCCTGGCAGAAAAATTCTCACAAAAAATGAAAGATCTGGCCGATACCGGCACAGGTTTGAACGCTCCCCCATTATCCAAATTATTGCGTGAACTGGCAGGCATTGCCCGCCATGTTGCCCATTCACCTGATGGCAGCAAGCTGGGTATAGAACTGGCGACCAGCCTGTTGTTTGTTGAGCATGCACTCGATCACGTGACACGTTTGCCGGCACACTTCGCTGAACGTGCAGATGAAATCACCACCCGCTTATTGTCCGTAGTTTCTGGTGAAGTGCCACAAACCCAGGTAAGCTGGATGGGTGAAATTTCCCGCGAAGCGCAGCAACGTCAGACCATGGGCGTGCTGGTCGCAGAAATGCAATCAAGCTTGCGTCATGTAGAAAAAATTCTGGACGAGTATTTCCGCACGCCCGCCAATAAAGATTCACTGAAACCGGTAGATGGTGCCATGCACCAGATCGGTGGTGCGCTGGCCATGCTGGATCAGGACGATGCCATGCTGGCGGTCGAACATACACGTCAGATGGTCAGACAGTTCATTGAGCGTGAAACTACCGATGATAAGCAACATGGCGCTGAACAGATCGCTGACCACCAAAATGTCGCGCAAAATATAGGTGCCCTGTCTTTCTTCATTGAAACCTTGCAATCGCAGCCAGAGACCGCGAAAAAGAAATTCAGCTTCGATAAAGAAGCCGGTATTTTCCGTTCCAATCTGCTGGAAGCGACAGCTGGCAAGGAATTGTTACCTGCTGCCGATATTCATTTGCCGCATGATGCGCATGCCCATGATACGCGTGCCGCAACAATGCAAACTGCAGAGCAGGAGCTGGCTAATCAACAGCAGGAATCAGCACGTCTGGCTGCCTCACTGGTAGAAACACCAGATGATGCCAGCCTGCATGCACAATTGAAAACCTCGTTGGAATCAGAACGTTCGGTGGCTACTCTGCTTGATGATGCCGCCGCATCCGACCGGGCAAAATCAGCCATAGACTTGTTGGGCAAACCAGACTTTGCAGCATCTTCGGAAGCGCTGCAAGAAATGGTCACCACCACAGCACCTGCTGAAGCCACATCAGTCGCAGCACCTAGCCAGGATCTGCCACAGGGTGATGAGGCAATAGATGCCGAGTTGCTTGAAATTTTCCTGATGGAGGCGGAAGAGGTACTTGGCTTTGTCCAGGCGACATTGCCTTCGTCGAGAAGGAATCCGGATAATCAGGAACATCTGACCAGCTTGCGCCGTTCTTTCCACACGCTCAAAGGCAGTGGCCGCATGGTCGGTCTGATGGTGTTTGGTGAAGCTGCATGGAATATAGAACAAGTCATGAATTTGTGGCTGTCTGATTCCCGCGATGGCAATGAAAACCTGTATGCCCTGCTGGAACGCACCGCCAGCGAAATGGTTGAATGGGTCAGTGAATTAAAAAATACTGGCGTGTCCGCCCGTACTGGCGCCGCCATCATCCGGGCTGCCGAACGCGTTAAAGCGGGTCTCGATTATCAGGACGAACAAGAGATACCAGAAGCCCCTGTAGCGACTGTAACGGAAACAGTTCGGGAAATCATTCCTGCAACGCCGGAAGCGATACCAGAAGCAACGCCAGACACGACGCCAGAAGCAGTACAAGCGATACCAGCCTTGGAAGAACTGTTGCCAGTCAGCTTGCCAGAAGTGGTAGCTGAGGAATTGATCGCTGAGCCTGTGGTGGAAGAACTGGTAGCTGCCGCCTTGCCGCCAGAAGAAATGCCAGTATTTGAGCTGGCTGCATTTGATGAATTGCCGGCGTCTGTCGAAAATGTGGCAGAGCCAGTTGTTGAGCACGCTTCAGAAGCGCCAATGATGGCAGATCTGGCTGACCATGCGCTGATACCTGACCTGACAGAATTGGCCGCTGCGCCAGTTGAAATTCCTGCTGTTCTGGAAATCACGCCAGCGCATACCGATACTGAATTGGTCGTAGATGGATTAGAAGCATTAGATGGATCAGATGCATTAGAAGCATTACCGGTTATTGAACCCGCAGCGCTTCATGAAAACGTAGTGGATCAGTCCTTGCCTGAAGCGACAGAAACACTGGCAGTGGATACTATCGATTTTGCAGAAACTGCAATTGCGCCTCACAGCTCAGCGGTTGAAGCGGAAGAGCATACTCTGGCCTTACCAGAGCCTGTTCTGACCGAAGCGCTGCCGGATAGGGTTGCCAAGGCTGAAATTATTGCCGCTGATCCCTTGTTGCCATCTGAGCCACCGCTTATTAACTTGCCTGCGCCTGAAGTAGCAGAAGTGCATGCGGCGCCAGCACCGGAAGTCGCTACTGCGAAAATCATCGATTTCCCTGATTTGTCTGTATCGGCTTCCAGCCTGGACGACAATATCAAACGCATAGGCGACATCGAAATCAGTCTGCCCCTGTATTCGATTTACATGGCAGAAACCGATGAAATTGTTCGTTTCCTGGCGCAGGACTTTGCCGAGTGGCGACACGAACCGCATCGTAACGTGTCTACCCATGCCATACATGCCAGCCATTCTTTGGCAGGCAGTTCGGCCACGGTAGGCTTGAAGCCACTGCAAGAGCTTGCACACAGTCTGGAATTCGTCTTGCAAAGACTGGAACGTCATCCCGTTGTATTGCTCGACTCAGAATACGATGTGCTTGACCGTGCACTGGAAACGTCCAAGCGCATGTTGCAAAAATTTGCCTTGTCGGAAATGGCCGCATCTGCGCCAGAAGAAATCCGCCAGCTTGAGCAGTTACTGCAAGTCGTCATAGAGCGTTCCAATGCAGGTGCCGACGAAGAGTTTATTACTTCGACCAATGAAAAACTCGACCTGGATACGCTGGCCGCGGACGAACATCTGATGTTGACAGACGTACTGGAAGCAGCACCTGTCCAGGTTGAAACATTGTCACCGGCTAATGATTTTACTGCCATCCCGGCTTTCCTCGAAGAACTGCATCTGGATCCAAAACCAGAGTCGGCAACAATACAGGAAGCAGCAGAAACAGTACCAGCAGCAACTGAAACAGCAGCAACTGAAACAGCAGACATCGCCCCATCCACATTGGAATCTGTTGAGATTCCGGCGCTGATCCCTGAGCCGGCTAAGGCTGAGGCAGCACCGGTAGAATATGAGTTCATCGCTGAAACCCTGATTCTGCCTGCAACGCCTGAAGAGCCAGCGCTTGTTGAAATACCAGTTGTTGCTGAACCAGTACACGCAGAAGCAATTTCTGCATTGCCAACTCATGCAGAAACGCAGTTACAAGCGCCGGTAGCACCAGCCGCCAGCGAATATGTTGACCCAACTGGCGACCAGAGCATGCAGATCAAGGATGATCTGGATGCCGATCTGTTGCCAGTCTTCATTGAAGAAGGTCATGATTTGCTGCCCATGGTGGGTCAATTGCTGCGCTCATGGCAAGAACGTCCAGAAGACAATGCCATTCCGCAATCCATCGCGCGCTTGATGCACACCATCAAGGGCAGTGCGAGGATGGCCGGCGCGATGGGCTTGGGTCAGCATATCCATGACATGGAATCACGCATAGAAAGCCTGATGCATGGCGGCAGCGCTGTGCGCGCTTCCCTGCTTGATGACCTGATGGCTCGCCACGATCACAGCATGCATATGTTTGATCGTTTGATCCATCCTGAAGCCTATGCCGCACCAGCGCCAGTAGACACTGGTCTGACTGCCGCGCAGGACCTCGATCAGTTCCAGGAACAAATGGCAGCCAATACGGTAGAAGTGCCAGTCGTCAAGAACGAACTGGTGAATCTGACGCCTGTCGTACCTGTCATGGCACGTGGTAATTTGCCACCAGCGCAAGTTGCCGCACCATTGGCGGCGGGTGCACCTGTAACACTGGTACGTGTACGCGCTGATATTCTTGACCGCCTCGTCAATCAGGCTGGTGAAGTATCGATCTCGCGTTCACGTCTGGAAAATGAAGTCAGCACCTTGCGTTCATCTCTCAGCGAATTGACAGAAAACGTCAACCGTCTGCGTGACCAGTTGCGTGAAGTTGAGATTCAGGCGGAAACCCAGATCACCTCACGCATGGCGCTGTCTGGCGACCGTGAGTTTGACCCGCTGGAATTTGACCGCTTTACCCGCCTGCAAGAACTGACACGCATGATGGCCGAAAGCGTCAGCGACGTGGCTACCGTACAGACCAATCTGACGCGCACTATTGATGGCGCATCGAATGACTTGCACGTACAGGCTCGCCTGACACGCGAATTGCAGCAAGATCTGATGCGCGTGCGCATGATTCCGTTTGCCAGCATTTCTGAGCGTTTGTACCGCGTTACCCGCCAGACTTCGAAAGAAGTCGATAAGCGGGTGAATCTGGATATCCGTGGTGCAACGGTAGAAATGGATAGGGGTGTTCTGGAAAAAATGGCCGGGCCATTTGAACACTTGCTGCGTAACGCGATTGTCCACGGGATTGAAACCCGTGATCAGAGACGGCAAAAAGGAAAAGAAGAAACTGGCGAACTGCTGATAGAAATTCGCCAGGAAGGTAATGAAGTTGTGATCCGCTTCAGCGATGACGGCCAGGGTTTGAACCTGAAGCGTATTCGTGAAAAAGCCATCACCCTGGGCCTGATCGAAAACGATGAAAATCCTGGCGAAATCGAAACCGCCAACATGATTTTCGAAGCAGGTTTCTCCACCGCGACGGAAGTCACCGAACTGGCCGGTCGTGGCGTCGGTATGGACGTGGTTCGTTCCGAAGCCGCATCGCTGGGTGGCCGGGTAGAAGTGGTCACCAATGAAGACAAGGGCGCAGAATTCACCATTCGCCTGCCTTTGACGCTGGCTGTGACGCAGGTTGTATTGCTGAAATCTGGCGGCAGGACGTTTGCCGTACCGTCTGTTCTGGTTGAACAGGTGCAGCAATTGAAATCGAATGCATTGGCCAATGCCTACAATGATGGCGCAGTGGTCTGGCAAGGACAGCGCGTCACTCTGTATTACCTGTCTTCCATGCTGGGCCAGGACGATGTCGCACCGTTGACACAGCAATATACGCCTTTGCTGATCATGAAGAGTGGTGGCGAACGTGTTGCCATTCACGTTGATGACATTCTCGGTAACCGCGAGGTGGTGGTTAAAAACATCGGGCCACAACTGGCACGTATGACCGGTATTGCCGGTGCCACAGTACTGGGTTCTGGTGAAATCGTTCTGATCCTCAACCCTGTGCCGCTTGCACATCGTATGGAGCATGAGCATGCACGTCTGCAACACCTGAATGCCGAAGCCGGTGCTGAAATCAATGCCGTGCCTTCAGGTGCGGCAGGTTCCAGCAGTGTTCCTGGTGCCATGGGAGCGGTGGCTAATTTGCACAGCGCCACGCCATTTACAGAAACCAAAACCGAGCCAGTGGCAGGCTTGCGCACTCAGCATACCGTCATGGTCGTTGATGATTCGCTGACTGTACGCCGCGTTACCCAGCGCTTGCTGACACGTGAAGGTTATCAGGTCATTCTGGCGAAAGACGGTATTGACGCACTGGAGCAGTTGCAGTCTGTCACACCTGACGTCATGCTGGTTGATATTGAAATGCCGCGCATGGATGGTTTCGATCTGACACGCAACGTACGCAGTGACTCACGTACCAGCCATATTCCTATCATCATGATCACCTCGCGTACTGCTGACAAGCATCGCAATTACGCCAAGGAACTGGGTGTGAATGAATACTTCGGTAAGCCTTATCGTGAAGATGATTTGCTGGGCGCGATTATGGGGTTTGTGGGTAAGGATGCGGCAGTGATAGTGTAAGTAAGCTGTAGATTTGATGTAGTCAAAAAAGCAGAGAGTGATCTCTGCTTTTTTGTTTTTGTCTTGCTTTCGTTTTCATTTGTAAACGATGGTCCTTTGTAGGCACAAGCCCGATCTCGGCCAGACGGCCAAATGTCCTTCTTTGCTTCGTCACAGAACTGCATCAAGACAATCAGGTATCAAAGACAACAATAAGTTACCGCTGAAATTGTTCTACTCATCACCCTCTTGTGTAGCCACCTTCTTCACCACCGCATACCGTGTCAAAGTCTGCTTGCGTGCCACATCATGTTCGATGATGGGAAGAGGGTAATCCTTGCCCAGCTTGACACCGGCCTGCTCCAGCAATAACGGTGCGGTTTTCCATGGCGCATGAATGCTGCGCTTATCCAGTTTTGACAGTTGTGGCAGATAGCGCTTGATGAACTTGCCTTCGGCGTCAAATTTTTCTGACTGTGTGATGGGATTGAAAATACGGAAATAGGGCTGGGCATCGCAGCCTGAAGAAGACGCCCATTGCCAGCCACCGTTATTGGCAGACAGGTCAAAATCATTCAGATGCAGGGCAAAATAGGCTTCGCCACGACGCCAGTCTATGCCCAGGTCCTTGATCAAAAAGCAGGCCGTTACCATGCGCAGGCGGTTATGCATATAACCGGTCTGGTTCAATTGCAGCATCGCCGCGTCCACCAAGGGGTAGCCGGTGCGGCCTTCACACCATGCTGCAAAGCTGGCATCTGCTTCGGCACCGGTTTCCCATTGTATGGCGTCATAATCCGGCTTGAAAGAGCGCTCGGCCACGTGCGGGTGGTGATGCATGATCATGAAATAAAAATCGCGCCAGATCAATTCTGACAGCCAGGTTTCTGCGCCACGATTGCTGCCAGCGCGAATCTGCTGCATCGCTTCCCTGACCAGATGTCGTATCGAGACGGTGCCAAAGCGCAAGTGCACAGACAGGTAAGACGGGCCCTTGATGGCCGGATAATCGCGTGTCTGGTCATACAACTTCATGCGTGACAGAAAATCTTCCAGCAACATCCTGCCGCCAGCCATGCCAGCAGCGACAGGCATGGCGTGCGCCGCTGCGGCTGCGAAGCCTATGCCTGCAAGTGATGGCAAGTCATCGTTGCCGATGCTTGCTGCCAGCTTGTGTGCATATTTTTCTATCGGGTAGGGGCGTGAATAAAAGTCGCTGCTTTCAGCATAAAACTTTTTCAACCAGGCGTTTTTGTAGGGAGTGAACACTGAAAAAGGCGTGGCTGCCAGTGACAAGACTTCACGTTTTTCAAAAATCACCTGATCCTTGAAACTCAGAAATTCGCAAGCTTGTGCTGCCAAATCTTGCCCGACGGCAGCGTCACGCGCTATTGCCTGAGGCTCATAGTCATGATTGGTAAAGACGGCATTAATACCCAGCTCGCTGACCAGCCCTGGAATTGCTTCTTCTGCGTGGGCAAAACGTACTATCAGGCCACCGCCCATGCGGGTCAGTTCTTGCTGCAATTCCCGTACACTGTCGTGGATGAAAGCAATTCGCCTGTCATTTTCTGGCAAATTGTCTATTATTGTTTTATCAAATATAAACACGCAATAGACTGCATCACTTTGTCGCAATGCGTGATATAAGGCTGCGTGATCAAAATTGCGCAGATCGCGGCGGAACCATACCAGTGAACGCTGGAAATGTTGTTTATTTTCTTGCATGAGAACAGGCACCATGATGATTAAAACACAGTGTCGCACCTTAGCACACATCGAAAATGCACGCTAAAAATGCTAAAATGACGGTATGGCGAAGCAAACAAAATCCTTACATACCAATCTGCACGACGAAATAACACTGTCGTCCCCGATGACTTCCAAACACAAGTTCCAAGTGAAAACTGATGATGATATCAATTTGGAATTAAATCTGACCAATCATTTCCTGATTGCAATGCCCTCCATGCTGGATCCGGTTTTTGGTGGCACCGTGATTTATTTGTGCGAACACAGCCCGCGCGGTGCAATGGGCATGGTGATTAACCGGCCCATCGAGTTGACGGTTGCGGGTTTGTTTGACCGTATTGACCTGAAGCTGGAAATTATTCCTGATTCCCATCCCTTGGGGCGACGACCAGTCATGTTTGGCGGCCCGGTGCAAGATGACCGCGGTTTTGTCCTGCATACACCGGTTGGGCAATATACATCTTCACTCAGAGTGACCGATGATATTGCCTTTACCACTTCCCGTGACGTACTTGAGGCCGTCGCTGCTGGTGATGGCCCTGATCAGGTACTGATCAGTGTGGGTTACGCAGGTTGGGGTGCTGGCCAGCTGGAGCAAGAAATTCTGGCCAATGGCTGGCTGACCGTTGCCGCCGACCCCGGTATCCTGTTTGATCTGCCGATGGAAGAGCGGTTTGCTGCCGCCATTAAATTATTAGGCATAGACCCCATGATGCTGGCCGCTGAAGCGGGACACGCCTGATGGGTGCGACTGACGGCACCATCCTCGCATTTGACTTTGGTTTGAAGCGTATAGGCGTTGCGGTCGGAAATACTTTTTTACGGCAGGCAGAAGCGCTCAGCATTATCCATGCACCTACCAATGATGGCAAATTTGCCGAAATCACCAAACTCATCGATAGCTGGCAGCCGGTTCTGTGCGTGGTAGGTTTGCCCATGCACGGCGATGGCGCAGCCAACGAAATGACACAGCGCTGCAAGCGTTTTGCCAATCAGCTGCATGGCCGCTTCAATGTGGCAACGGTATTGGTGGATGAACGTTATTCTTCAGCCGTCCTCACTGCCCAGCGTGGTGAATATATCGATGACGACGCTGCTGCCCTGATACTGCAACAATACTTTGATGAAACGCCATGACCTCCACGACTTCACCATTAGATGCAGAAGCGCTGTATCAGCAACTTTTGCAACAGATCAGGCCACATGCGGTGGCGCAAGACAAACTGGCCATCATCGGCATTTATTCTGGCGGTGCCTGGATAGCTGAACGTCTGGTCGCGGATCTCGCCCTGAAAAACAAGCCGGGCCTGATTGATGTTTCTTTTTACCGCGATGATTATGCTGCCAAAGGTTTGCATGCCGAGGTCAAACCGACGCATATTCCTTTTGATGTTGATGGCGCGCAAATCATTCTGGTGGATGACGTGCTCTACACCGGTCGTACGACACGCGCTGCGATCAATGAATTATTCGATTATGGCCGGCCGGCGCGCATCATGCTGGCTGCCCTGGTTGATCGTGGTGGGCGCGAATTGCCTATCGCCGCAGATTTTGTTGCACACGTTGCCTCATTTGAACCCGCCGTCTCTGTCAATCTGCACCGCGCAGTTGATGGCAAACTCAGCATCTCTATTGACCATGCATAATCCCCAGCTCAATAAACACGGTGAACTCCAGCATTTGCTGACGATAGATGGCTTGCCCAAAGCCATTGTCAACCATATCCTCGACACGGCTTCTTCCTTTGTCAGCATCAGCGACAGGGAAGTCAAAAAAGTGCCATTGATGCGTGGCAAGAGCGTGTTCAATCTGTTCTTTGAAAATTCCACGCGTACCCGCACGACCTTTGAAATTGCGTCCAAGCGTTTGTCTGCTGATGTGATCAACCTCAACATCGCCGCTTCCAGCACCAGCAAGGGGGAATCCCTGCTTGATACCATCGACAACCTGGCGGCCATGCATGCCGATATGTTTGTCGTGCGGCATGCCACTTCCGGTGCACCGTTTCTGATCGCCAAGCATCTTAACGATACCAAACAGCACCATGTGCATGTAGTCAATGCCGGTGATGGCCGCCATGCCCACCCCACCCAGGGTTTGCTGGATATGTACACCATACGCCATTACAAAAAAGATTTTACCAATCTGACAGTGGCCATTGTTGGCGATGTATTGCACAGCCGCGTGGCCCGTTCTGATATCCATGCGCTGACCACGCTGGGTGTGCCGGAAGTGCGCGTCATCGGCCCACGCACCCTGTTGCCGGGTGGCCTCGAGCAAATGGGTGTGCGGGTTTTCAACAACATGGATGAAGGTCTTAAAGGTGTCGATGTCATCATCATGTTGCGCCTGCAAAATGAACGCATGAGTGGTGCTTTGCTGCCTTCAGCGCAAGAATATTTCAAGAGCTATGGCCTCACGCCAGAACGCCTGGCGCTGGCCAGGCCAGACGCCATCGTCATGCACCCCGGGCCGATGAACCGTGGTGTGGAAATTGATTCTGCCGTCGCCGATGGTCCGCAGGCAGTGATTTTGCCGCAGGTAACTTTTGGTATTGCCGTGCGCATGGCTGTGATGAGCATCGTTGCCGGCAATAGCGGCGGGGCATGAGGACAATATGAAAATACATATCAGAAATGGCCGTGTGATCGACCCGGCCAGTGGCACAGACGCTGTACAGGATGTGTTTATCGCTGCCGGTAAAATTATCGCTATCGGGCAGGCACCTGCTGATTTCGCTGCCAATAAAGTGGTAGATGCCAGCGGCCTGGTGGTGGCTCCTGGCCTGGTCGACCTGAGTGCGCGCTTGCGCGAACCCGGTTTTGAATACAAGGCCACGCTGGAATCTGAATTGCAGGCAGCCATGCGCGGTGGCGTCACCAGTCTGGTGTGCCCGCCCGATACCGACCCTGTGCTGGATGAATCTGGCCTGGTAGAAATGCTCAAGCAAAGAGCGCGCATGCAAAACAAGGCGCATGTCTATCCGCTGGGTGCGCTTACGGTTGGTTTGAAGGGGGAATCCCTGACCGAGATGGCTGAGCTGACGCAGGCAGGCTGCATCGGTTTCTCTCAGGCTGAAGAAACCATCGCCAATACCAATACCCTGCAAAGAGCTTTGGATTACGCCGCTACCTTTGGTTTTACAGTCTGGTTGCGTCCGCAAGATGCCTACATAGGCAAGGGCGGTGTTGCCCACAGTGGCCCGTTGGCATCGCGCCTTGGCTTGTCTGGTGTGCCTGTCATGGCCGAGACGATAGCCTTGCATACTCTGTTTGAACTCATGCGTGCCACTGGTGCCAAAGTGCATCTGTGCCGTATCTCTTCTGCTGCCGGCCTGGAACTGGTACGCAAGGCCAAGCAAGAGGGCTTGCCGCTGACTTGCGATGTCGGTGCCCACCATGTGCACCTGACCGATGCCGATATTGGCTTCTTCGATTCCAACGCGCGCCTGACTCCGCCTTTGCGCAGCCAGCGTGACCGCGATGCCATTTCTGCTGCATTGAAAGATGGCACCATCGATGCCATCTGTTCTGACCATACACCGGTCGATGATGATGAGAAATTGCTGCCCTTTGCTGAAGCCTCCCCCGGTGCCACCGGCCTGGAATTATTATTGTCGCTGGCTTTGAAATGGGCAGAAGACAGCCGTGGCGACGTCAGTCTGACCCTGGCCCTGTCCAAGATCAGCCAGCATGCCGCCAAAGTCGCGGGTGTACCCGCCGGGCAAATCGCCGTAGGCCAGGTTGCCGACATCTGTATCTTTGATCCTGTCACACGCTGGAAGGTGGAAGCAAAAGCCCTTGCCAGCCAGGGCAAGCACACGCCTTTCCTGGGTTATGAATTGCCAGGCGTGGTCAAGGCGACGATAGTCTCAGGGCATATTGCGTTTGATACGCTGCATTAACATCGAAGATGAGAAGTAATCAACTTACCCGTGGCGAGCGAAGGCGCGTTATGGATGTGCAAAACAAGAACGGCTTGATCGATGAAGATGCCTAAGAAGTGGCAAGGTTGCGCGCCTGAAGCAGGCTAAGGTAGTTATCAAAACTACTCAGTGAGAAATTCGTTTGATTGAGTGGGAGTACAGGCAGGTATAGCCTTACTCCCGCTTTTGTTTATTGAGCTTGGCTATTTTTAATTGTTACTCTACGTGAGTATTTTTGTGAGTCAGTATGATCGTTTGGCATTTTTTCAGGATATTTCTCCATCTTACGGCAGGTCTGCTGACTTGCGCCGTGATCTTTCCGTTTTCCTCTGATGCCAGACGCGACGAATTGGTGCGTCGCTGGTCGGTCAAATTGCTGGCCATTTGTACTGTTGATGTCGCTTTCAAGGATAAAAGCGAGGGTGAGGTGTATGCGGCGGCGATGATCGTGTCCAATCACGTATCATGGCTGGATATTTTTGTCATCAATACGCTGCATCCTTGTCATTTCGTCGCCAAGTCAGATATCCGCAACTGGCCTTTGCTCGGCTGGTTATGTGAAAAGGCAGGCACGATTTTTCTGGTACGCGGCAGGCAGCGCGATGTGCGACGTATATATGAAGGTCTGGTACATCAGATACAAGCGGGCAAGCGCATCGCGTTTTTCCCTGAAGGTACAACAGCAGCACAAGGCAATCTGCTCTCTTTTCACGCCAACCTGTTTGAAGCAGCAATAGAGGCGCAAGTACCTGTGCAGCCCTTTGTTGTTCGCTATCTTGATGCACAGGGACAGTACCATGCAGCTGCTGATTTTATCGGTGACATGACTTTTGCAGAGAGCATGCGCATCATCTTGCTGGCGCCACCCATGACAGCAGAACTGGTACGCCTGCCTGCCATTCCTACTGAAGGCGCACACAGGCGCGAAGTATCACGGGTGGTACGTGCTGCTGTCATGCAGGAACTGGGCTTGGCTGAAAGCTAAGCGTTTTTCACCCTGGCTTTTGTTGTTGCGGGCAAGCGACCTGTACCAGATCGCGGTCTTCCAGGCAAACTGCGCTCAGTTTGCCACCCCATACGCAACCGGTATCGAGGCTGATCAGGTTTGGCCGTAATACCAGGCCCAGGGTTGACCAGTGTCCAAACACGGTAGTGCCTACTTCTGTCGCACGCGGCAAATCAAACCAGGCTGAATAACCATCGGGCGCGGTACCCACGCCATCTTTGCTGTCGAAATCCATGACACCGTTTGCACTGCAAAAACGCATGCGTGTCAGTGCATTGATGATGCAGCGGTAACGTGCGTGGCCTTGTAAATCTTCTGTCCATTGCGCTGGCGTGTTGCCATACATATGCTGCAACAGATCCAGCCAGTTGTCACCGCGCAACTGGTTTTCGACTTCATGCGCCAGTTGCATCACCTGCTCAGGCGACCATTGTGGAAAAACACCTGCATGTATCAGCAAATGCCCGCTCTTGAAAATTGCCATGGGACGTTGGCGCAACCAGTGCAATAATTCATCGCGGTCAGGGGCATTCAATATGTCGTCAAGCGTATCGTTGCGATGCGCGGTGCGTATGCCATTGGCGACAGCCAGCAAGTGCAGGTCATGGTTGCCCAGCACGCTTTCGGCGCGGCCGGTTTGCTGCAATCTGCGTATCAGGCGCAAGCTGTCCAGTGATCTGGGGCCGCGGTTAACCAGGTCACCGGCAAACAGGTAATGCGCATTGGGTGAGCGCTGCTCTATTTTGTCGAGCAGTGTTTCCAGTTGCGCACCACAGCCTTGTATGTCGCCAATAAAGTAAGTCTTTGCCATTGCGATGAGTGCTTATTCTGCGCCCATGCGCTTTGATTCAGAACGGCTGATCAATGCCTGCTGCTTTTGCTGTTCGCGCAGGATGGCGGTCATCATGGTCGGCCAGCCTATCAAGTGTTGTTCGGCGATTTCCGCCAGACCGCGCATCCATGCAGGGGATTCGTTCAGGCAGGGGATGTAATTGAATTCCTTGCCACCCGCCTGTAAAAATTCACCCCTGACTTCCATGGCGATTTCTTCCAGGGTTTCCAGGCAGTCAGCAATAAAACCGGGGCAGACGACATCTATGCGTTTTATACCGTCTTTAGCCAGTTTTTTTACAGTGGGCGCGGTATAGGGTTGCAGCCATTCCGCTCTACCCAGGCGCGACTGGAAGGTGACGAGGTAATCGTCTTTACCCAGTCCCAGCTTTTCTGCCAGCAGGCGGGCAGTTTTATAACACTCACAATGGTAAGGATCGCCACGCAGCAAAAATGCCTTGGGCAAGCCGTGAAAACTCATGATCAGTTTTTCAGGGCGGCCATGTGTTTGCCAGTGGCTGAGTATGGATTGCTTCAGTGCCAGGATATACGCATCATGATCATGATAATTCTTGACCAGGCGCAGTTCGGGCATATTGCGTACCTGTTTGTAATATTCAAACACGGCATCAAAATTGGATGCCGTGGTGGTGGCAGAATATTGCGGGTAAGCTGACAAGATCAGCAGGCGTTCATAGCCTTCATCTTTCAGCTTTTGCAGCACCGAGGGTATGGATGGCGAACCATAGCGCATCGCATATACAACATTGACTTCATGCCCGCGTTCACCCAGATAACCTTTTAACAGCGCAGCCTGTTTTTCGGTATGTATCTTCAACGGCGAACCATCTTTGGTCCAGATCGCCGCATATTTTTTTGCTGACTGACCAGAGCGAAACGGCAAGATGATCATGTGCAATATAAACCACCAGATCAGGCGTGGCACTTCGACCACTCGCCTGTCCCACAAGAATTGTTTCAGGTAGGTGCGTACCGCAGATGCAGTAGGTGCCTCGGGTGTGCCAAGGTTGATCAACACGACCGCAGTCTTGCCAATTTTTCCGTGTGAGTAGTCAGGTTCTTTCAGGAAGCGCATAGTAGTTCTTATGATGCCAGTAATTCTCTGGCGTGTTTACGGGTGGTTGCAGTGATTTCCAGACCGCCTAGCATACGGGCGATTTCTTCCACACGCTGTTTATTGTCAAGGGCTTCAATTTGCGAAATAGTCTTGCCTTGATGATTGCCCTTGCTAACTTGAAAATGCTGATTGGCCTGGCTGGCAACCTGGGGTAAATGGGTAACGCACAAGACCTGGCGGTCTTGCCCCAGTCGTTTCAACAGGCGACCAACGACCTCGGCAACGCCGCCGCCTATGCCGCTGTCAACCTCATCAAAGATCAGGGTAGGGGTGGCCGTGGCGCAAGAGGTGATGACAGAAATCGCCAGTGAAATACGCGCCAGTTCACCACCAGAAGCCACTTTGGCCAAAGGCCGCGCCTGTACGCCGGCATGACCTGCGACCATGAATTCTATCTGTTCGAGACCATGAGCAGCAGGCTCGGCTTCATGTAGGGCGATGGCAAAGCTGCCGCCGCTCATGCTCAAATCCTGCATGGCTGCCGTGACCGCCTTACCCAGGTCTTGTGCAACTTTGCGGCGCGCCTTGCTCAGTTTCTGGGCGATTTGCATATAGCTGGAGCGTGCTTTTTCTTCCTGCGCTTTCAGGGCATCCATGTCTGTGGCATTTGCCAATTGCTGTAATTGCGCTGACAGGCTGGCAAATTCTTCATGCAGCTTTTCTGGCGCGACATGAAAGCGGCGTGCCGTGGTATGGATGGCTTCGACCCGGCTTTCGACTTCGCGCAAACGCGCTGGGTCCAGTTCAGTGCGTCCCAGATAGTCGTTGAGCGCATACGTGGTTTCTTGCAAATTGATGCAGGCAGATTCAAGTGCGTCGGTGACCGGTTTTAAGGCAGCATCGTAATCGAGCAGCTTCAGCAGTTTTTGCTGTACGTTAGTCAGTTGTGACAGCACAGGGTGTTCGGATTCAGAAATCAGCTCGGCCGCTTCCTGCGCACCTTCAAGCAGGCTGGCGGCATGCGCCAGGCGGCTGTGCTCAGCGCTGATAGTTTCCCATTCGCCAGGCTTGCTTTGCAATTTATCGAGTTCGCCTACCTGCCATTCGAGGCGTTCACGCTCTTGCAAGACACTCTTGGCATTGGTTTCAAATTCTTCGCGCTGCTTGCTCAGGTTGCGCCAGGCTTTATAGCGCAAGCCGGTTTCTGCCACTTGTTCTTGCAACCCGCTTTGCATGTCGAGCAGGGCGCGCTGGGCTTCTGTCTTGAGTAAGGACTGATGGGCATGCTGACCATGAATATCTACCAGCAAATCGCCAATCTCGCGCAACTGGCTTGCCGTAGCAGTGATGCCATTGATCCAGGCTTTTGAACGTCCGGCATTGTCGATGGTACGACGCAAGATCAGTTGCTGGTCATGGTCACTGAAGTCATTTGCCTGTAACCAGTTGGCAACGCTTTCATTGATGGCAAATTCAGCACTGATATCGGCTTTGGCCGCAGATTCCCGCACCATGCTAGCGTCGCCGCGGCCACCCAGGGCCAGAGTCAGGGCGTCAATCAATATCGATTTGCCCGCACCGGTTTCTCCGGTAAGTACACTGAAACCGGAAGAAAATTCCAGTTCCAGGGTATCAACAATGACAAAATCACGAATGGCGAGCGTGCGCAACATAATAGAGAGGGTCAGTAAAAAGGGTCAGTGAGTGAGTTAAGACTTCATCGAAACTAAATTCATACAGCCAGGTCGCAAATAAAGCTGCCAGCCGCTATTTTAGCAACAGGCGTTTAATTGAGTGCGCCTTCGACTGAAGGATATTCATTCCAGTGCAATTTTTCGCGTAGGGTATCGTAATAATTCCAGCCCTGAGGGTGCAGGAATGTGACCGTATGGGCGGACCGGTTGACGATAATCCTGTCCCTGTACATCAGGCTGGCAAAATTCTGCATGTCGAAGTTCAGGCTGATGTCGCGTCCCGCCACAATTTCAATCACGATTTCACTGCTGTCCGGCAAAACGATGGGGCGGTTTGACAGGGCATGCGGCGCAATCGGCACCATCGCCAGGCCCGACAAGCTGGGGTGCAATAAAGGCCCGCCTGCTGACAGGGCATAGGCGGTTGAGCCGGTAGGGGTGGAGACTATCAAGCCGTCAGAGCGCTGGTTGTACATGAAGTGACCATCTACTTCAACGCGCAATTCCACCATGCCTGAACCAGCACCACGCGATACCACGATATCGTTAAACGCCACGCCGCTGAAAATCTGATTGCCTTCACGAACCACGATAGCCTGCAACAGGCTGCGTCTTTCAGACACATATTTACCGTCCAGCATCTCGGTAATCACCGGTATCATGCGGTCCAGCGGTATGTCGGTAATGAAGCCCAGCCTGCCCTGGTTGATACCTATCAGGGGAACATTGTACGGCGCCAATTGGCGCGCAATGCCCAGCATGGTGCCATCGCCACCAACCACGATGGCGGCATCGGCAGATTTGCCAATCTCAGGCACGGCCATGGTAGTGAAGTCAGCCAATTGCATGTATTGGGCGGTTTCTGACTCTATCACCACACGGTGGCCAGCCTGATCCAGAAAATTCGCCAGTTCGGTGATGGAGTCAGCAATGCCTGCGGCATTGTATTTCCCAACGAGAGCTATGGTTTTTGCCTGAACAGTCATAAACGATGGTGAGGTGACATGATGGCTCAGATTAGACCATAATTAGCGTCACAATGAATGAACTGAGTGCTGTTTATGACAATTAAAGCAGTTTTGCTGGACCTGGATGATACTTTGTGGCCGGTTGCGCCCGTGATACGTCATGCTGAAGCGATGTTGCAACAGTGGATGCACGCGCATGTGCCTGTGGTCGCGCAAAATTACACGATAGAAAAAATGCGGGAATACCGCAATGCCCTGGTGCCGACTGACCCGCGCTTTCAATATGACTTGTGGGCCCTGCGCATGGCCTTGCTGGAAAAGATTTTTGCCGAGCATGGTGAAGACCGCAGCAAGGCTGAACTGGCCATGGCGGTGTTTGCCGATGCCAGGAACAAAGTCAGCCTGTATGAAGATGTGTTGCCCAGTCTTGAGGCACTGGCGCAGAAGCTGACACTGGGAACCGTATCAAATGGTTTTGCCGATTTGCAGGCGATAGGACTTGCCAGTCATTTCAAGGTATCCATCGCTGCTTATCGCTTTGGTTGTGGCAAGCCTGACCCGCGTATTTTCCTGGCGGCCTGTGAGGCGCTGGAAATGGAGCCGCAGCATGTTTTATATGTTGGTGACGATTTGTTGCTGGATGTGCAAGGCGCTCAAAAAGCCGGTTTGCGTGGTGGCTGGATGAACCGACATGGTTTAAAAATAGAGGATGAACGCCATCTGCATATACAACCCGATGCAGAATTCAGCAATTTGCATGATTTGTATCGTTATCTATGAATTTTTCTATGTCCTTGTATGGCAGGCTCGCATAAAATAAAACCATGCAACTTGATATTCGCGCTCAAAAATTATTAAAAGCCCTGGTAGAACGGTATATCGCCGACGGCCAGCCTGTAGGCTCACGTGCACTTTCAAAGATTTCTGGCCTGGAACTGTCGCCCGCGACCATACGCAACGTCATGTCTGACCTGGAAGAAATGGGTTTTGTTGCCAGCCCGCACACTTCTGCCGGGCGGGTGCCAACGCCACGCGGTTACCGGGTTTTTGTCGACAAGTTGATGATCGTGCAAGAAATCGATGAAGTTGGTTTGGAGTCGCGTTTGCAACCCAGCCTCTTGTCGCAGCCGCCGCAAAAACTGATCGCCAATGCGGCGCAGATTTTATCGTCGCTGTCGCAATTTGCCGGTGTGGTGATGACGCCGCGTACAGAATCGATTTTCCAGCAGGTAGAATTCTTGCGCCTGTCTGAAAAACGTATCTTGCTGGTCGTGGTCGCTCCGAATGGTGAAGTCCATAACCGCCTCTTGCTGACCGATGTCGATTACAACGCTTCACAGCTCGTACATGCGGCCAATTACCTGAACCAGAATTTTGCCGGGCTGAGCTTTAGTGATGCCCGTACCCGTATCAATAGCGAATTGCGACAATTGCAAAATGATATGACCCGCCTGATGCAGGCGGCGGTAGAGGCCGGCGGTGATGCGATGGATGCGCAAAATGAAGAAGTCGTCATTTCTGGTGAGCGTAATTTGTTGAATGTGCAGGACCTGTCTTCCAACACCGCGTCGCTGCGCAAACTGTTTGATATGTTTGAACAGAAAAACAGCCTCATGCAATTACTTGATGTTTCCAGCAAGGCTACGGGTGTACAGATCTTCATCGGTGGCGAATCGCAACTGGTGCCTATGGATGAAATGAGTATCGTTACCGCACCTTATGATGTTAACGGTAAGATAGTCGGGACTTTAGGCGTTATTGGGCCAACCCGCATGGCCTATGAACGGGTGATTCCTATTGTCGATATTACGGCAAAATTGTTGTCAAACGCTTTGAGTCAGTAGGGTTTGCCTCTGATGGATTCAACAATTGACAGCATTGTTTTAGCTTTACCAGCAGTCTTTCCTTTATATGCACTTAAAAGACAGATACTGATATGAATAATAAAGACGTCAAGATTTTACTGGTGGATGACAATGAAGTAACCAGGGAAGTGCTGCGTGTGATTTTGCGTAGTGAAGGTTATAACGTTGTTGGTGAAGCAACCGATGGGGGCACAGGCCTGGAAATGGCCTTGAAGCTCAAGCCGCATATGATCATGCTTGACGTGGTGATGCCAAAGATCAGTGGTATAGAAATTTTGCCACGTATCAGGGAACTGGTACCCGATGCCTGCATATTGATGGTGACCGCCAACAAGGACCAGGCCACCATAGCAGAAGCGGTCAAGACTGGCATACATGGCTACATTCTGAAGCCATTCAATGCGCAAAAGATTATTGATACTGTCGCTGGTGTGGTTGCCAAGATAGGTAAATAAAAATGCAAATGCCCGGTTTTGCCTGAAGTTACGGGCAATCCGCACAAGCTGTAAACAAAAAGCCCGATTTTCAGATCGGGCTTTCCTATTTTTAATTCCGGAACGACTTCCTGACAACTTGCCTTAGGTCTTATGCTCGCAATTGGGTTTTGTGCAATTACCGTAGATTGCCAGCGCATGCTCAGCTATCTTGAAGCCGCGCTGCGATGCCACCGTCTGCTGACGTTGTTCGATTTCTTCATCAAAAAACTCTTCGACCCTGCCGCAATCCAGACAGACCAAATGGTCATGATGCGAACCTTCGTTGAGTTCAAAAATGGCCTTGCCAGTTTCAAAGTGGTTGCGGTTTAGCAGGCCAGCCTGTTCAAATTGCGTTAATACGCGATATACAGTTGCCAGACCGACATCCATATTTTCGTTCAACAGGATTTTGTATACGTCCTCTGCCGTCAGGTGGCGCACCCGGCTATTTTGGAAAATCTCCAGTATTTTCAGACGTGGCAGGGTGGCTTTCAGACCGCTTGCCTTGAGGTTTGGAGTGCTGTTTGTCATGTTTTCGATCAAAAAATTGCTATCTGCTTTATGATATCGGGTTTTAGGGCATGTTGCTCGATATCTGAGGTTACCTATGCGATTGTTGTTTTCAGATTTAAACCGTACCAGGGTTTGCCGTGTGGCGGGTTTGGCTGTGCTTGCTTCCCTGACTGCTTGTACGACAGGGTTGCCGTTCTTGTCATCTGCTGACAAGACCTCAGTGTATGCGACACCTACGACAAGTGGCGACACCAGCGGCACGCAGGTGACCGCCCCTAGCGGTTTTAACAGGCTGCTCAGTTATATTTCGCCCTACAAGATTTCTATACAGCAAGGCAACTTCGTTTCGCAGGAAATGGTATCGCAATTAAAAGAAGGCATGACGCGCGAGCAGGTGCGTTTTGTGCTCGGTACAGCCTTGCTGACGGATATGTTTCATGAAGACCGCTGGGATTATCCTTTCCGCCTGAAAAAGCCAAATGGCGAGCAAATTACCAGCCGCGTTTCGGTATTCTTCAAAAACAATACGGTTTCCAAGTTTGAAGGCGGTAACCTGCCAAATGAAAAAGATTACCTGGCACGTATTACCGAGTCTTCTTTGGGGATCAACCGTGTTCAATCGGTAGTGGATATCGACGCGCCGAAGAAAAAAGACAAAGAGAAATAAGCAAACTATGACAGCCTTGAAAATTGCTGTGGCTGGTGCGTCTGGCCGCATGGGTAAAATGCTGATAGAAGCCATCAGTAATGCCGATGACCTGGTATTGGCAGGCGCATTGGGCCTGCCAGGTTCGCCCGAAGTCGGTACGGATGCTGCCGCAGGTCTGGGTAAGCCATCGGGTGTACTGATTGAATCTGATTTGGCAAAGGGCCTGGCAGATGCGGATTACCTGATCGATTTCACCCGTCCTGAAGGGACTTTGACGCATCTGGAATATTGTGCTGCGCATGGCATCAAGATGATCATCGGCACCACTGGCTTTGATGAAGCTGGCAAGGCAGCGATTGCCGCCGCCGCGCAAAAGACTGCCATCATGTTTGCGCCCAATATGAGTGTGGGCGTCAATGTCACCATGAAATTGCTGGAAATGGCAGCAAAAAGTTTCGCCGAAGGCTATGACATCGAAATCGTTGAAGCGCATCACCGTTTCAAGGTCGACGCGCCGTCTGGCACTGCGCTGAAAATGGGTGAAGTGATTGCTGGTGCCCTTGGGCGTGATCTCAACGAAGTTGGCGTATTTTCCCGTGAAGGCGTCACTGGTGAGCGCGATCCTTCGTCCATCGGTTTTGCCACTATCCGCGGCGGTGATATCGTCGGTGACCATACCGTGCTGTTCGCCGGTATCGGGGAGCGTGTTGAAATCAGCCATAAATCATCCAGCAGGGTCACTTATGCGCACGGCAGTTTGCGTGCTGCACGTTTCTTGCGCGACAAGCAAACAGGCTTGTTCGATATGTATGACGTGCTGGGTTTTCGCTGAACATTGAATATTAAGCTCGATCTTTGACAAAGTGTCTGCATGAATTCTGCGATTGCACATTACTGGGAGCAGGCTGACACGCTGGGTCAACTGGTTGGCTGGTTTCTCTTGCTGATGTCGGTATTGAGCTGGACCCTGATCCTGTTTAAAGCCTGGACCTTCTGGCGTATCAGAAAAACGGCCCTGGTTTTGCAGACCTTCTGGCTTGCCCCCACAATGACAGATGCCATTGCGATGCTGCGACATGCTGACAAGGCTGCCATGTTTGTCACACTGGCAGATACTGCCAGTGCCGCAGTCGACACCGGCCAACGTGCCACGACCTTCTCTGCCCACAGCGAATCAGACGAAGTGCTGACCCGCAACCTGCGTCAGGAATTGCAGAGACTGACAGTCAAGCTGGAGTCCGGCCTGACCTTGCTGGCATCGATAGGCGCTACTGCGCCCTTTGTTGGTTTGCTGGGAACAGTCTGGGGTATTTATCACGCGCTGACGGCCATCTCTTCATCAGGCGCGGTACAAATTGACCAACTGGCGGGGCCAGTGGGCGAAGCGCTGATCATGACGGCGCTGGGTTTGGTGGTTGCGATACCCGCCGTGCTGGCCTATAACGGCTTTAACCGCATCAACCGCATTACACTGGCTGAACTCGATGGTTTTGCCTTTGACTTGCATGCGCATATGAGCCAATCCCCGGCTAAGTGCTGAACGTCCTGACCATGTCCTTCGGTAAATTCCAGCATTCCGGTTCTTCTCCGCGACCATTAGCAACAATGGCAGACATCAATGTCACGCCCATGGTGGATGTGATGCTGGTGCTGCTGGTCATCTTTATCATTGCCGCGCCTTTCATGGCGCCGGCAATTCAGCTGGATTTGCCGCAGACGCGGGCAAGCGCCTTGCCAGACAAGGGTGAAGCTGTCCATATCGCCTTTGATGCAAAAGGTGTCTTGTACTGGGAAAAGCAGGCCCTGAGCATGGCTGAGCTGGAAACACGTCTGGCGGCGCTGGCGCAGCAAAATTCGCAGGCAGAATTGCAATTGCGCGCTGACAAGGCCACCCGTTACGAAATTATCGCCCAGGTCATGGCGGCGGCGCAGGCGCAGGGTCTGGCCAAAATCTCATTTGCCACAGAGAATAAGCTGCAAAAAAAATAGATATCCTTCTGTTTGCAGGCGGTAGCCCTGCATTTTTCTGCTGCTTTTTCCTTTCTTGATGCCTCTGGCAGGCAGATCCCGCCTGGCTTTGCTCAATAATGACGCTGAACCAGTTATAATCAAAGGTTCTGAGTCATTTCCGCATCTACTTCTGCTTACGCCATGCAAGAAAAATACACGCCTTCCGACGTCGAGCAATCGGCGCAATCCCATTGGAAAAAGATCGACGCCTATACGGCGATAGAAAATAATCCACGTTTCCCTAAAGGCAAGTATTACGCCTGTTCCATGCTGCCTTACCCTTCCGGCAAGCTGCACATGGGCCACGTGCGCAATTACACGATCAACGATATGCTGGCACGCCAGCTGCGCATGAAGGGCTATAACGTCCTCATGCCCATGGGTTGGGATGCATTTGGCCTGCCTGCAGAAAATGCGGCGATCGCCTATAAAAAGTCACCAGCAGAATGGACTTACGCGAATATCGAAGACATGAAGTCGCAAATGCAGCCCCTGGGCCTGGCATTTGACTGGACGCGCGAAGTCGCTACCTGTGACCCGGATTACTACCGCTGGAACCAGTGGCTGTTCCTGAAGATGCTGGAAAAAGGCGTCGCCTACAAAAAAACCCAGGTCGTCAACTGGGACCCAGTTGATCAAACCGTACTGGCGAATGAGCAGGTCATTGATGGCCGCGGCTGGCGCTCTGGTGCGCTGGTAGAGAAGCGCGAAATCCCTGGCTATTACTTTGGCATCACCCAATACGCAGATGAACTGCTGAACAGCATCGACAATCTCGACGGCTGGCCTGAGCAAGTGCGTACCATGCAGCGCAACTGGATAGGCAAGAGTGAAGGCGTGCGCTTTGCTTTCCCGCATCAGATCGCTGACGAAACCGGCGCACTGGTACAAGATGGCAAGCTGTATGTCTTTACTACCCGTGCCGACACCATCATGGGCGTGACTTTCTGCGCAGTCGCGGCAGAACATCCTATTGCGACGCTGGCAGCAAAGAATAATGCCGCACTGGCAGCCTTCATCGAAGTCTGCAAAGCCGGTGGCACGACAGAAGCCGAAATGGCGACCAAGGAAAAAGAGGGCATGCCGACTGGCTTGTTCGTTACTCACCCGCTGACTGGCGAGCAGGTCGAAGTCTGGGTTGGTAACTATGTGCTCATGACGTATGGCGATGGCGCTGTCATGGGCGTACCAGCACATGATGAACGCGATTTCGCCTTTGCGAAAAAATACAATATCGCCATCAAGCAAGTCGTGGCGATTGAAGGTGAGACATTCACGACTGAGGCCTGGGCAGAATCCTATGGTGACAAGCAGCGCGGCGTTACCATCAATTCCGGCAAGTACGATGGCCTGAGCTTCAAGGCGACTGTCGATGCAGTCGCTGCCGACCTCATTGCCAAAGAACTCGGCGAAAAGAAAACCACCTGGCGCTTGCGTGACTGGGGTATCTCCCGTCAACGTTACTGGGGCACTCCTATCCCTATCATTCACTGCGCAAGCTGCGGTGACGTGCCTGTGCCTTATGAAGATTTGCCGGTGGTCCTGCCTACCGACTGCATTCCTGACGGTTCTGGCAATCCATTGAAACATCGTGAAGATTTCCTGAATGTGCCTTGCCCTAAATGCGGCAGCCCGGCACACCGCGAAACTGACACCATGGACACCTTCGTTGATTCCAGCTGGTATTTCATGCGTTATACCTGCCCGGATGCGCCGACCATGGTCGATGAACGCAATGACTACTGGATGGCGATGGACCAGTACATCGGCGGCGTCGAACATGCAGTGCTGCATTTGCTGTACGCACGTTTCTGGACCAAGGCCATGCGTGACCTGGGTCTGGTCAAGATAGACGAGCCTTTCAAAAACCTGTTCACTCAAGGCATGCTGCTCAACGAGTCTTACTATCGTGAAGATGACAGCGGCAAGAAAACCTGGTTCTACCCGAATGAAATCGAAGTCCAGCATGATGACAAGGGGCGTCCAGTTTCGGCATCGCTGAAAAGCGATGGTCAGCCTGTGCAAATGGGCGGCATCGAAAAAATGTCCAAGTCCAAGAACAATGTGGTTGAACCTAAAGACATCATTGAGCAGTTTGGTGCTGATACCGCCCGTCTGTTCACCATGTTTGCCGGCCCTCCAGATCAAAGTGCGGCATGGAGCAGCAGTGGTGTCGAAGGTGCTTCACGTTACCTGCGCCGTTTATGGGCGTCTGCGCTCAAATTGTCTGCTACGGTCGCCGCCAGTACTGTTGCACCTGCCAGCTATGCGGCAGATGTCAAACTCTTGCGCCGCGAAGTGCACCTGACTCTGAAGCAGATTGATGCGGATTATGACCGTCTGCAATACAACACGGTTGTGTCCGGCGCGATGAAGTTACTCAACACCATAGAGTCGTTCAAGTCAGAAGCCGAAGGCCATGCAGCCGCTTTGCGCGAAGCTTTCAGCATCCTGTTGCGCGGCTTGTATCCAGTTTGCCCGCATATCACGCATGCCTTGTGGCAGGAACTGGGACTGGCAGCAGAATTAGGTGAAATCATTGATGCTCCATGGCCGCTGGTGGATGAGGCAGCATTGGTGCAGGATGAAATCGAATTGATGGTACAGGTCAATGGCAAATTGCGCGGCAGTATCAAGGTTGCCAAGGATGCTGACAAGGCAACGATAGAAGCGACCGCACTGGCCAATGAAAGCGTGCAGCGCTTCATCGAAGGTGCACCGAAGAAAGTCATCATCGTGCCTGGCAAGCTGGTCAATATTGTTGCCTGAGTTGTTGATAATATGTTGATACATAGTGCAGGCAGTCTGAGAAACCAGCTTATCAGGGCATTTAGCTATATTGGGGAAAACCGCATGCAAGCATCTCTTCGTCATTCATTTCGTCATTTCGTTTTAACACGTCTGCCATTGCTGGCGGCAGTGATGATGGCGATGAGCTTGCTGACGGCCTGCGGTTTTGCCCTGCGTGGCCCGGTCGCTTTGCCTTTTAAAAGCATCTACATAGGCATGCCAGAAAGTTCGTCACTTGGTGGTGAACTGCGCAGGCAGATTCGTGCCAATGGGCAAACGCAGATCATGGCCAATGCCGCCGATGCACAAGTCATTCTCGAAGTGATGGGCGAAACCAGGGACAAGCAAATCCTGTCGCTGAACAGCCAGGGTCGCGTGCGTGAATACAACCTGATCTATAACTTCCGTTTCCGCTTGCGCGACAATGTCGGCAAGGAATACCTGGAACCGGTAGATATCCAGCTCAAGCGCAATATCAGTTTTAATGAAACCCAGGTATTGGCAAAAGAGGCGGAAGAAGTCTTGTTGTACCGCGATATGCAAAGTGACCTGGTGCAGCAAATCATGCGCAGGCTGGCCGTTGTAAAGATGGACGACTGATATGCAATTGCGCTTTGATGCCCTGGATGGCCATCTGGCGAAAACACTGGCGCCACTGTATGTGATCACCAGTGATGAGCATTTGCTGGCGCTGGAAGCGGCGGACAAAATACGCCGCACCGCAAAAGCACAGGGTTTTTACGAGCGCGAAATCCTGACGGTGGAGCGCAGTTTCAAATGGGGCGCCTTGCTGGCAGCGAATCAGTCGCAATCGCTGTTTGGTGACAAAAAACTCATCGACTTGCGCATCCCCACCGGCAAACCCGGCAAGGATGGTGGCCAGGCCTTGCAGGAATATGTGACGAATCTGTCGCCCGATAACCTGACCCTGATCACGCTGCCCAAACTGGACTGGGCAAGCCAAAAAGCTGCCTGGGTAAGCAGCCTGCAACAGGCGGCGGTGTATATTGATATTCCGCTGGTAGAACGCAGTCAGTTACCAAACTGGATCAGTCTGCGCTTATCAGCCCAGCAACAAATGGCAGACCGGCAAAGCCTGGATTTTATTGCTGACAGGGTAGAAGGCAATTTATTGGCCGCCCATCAGGAAATCCAGAAACTGGCTTTGTTGCACCCGGCAGGCAAGCTGAGTTTTGAACAGATTCATGATGCAGTGTTGAATGTGGCACGCTACGATGTCTTCAAGCTGAATGAGGCCATGCTGGCAGGCGATGTCGCCCGTCTGGTGCGTATGCTGAATGGCCTGAAAGGCGAGGGCGAAGCCCTGCCATTGGTATTGTGGGCGATGGCAGAAGAAATACGCACACTGTTGAAATTGAAATCAGGCATGCAACAGGGGCGGCCCTTGTCAGCTTTGTTGAAGGAATACCGCATCTGGGGCCCGCGTGAAAGATTGATGGACCCGGCCTTGCGCAGGGTCAGTCTGACGACTTTGCAAGGCGCACTACAAGAAGCCTCGCAAGTCGACAAGATGGTCAAGGGTTTGCGCGCCAGGGCTTTTGCAGGCGACCCCTGGGATGCGCTTTTGCAATTGGGCCTGAAAGTGGCACGCGCCGCCTGATCTCGGTTCAGGATGAATCAAAAAAATAGTTTTGCCGCACCCACGATCTGGGCTCGGTCAGAAATCAACGTGATCAGCGTTTTTCATGTTTCCCCGGCGCCTTACTCAGGTGCTGCGAATGAACAGAATTATCCCGCGCTTTGCTGACGCGGCTTATCAATAAACTCTAAGGGTGCATGTGCATCCCGCCATTGATGATTATGGATATCAAGCAATATATGAAGGACCTCGGCGTCCGTGCCCGCGCAGCCTCGCGCGCCATGGCCAAAGCCGATACCGCTGCAAAAAACCAGGCCTTGTCGCTGATCGCTGCCGCTATCCGTCGCGAAGCACCGGTTTTGCGTGCAGCCAATGAACTTGATCTGGCTGCCGCCAAAGCCGCAGGCATGGAAGCGGCCATGCTTGACCGCCTGACTTTATCTGACAAGGCTATCGCCACCATGGCTGAAGGCCTGGAGCAGATCGTCAGTCTGGCTGACCCGATAGGCGAAATCTCAAACATGAAGTACCGTCCCACCGGCATACAGGTCGGGCAAATGCGCGTGCCTTTGGGCGTCATCGGTATTATTTATGAAGCACGCCCGAATGTGACTGTAGACGCTGCCGGTTTGTGCATCAAAAGCGGCAATGCCACCATCCTGCGGGGTGGTTCAGAAGCCATCCATTGCAACCAGGCTTTGGCAAAACTGGTCAAGGAGGGGCTGGCAGGCGCAGGTTTGCCTGCCGATGCAGTGCAGATCGTGGAAACCACAGACCGCGCAGCCGTAGGCGAACTGATTACCATGCCAGAATATGTGGATGTCATCGTGCCACGCGGTGGCAAGGGCCTGATTGCCCGCCTGATGCAGGAAGCCACCGTGCCCATGATCAAGCATCTTGATGGCATCTGCCATGTGTATATCGATGACAAGGCTGACTTGGAGAAAGCCGTCAACATTGCCTTCAATGCCAAATGCCATCGCTATGGCACCTGCAATACCATGGAAACCTTATTGGTAGCGCAAGGCATTGCAGCCGAGGTGTTGCCAGCAGTTGCCGAATTGTATGCAGGCAAGCAGGTTGAATTGCGTTGTGATGATGCCGCTGCCGCGATCCTGGCAGGTTATCCTCATCTGGCTAAAGCCACAGAAGAAGACTGGGGCACTGAATACCTGGCAGCGATACTGGCCATCAAGGTCGTCGCCGATATGGATGAAGCCATTACCCATATCAATGACTATTCGTCCAAACATACTGAGGCTATCATCACTGAAGATTACAGCCGGGCCATGCGCTTTTTGCGTGAAGTGGATTCCGCATCTGTGATGGTGAATGCGTCCACCCGTTTTGCTGATGGTTTTGAATATGGCCTGGGTGCCGAGATTGGTATCTCCAATGACAAATTGCACGCACGCGGCCCGGTTGGCCTGGAAGGTTTGACGTCCTTGAAATATGTGGTTTTTGGTCACGGCGAAGTACGTCAATAATAATGAAGATTCAATAAAGAAAGTTCATCATGCTCTGGGTTAAAGCTTTTCATATCTTGTTTGTCATGTCCTGGTTTGCAGGTTTGTTTTACCTGCCGCGCATTCTCGTCAATCTGGCCATGGAAAGCCATGCGGCAGCGACCGAGCGCCTGCTATTGATGGCGCGCAAGCTATATCGTTTCATGACGATACTGGCAGTGCTTGCCTTGGTCTTTGGTCTGTGGCTGTGGCAAGGTTATGGCATAGGCAAGGGGCCGGGCAATGGCTGGTTGCATGCCAAACTGGCCTTCGTCATTTTGCTGATCGGTTATCACCATGCTTGCGGCAGTTTATTGAAGAAATTCGAGAAGGGTGTTAACAAGCGCAGCCATGTCTGGTTCCGCTGGTTTAATGAAGTGCCGGTAATTTTGTTGCTGGCGGTATTGATATTGGTCGTCGTCAAACCCTTTTGAATTTGCATGGCGATAGCAGTAGATGCATTTGCTGATGCGAATCAGCGTGTATCAAATTTGTGAGCGTTTGCTTGCATTTGGCGGTGAAAATTTTTCACCATAGTTTTTTACAACGGATAAAAGGTTCCCCATGACACGTTATTCTTATTTTTGCCCATGCCCACGCGGCCTGGAAATTGCCCTGGCTGAAGAGCTCGGTGAAATCGCCGCCCTGGATAAAACCATGACGGTCCATAACCAGGTACCAGGCGGCGTGCATTGCTCAGGCAGCCTGCATGATGGCTGGCGCATCAACCTGCATTCACGCATTGCATCGCGTGTGTTGATGCGCATGGCGCATTCTGGCTACACCAATGAAAACGATATTTACGACCTGGTGCTGGATCAGCCCTGGGAAGACTGGTTTGGTTATCACCACACCATCCGTGTTGACGTCACGGCAGTCAAGTCACCGTTGAAAAGCCTGGACTTTGCCACGCTTAAAATCAAGGATGCGATCTGTGACCGTTTCCGTGACCAGTTCACCCAGCGCCCTTCGGTCAACACCAAGAACCCTGACATGCGTATCGTCGGTTTCATGGATGCACGCAATTTCACGGTGTATCTGGATATCTCAGGCGAGCCCTTGTTCAAACGTGGCTGGCGCATGGAGACCGGTGATGCACCTTTGCGTGAAAATCTGGCAGCAGGCTTGTTGCGCACCGCTGGCTGGAAACCGGGTACGCCTTTGTTTGACCCCATGTGTGGTTCCGGCACCATCCTCATTGAAGCAGCGCAAATCCTGGCAGGCATACCACCTGGCCTGAAACGTGACTTCGCTTTCGAGAAAATGCATCAGTTTGATGAAGATGCCTGGGCACAGATCAAGGCCAGCGCCAAGCCACATCCTCTGCCTGCTGAACCAACAATTTTTGGCAGCGATATTTCTGGCGACATGATCGTCATGACACGCAATAACCTGAACAAGGCGGGCATACGTTTTGACGTGCCACTGAAGCAGATAGAAGCGCAGGAAATCAAGGCACCAACGACAGAGCCAGGCGTCTTGCTGACCAACCCGCCATACGGCGAACGTATCGGTGTGCGCGGTGACAGCAGCATGGAAGAAGATGATATGGCCAAAGACTTCTTCAGCGCTTTCAGTACCACGCTCAAACAGCGTTTCGCTGGCTGGAGTGTATTCCTGTTTACTGCTGACCTGGGTTTGCCAAAAATGTTGCGCCTGAAAGAATCGCGCAAGACGCCGTTCTTCAATGGCGCACTTGAATGCCGGCTGTTCCGCTTTGATATGGTGGCAGGTTTCAACCGCAGGGAAGAAGCCAAGCCCAAAGATATTGCTGAATAATTTTCACGCGGCGCGTCACTCAGCTTCAGACAAAACGGCCAGGTCCAAGCAGACCTGGCCGTTTTGCTTTAGGCTTACTGGTATTGTGCTAATTTGCAAAAAAGTGGAGTTACTCTGATGTCACAACAAGCAACAGCAAAACAATTGAATCTGAAAGATCCTTCGCTGCTGCGCAGCCAGGCGTATATCAATGGCGCATGGGTCAATGCCACCGGCACTTTTGAAGTGAACAATCCGTCTACACTGGCGATCATCGCTACCGTGCCAAACATGGGCGCAAGCGATACCGAAGCCGCTATTGCCGCTGCGCAAGCAGCGTTTCCGGCGTGGGCGGCAAAGACGGGTAAGGAACGCGCTGGCCTCATGCGCAAATGGTTTGATCTGATGATAGCCAATGCGGATGACCTGGCCGCCATCATGACGGCAGAGCAGGGCAAACCACTGGCAGAAGCCAAGGGCGAGGTCATCTATGGGGCCAGCTTCATAGAATGGTTTGCTGAAGAAGCCAAACGGGTTTCCGGCGATGTCATGGCGTCGACATGGACAGACAAGCGCATGGTGGTATTGAAGCAGCCCATAGGTGTGTGTGCATCGATTACCCCGTGGAATTTCCCGATAGCAATGATCACACGTAAAGTCGCGCCTGCCGTGGCAGCCGGTTGTTCCATCGTGATCAAGCCGGCAGAGCAGACACCTTTGTCGGCGCTGGCGATGGCAGAACTGGCGCATCGCGCGGGTATTCCGGCAGGCATCATCAATATTATTACGGCAGATTCTGAACAATCCATCGCAGTGGGTAAAGTGTTGTGCGACAGCCCTGTGGTGCGTCATTTGTCTTTCACCGGTTCGACACCCGTTGGTCGCATTCTCATGCGCCAGTCAGCCCAGACCGTGAAGAAAATGGCACTGGAACTGGGCGGGCATGCGCCTTTCATCGTTTTTGAAGATGCCGACCTCGAAGCCGCCGTTGAGGGCGCCTTGTTGTCGAAGTTCCGCAATGCCGGACAGACTTGCGTCTGCACCAACCGTTTTTATGCGCATGAATCGATTTACGATGCGTTTGTTGAAAAGCTGGCTGCCGGTGCCAAAAAGATCAAGGTTGGTGACGGCTTTGCCGAAGGCGTTAATCAGGGGCCGATGATCGATGAGCAAGCCGTTGCCAAAGTCGCAGAGCATGTGGCTGACGCCTTGAAACAGGGGGCTACTTTGCTCACTGGTGGCAAACAAGATGCGGCTGGAGCACTTTTTTATGAACCAACTGTGCTGTCCAATGTCACATCAGGCATGCTGGTCATGAATGAAGAAACTTTTGGCCCGGTTGCTGCTGTGGTCAGGTTCAAAACCGAAGAAGAAGTTATCGCTGCGGCCAATAATACGGATTTTGGTCTGGCTTCTTATTTTTATTCACGCGATATTGGCCGTGTCTGGCGTGTCGCTGAAAAACTGGAATATGGCATGGTCGGTATCAATACCGGCCTGATATCAAATGAAGTGGCACCGTTCGGTGGTGTCAAGCAATCCGGTCTGGGGCGCGAAGGTTCCAGCTACGGCATGGATGAATATCTGGAAATGAAGTACCTGTGCATGGGCGGCATCTGATGTAAGCCCTCCAATTGTTTGTCCAAGCCCAATCAGTCGCTAGCGGCTGATTGGGGTGAAAGCTGAATCCGCTAATGACCTCTGCAATCAAGATCAGTAATGCTGGCCTGGCAACTTTGCTTGCCGCGCTGGCGATGCTGGGCCCGTTTTCTATCGATACTTACCTGCCTGCTTTCCCCAATATCCAGGCAACGATACATGCCACCTCACTGGAAGTACAGCAAACCCTGACGGCGTATATGCTGTCGTTTGCTGTCATGACCTTGTGGCATGGTGCCCTGTCGGACGCATTCGGGCGGCGCAATGTGATCTTGATCGCACTGGCAGTGTTTGCTGTTGCCAGTTTTGGTTGCGCATCTGCGCATAGCATTCACTACTTGTGGGGTTTCCGCATCCTGCAAGGTGTTTCAGCCGGTGCTGGCATGGTGGTAGGGCGAGCGATCATCCGTGATCTCTATGCAGGCGCACCTGCTGAACGGCTCTTGTCGCTGGTGACCATGATTTTTTCCATTGCCCCGGCGATTGCGCCTATTCTGGGTGGCTGGGTAGTCAGTTTTGCCAGCTGGCGTGCGATTTTCCTTTTGTTGTTTGGCTATACCATCCTGTTATGGTGGGCCTGTTACCGTTATTTGCCTGAATCCCTGCCCAAAGAAAGTCGTCAGCCCTTCAGTGCCGAGTTTTTATGGAGCAGTTATAGAAAGGTCTTCAAGTCTCCCCTGTTCCACTTAAAGGCAGGCACGATCGCGTTTAATTTTGCTGGATTGTTCCTGTATGTATCTGCAGCACCTGCTTTCATTACCCAGCACCTGAAACTGGGGCCGGACCAGTTTGGCTGGCAATTTGTACCGTCAGTGGGAGGTATCTTCCTCGGTGCACTGGCGGCTAATCGCCTGGCCGGGAAAATGACGGTCTGGAAGCAAGTCAACATCGGGTTTTGCTTTTTGCTCGGTGCGGCGTCGTTTAATGTGGTATTTCACTATTTTTCGCCACCCGTGTTACTGTGGTCAGTGATGCCCTTGTTTTTTTATACATTCGGTATGTCACTGGTTGCACCAGGGGCAACCTTACTGGTATTGGACCTGTTTCCTACCATACGCGGTATTGTCGCCTCTTGCCAGTCAGCGACAGTCACCATGCTTGGGGCCGTCATTGCAGGTGTCGTTGCACCAGCACTGGATCATTCAGTGTTGACACTGGCTTTAGGGCAACTTGCATGTGCTGGCATTGCCGCTATGATGTGGTATACGGGGCGCGCCTACTGGCGTGCCATGACTGCGCAAAAACCTAATGCATGGGAGGCCATAGAGTAGTTCAATACGTAAAAATAAGTAAATTTCGAGTCAGTTACTTGAAATGTAGATCAAGCACCATATATAATTGGTGCTTTGCAGCAAATTGTTAAATGTCATCTGGTATTGCTTTAAATATGGATGGCTACAATTTGTTTTGCATATGCAAATAAGATTTCCATCGTGTCCTTTTATTGCGAACTTGTCTAAAGTGTCGCTTTCTGGATATGCCGAATTCATCAAGTTGTCACTTTTCGCAGGTATCGTGCCGCTTGTCATTGGATCTCTTACCGATTCAAGGCTGTAAAACACCTGTAATTCTGTTTTTGCCGTGCTTGAAATAAAATTGGTAAAAACTCAACATTCATTTTTGGATACTAGATAATGAAAAAATCATTCCTTGCACTCGCTCTGATGAGTGCTTTCTCCGGCGTAGCTTTTGCTCAATCTTCCGTCACGGTCTATGGTATCGCTGATGCTGGCTTCCAAAGCCTGGATAACGGCACACCTGCTGGTCGCTTCAACAAAATCCAGAGCGGTCAGGAAAACGGTTCCCGTCTCGGCTTCAAAGGTACTGAAGATCTGGGCGGCGGTCTGAAAGCCAATTTCGTTTTGGAAATGGGCCTGAATATCGATGACGGTAGCTCTGCTCAAGGTCGTACATTTGGTCGTCGTTCCACAGTTGGCCTGTCTGGCGATTTCGGTGCTGTTGATCTGGGCCGTGACAAGACACCAACTTTCAAATTCTTCGACAACTTTGATCCGTTTGCATCCGGCTTTATCAACAGCGGCAATGGTTTGTCCAATTTGTACTTCATCGGTGGCACAGCGACAGTTGCTGGTGTTAACGCCAACTCCGGCGGCCGTGCAAGTAACGCAATCTACTACTACACACCAGCTAACCTGGGTGGTTTCTCCGCTGTTGGCGAATATGGCTTCGGCGAAGCAGCTGGCGACAATTCTGCTGGCCGCACATTGGGCTTGAACCTGCGTTACAACGCTGATGGCCTGGATGTAGCTTACTCTTTCGTTAAAGATAATGGCCAAGCTGCTGCTAACGGTCCTATCAATGCACGTAAAGGTAACACTTTGGCTGTTGCCTATGATTTCGGCGTAGCTAAACCAGTGTTTATCTATCAAAAAGTGAGCGACGACGCTGCTCTGCCTGTTGATCAAAAGATCTTCTCCCTGGGTGTAACAGTGCCGTTTGATCCAAGCAACAAAATTTTGGCTACTTTCACCAAGATCAAGGATTCCACTCTGATCGCTGCTAATTCTTCGGCAACAGTGGGCGATGCCAAGCAATTCGCTATCGGTTATCAGTACACATTCTCCAAGCGTACTGACCTGTACACAGCATTTGCAAGCACAACCCAAGATGCAAATTCTCAAAAAGTTGGCGCAGCTGTTAAAGGCGCAGACGTAAAAGAATTGACAGTTGGTATTCGTCACCAGTTCTAAATTGATTTTCATTAATCGGGCTATAGCCCGGTTGGTGTGAATGCGGAAGAGGCGCTATCGTCAAGGTAGCGCCTCTTTTATTTTACCCTCAGGTGTTGACGGATCTTGGCGCTGCGTTAGTTGATAGGTGCAGCAAAATCCTTATATTCCTGTCAGGCCGGGCAGGGTTTGTTACAATGCTTGCATACTTAGTTCAACAGGGCAGTATCATGAAAACCACTTCAAAAGCTACCTCCATATTGATTTCCTCCATGTTTGGCCTGTTCGTTGCCTTACCAGCGATGGCACAGACGCCACCACCTGCAAAAATTGATCCCGTTCCCCCAAGGCTGGAAAAACTGGAAGAAGGCCCGGCTGAGTCAGGTGTTGCGGTAGGCGCCAAGCCAGAGGCAAAAAATAAAACCACTGAAAAACGCAATAACGGCGGTAAAGTGACTGAAGTCCAGGTCAAATCCGGCAAGAGCAATTATGTCGTCAAGGCCAATCCTGAGTATGGCAATGCCCCTAAAGGTACCGTGCAGGGTGATGCCAATCGTGGCGCTCAGTGGAGCATACTTGAATTCGGCGGCAAGAAAGAAGTGAAGGAAGGCAATCCTCCTGATGTTCTGGCACCTGCACCAGTCAAACCGGCATCTGCCAGTTCTTCCGCAAGCAAATAAATATTCCCTCCGTTTCAGCTTCTAATTTTTAAATAACATGGCAGTTTTTACACCGGTAACACTGGAAGACCTTGGCCCCTGGATGACGCAATTTCCGCTAGGCCGGGCACTTGGAATCAAGGGCATTGCATCAGGAATTGAAAACAGCAATTTCTTTATTCAAACTGAAGCCGGTGAATTCGTTTTGACGATTTTCGAAAACCTGAATTTCGAACAATTGCCGTTTTACCTGAAATTGATGCGTCACCTGGCAGATCATGATGTACTCGTGCCAGCACCGATAGCCAATGACCAGGGCGAGTTGGTGGTGGCCCTGCATGGCAAACCTGCAGCCATTGTCAGCAAGCTGGAAGGCCATTCGCAGATGGCGCCTCAAGCCGTGCATTGTGCCGCGGTAGGCGCCATGCTTGCCCGCATGCACGTGACAGCGAAAGATTTCAGCATACGGCAGCCCAATTTGCGCTCGCTGGACTGGTGGCACGAGACTACGCCTAAGGTGTTACCTTTCCTGTCCGATGAACTACAACATCTGTTGCGCGCAGAGGTACATTTTCAGGATGCCTTTGACAGCACGCCGATCTACAAGGCCTTGCCGCATGGCCCTGTGCATGCTGACCTGTTCCGTAATAATGTCATGTTTGATGGCGAACGGTTGACAGGCTTTTTTGATTTCTATTTTGCCGGTTGCGATACCTGGCTGTTCGATGTGGCAGTGACCGTCAATGACTGGTGTATTGAAGTAGCAACGGGCGTGCTGGATGAAGAGCGCGTTGCGGCCTTGCTCAATGCCTACCACGCAGTGCGCCCGTTTACTGCGGAAGAGGCCATCGCATGGCCAGTGATGTTGCGCGCGGCGGCATTGCGTTTCTGGTTATCTCGCCTGTATGATTTTTATCAGCCGCGTGATGCTGAAATGCTGACGCCGCATGATCCTGCGCATTTCGAACGTATTTTACGCATGCGTGAATCCGATCGCGTACCGCCATTGCCTGTCAATAAATGAAAACAGTAGATGCAAGAACAGGCTGGACCTGGGTGACCCGCGGTTTTGCGCTATTCCGGCAACGACCCACAGAGCTGGTCAGTTTGTTTTTCTTATGGATGATGCTGACCCAATTACTGAAGTTCATTCCTGTTGCCGGGCAATTCCTCAGTTTGTTTCTGTTCCCTCTATTTTCAGTTGGACTTATGCAAGCCTGTCTGCTGGTTGAAAATGAACAAAAAATAACGCCCAACTTACTTTTTATTGGTTTTAAGTCTCATAACAAAGTCACTTTGCTCGGATCGGGTGCGATCCGTATATTGGCCATATTGATTGCAAGTTTGCTGTCTGATGCACTGGCTGATGGAGAGGTTGAAGCCTTTGTAAAAATTCTCCAAAATGCCGGGCCTGTAGATACGAATGCGTTGCAAGAAGCCCTTCCCTTCAAAGCCATCTTGTTTTTTGTACTGATCTACCTTCCATTTGCAATGTCATTTTGGTATAGCGTTCCGTTGATTGTGTGGCAACGAATGCCGCTGATGAAATCCATGTTCTATAGTTTCTTTGCCGTACTCCATTCTTGGAAGGCGTTCATCGTCTATGTTCTTGGCCTGTATGGAGTGATTATATTAGTCAGCCCGTTCGCAATCATCTTTGCTCAAATAAACATATATGTTGCGGCACTCATGCTTGCAGCACTTTCATTTCTTGTTTTTGTTGTAGCTTTTTGCTCTTCTTATCCGACTTACACAGATATCTTTGGCAAGCCGGATGAAGAAGCTCAGTCTGCTGCCTGATGTTCTGAAGCCAGATCCAGGTCTTCGATAATTTCAAAGCTATGGGTCATGGTGGCGGTTTTCTCCAGCATGATGGAGGCTGAACAGTATTTTTCATGCGACAGCTTGATCGCGCGTTCTACCAGGCTTGCCTTCAACTGGCGGCCACGGACGATGAAGTGGAAATTGATCTTCGTGAATACCTTGGGTTCAGTCTCTGCTCTTTCAGCCGTCAGTTTGACTTCACAGCCGCGTATATCCTGCTTGCCCTTGCGCAAAATCAAGACCACGTCATAGGCACTACAGCCACCTGTGCCCAGCAACACCATTTCCATCGGCCTTGGTGCCAGGTTGCGGCCACCGCCATCGGGTGCACCATCCATCAGCACGGCATGGCCTGAGCCGGTTTCGGCCAAAAACGACATTCCTGATAATCCCGTCCAACTTACAGTTGCTTCCATTTGCCCTCCATGAGCTTGATGTGAATCTGTTACAGATTGTAGCGCATCGCGCAAAAACGCGATTTTTCTAAAAATCCCGATAAATTTACCTTGCACTGCACAATTTCTTATCCTATTATTGACTCATCGGTTAGTTAATTGTGTTTTTGACTCTTAACGACCTCGCAATTGTCTCCTCCACCTACTCCTTTGGTGGATTCAACCCGAAGCCAGTCTTTGGGTTTTTTTTTGCTTTTCGCCTCAGGAACTGCACAAAAATTAAACAATCCTTGCACTAAGTCTTTGAAAATACTATAATTTCCGACTCTCTGTTAGCCCAAGGGAGAGTTACAAGGACGAGTCTGGTGATTTTCAATGCCAGAACCACCAAAGAACACAGATTATTATTGGGCGTTTCCAACTTTTATTAGGATTCAACATGAAAACCTTTTCCGCTAAGGGCCATGAGGTTCAGCGCGACTGGTTCGTGATTGACGCGACAGACAAGATACTCGGACGTGTTGCCAGCGAAGTGGCACTCCGTTTACGCGGCAAACATAAACCAGAATTTACACCACACGTAGACACAGGCGATTTTATCGTTGTTGTCAATGCAGGCAAATTGCGTGTGACTGGTACTAAAGCACTCAACAAAACATACTATCGCCACACTGGTTATCCAGGCGGTATCTATGAAACAAATTTCCAGAAAATGCAAGAGCGTTTTCCAGGTCGTGCACTCGAGAAAGCTGTTAAAGGCATGTTGCCTAAAGGCCCACTCGGCTATGCAATGATCAAGAAGCTGAAAGTTTATGCAGATGCAACACATCCGCACGCAGCTCAGCAACCACAAGTACTCGACATCTAAGGATTAGCCATGATCGGTAATTACAACTACGGAACTGGCCGTCGCAAGAGCGCAGTTGCTCGCGTATTCCTGAAATCCGGCAGCGGCAAGATCGTTGTCAACGGCAAACCAGCTAACGAGTATTTCTCTCGTGAAACTGGCCTGATGGTTATCCGTCAACCACTGGAACTGACTAATAATCTCGAAACTTTCGATATTATGGTTAACGTCCATGGCGGCGGCGAATCTGGCCAGTCTGGCGCAGTTCGTCACGGTATCACTCGTGCCCTGATCGACTATGATGCAGCTTTGAAACCTGAATTGTCAAAAGCTGGCTTCGTTACTCGTGATGCTCGCGAAGTTGAACGTAAAAAAGTTGGTCTGCGCAAAGCACGTCGCGCAAAGCAATTCTCCAAGCGTTAATTTTTTCTCGCTGGTACAGAAAAGCCGCCTGGATGGGCGGCTTTTTTGCTTATGGGAATGCATGGCAGAATACTGTAACGAGTTTTATCACGTTAGCATCACCAAAGTCGTCTGCTGTTAGAATAGCGTCAAAATTTCTTGCAAGGAACGAACATGATCAAAATAGGCATCGTCGGTGGTACAGGTTATACAGGCGTAGAGTTATTGCGCATTCTGGCCACACATCCCCAGGCGCAAATTACTGCAATCACCTCTCGCAAGGAAGATGGATTGCCGGTTGCTGAAATGTACCCTTCCTTGCGCGGTCGCGTTGATATCGCATTTTCTGCGCCGGACAAAGCCAATCTGAAAGAATGTGATGTTGTGTTCTTTGCGACTCCGCATGGTGTCGCGATGGCACAGGCCCCTGAATTGCTGGCTGCCGGTGTCAAGGTCATTGACCTGGCCGCTGATTTCCGCATGAAAAATGTGGCTGAATTTGAAAAATGGTATGGCATACCGCATACTTGTACCGACCTGCTTGATGAAGCCGTCTATGGCCTGCCAGAACTGAATCGTGCAGCGATCAAAAGTGCACGCCTGATCGGCAACCCGGGTTGTTACCCCACCACCATGCAATTGGGTTATTACCCCTTGCTCAAGGCAGGCATCGTCGATGCCAGTGATTTGATTGCCGATTGCAAATCCGGTGTTTCCGGTGCTGGCAGAAAAGCCGAACTGGGCCTGCTGTTTTCAGAGGTCAGCGATTCCTTCAAGGCCTATGGTGTCGCAGGACACAGGCATACGCCAGAAACCGTAGAGCAATTGCAGCGCATGAGCCAACAGGATATCGGCCTGGTTTTCACGCCGCATCTGGTGCCGATGATACGTGGCATGCATTCGACCCTGTATGCGCGCCTGAACACAGAAATCAGTAACGAAGATTTGCAGGCCTTATTTGAAAATGCCTATCAGGATGAAGCTTTTGTCGATGTGCTGCCATTCGGCTCACATCCCGAAACCCGTTCTACCCGCGCTTCAAATATGCTGCGCCTGGCACTGCACCGGCCAAACAATGGCAAAACCGTCATCGTACTGGTCGTGCAGGACAATTTGGTGAAAGGCGCTTCCGGCCAGGCCGTGCAATGTATGAACCTGATGTTTGGCCTGGATGAAACAACCGGATTGATGCACGTCCCGGTTTTACCATGATGACATGAGTAAGTCCAAACTTTCCAAACGGCGCTATCTGGCGCCAAAAATGACGATTACCAGCGAGCAGTCATGGCCTTTTAAAATCGCTGTGGCTGGTATCGTTATCGGTATTGCTGCCGTTGTTGCCTGGTGGACTTATGACCTGGGCAAGAGCTTTGCCTTTGGTTCCAAGATCAGTGGCGAGCAGGCTGAATTGCTGAACAAAAAGATAGAAGAACTGACTGCCGAGCGCGATAAACTGTCGCTCAGCGCCAATACCATAGAAAGCAAGGTCAATATCGACCGCTCTACGCAAAAAGAGCTCACTGATCAGATCAAGGCCCTGACCACAGAAAACCTCAAGTTAAAGGATGACCTGGCTTTCTTTGAAAGTCTGTCACCTTCCGCTGTCGGGGCAGAAGGCATCTCGCTGCAAAATTTCAAGGTGGAAATGTTGGCACCAGGTCAACTGCGGTATCGCGCCCTCGTCATGCAGGGAGGCAAAACCGGACGGGATTTCAATGGGGAAATGCAATTTAACCTGAACTTGGTACAAGCGGGTAAACCTGCTACGATGCTGTTTCCCGATCCTAAAACGGGCGATGCTGGCAAGTTGAAATTATCATTCCGGCATTATCAAAGACTGGAAGGAACGATTTCCTTACCAGAGGGAGCATCGGTCAAAGGTGTACAGGCCAAAGTGTTAGCGAATGGCCAGATCCGTGCTCAGCAAACGGTGAATTTATAAACCTCGCAAAGAAACTGCTGCGACAGAAACTATTTTACGCTGCGGATTCTGGCTCTTTCCCTGATTGAGGATGCAAGAATGTTTAATCGAAAAACCAAAAGCACCATAGACAGCCTGATAGGCGCAACCACCGTGATTGAAGGCGATTTGCGTTTCAAGGGTGGTCTGCGTATTGACGGGCATATACTGGGCAATGTCATCGCTGACCTGGAATCATCAAGTATGCTGGTTATTTCCGAACAGGCGAAAATAGACGGTGAAGTACGTGCTGCCCATATTGTTGTCAATGGCATCATTAACGGACCGGTATTTTCTTCAGAATTGCTTGAATTGCAACCTAAAGCCAGAATTTCAGGCGATGTCCACTATAAAACCCTGGAAATGCTCAGCGGTGCCGTCGTCTCCGGCAAGCTCAGCCATGACCTGACAGCAGAGCCCATGCTCAAACTTGCAGCGAACAATGCATAGTTTTCTGTGCGGGTCTATAATGATGGTAATCAGTTTGAAGGAGTAATATATGAACGCTGTTGCCGAAATGCCCGCACCGATAATCTTCACCGAAAGCGCCGCTTCCAAAGTGGCGCAATTGATAGAAGAAGAGGGTAACCCAGACCTGAAATTGCGCGTCTTTGTGCAAGGTGGCGGTTGCTCCGGTTTTCAATATGGTTTCACTTTTGATGAAATCACCAATGAAGATGATACGACCATGACCAAGAATGGCGTCCATTTGCTGATCGATTCCATGAGCTACCAATACTTGGTTGGCGCAGAAATCGATTACAAGGATGACCTCGAAGGCGCACAGTTCGTCATCAAGAACCCGAATGCAACAACCACTTGTGGTTGCGGTTCTTCATTCTCAGCATAATCTTCGTTGATTTGCCTGAAAAAGGACGCTGTGGCGTCCTTTTGTTTTTTTGATGCCTGATGTTGTATGTAAAATCAGAATTAATTGTTACAGTTTACAGGGTCTTGATAAATTGCTTATCAAATGATTTCCTGTAAGATTCCGCCCTCTGGTATTTTAATTAATTTGGCAAGGCGGTTCGATATGACAACTAAACTGGCATTGATCCTGGTATCCCTTTCACTCACGATGGCGACAGCCGTACATGCAGGCGAAGGTGAGTTAAGCAAATCAGAACGCCGCCAGTACAACGCCATGCTCAAGGCAATTGATGGTAATGACGGCGCTGCCGTAGAAAAGCTCATCAAGGACAAGATCAAGCTGGACTTGCAAGAGGACAGCCGTGCCGCTCCCACCTTCATGACACAGGCGGCATTGAAGGGTAACAATGACATCATCCTGGCCTTGCTCAAAGCTGGCGCCAGCATAGAATCTACCAATGGTGATGGGCATACACCTTTATTTTGCGCCGTGATGTCAGACAAGCTGGAAACAGTCCAGCTTTTGATCAGCAAAAAAGCTGACGTGAATGCTACCGCACCTAATGGTGATACACCTTTGTCATGGGCTAAGGGTGTTGCCAGGCCGAACAAGAAAATGATCGATGTTCTGGTCAAGGCCGGGGCCAAATAAATAATTTTTTTGCTGACAGTGCTGGTAATTTTTCACTCTGTAAAGCTGCCTCCTTGACAGATTGTTGTATACAGCACTTCTGCAAGGAGTAATGAAAAGTATTTGCGGCAATTTCTCAGAACAATTCATCACAAGACATGGAAAGCTGATTACACTCCTTGAATCAACAGGAGCCAGCATGGAAGCATCACTCGCCATATCTTCACGCCAGCAAGACCTTGTGCGCGCACTGCGTCAGCAATTGCCTGCGCATTGCATTTTGTATGATGAAGAAGATACTCGTCCTTATGAATGTGACGGTCTGGCTGCCTACCGCCAGTTGCCGATGGTGGTGACTTTGCCTGAGAATGAAAGCCAGGTCATCAGCATCATCAATATTTGCCGTGAAAAACAGGTTGCCATCGTGCCGCGTGGTGCCGGCACTGGTTTGTCTGGCGGTGCCATGCCGATTGCTGATGGCCTGGTGCTGTCAACAGCCAAACTCAATAAGATCATCAAAGTCGATGCCTATGCCCGTACCGCCGTAGTGCAGCCGGGCGTGCGTAATCTGGCGATTTCTGAAGCGGTCGCTGCCCATGGTTTGTACTACGCACCTGACCCGTCTTCACAAATCGCCTGCACCATAGGCGGCAATGTGGCAGAAAATTCTGGCGGTGTGCATTGTCTCAAATATGGCTTGACGGTACACAATGTCATGGCCGTACGTGCCATCACCATGGAAGGCGAAGTCATCGAGCTGGGCAGTGGTGCGCTGGATGCGCCTGGCCTGGATTTGCTGGCCGTGTTCATAGGTTCTGAAGGCATGCTCGGTGTCGTCACTGAAGTGACCGTTAAACTTATTCCCAAGCCGCAAACAGCACGCGTCATCATGGCTTCGTTTGATGATGTAGTCAAAGGCGGCAATGCGGTGGCCAGCGTGATTGCCGCAGGCATCATCCCTGCCGGGCTGGAGATGATGGACAAGACCTCTTCACGCATGGTCGAGCCCTTTGTACAGGCAGGTTATGACACCGATGCCGAGGCCATCTTGCTCTGTGAATCAGACGGGACGATAGAAGAAGTCGAAGAAGAAATCGCCCGCATGAGCGCCGTGCTGGAGCAGGCAGGTGCTACCGCACTGGCAGTATCCAGTACCGAAGCAGAGCGCCTGCGTTTCTGGTCTGGCCGCAAGAATGCTTTCCCCGCTGCGGGTCGTATCTCCCCCGATTATTACTGCATGGATGGCACGATACCGCGCAAGCATCTGGCACAAGTCCTGATCGGCATCACCGCCATGGAAGAAAAATATGGCCTGCGTTGCGCTAACGTCTTTCATGCTGGCGATGGCAATCTGCATCCCCTGATTTTATTTGATGCGAATAAAGAAGGTGAGTTTCATAGGGCTGAAGAATTTGGTGCCGAGATACTGGAGCTATGCGTCAAGGTTGGTGGCACGATCACCGGTGAACATGGCGTGGGCATAGAAAAAATCAATTCCATGTGCGTGCAGTTTTCGAGTGAAGAGATTACTGCCTTCCTCGCTTTGAAACGGGCTTTTGATCCGGATGCTTTGTTGAATCCGGATAAAGCCATACCTACTTTGCATCGTTGCGCCGAATACGGTCGCATGCATGTGAAGAAAGGCGTATTGAAATTCCCTGATTTGCCGCGTTTTTAAAGACAGAGGCTAGACTTAATTGGACGATGGCATGCAAACGACGCTAGATAATTTTCGTGATCGCATATTGGCTGCAAGCGCCAGTAGGACAGCGCTGCAGATACAGGGCGGTGGCAGCAAGCAATGGTATGGGCAGGAAGTGCAGGGTGAAGTACTGGATACCCGCGCCTACAGCGGCATCCTGGCATATGACCCGACTGAGCTGGTACTGACCGCCCGCAGCGGCACGCCGCTGACAGAAATAGAAACCGCCCTGGCAGCACAAAATCAGATGCTGGCATTTGAGCCGCCGCACTGGGGTACTGGTGCCACGATAGGTGGTGTCGTGGCTGCGGGTTTGTCTGGCCCACGGCGGCCTGCCGTCGGTAGCGTGCGTGATTTCGTACTCGGTGTCAGCCTCATGAATGGGCAAGGGCAAATACTGGAATTTGGTGGCCAGGTCATGAAGAATGTCGCTGGTTATGATGTCTCGCGCTTGCTTACCGGTTCCATGGGTTGCCTGGGTTTGCTGCTGGATATTTCCGTCAAGGTCTTGCCACGTCCCTTTGCTGAAACCACCCTGGTGTTTGCCCTGTCAGAAGCGGATGCACTGACGCGTTTGAATCAGTGGGCAGGCCAGGCTTTGCCCATCTCAGCCAGTTGCTGGCATGTAGGCCGCCTGATGTTGCGCCTGTCCGGTGCAGAGGCCGCAGTGCGCGCCGCCAAGACCAGACTGGGTGGTGAAGAAATGCAGGATGCCACGGCTTTCTGGACAGCTTTGCGTGAGCAGACCCTGGATTTTTTCCAGCAGGAAGAAGAACACGGTCTGTGGCGCTTGTCGCTGCCATCCACCAGCCCGGCTTTGAAGCTGACTGGCAAAACCATGATCGAATGGGGTGGGGCGCAGCGCTGGCTTTACAGCACTGAGAAACCAGAACTGATACGCCTGACAGCATTGGCTGCCGGTGGCCATGCGACATTGTTCCGCGGCGGTGACAAGAGTATAAGCGTGTTTACCCCCCTGTCTCCACCTATAGAAAAGATACACAGACGCCTGAAGAATACTTTTGACCCTGCCGGTATATTCAACCCCGGTCGCATGTACAAAGGCTGGTAAAGATAATGCAAACCAATCTCGCTGATTTCATCAAAGACACACGCGAAGGCAAAGAGGCTGAAGATATTCTGCGCAAGTGTGTGCATTGCGGATTTTGTACAGCCACCTGCCCGACGTATCAATTACTCGGCGATGAACTTGATGGCCCGCGTGGCCGCATCTATCTCATCAAGCAGGTATTGGAAGGCAAGCCTGCTACAGTGAAAACCCAGCAACATCTGGACCGTTGCCTGACTTGCCGCAATTGTGAAACCACCTGCCCATCCGGCGTGCAATATGGTCGCCTGGTTGATATAGGCCGCCAGGTCGTCGAAAAGCAGGTAGGCCGCCCGTTTTTCCAAAAGCTCAATCGCGCCGCGCTCAAAGCAGTGTTGCCACGCAAATGGATATTCAATCCCGCGATGAAGCTGGGGCAAAGCCTGCGCGCAGTCTTGCCGAGGTCCTTGCAAAATAAAGTGCCAGTCGCGCAAGATGCAGGCATCTGGCCGCAAACTGAACACACGCGCAAGATGCTCTTGCTTGACGGTTGCGTGCAACCTGCCATGTCGCCAAATATCAATGCCGCCACGGCCAGGGTGCTTGATGCCATGGGCGTGCAATTGCAGATTGCTCCCAAAGCCGGTTGCTGCGGTGCCATACGCTATCATTTGAATGAGCATGAAGATGGCCTTAACGACATGCGTCAGAATATCGATGCCTGGTGGCCTTATGTGGAGGCTGGTGCAGAAGCCATCGTCATGACCGCCTCTGGCTGCGGTGCTACGGTAAAAGAGTATGGGCATCTGCTGGCGCATGATGCAGCCTATGCAGGCAAGGCTGGAAAGATATCCATGCTGACCCGTGACCTTAGTGAAATCCTGCCAGAATTCCAGCCGCAACTGGTACAGCGCCTGCAAGGCAAACTGAGCAAGCGCATCGCCTGGCACCCGCCGTGCACCCTGCAACACGGCCAGCAGATACGCGGCAAGGTCGAAGGCCTGTTGACAGCCATCGGTGTCGATGTGAAGCTGTGTGCCGACAGCCATTTATGCTGCGGTTCAGCTGGTACTTATTCTGTCCTGCAACCCAAGCTCTCTTATCAATTGCGCGATAATAAATTACGCAATCTGGAAGCGACGGAGGCAGAGATGATCTTGTCGGCGAATATAGGTTGCCTCACGCATTTGCAATCAGGCACAGAATTGTCGGTGCAGCACTGGATAGAACTCCTAGACAGGGCATTGCAGGACTCTGCGGTAAGTCAGGATTTGCCTGAATCGGGCAGCACATCAATTGCTTTAAATAAAACTGAGAAAACCGAGTGATGCATGTCCAGCCAGCGTGTACTTCTTAGCGAATGCAGACATCCACAGCAAAGTGTGCTGATGCCCGAGGTAGTGCATGCAGCCTATTATCGCGATTCGTACAGAGTTGAGCCTGCTCATCGCGAACTGACAGTCAGCGATGCATTTCACGCGATTTTCATGCACAGACCAACATGGATGAAGTTCATCATGCTGGGCCGTAATTATTTGGTGTCCCTCTTTGGAGTCGTCGTGCCAGCCAAGGCAGAAATCATGCATCCACGCATGCGATCAGATTACCAAGTGGGTGAAAAGATAGGCGCATGGCCTATCTTTTATTTAAGTTCAGAAGAACTGGTTGCGGGGCGTGATAACAGCCATCTGGATTTCAGGCTTTCCATCGTGCGGGTCGAAGAGGGGCAGGCCATCTCTATCGTGGTATCGACGGTCTGCCTGGTGCACAACTGGTTTGGGCGGGGTTATACACAGCTGATACGCCCTTTTCATCGCTGGGGTGTAAAGTACCTGATACGGCGGGCAATACTGGCAGGACGCTTGTGAGCCGAAATGATTTGAGATGTTATCCAAAGATACTTGTCATTACTCAGCCAGTAATTTTTCTATATCTGCAAGTTAATAAGTGGCTAAACCCAAAACAGAACTGTAAACATCAAGGGGATAGTCAACAATGGAATGAACATTGCAATGCTTTGTCGACCTTTTATCGCAATCAGATAGGAAGATATCGCTATTAAGATAAAAATGCCTAGCCATGCAGGAAGCAAAAAAGAATAAAAGTAGTCAGCGTTATTATTGTTTCCCGCACCCGCCGCACCGAAAACTCCAATAATGAAACCCGCGATACCATTAGCGAGCAGTCGAACAGTTACATTAAAAAGAGGCTTGAAAAGGGGCATGTACTTAATGATCAATGGCTTTAATTAACCAATTGAGCTTATTTTTTTGAGCGCTGTCATACCTGGAGTTTTTAAAGTATGCATTTGAAGTACCATGCATACTACGTCAATGATTTCACTGAAAACAATACGATGGTTATGCCTTAGACCTCCAACAGCTTTTCTATATCATCCAGCAAATCCTTAGGTGGAGTCTGTGGCGCATAACGCTTGAAGACAGTGCCATCTTTCTTGATGAGGAATTTTGTAAAATTCCATTTGATTGCCTTGCTGCCCAATAAACCCGGCGCTTCGTTTTTAAGATACTGAAAAAGTGGATGGGCCTTGTCGCCATTGACATCGATTTTGTCAAACAAGGGGAAAGTCACACCGTAATTTTTTTCACAGAAAGCACCGATCTCGTCAGCAGAGCCAGGCTCCTGGTGACCAAACTGATTGCAGGGAAAACCCAGTACTTCCGCGCCTTTGTCCTTGAATTGCTGGTACACCGCTTCCAGCCCCTTGTATTGCGGTGTGAACCCGCAATTGCTGGCGGTGTTCACAATCAGCAATACCTTGCCTGCATACTGCTTCAGGTCAACGGGGCTGCCTTGCAGGTTGTTGGCTGTGAAATCAAGCGCGCTCATACTATCCCCAGGTGTTTGGTACCCGCAGTCAGGTCACGGTCTTTCGCGTCTTTACCCTGCAACATGATGGCCAGTCGCAATTCATTGACAGAGTCGGCGTTACGCAAGGCGTCTTCATAAGTGATCTGGTCAGCTTCATGCAGGTCAAACAGCGACTGATCGAAAGTCTGCATGCCCAGCTCACGTGATTTCTTCATGATCTCTTTGATTTCATGTACCTGACCCTTGAAGATCAGGTCAGAAATCAAAGGGGTGTTGAGCAAGATTTCAACCGCAGCAGCCCGGCCTTTACGACCTTTGAGCGGGATCAGGCGCTGGGAAATAACCGCCTTCAGATTCAGTGACAAATCCATCAGCAACTGGGCACGGCGTTCTTCAGGGAAAAAGTTGATCATGCGGTCCAGCGCCTGGTTGGCGCTGTTGGCATGCAGGGTTGCCAGACACAAGTGACCGGTTTCTGCAAAGGCAATCGCAAAATCCATGGTTTCACGGTCACGAATCTCACCAATCTGGATGACATCAGGTGCCTGACGCAAAGAGTTTTTGAGTGCAGCACCCCAGTCTTGCGTATCAATGCCAATTTCACGCTGGGTAACGATGCAATTCATGTGCGGGTGCACATATTCAATCGGGTCTTCGACCGTGATGATATGGCCATAGCTGTTCGAATTGCGATAACCAACCATGGCAGCCAGCGTGGTTGATTTACCGGAACCGGTCGCACCCACCATGATCACCAGACCGCGCTTGGTCATGACAACTTCTTTGAGGTTTTGCGGCAAGCCCAGATCTTCCAGTTTCGGGATGGCAGTGGTAATGGTACGCAGTACGAGACCAACCCGGCCCTGTTGCATGAAGGCGGAAACGCGGAAACGTCCCATGCCAGCAGGGTTAATCGCAAAATTACATTCTTTTGATGATTCAAATTCTGCCGCCTGTTTGTCATTCATGATTGCGCGCGCCAGATCGACGGTATGCGCAGGTGACAAAGGCTGGTTTGATACGGGTGTTACCTTGCCGTCAATTTTGAAAGCAGGGGGAAATTCAGCTGTGATAAATAAGTCAGAGCCATTTTTGCTGAGCATGAGCCTTAACAGGTCATGCATGAATTTGGTAGCCTGGTCGCGTTCCATGTTCTGTGTTTCCTATCTGCTCAATTAGCCTGGGAAGTTATCTGGAATTTTCGAGGCAAAGCGGGCAGCACTGACAGAAATCACATTGCGGCGTACCAGCTCGGTCAGGTTCTGATCCAGTGTCTGCATGCCGACATTGCTGCCGGTTTGTATGGCTGAATACATTTGCGCAATTTTGGCTTCACGTATCAGGTTACGTATCGCCGGCGTGCCTATCATGATTTCATGCGCTGCTACACGGCCGGAACCATCCTTGGTCTTGAGCAGGGTTTGCGAAATAACTGCCTGCAAGGATTCGGACAGCATCGAACGCACCATTTCTTTTTCTTCTGCCGGGAAAACGTCGACAATACGATCGATGGTTTTAGCGGCTGAGGAAGTATGCAGGGTGCCGAACACCAAGTGACCGGTTTCTGCGGCTGTCAGTGCCAGGCGTATGGTTTCCAGATCACGTAACTCACCGACCAGGATAGCATCAGGATCTTCACGCAGTGCAGAACGCAAGGCGGCGTTAAACGACATGGTATGCGGGCCGACTTCGCGCTGGTTGATCAGGCATTTTTTGGATTCATGCACGAATTCGATAGGGTCTTCCACTGTGAGGATATGACCATACTCATTTTCATTGAGGTGATTCACCATCGCCGCCAGCGTCGTGGATTTACCAGAACCGGTAGGCCCTGTGACCAGTACCAGGCCACGGGGTTTTAAAGCCAGGTCTGCAAAAATCTTGGGTGTATTCAATTGTTCCAGCGACAGAATCTTCGACGGAATGGTACGCATGACCGCTGCCGGGCCGCGTTCCTGATTAAAAGCATTCACACGGAAGCGCGCCAGCCCGGGGATAGAGAAGGAAAAATCGCATTCCAGCGTTTCTTCATAGGCCTTGCGTTGCGAATCGTTCATGATGTCATAGATCAACTCATGCACATCTTTATGCTCCAGCGGGGGCAAATTGATGCGCCTGACATCGCCATGTACCCGTATCATCGGGGGCAAGCCGGAAGATAAGTGTAAATCGGAGGCATTGTTCTTGACGGAGAACGCCAGCAGTTCTGAAATGTCCATTTATAATTCCGGTAGTGAATATCGCTGTTGTCTGAATGTAAGGCTGCGCCGTTAAAGCTGATGTTTAGCATATTAAGCCCGAATTGACCTGTATCAGCCCGTTTATTGCGGAAACCGACAACGAATTAGATCAATTATTGTTCCCCCGATTATGTCCTTAATTTCTGACAACTTGCAAGCCGTACGTGCGGATATCCACGCTTCTGCCATAGCCGCTGGCCGTGACCCGCAACATATACAATTATTGGCAGTTTCCAAGACCTTTGGTGCCGATGCCGTGATTGAAGCCGCAACAGCCGGCCAGCGCTGTTTTGGTGAGAATTATTTGCAGGAAGCACTCGATAAAATCCAGCAAGTGCAGGCCCAGGCACCACAACTGGTGCTGGAATGGCATTTTATCGGCCCCATACAAAGCAACAAGACCCGCCCCATTGCTGAAAACTTTGCCTGGGTGCATTCCGTCGACCGCCTGAAAATAGCCCAACGCCTGTCAGAACAAAGACCAGCCAGCCTGCCGCCACTCAATATTTGCCTGCAAGTCAATATTAGTGGCGAAGAAAGCAAGAGTGGTGTTTTGCCAGGCGAAGCCTTGGCAATGGCACAGCAAATACTTGCACTGCCAGGCTTGAAGCTGCGTGGCCTCATGGCGGTGCCGGAAGCAACTGATGATTTACAACAGCAGCGGCTGGCATTTCGCCAGATGCAGCAATTAAGCATGCAGATGCAGGCTGCCGGGATAGCGCTCGATACCCTGTCGATGGGCATGAGCAGCGACCTGCATGCCGCCATCGCAGAAGGCACTACCATGGTCCGTATAGGAACAGCCATCTTTGGAAACAGAAACTATGCAAAATAAACTGAAAATCGCCTTCATAGGCGGCGGCAATATGGCCAATGCCCTCATTGGCGGCTTGATTAGCGGGCTGACTTCGGCTGATCACATCCATGTCGTTGATCTGAACCAGCAATCGCTGACAAAGCTGGAAACGGATTTTGGCGTGACGACCTCGCTTGCCATCGATGCCAGATTGTTGCAGATGGATGCCATCATCCTGGCCGTCAAGCCCCAGAACTTGCGTGACGTAGTCAGTCAGCTTGCGCCGCATCTACAGGGACAGTTACTGATTTCCATCGCAGCGGGCATCCGTGCGACCGACATGGCGCGCTGGCTCAACGGCTACGAAAAAATCGTGCGTACCATGCCCAATACACCAGCATTGATAGGCAGGGGCGTGACGGGCTTGTACGCGATGGCAGGCGTCAGTGCCACAGAAAAACAGATGGCTGAACAGATCATGCAAGCCGTAGGGCAGACCACCTGGCTGGAGCAGGAAAACCTGCTGGATGCCGTCACTGCCGTGTCTGGCAGCGGCCCGGCCTATGTGTTCTACTTTATCGAAGCCATGCAGCAAGCTGCGCAAGAGTTGGGCCTGACAGCTGACCAGGGTACGCAACTGGCCATCGCGACCTTCAATGGCGCGGCGCAACTGGCCTTGCATGCGACCGAGCCTGTCTCGACCTTGCGTGAGCGTGTCACTTCCAAAGGGGGCACGACGTACGCAGCCTTAAGCAGTATGGAGGCAGCGGGCATCAAACAAGCCATCGTGGACGCCATCAAGGCCGCAGCAGCACGGGGCAAGGAGCTGGGTGATGAATTTGGCCAGCAGGCCTGAGGAGATAGCATATGGAACTATCAGCAGCCATCCCGATTTTGCGGATTTTTTCTGTCGACAAGGCCAAGGAATTCTATCTGGATTTTCTGGGCTTTACGCTGGTGTGGGAACATCGTTTTGAAGATAATTTCCCCTTGTATGCCGAAGTCAGGCGCTCCGGCCTGACCCTGCATTTAAGTGAACATCATGGCGATGCCACACCGGGTTCGACGATTTTTGTGCCAGTGAAAGAGATAGATGTCTTCCACGCTGAACTGCTGGCCAGAAATTATGGCTATGCCCGCCCCGGTGTCGAGACCGTGGATTGGGGGCGAGTCATGGAAGTGGCTGACCCGTTTGGCAATCGTCTGCGGTTTTGCGAACTGAACAAACAATAGATTCCTGCTTAATTCAATCAGAGTTTCCTAGTCAAGAAAACCAGAGCGGTGCGCTTCTACATACCAGGGTATCGCCTCCTGTATGCCGCCAGCAATCTTGTATTGCGCCTGATAGCCAAGCATGCTGCGTGCCTTACCGACATCAGCCTGGCTATGCCTGACATCGCCCGCACGGAAATCACGGTATTGCGGTGCGTTTGCATAGTCAACCCCGTTGTCATGCAATGCTTCCCTGATGGCAGCGAATAGCTGGTTCAGCGTGGTTCTGTCGCCAAGGGCGACGTTGTATACCTGACCCCTGGCTTCTTCTGTGGCTGTGGCGGCCAGCAGATTGGCTTCGAGCGCATTTTTGATATAGCAAAAGTCGCGGCTGGTTTCGCCATCGCCATTGATGAAAATGTCTTCGCCATTGATCATGGCACCAACCCATTTCGGAATGACAGCGGCATACGCGCCATTCGGGTTTTGCCGTTTGCCAAACACATTGAAATAGCGCAGGCCCGTGGCCTTGAATTGATAAGTACGATAAAACACGTCGGCATATAATTCATTGACCAGCTTGGTCACGGCATACGGTGACAGCGGGCTGCCAATTTTATGCTCGACCTTGGGCAGATCCGGGTGGTCGCCATAGGTAGAGCTGCTGGCCGCATAGGTAAAGCTGCTTGCCTGCGCATCCCTGGCAGCAACCAGCATATTGAGAAAGCCATCAATATTGGTGGCATTCGTCGTGATCGGGTCATTGATACTGCGCGGGACAGAACCCAGCGCCGCCTGGTGCAAGACATAATCGACACCCAGGCAGGCTCGCTGGCAATCTACAAGCTGGCGTATGTCACCCTTTATAAACTGAAAATTCGCCCATTGTTCTGACGTGACCTGGGTTTGCACTTCATCCAGGTTTCTTTGAAAACCGGTGGCGAAATTATCGAGGCCCGTGACTTTCTGGTTCAGCTTCAAAAGGCGTTCGAGCAGGTTGCTGCCAATGAAACCGGCGACCCCAGTCACCAGCCAGGTTTTAGGCTGGGCCAGCAGTTGCGCTTCCAGGGTTGCTATGGCTGTAATGGTTGTTATCGTCATACTCAAATTTAAAGACGTAAATCGCTTGCTTCGACGGGGAACAGGTATTTCAGGTCATACAAGACATGGCCGGGTTTACCAAACTGGCGTATCGCTTCAACCCCAAGATCGCGGAATTGCTGGTGTGCCACCGCGATGATGATGCCATCATAGGCATGTGCCTTCGGTTGTGTGACTGGCGTTAGTTGATATTCCCTTTGTGCATCTTCTGCACTGACCCAGGGATCATACACATCCACTTCGCAATGGTAATCCTTTAATTCCGTCACAATATCGATGACGCGGGTATTGCGCAAATCAGGGCAGTTTTCCTTGAATGCCAATCCCATGACTAATATATTCGCGCCATCAACCTGGATGCGTCGCTTGGTCATGGCTTTGACAAATTGCGATGCGACATAGGCACCCATGCCGTCATTGAGCCTGCGCCCTGCCAGGATGATTTCAGGGTGATAGCCTATGCTTTCTGCCTTGTGCGTCAGGTAATACGGGTCTACCCCTATGCAATGTCCACCGACCAGACCAGGGCGAAATGGCAGAAAATTCCACTTGCTACCAGCGGCCTGCAAGACCGCTTCGGTATCGATGCCCATCTTGTTAAATATTAGCGCCAGCTCATTGATGAGGGCGATGTTCAGATCGCGCTGGGTGTTTTCTATGACCTTGGCTGCTTCGGCCACTTTGATAGACGGTGCCCGGTGGGTGCCAGCGATGATAATTTCGGAATACAGTGCATCGACCAGATCAGCAATGTCAGGCGTCGAACCAGACACCACTTTCTTGATGGTGGTGACGCGATGTTCCTTGTCGCCGGGGTTGATGCGTTCCGGGCTATAGCCGCAGTAAAAATCCTGATTGAATTTCAAACCAGAAAAAGCTTCCAACACAGGCACGCAATCATCTTCGGTGCAGCCGGGGTAAACGGTAGATTCAAAAATAACCAGCCCGCCCGGCTGGAGTGCCTTGCCGACCAGCTCACTGGCTTTCAGCAAAGGCGAAAGATCAGGCTGCTTGTGGATATTGATGGGAGTAGGGACGGTAATGATGAAGCAATTGCATTGCTTCAAGGCGTCTGCGTCAGTGGTAAAGCTTAAATGCTGCGCCGCCTGTAATTCTGCCTGCTCGGTTTCCAGCGTATGGTCATGCCCCAGCCGCAATTCGCCAACACGCTTGGTATTGATATCAAAACCTACCACAGAACGTTTTTTGCCAAATTCGACAGCCAGTGGCAGACCCACGTAGCCCAATCCGATAACGGCGAGTTTTATGTCAGATAATTTCATGAAAGGCGTCTCGTTTCAGCATTATGCTTCTTTATCAGTCGCATTATGCGTGAAAGCCAGGCGTTTGTATGCAGCTTGTTAATATAGTAATATTTTATGCCATGTTTGCCGGTGTCCGAAATCAATCTCGGCACAGGCTCCCTAGTGCGGATGCTGATGATGCATGTCGGGGTAATGCGGGTGCGTGTGTCTAAGCTGGCCATGCTGGTGCTGATGTGTATGCGGTTCTTTACCATCCCAGGCAAAATCATGTTCATGCTGGTGATGCTCATCATGCGTATGGGCATGGGCATGCAACTGCGGGTCGTGCTGATGGTCATGCGCATGATGTTCACTCAAATGCAGCCAGATACCCACCGCCATCAATACCAGGGCAAGCCAAAACAGCGGGCCTGGCTGTTCGCCCAGCAGTAGCAGTGACATTGCTGCGCCGACAAATGGCGCAGATGAAAAATAGGCTCCGGTACGCGCAGCACCCAGATGGCGTAAGGCCAGTACAAACATCACCAGACTCAAGCCATAGCCGCAAAAACCGATCAGGCCTATGGAGACTAATTTTTCTGGCTGGGGCAACCGGTAATGCAATAGCAGGGCTATGGCAAGATTCACAGCACCAGCAACCAGGCCCTTCAAGCACGCAATTTGCAAGGCATCACCAGCGGCAATCTTGCGTGTCAGGTTGTTGTCGAGTGCCCAGCACAGGCAGGCGGCAATAATGGCCAGTGCACCCCACGGTACACCCAGCACTGGAATCTGCTCCCACGACAACAGTGCACCGGCAATGACAATCAAACCCATGCCTGCAACGATGCGGCGGTCAAAATTTTCCCTGAACACAAACCAGGCCAGCAAGGCGGTCAGCACACTTTCCATATTCAGTAGCAATGATGCAGACGAGGCCGGTGTCATGCTCAGACCCAGCATCAACAACACCGGGCCCATTACACCGCCAGCCAGGATGGCACCTGCAAGCCAGGGAATATCTTGCCGCACAATGCCAGCGCGGCTTTTATTCTTGTCATGGACAAGCATGTTCTGAACAACAAAGACGATCAGCAAACCCAAGCCACTACCCAGATACAGTGTGCCAGCCAGCATGACGGGTGCGATACCTGTGGCCAGGGTTTTGGCAAAAGGTGTGCTGGCACCAAACAGGGCTGCTGCGATTAACGCGTAAATCACACCTTTATGCATGTATCACCATGTGTTTAAGCTGAAGTAGGAGATTGCTGACAGATTCTGTCGCCTTTGCCTTGTAGATATTACCGGCATAGATTGGTATCTTGCCATACGTTTTAAATGTTTCGAAAAAAACAAAAACAGCCCGAAGATGGATAGCTTCCTCTCAAATATTTGAATTCACAACTTATTTTTACGCATCATGAAAATTATAGAAACAAGAGAAATACTTTTATACTGCTATGCAGAACTGGACAATGGCGTCACGCCTGGTGTGCCGGTAGATGCACTCGCAGATCGGGTACTCAAAAAGAACATCGATATAGATTCCTACTTCAAGGCCCTGAAGTCAGGTTTCAACAATGGTGAATTTACCATGCTGTCACCTGGCATTATTGCATTGCTGGTTGGCGAACATGCGCCATCCATTGGCTACATATCGGCGTTGACTTGTTAGACATTATTCCATAGTCTCGGAATGTATTTTTACGATGAGATGTATTCGTCTCATCGCGCCGCAGTGAATATCGATTCCTGCTGCAAGCTGGCCTGAACTTCAAAAAGAACCTATCACCGTATGCCATCTTCGATGATGGTTTCCTGACTGACGAGCGCTGTTTGCCTGTCATCGTCGGTGAGCCTGGTGGTTTTCCAGCTGCCTCTGGCAAACCAGCAGATAGCGATGAGTGCGACCACAATATTCGTCACTGGAAACGACCACCACAAGCCATGTGCATGCAACTGCGTATGCTTGGATAATACATAGGCCAGCGGAAACTGTATCATCCACTGCGACACCAGGGCAATGATCATGGCATTGAGCATATTGCCGGAGGCACGAAATGCCGACACGATGCAAAGCTGCACGCCTATGCCACCCCAGGCCAGACACATGATACGCAAAAAGTTCGCCGCCTCGGCAATGACTTCAGCATCATTGGGAATAAAAAAACTGACGATCAAAGGCGCCAGCGCATAGGCAATGACACCCACCACGCTAAGTACTGCAAAGCCGATCAAGGTACCAAGCACAGTAATACGCGAGGCACGCTCAATATTACCTGCCCCGATATTTTGCCCTACCAGTGTGGAAATCGCCATGGAGATACCCATGATAGGTATCGTGATGACTTGCAGAATATTCGCACCGACACCATAAGCAGCAATAGTGACGGTACCAAAACTCGATACCAGGAAAGACATGACGATCAAACCCAGACCGCGCGTGGATAGCTCGACAGAACCTGGCAGGCCGAGAAAGAATGCCCGGCGCACATAGGCAGGGTCAGGTTTCAAGGCGCGCCAGTTCAGTTGTATACCATGCCTGCCGCGCAGAAAAATGATCATGCCTATCATGGCTGCCAGTGCCTGCGTAACCAAAGTTGCATAGGCCGCTCCCATGACACCCAGCGGAGGAATGATATGCCAGCCATAAATGAATAAGGGATCAAGCAGGAAGTTCAGTAACACCGTACCCGAGACGATATACAAAGGTATCCTGGTCTGGCCGACGCCACGCATCAACGCTTGGAACATCGCATAAATGAAAACAAAAATGATGCCGATGAAAGATACGCGCATGAACCCCAGTGCGCCATCGTGCACCGCTGGCTCCACCCCCAGCAGTGTCAGCAAATGCGGTGCCAGGCTATAGCCGGTCAAACCCAGTATCACCGAACTGAGGGCGACCATGACCATAGTCTGCGCAGCAATATGGTTGACCATGTCTTGCCGGCCTGCCCCCACATACTGCGCAGTCAGCGTCGCACCTGCCATAGCCAGGCCTGATCCCAGCGCAATGACGAGAAAAGTGACTGGAAAGCTGATGGAAATCGCCGCTACCGCCGAGGCCCCCAGTCGACCAACCCAAAACGCATCGGTAAGCTGATAACCAGTCTGCAAGATGTTTCCCAGAATAATTGGCAGCGCCAGCGTGGCAAGTGCTTTGGTAATCGGGCCTTCCAGGAAAAGCTTTTGGCGTTCCACTTGATGTCCTTTAATGGCTGTTATCTGTTAGCTCAACATAGTGCACAGTGGTAAACATTATGCGACAGTAGCAAGCAGGGGATTGTACGGCATCGAACATTTATCGATTCGGTCTCTCACTACAGGGCAGGTAACAGTGTACGTCAAGCCATCGACATAATTGACGAAATGGAAAAAAGGGACTGTATCCGCCAATGAAAATACCCAACAAATCCAGTTCGGGTTTTGTCGGGTATCGGGTAATGCATTGTGAAACAAAGCTTTCAGGCACATGCCATGCTCAAAAGCTTTTCTGCTTGTTTTCAACTTGCTGACGATGCAGGCAGGTTTTTGGAGATATGGCTAGTATTTGCAGTCCTGCCATAATTGGGAAAGAAACCTGCCATCGACATATCGAGTGCGGCAGATTGAATCTGGCGCAAACCAGGCAGGTAATTAAAGCTGAAACCTGTACATGCAGTCAGCATGTTTTTAGCGAGTTCTTGCTGGTTTTGACAGGTTTTTGCAAACGTTGCATCCCATGATTCATTGAATGCGCCAGATTTCTCCGCAGCCCTGAAGGCGTTCGCGGTTTCATGTTGTTCTTGTGCGGCTTTGTCCATTGCTATTCCCCTTCCTCACTGTGTTTAAACTGGGTTTCAATGCAGTACAGGCAGGGCGGCACTGACAAATTCTTCACCTGCCTGCATCGCTGCTTCTTCGCTGATGTACAAGTCTTCATCGGGGTGGTGAACCAGGATGCCATTGACTTCAACGCCTACGGTCCATCCATTTCCATATTCTGTTGTAGTGAGACTTACTGTTGCCCTTGAAGCGCCTTTTCCCGTACCTCTGGTGATAATCATTTTGTTCCCTTCATTCTCGATTTGCTTTATTTGTTTTATCTCACCTTGTTCCCAAGTAGGTTCAAAGTGAGTTCCATGCACTTATTTTATTAATTTGTGTTATCTGCCGCTATCGGAATGAAGTGCCTATCCTTGTAAGAGAATGCCGCCTGACTTGGGATGTTGCTATTCAAGCCTGGCAAAGCAAAGAGGCCAGGTTGATCACCTGGCCTCTTTGCTTTGCTGCTGATGTTAGCGCACGAAGAGTGCAATCAGAATGATGATGGGAATGGGGATGCCTAACATCCAGAGTATGAGTGAACGCATGATTTTCTCCTGATAATGACTTGCTTGAAAAGTGGATCGATAGTTGTTGGTAATTACTTAAACAGCATGGGCATTAATGATCAGATGCGCAGCGTCACGACGTTTGCCGCCCAGTGTCGCTGCCAGCGCGGCCACAAATGCGCCACACAGCAAACCAATGAATACCCACAGCGCAGCATAGGCAGCGGCTTTACGGGCTTGATCGGCAGCTTCACGGGCTTTTTGCTCAGCCATCGTTTTAGCAGCCTCTACCTTGTTAAACAGATCGGTAACACGCTTCTCAGCATCGGCTGGTGCCATGCCTGTGCGTTTTGCAACCACTTGCGCCAGATATTGTTTATCTTCAGCACTCAAGCTGCCAGTACGCCAGCCATTTACCAGGATGCGGCCTGTTTCAGCGCGTGAATTACTATCAAGAGTTGCATCTACCGGTGTAGCCGTCGCTGGGTCAACGCGGAACAGGCTATCTACTGTATAGGCTGTCAAGCCGTTGTCATGATTGCCGGCACTGCCAGAGGGTGATTTTGACAGCATTTCAGGACCTGCTGTATTCGCCAAGCTCGCCACCGCCGTGCCAGCACCAGTCGCTACTGCTGCCGTTGCCGTTGCGCCTGTGGATGCGATATTGGCGACTGCGCTACCCAATATTGCCGCAGCAGTCAGGGTAGCAATAGCCCAGCTCAACAAGCCATGCGCAGTATCACGGAAATAAACTTCATCAGTATGCACTGCTGCCCATTTGGTGCGCAAACGGCCTGCCAGATACCCACCAATTGCACCGGCTGCTATTTGTGTGAAAGCAAGCCAGATGATGGAAGATTTGCCTAGCGTCGACGCGTCAATGCCATGATTGCTCCACGGTGAAATGGCAGAAAAACCCAGGCCGGCTCCAAGTACCAGCAAGATTAGTGACAATGCAGCGGCAGATGCCGCGCCTGCAAAGATAGCTGCCCAGGATACGCCCGAAGTGGCGGCTTCTTGAGCAGGGTAAGCGGGGTAAGAAACATCAGCTTCGTTATTCATATGACCTCCATGTAAAATTGTAGTGTTACAAAATCACGCAAATGTGTATGTGCGCCATGGCACTTAACAGCGATTTTTTCCAAAAAAATTCAGCAGGCGGATAATTTTTTGCATGATGCTTTGCTTGACAACAATTTATTTGGCGAGTCGTCAATATCTGGTTTTCCTATCGAAAACGCCTACCCATCAGCAAGTCAACAATGAGAATAACAACAGAAAAAAATGAGCCAGATTTTTTTCTTTTTTATTCTATCGATCTGGAAATTCATGTGCGTACATAATGAGTTCAAATCGAGTTTCAAACTGAGTTTCAAACTGAGTTTCAAATACAGGCTTATGTGCGATAGCGCACATCATCAATCAATTCACGGTGCTACATTCGCTCATCTCAATCAGCCTTGTAATCACCATGCCTATTACCTTGAATTGCGATTTAAATACCAGGCCAGTAAGCCTGCGTCATCCGTGGCGTACTTGCGTGGGTAGTGGCCATGCGACACTTGCGCTGCGTGCTGACTGGCAGGCACAGCTACGGCAGGTTCATGACGATCTTGGTTTTCAATACATCCGCTTTCATGGTTTACTTGATGACGACATGGGCACGCTGATTTGCCAGAGCAATCAATTCGTCTATTCCTTTTTCAATGCAGATCAGATTTTTGATTTTCTTGTTTCCATAGGTATGCGACCTGTTGTTGAAATGTCGTTCATGCCGTCGACGTTGTCCTCGGGGGGCGATATCGTCTTTCATTACAAGGGCAATATCACGCCACCACGTCACCCTGAAGAATGGGGTGAGCTCATGCGTCGTCTGGCCGCGCATTGGGTAGACAGGTACGGTATCGACGAAGTCGCACAATGGTATTTTGAAGTGTGGAACGAACCTAACCTGCCCGCTTTCTGGACAGGGGGGCAGCAAGCCTATTTTGACCTGTATGAAACCACGGTCAAGGCGATCAAGGGTGTGGATACCCGTTTGCGGGTAGGTGGGCCAGCTTCAGCAGGCAATGCGTGGATACCTGAATTCCAGGAATTTTGCAAATCCCGTGATTTGCCTGCTGACTTCATCAGCACGCATTATTATCCGACCGATGCCTTTGGCGAAATCGGTGCCGATACGGTGACCCAGCTTGAACACGCGCCGCTGGACGTCATGCGTGAACGTGCCCTGAGCGCAAAAGCCCAGGCAGAAGGAAAACCTTTGTTGTACACCGAGTGGAATATCACCTCCAACCCGCGTGACCCCCAGCATGATGGCTCTTTTGCCGCTGCGCTGGCGACCCGCATTGTCATGGGCGTGGATGACGTGGTTGATGCCTATAGCTACTGGACATTTTCCGACATCTTTGAAGAAAATTATTTCCCCAGCCAGCCTTTCCATGGTGGCTTTGGCCTGATGACCTTGCATGGCATAAAGAAGCCCATTTATCAGGCGTTGGCGATGGTTGCCAAGCTGGGCGAACGCCATTATCCGGTACCACAATCGCATCCCAACGTTATGCTATGGATAGGCGATGCGCATGTATTGTGCATCAACCAGGCGATGCCACGTCACGGCATCAGAGAAGAAACGATCGCACTGACACTCCAGCTACAGCCGGGCCAGCGGGCGCGCAAGGTGGACATTCATCGTATTGATGCAGACAATGCCAATCCTGCTGCCCTGTGGCAGCAATGGGGTGAACCGGGTTACCTGTCGACAGAGCAGGTTACCAGTCTGAAACTGGCTTCGGAACCGCAAGCTGTCAATGTCGAATTCACCAGCACGGCAGCGACCTTGAGCATGTCGTTTACCGCTGCTGCACAATCCGTCAATTTGCTCGCCATTGAGTGGGAGTCGGCCTGATCATGGACGATACCAATTTACTGACCTCTCTGCAAAGAGATTCTTTCGATTATTTCATTCACGAAGTCAATACTGCCAATGGGCTGATACGTGACAAGACAGCCGATAACTGGCCAGCCAGCATCGCCGCGGTAGGCATGGCGCTGACTGTCTATACGATAGGCGTGGAACGCGGCTTCATGTCGCGTGGCCATGCTGCGCAACGCACTCTCACTACCTTGCAATTTTTTGCTGACAGCGAGCAGGGCACGGGTGCCAATGCGACTGGCTATAAAGGTTTTTATTATCATTTCCTGGATATGGAAACCGGGCGCCGCGCCTGGGATTGTGAATTGTCCAGCATTGATACAGGTCTGCTACTGGCGGGCGTGCTGACGTCTGCACAATATTTTACGCAGGACAATGCGATCGAGCAAAAAATCCGTGAACTTGCTGACATGCTTTATCGACGGGTTGACTGGCAATGGATGCTGGCCGGATCGCAACTGATTTGTCATGGATGGAAGCCTGAAACCGGCTTCCTGCAATGGCACTGGGAAGGGTATGACGAAGCTCTGATCCTGTATTTGCTGGCACTGGGTTCCCCGACATTTCCTATCGGGCCAGATAGCTATGCTGCGTGGACCACCAGCTATGAATGGAAATGTATTTACGATATTGAATATCTGTATGCGGGGCCGTTGTTCATACACCAGATGTCTCATCTATGGGTGGATTTTCGCAATATCCGCGATGACTTCATGCGCACACATGATGCTGATTATTTTGAAAACAGCCGCCGTGCGACGCTGATACAACAGCAGTATGCAATCAAAAACCCCATGGGTTTCGAGCAATATAATGCCCTTTGCTGGGGTGTGACAGCCAGTGACGGGCCTGGCAATCTGGTCAAGAAAATCCGTGGCGTTGAGCGGCTGTTCTTTGACTATGTTGCACGTGGCGCACCTTTTGGCCCGGATGATGGCACGCTGGCACCCTGGGCAGTGGCAGCCTGCCTGCCATTTGCGCCAGAAATTGTCTTGCCCAGCATTTCACACTTCCAGCATCTGCGCCTGCGCGAAGTCAATCCCTATGGTTTCAAGGCTTCGTTTTCCCCCACTTTCCAGGCGGAAGAAACACATAAGGCAGGCTGGGTATCACCCTATCATTTCGGTATCAATGAAGGCCCCACGGTCATCATGATAGAAAACCATCTGCATGATTTTCCGTGGAAAATGATGCGCGAAAATCCTTACATCCATGCAGGTCTGATCAGCGCGGGCTTTGACGGCGGCTGGCTTGCCGCTGGAAAAACATCTGTTCAGAATGCAAACACTGCAAACACTGCAAACAATATCAACAAGGCAAACCCATCAGCCTTATCTGAGGACGAAAAAATATGAATATCCGGCTAGATGGAAAAGTAGCCCTGGTCACAGGCGGCAGTGGTGGCATAGGCCAGGCGATTGCCCGCTCGCTGGCGGCATCGGGTGCGGCGGTGGGGGTTAACTATATCGGTAATCGCGCATCTGCTGATGCAACAGTGAGTGGTATTACAGATGCCGGTGGCAAGGCGATTGCACTGGAGGCTGATATCGCCGACATGGCCGCCGTCCAGGCCATGTTTGCGCAACTTGATACCACACTGGGTTCGCCCGACATACTCATCAATTGCGCTGGTATTGATGGCCACGGTGCGCTGAGCTGGGATATTGACCCTGTCGCATGGCGACGTGTCATCGAGGTCAATCTGTTTGGCAGTTTTTATTGCTCCCGGCAGGCACTGCAACGCATGGTGCCGCGCAAGAACGGCGTCATACTGAATATCAGTTCAGTGCATGAAACCATCGCCTGGACCGGTTATAGCGCCTATACCTCAAGCAAAGCAGCTCTGTCGATGCTGACCAAGACCATGGCGCAGGAGGCTGCCCCTTTTGGCATCCGCGTGCTGGCAGTCGCGCCCGGCGCCATACAGACGGATATCAACAAAAGTGTATGGAGTGACCCTGAACAAATGCGTGATCTGGCCGAAAAAATCCCCCTGGGCCGCATGGGCCAGGTGCAGGAAATCGCCGGTCTTGTCACCTTCCTGGTATCCGACGGTGGCTCCTACGTTACCGGCACAACGGTATTCGCCGATGGCGGCATGACTGATTATCCTGATTTTTCGCACGGCGGATAATTTATAAAGTACCGACCCAGGCCAGTGCATCATCTGCAAACCGGCGTAGCAGGTGTGACAACTCGCGCACTTCTTCCGGTTTCCAGCCCGACAGCAAATTTTCTATGATTTTCTGGCGCGCAGCATCGAGCGCGTCAGTCATGATTTTTCCCTTGTCGGTAATGATGGCTGCGCGCACCCGGCCATCTTGCGGGCTGGGGCAACGGGCAACCAGACCCAGGCTTTCCAGTTTGCTTACCTGCCGGCTGACCGTGGTGTAATCACGACCTGCCAACTCGGCCAACTCAACGATGCCAAGCGGACCCTGGCGTTCTATGCGTGCCAGCAAAGGGAAAAGCGCACGGTCCAGGTCAACCCCTGCGGCTTCTATCAGCGCGCTATCAGGCTGAGGGCGATTCAACACGCCTGTCAGGTCGAGCAAGGCTCCCCGCAATTCACGAATATCTTTTTTCATAAAAATTCATTTTCCTGTTCAATCTTTTTATATGTGTATAATGCACATATATTCTGCATTGATGCTATCGCCTATATGTCTGATCAATTTGGAATTACCCATGCCTAACAACATAGTACAGGAGCGCAATCATGAAAGCAGCACTCGTCAAAGAACCCGGTACAGCGCCGGTTTACGCTGATTTTATTGAACCGGTTGCAACGGAAGGCATTGAGCGCATTACGGTGCAAGCATCGGCGTTGAGCCAAGTCACCAAAAGCCGTGCATCCGGCAAGCACTATAGCTCGTCCGCGCAATCGGCTTTCGTACCCGGCATCGATGGTACAGGTTTGCGTGCTGATGGCACACGCGTCTACTTCGTATTGCCTGAAGCACCCTATGGCGGCATGGCAGAATATTGCCTGGTCAAGACGGCACATTGTATTCCCTTGCCAGAGACTCTCGATGCTGTCTCTGCCGCAGCAATCGCTATTCCTGGCATGTCTGCCTGGGCTGCCTTGCAGGAACGTGGCAGGTTGCTCAAAGGCGAAACCGTATTGATCAACGGTGCAACCGGCGTGTCTGGCCGTTTGGCCGTACAGATCGCCAAATATCTGGGAGCAGGCAAGGTCATTGCCACCGGGCGCAATACCGCCGTGCTGGATACACTGCACGCGCTTGGGGCTGATGTGACGATCCATCTCTTGCAAGAACAAGCAGCTCTTGAACATGCTTTCCAGCAGCAATTTCAACAAGGTGTTGATATTGTCCTCGATTACCTGTGGGGCGAAAGTGCAGAATTGTTGCTGGTATCTGCTGCCAGGGCAGCGCCAGAAGCTGTTCCCATCCGCTTTATCCAGATTGGTGCTGCCAGCGGCAGCGACATCAATTTGCCCAGCGCCGTGTTGCGCTCATCTTCTATCGAACTGATGGGCAGTGGCATCGGCAGTATCCCCATGCCGCGCATCTTTGAATCGATCAGGCAAGTGCTTGAGGCTGCTGTTCCCGGTGGCTTTGTGATTGCAACAAAGCCCGTTCCTTTGTCAGAAGTAGAAAGTCACTGGGCTAATGATGAAAGTGCAGCACGGCTGGTATTTACCGTGGCCTGATATGTCAATGCCTGGGCTCATGCATTGTTATGCATCGCTTTCCCTGCCCATCAGATCGTCTATCATCGCAATCCAGCTTTCGTCATTTGACGCCTGGGCGTGTTGATAAGATTCTTGCAAAGCGTCTGAGAACAATGCCAGGTTTTTTTGAATGACGTCATACGCTTCGCCCGCACCTGGCCAGTTGGGGTCTGCCAAAAAGCTGATGATGTCGAGCTGGCACGCATGGCTTATTGGCGCTTCTGCCAGAACGTCGATCAGGCCTGGCCATGTATATTTGCCCAGGCTGATGCACTGGCTTACTATTTTTCTGGCCAATTGATCATCCTGTTTTTGATGTCTCAGATAGGCGATGGCGCGCTGGTATTCAAAACCTTCCCAGCCCAGACGGTCGCACCATGCTTCCAGTTCCAAAGCTTGTGGATCAGGCATTAGCCATGTATTTTCTTCCTCAGTTGCCTGTCCTGTAAGGACGTCAACAGGGGAAGCTGATTCCTGTTCCTGGATAAGAAATTTCTTGTCGGACGAAAAACGTGCAAGTACTTCCATCCCCAGAGACAGGAACACATCGCGGCGATGCGCAAAGAAGGCAGCATGTTCCAATTCATACGCGAAAACCCTCGCATGCACGGGTGCCAGTCTGGCATGCATCTCTGCCAGGACAGGGCTATCACCATTAAAAGTCAGGTCCTGCTCCAGCACCTTCAGCAGGGCACCTGTATGCAGATTGTGCAAACCCAGTGCGCCAGCAGCGACACCAAGGCGCACGCTGGTATAGGGATCTTTCCAGGTCGTATTGCGCACACCGTAAAAAGTCAGTGCCGCGTTCTTTTTCAGTGCCCAGGGTCCTGATTCAATCACTTCCATTTTTGCTGGTGGCGTATTGCCGGGCCAGCAAAATTCCAGAAAATCCGTCACATAGGGCGATGTATTGTCGCCAGGCATATTGATGGAGAAATGATTTTGCAGGATTTCCACGCCATGCTCAAAACGTACAAGCTGGGTGTTTTGTTTCAGTTCATCAAATGCGCGTGCATCGACAAAACGGCATTGCTGCTCATCAAACTGTGCCCCGTGTTGATTCACGCGATCAATTTCATTGCCAGCGATACCGTCAAAGCCTTGTAAAAATCCTCTCAGGATTTCGCTTAAATCGATTGCAGGATTTAATACCGCCCATAGTTCGGCTACACCATTTTTGATCTTTAACACGCCTTATCCTTGCATTGAATATGAATCTTGTGAATCTACACAATCTACAGCAGCAATCTATAATATTCCAGCCCCTGATAATCCATAATATCAATAATGTACGCTATCGCACTGAGTGAAATTGATCTCGGCGTATAGTGCTTTCATATCATTGATTGACGGGTCATGCTGGCTCACGCGATGAAATCTTTAAGCGATTCCCCACCATGAGCGCAGCAGATATTATCCGCAAACATTGGCCTTTATACCTGATTGAAGCCGGTGGCCTTGGCGTATTCATGCTGGCTGCCGGGCTCGCCTGCTCTGCGCTGGAAGCACCTGCATCACCGCTGCATGTCATGCTGACTTCGGCCTTGTTGCGGCGTTTTCTGATGGGGCTGGCGATGGGTGGCACTGCTGTCGCATTGATTTATTCTCCCTGGGGTGCCCGTTCAGGGGCGCATTTCAATCCCGCCCTGACACTGAGCTTTGCCATGATGGGCAAGATAAGCCGCATTGACGCTGTAGGCTATGTGGTCGCACAATTCCTTGGTGGCCTGTGCGGGGTGCTGTTGACGCTAGCCCTGGTTGGTGCACCGTTTGCCCGACCACCTGTGTCATTCGTGGTTACCACACCTGGGCAATATGGAACAGCCATCGCCTTCATGCTGGAAGTGCTGATTTCGGCAATGTTGATGGGCGTAAGCTTATACGCAAGCAACAAGGCCAGTTTGATGAAGTACACGGGTCTGCTGTGCGGCATGTTGATCGTCCTGTTCGTGACCTTTGAGTCACCGTATTCAGGCATGAGCATGAATCCTGCGCGTACTGTGGCATCGGCCATTCCCAGCGGGATATGGACTGCGGGATGGCTGTATTTTATCGCGCCACCAGGAGGCATGTTCATTGCGGCATGGATCTACTGCCGTTTCCACCCGCGTCATGTGATCGCCTGCGCCAAGCTCAATCATGACACTGAAACGCCTTGCCACTTCGAGTGCTGTTTTGCTGCACAGCGCATCCATGTGCCAAGCCTGATGCGCCGTGCGCGCTCTTGCAATCTCCTTCGCGATACCCTTTAGGAAGCATCTCAATATGGACAAGCACTACGACATTATCATCATCGGTACCGGTGCCGGCGGGGGCACGCTGGCCCATAGCCTGGCACCGACAGGCAAACGCATCTTGCTGATCGAGCGCGGTGATTTTCTGAAACGGGAACAGGACAACTGGAGCCCCGACGCCGTTTTCGTCAAAGCCAAATACCAGGCGAAGGAAATCTGGCATGATCAGCACGGCAAGGCATTTCATCCTGGCATTCATTATTTCGTGGGTGGCAATACCAAATTCTATGGTGCGGCCTTGTTCCGGTTGCGGGAATCCGATTTCGGTGAAATAAGACACCACGGCGGCATTTCACCGGCCTGGCCGATTTCTTATGCAGATCTGGAACCTTATTATTGTGCTGCAGAAAAACTGTATCAGGTGCATGGAACCCGTGGGCTGGATCCGACAGAGCCGCCAGCTTCTGCGCCATATCCTTATACTGCGGTAAGTCATGAACCAAGGGTCGCGCAGTTATCCGATGCGCTCAAGGCACAGGGGTTGCACCCCTTTCCTTTGCCACTCGGTATCATGCTGGACCAGGATGATGAAGGCCAGCCGACAAGGCATAGCAAGTGCATACGTTGCAGCGCTTTCGACGGCTTCCCTTGTATGCTTGATGCCAAGGCAGATGCGCATATCATCTGTGTTGAGCCTGCATTAAAATACCCCAATGTCACCTTGCTGACCAATGCCTATGCAGAAAAACTCGGTACTGATGCCAGCGGACGTATCGTCGATAGCGTTCATGTACGGCACGATGGCAAGGATGAAGTGTATAGCGCCGACATCGTCGTCGTGTCATGTGGTGCAATCAATTCTGCGGCCCTGCTGTTGCGCTCTGCTTCACCGCAACATCCAAATGGTCTGGCGAATGGCTCAGACGTCGTGGGGCGTCACTACATGCGGCACAATAATTCTGCCCTGATGGCAGTCAGCCTGAAACGTAATGAAACGGTATTCCAAAAGACCCTGGCGATCAATGATTTTTATGCCGGTGCACCTGATTGGGATTATCCGCTTGGACATATTCAAATGCTGGGCAAGTCACATGGCGATACCATCAAAGGGGAATTACCGGCCTGGTTGCCGTTCAAACCGCATTTTGCGCTGGAAGAAATCGCTGAACATTCTGTCGATTTCTGGCTGACCTCAGAAGACTTGCCAGACCCTGACAACCGCGTGACGCTTGATGAAAACGGCGGCATCGTCTTGTCGCTGAATCCAAATAACATGGAGGCGCATCACAGGCTCAAGATCAAGCTGAAAGAAATGCTGACCCACATGGACTTGCACCCGCATTTATGGGAGCGCAGTTTATATCTGGGCCAGAATATTCCTATCGGTGGCACCGCGCATCAGAACGGCACGATACGCTTTGGCCATGATCCGGCAACATCGGCACTGGATGTTAATTGCAAGGCGCATGAGGTGGATAACCTGTATGTCGTCGATGCCAGTTTCTTTGTATCCTGCGGCGCAGTCAATCCTTCATTGACGATTATTGCCAATGCACTGCGTGTTGCAGACCATCTGCGGAATCGCCTTGCCTGATCGTAATTAATTTGCACTAAGGCTTCAATCGCACAGGGATGGCGGCAGCGGCACCGATATTGAAATAGGGTCTGGTCGCCAGTCGCAAGCCACGGGCCATCTGCGCATTGGCGAAGCCTCCTGGTTCAAGTTCCAGATCTACTGTCTCGCCTGTGAGTTTGAAGGACTTTATCCGGTTGGCAGCGATGGTTTTGCCGTCGGCTTGCCTGAGCAGTATATCGTTGGCGCTTAGTCGCGAACGCTGGCGGATAAACCAGTTGCTCTCATTTTCTGCTTGTTCCAGATGGACCGTAAAATGCAAATGTCTAAGCTTGTGCAGGGATGCATTTTCCAGTGTGATTTTCCGGGTCAGTGGCGTGCTGCCACGCTTGACGACTGTCAGTGATGCTGTGTCTTCTTCGGTGTAGTAACGGCTATCCATTTTTGACGTGTCAGTTTTATGACCTATGCTGTCTATCTGGATTGTGACGCCTGTCACGGGGTCAGAGAAAACATCGCCGGCTTGCCAGGTCGCACCCTGCTCATAGCCATCGAGACTCTTGTCAATGGGGCGCCAGATACCCGTCAGATTGCGTTCGCCTCCTACTTCGGGGCTGTGATAATACTGCTTTGATATGATCTGCAATACGGGCTTCTCGCCACTCTTTGGCAATGATGTATCAACACGATACAGCAACACGCCAGCATGCTTGACTTGCTGGTCACCGCTGTTCACGCCCAGCCTGGTACGAAATTCAGCGATGTAAGCCGTCGACAAGCCCGTGCGTACGACGAGCATTTTGCTGCCGCCCGGCGTTTCAACCGGGCTGATGACATGATGACTGGGGTCTCCACCGGGCTGGCTGACGACATCAACCTGATCGTCGCGTATCCAGTGCATTTTCCATTTATGCCATGCAAGAAAATCATTGGATTGCCCGCCGATATTGCCCATCATGTCCCATCCGCCGACGTAGAAGAAGCGATCAACATCCTGCCCCTTGATCTTGGGCTCATACATATACAAGTCGGGCAGGCCAAAAGTGTGGCCAGTTTCGTGGATCAGCCAGCGGTAACCCCAGTAAAACAAGTCATTCCCGGCGGTAACGAAGGTGTCCAAAGTGTGTGCCTTGCCGTCGTGGTCAACCAGCACGACGCGCGAAGGCAGGTCTGCCTGCCCCATGTACTGGTCATTGATATTGGCTGGCCCGTTCGGCAAGCCGGACTTGCCTTGCGCAGGCACAATCAGCAGCAGATCATAGTCATCCACGCGGATGCCATAGCGCTCATAGGCGAGTTGCGCAACATCATGGCAATAGTGGAACATATCGCCGGTGTCTTCCATGCTGCCGCCCCATTTATATTCGTTGGCGTTTTTTCCCAGCATCAGCCAGTCCAGTTTGCGGTGATGCTGGGGCGCGAGCAATTTAAGTTGCAACTGCCCGTAAGATGAAGTACTGAACCAGGCAGCAGCTGGCTGCAAATAATTCAGGTAAGGGGCGAATTGCTGATAGGGTGTTTCTGCATCAGCCGCTTTACGGTCAGGAAATTCAACAAACAGTACCAGCATCGTTTTCGTACGCAGGGAAGGTGTAGTTGCCATGCTGCCCTTTTTTGCAATCTGGCGTCCGCTGGTATCGCGATCTGGCGTGGTATCGCTAAAGCGGTATAAACCGCGTTGCCCGGTCAGGGTATCGACATAGTTCGGGTCGCTGACAATGGTATTCCAGCCTTCGTCGGTCCAGCCGCTGGTGCCGATCAGGTGGCCGTTTTCAGATGGTTCTCCCTGCCTCAATACCGGTATTGCCCGGCTTGCACTGAACTTCCCAAATGGGCGGCTTGCTATGCTGGTGCCGTCAGCGCTGATACGGGCAAAAACGACTGCACTGAGCGATATCGATAGTTCGTTGTCATTGACCCTGAAGTCTAGAATATCGCTTGCCGCAACGATCAAGCCATCAGCACGCCTGATCATGATGTCGTTCGCGGTGATACCCGTCAACGGCAAGCTGCTGTGCAGTTTGATATTCGTAAGACCTTGAAACACGGCGTGATCCAGTTTTACATTACGCCTGGATTCAGCGAACGACGCTGACGACCCACATACCGATAATACGAATGCCATGAGCAGCCACACTGCCAGCAGGTGCCTCGTCGTTTGGAAGTACTTGCTCATGCCGTCACCTCATCTGATTTCATATATTTCCTGAACCAGTCAATACGGCGTAACCAGCTATCGATGCGATGAGCACGTTCGCGGAAGCTGCCATGGCCTTCACGTGGATAAATCGCCAGCTCTGTGTTGACGCCGCGTTCTCGCAAGGCTGCGTAAAATTGCTGTGCCTCACTGGGTGGTGTGCAGCGATCATCGCGACCATGTATGAATAGTGTAGGAGTCACCGGATCATGTGCGTGCATCTGCATCAGCGGTGAACGTTCAGTGGCAATATGCATATTGGCCTCTTCCATCAACGGCCCGCCATTGATGAAGGCGTGAAAATCATGTTCGCAGCCATAATGGCAACTGATATGGCTGGAAATGGACGATACAGATACGGCTGCCTTGAAACGCTGCGTGGTCGCCACTGCCCAGTTGGTCAGGTAGCCGCCGTAACTGCTGCCTGTAACGCCCAGTCGGCCTGCATCAGCCAAGCCCAGCGCGATGCAATGATCGATGCCGGCCTGTATATCATCGAATTCGGCACCTGCCGGATCACCCAGGTTCATACGCGCAAACTTCTGCCCCCAGCCTGTATTGCCGCGATAGTTCGGTAGAAAAACTGCAAAACCAGCTGACACATACGGCAAGGCATTGCCGGTATTGAAACTGTATTTGTTTGCATAGCTGGGGCCGCCGTGGATATCGACTATCATCGGTAGTGGTGATGAACCGCGATTGCGCGGCAACAAGACCAGGGCTTCCAGCGCGAGGCCATCCTTGCCACACCATGTTATATGACGTACTTCTGGATAATCTGGGAGCAAAGAAACGGTATGTGGGTTCAGATTGCTGATGCGCGTCCATTCAGGCTCATGCAGCTGCTTCCAGCAAATTTCTGGCGGCATGCCTGTCGATTCGTGTACGGTAGCAATAGTCTTTCCATCAAGCGATGCAATGACGCGGGCGGTATAGCCGTTTTCTGCAAGCGTCGCGTTTTCCCGTTGTTGCCATGCAATCTCACCATCGACTGACATCACGCCAAATATTGTTCCCAGACGGTCCCAGCCAGCAAACAACAATTTGCTGTTGTCCAGCCATTGGATAGAGTTCAGGTTCGATTGCCGCTCGCGGCCATGAACCGATACTCGCCCGGTAACCAGATCAAGTAGGCTCAAGTCACCGGCCACCAGGCCACGGTCACTGGCCCAGGCTTCCACAAAAGCGAGCTTGCTGCCATCAGGGCAGGTGGCCAGTCCCTGCAACTGCCAGGCAGGGGTGTGCAAAACTGTCGTTGCGCGATCAGCGAAATCAATCTGCAACAACTGCGCATGATGCCAGCCACGCTCGCTTGCATCGCGTGAAGCAATGGCGACTGCGCCACCCGGTACCAGGTCAAACTCCCATACGCTATGCGCGCAGGGGCCGACTTCTTCTGTCGTACCGCATGCGAGCATGACCCGGAATAACCGGCGGCGTACCGCATCACCACGTGTAATCTCAGGTTCCTGCGCGTCACCCCACCAGATCCTGGTGGCGGCGCGTGTGGCACCGCCATTCAAGCCGCGGTCGGCAGACAGTACGACGATAAAGTCGCCATCGGCAGACCAGCGCAAATCCTCTATCGTTCCGGGGATCTGGCCTATGCCTATTACTTCGCCCGACGCTGCAAGCAGGAAAAGAGCAAATTTGCCCGGGCAATCGCGGTCAGAAGCAAAGGCCAGCCTGTCGTCGCAAGGCGAGGGCCTGACAAGTAGGGCAGTTTGCGGGCCGTCAGTGAGTTGTCGTGCGCCAGTTGCGTCGAATCGCCAGATGTGGCTTGGGTTTGGCGATCCGGCCTCGCTGCTGGCGTTTCGAATGGTGGCAAACACGGCAGCGCCATCACGGGCGAAACACAGATTGGAAGCAAAGCGTAAACGGGCAAGTACATCAAGAGTTGCTTCTATTGTCATTGAATATTCCTTGGTAATGGTGCGCGCGTAGCGTTTGGCATGGCCTGGCTTAGCGGCAAATAAATGCAGCAAAGTTAATCACCATGCTTAAAAAAGTGCTTGATGCTTGTACACGATTATTTGCTCGAAATCGGCACAATCGCCAAGTCATAGCAGTTATACAAGTCGCTGTGCTGATTTCGGCATCGGCACGATGGGGAATCGTCAAGACGCGGCAGCTGTGCTTCTGCAATACTGGCTCAGCTCATGGGAAACGACATGCACATGGCAAAGAGTTCATGCTTGCCCGGAGCATGCCGATTTATCCAGTGAGTTTTGTCGAAATGATCAGGCTTGCCGTCATTGATATCTGAGGGGGTCTCAAAATGTCCGAACCAAACATTGACAACCCTGAAGGTCTGGTCGACTGGTTCCGGCGAGGTGGTGTCACAGGTCCCTTGCGCAACTGCATAGGGCCTTTGCCTATGTCCAGAGCATCCATCGTGCGCTGGTCTTCCGACAAGCCGGATACGACGATACAGACCATCGGTGCGCACGCGAACAATTACCGTATTGCCGTCTTGCTGGAACCGCTGGAATCACAGATCTGGAATGGTGAGCGCGCAGTGTGCGGTGGCATGATAGGCGCAAATCGCTTTCGTATCTGCTCACCCAGTTCTCAGGGGCGCTGGCGCCGCTTAAGCAGCTGCGATATTGTTAATATATTCATTCCCACCGACGCCATCACTGCACTGGGACGCCTGCGCGACGCCGAAACCCCGTCCTCGCTGGTTGATACCTCGTTCACGCCAGACCGCGTGGTCCTCGATCTGGTCGGAAAGCTGCTCAATGCACAATTGCTAGCCGGGTCGCTTGCTCAGCAGTTTTGCGACAGCATGATTACTGCTCTGGTAAGCTATTTGCTGGAAAATTATTCCCAGCCTTTGCCAGGGCAAAAGCCTAGCAGTCTTTGTGGTAGCCGTTTGCAAAAAGTGCTGACCCATATTTCGGAGAGTGTCGCAGAGGATGTATCGATTGCCGCACTGGCTGATTTCTGTGCGATGAGCGAATCGCATTTTTCGCGTGAATTCCGCAAAGCTGTCGGCTTGCCACCACATCAGTATGTGATGAAATTACGGCTTGAACGCGCCAGTAGCGCCTTGCTGGAAGGTGATGCCCGTATCATCGATATTGCGTTTTCTCTGGGTTTTAATAACGTCAGCCATTTTTCGCGCGCATTTGCCATGCGCTATGGTCTGCCGCCTGCCATTTTCAGGCGCAATCATCACAATTGTGTGTGACAGGCGCTTGTCGTAACAGGATCAGGCAATTTTGGCAGGATTTGTAGCGTAGCGCCGACACCAACCACGCAAAATGCGGCACGTTCTATGTACACTTGGACAAGTATACTCACGCATTAAGCTGATCGTTTTACTAGCTCTGTCCAAGTGTGATTTTTCCCGCTTCGCCAACCTCGCCCGACGAAAGGATGAGCCTTATGCGCCATCGTTTGCCAATTCCACACGCCGCTGCGTCAATAATGCGCGCAATCTTGCAGGTGCATGCTGCCGTTGCCTTGCTTTTTCTGTCCGCGTGCGTCGCGCATGCGCCGACGATTGGCAATTCCACCCAACCCGAAACTGACAGCCTGCGTGCCGAATGCCCCAGCGAAGTTCGCTACACAGCAGTGGCACCAGCGGGTGCCACGCTGGCCGAGTTAAAAGCATTGACAGAAGCACGCCTGGCCGCTCTGCATTTAAAAGCAGTATGGTCTGTTCCCGAAGGTGAAGCTTTTGTCGATAGCCAGCCTGATCACCTGCGCATGCAACGCCTGCTCAGTGTGGTGCTGCCATCGCTGGAACGCTATCCGGCCGTGCTGTTCGAGCGCATGCGTTTGACCCATATTGCCCTGGTCAAGAACCTGACCGTGGCTGGCCAGCGGCGACGGGCCATGCCGGCACCAGAGACTGCGAGTGTCGTCTATGCAGACAATGATGAAGATATTTGCCTGGCAGGGATGGAGTTACGCATACATCACGAGTTTTATCATTTTATTGAATATCGGGTATTTGGCGATTTTTACTATCGTGATCCTCTCTGGTTAGCAATGAACCCTGCCGCTGTCTCCTATGGCAGTGGCGGTGCAACAGCTTACGGCATTGGCTTCGTCAACCTGGGGCATCCTGCCGCTGGCATGGTGAGCCGCTATGCGCTGTATGGCCCCGAAGAAGACAAGGCAGAAATGTTCGGCTGGATGATGACGCCGGGCTACGCCCATCGTGTACTGCAATGGGTGGCCGAAGACACAGCACTTTCCGCCAAACGCCAGTTCTTGATCCGCTTTTTGCAGGAGCAAAGTAGTGACGCGATGGGGCCGCAATACTTCTTGCAACGGGCACAAGCTGTAGCAGCTACAGTACCACCGCAGGTTGGCCGGTAATTGTGTTGCCAAGTGTGCAAACAGGTGAGCCGGACAGCGCTTTTCTGAGCAGATTTGGGTAACTTCAGCAAGAAATGTAAAGCAGGGATCTTTTGCCAGGGCAATACTCAATTCCATCGAATCTGCGTGATTGATGTTTGATCAACGTATTCAATGAGCAAATGGAAGAGTGGAGCAGGGGCAGCATTCAGGACGTTTCAATGTAACTTCCATCATCATTGGTATCACCATGGTCTTCATCAACGCAGCGATATCCCGGCGCACCCAGAGGTGTCGGCGATTCACTCAAATAGCAAGAAGATTGGAGACGCAGTGATTAAGAAAAGTTTACATTATGGCAGTGCAATTCTGCTGTTGGGCGGCATTACCGTCGTCGCATCCGCACAGGAAGCCGAGAAAACAAAAGAAACGGAAAAGATAGAGCGCGTCACTGTCACGGGGTCGTCAATCAAGCGTATCGATGCGGAGACCGCACTCCCCGTGACCGTCATCAAGGCAGATGAATTTGTCAAAAAGGGCATGACGACGATAGAAGAAGTCATGACCTCATTATCAATGAACCAGCAAACCACGGTCGCTGCCGGAAATGTCGGCGCGGAAACCGGTGGCAAGTCTTCTGCCAATCTGCGTGGCCTTGGCGATGGACGCACGCTGATCTTACTGGATGGGCACCGCCTGCCAAATCACCCTTATGACGGTAGCAGCGCCGATTTGTATAGCATTCCTTTTGCCGCCATCGACAGGATAGAGGTACTGCGTGATGGTGCTTCGCATATCTACGGTACCGATGCGATTGCCGGGGTCATCAACTTTATCACCAAGCGTTCAGTCAAGGACACGACCGTGACGCTGGAAGCGGTTCTCCCTCAACAAAGCGGTGCCAAAGAAAAGCGCTTCAGCATCACCTCGGGTTTTGGTGATCTCGACAAAGATGGCTACAATATTTTCGGTGCCATTGATCATCATGAACAGGCAAGGCTGATGGCGACAGAGCGGGCATTTTCAGCAACCGGAATCTTGCCCGCCAAAGGCATCAGTAAAACCAGCGGTACGACCTTTCCCGCCAATTTCTTTTCTACTGCAGGCATTTCGGGTAACCCAAGTTTTGCGTCCGGCTGCATGCTGCCCGAGGCCATCAAGAGTACGACAAACCAGACTTGCCGCGAAGATTATGCGCGCTTCGTCGACGACATTCCCGAAACCAAACAGAGCAGCTTTCTCGGCAAGGCGACAATGAAGGTCGGCGCAGATGGCATTGCCGGGCTGGAGTTGCTGCATAGCGAGAGCACCAATATCAACCGTATCGCGCCACCACCGATGACGGGCCTGATCATGCATTCCACCAGCAAATGGTATCCGGGTGGCACAGGTGGCACGCCAGCCGTTGCCGGTTTGACTGGCGAAGACCTGGCAGTCAGCTGGCGCACGGTGGAAGGTGGCCGTCGCGAAGCCACCAATCTCGGCGTTTCTGACCGCCTTGTGGCCTCTTTGTCAGGCACCGTCGCAGGATGGGATCTAAGCGGCAGTATCACTGGTGCACGCACCAGGGTGACCGAAGATCTGACAGCCGGCTACCTGAATGACATGGCGATCCAGAACGGCATCAACAGCGGCGTTCTGAACCCGTTTGGTGCACAAGATGCGACCGGGGCCAGCTTGCTGGCGAGCGCCCAGGTGCGCGGCCAGGTCGTTGCCGCGACGGCACGCAATACCGGTTTTGATATGCGTGCAACACGCGACTTAATGGAGCTTCCTGCCGGCCCGCTGGGCTTTTCGGCTGGGATAGAAGGGAGGCGCGAGACATCTGAATTTCTGCTCAAACGCGGCCCGCTCGACCAGATGATGATATCTGGTGCAAGTGGCCTGGTTTCAGCCAAGGACACCAGCGGGTCACGCAGTCTTTCAGCCGTCTTTGCAGAAGCCAATATCCCCATTACCCGTGAACTTGAAACACAACTGGCTGCGCGTTACGATCGCTATAGCGATGCAGGCAACAGCTTCAATCCCAAGGTTGGCTTTCGCTATCAACCGTCGAAGCTGTGGCTTTTGCGCGGGTCGTTCAATAGCGGTTTTCGTGCCCCCACACTCTATGAGTTGAATGGTCCTATCGTCAGCAGTATTACATCGACGCAGTACAACGATCCCTTGTTATGCCCGGGTGGCGTGGCAAAACCTGGTGTGAATCCCAATATTTCCTGCAACATGAATTTGCCGACTCATGTGGGCGGCAACCGCGATCTCAAACCAGAACGCGCCAAGTCGTATTCGCTGGGCATGGTATTTGAACCAAATTCAGCACTGACGGTATCACTGGATTATGCAAAGATCTCGATTCGCGATGAAATCGGCGAAGTGTTGTATGAACAGATGATCCTGAATGATTTCGACAAGTACCGTGATCGCTATCACTACAATGCCGCCGGCACCGCACTTGACTACATCAATGTGTCATCGCTTGGCAATTCGGGAGAAGTCACGACACAGGTAGTGGATATGACAGCCCAATGGCGCCTGCCAGCGTTTTCTTTCGGCAGCATCGATGGCTGGTTCAACGGCTCCTATGTATTGAAAGATACTTACACAACCATCACGGGTGAAACGCCTGATAGCATCGGCGTCTACAACGGCGTGATACGCTGGCGCCATAATGCTGCCGTGCGCTGGTCACAAGGCCCATGGTCAGCCACCTTGTCCCAGCGGTACTCGGGTGGTTACACCGATCAAAACACAGTGGCCGATCAGTTCAAGCAAAATGTAGGTGCCAATTCCATATGGACCCTGTCTGGCAGTTACACAGGCTTCAAGGGGCTGACGTTGTCAGCGGGCATCAAGAACCTGCTCAACACCAATCCACCGTTCTCAAACCAGACACCAAATGCACAAACTGGCTACGACCCGCGATTCGCAGACCCGATAGGCCGTTCATTCTATCTGCGCGCCAGCTATAAGTTATAAGGTGAGTAGGGAAATGAAAACAGCTATTTGATGTTCTTTGACACTGGGCTGTATGCCAGGTGAAATGAATTGTTCCAGTGACCGGATCGCGTAGGTTTTCGATCCGGTCACTGAAGTTGACATTCAATGGTAATCCCCCCATTTTTAACTGTAGTTAAAAGTAGCACTAAGTCGCAAGGGCGAGTTTTTGTTTGGGAGTTGTTCCTGCCAAGGCCATTACAGTCCGGTTGTAATGTTCCACTCAGTGACCTAAGCCCATGCGTCGTCATGGATTGTGCCGAGTCCTTGGAAAACAGGCTTACAAAACCAATATCCTTGCAACAGATCAATGCCAACAGAAATCAAAAAATCTCGCTCTGCTCTGGTCTCAATTCCTTCAGCTAAAACCCGTATTCCAAGGTCTTTGCACATCTTCACGATCCCGGCAACAATGATTTGGCGAGGTCTATGTTGATCTATCCCTCTAACCAAATCCATGTCGATTTTTATGATATCCGGCTGGTATTCAGCTAATAAATTCAACCCAGCATAACCGGCACCGAAATCATCAATTGCCGTCTTGAATCCGAACCGGCGATACTCATGGAAAATGTTGACCAGATGTGGCCGGTCCTGAACCCTTTCTCCTTCGGTTACTTCAAAAATGATACGTTCAATTGGGAAATTATGTAGCTGTGCAGCAGCCAAAGTAGTTCTTATACAAATTTCAGGTTTATACACAGCGTTTGGCAAAAAATTAATGGAAAGAAATTCTTTCATCCCTAGCCGAGCAGCACCTGTCACTGCCTTTATTCGACAGGCTTGGTCAAACTGATAGCGGTTGCTGTCATTAATCTCAGCCAACACGCTGGCTGCGGATTGCCCCTCGGGACCTCGAACCAAAGCTTCATGCGCGAATACACTCTTGGTCGAAACTTCTACTATAGGTTGATATGCGTATTCAAATTGCAATTCAAATAATTGTCCATTACGGCAGCCAATACATGGAACAGGTGAAGCTGCCATTTGCATTTCTGAAAGAGGCTCAGCGTAGATAGGTATCATATATGTGGCAAAGTACCGACAAAAGTGGACATGCGTTCAGTATTTGTACTACTTATTGCTACTGCTAGATAGTACCTCAATCAGCTATTTACCGTCCTGTAATTTTCCTGCCTGTTCGTTTGCTAGCTGAATTGACCCTGGCCAGCTTGGCCTACCTTCCCCTTCCTGGCGAAAGCTGCCACCCGCTCATACGCCCCTTCAAATCGCAGTTCTTTTAGATCCAGATGAAGCTGTTTTAAACTTCGTCGCTGCTTACGATTCAAGCTGGATCCGGTTTAAGCCAGGTTGAACGCTGTAACGCATATTTGTCGATGGCATTTTTTTGTCGCTCTGCGTAGGCTGCCTCTATGACTTCAGAGTGCAGATAGCGCCGCGCGGACAGCGTCGCGCGGATAGCGTCGGACAGTGTTGCGGGAGATGTCCAGTCGTCTGGCAATCTCCCGTAATGGAATCTGGTCACGAATGTGACAGCGTCGAGTAATACTTGGTAGTGCCACGTCAATCACTCGTGTCCCCTACTTATCAAGATAAGTAGGATTGTGTGCTAAACGTGGGTCAATTTTAGATGCAAATTATCCAGCAATTGTCCGCACCCCCAGCGGATCTAATTTTAGTGAAAATCAACACGTAGTTTTTCAAGATGGCTTAGCAAGGACCTGGCAAGATAATCGAAGGTTGCACGAATGAGTGGGTTACCTTTAATTTCTCGGTGGACGACTAACCAACGCGGAATTAATAAATTGGTTGCCTTTGGCATAATGCCTCAACTGCGGTTAGTTTATGCGACACAAACTTAGGAAGTAAAGCTATTCCTTCACCTTCCTCAATTCACTTCGAATACGTAAATTGGTTATCTATCCTAATAACAAACGAATCACGGTTTACATTCAGTCCAATTCCATGAAGGCCTTGAATTGTGGATTTATCCTCATCCATGCCAGGCAAAATCATGCTACGTATGTTCGCTCAATCTTGTCGGACTACCCCGTCTGGCCAAGTACTCACTGGACGCATAAGCTCCCATCGGAAGGTCAGCAATTTTTTTGCGATTAAAGATGACTGTAAAGGATTCGTCATTCTCAATGCAATGTCGGCATCGCGTCGCAAAAAGTTACTGACTTAGTTCGTGATCACCAAATCTACTTAGAGGCGCGAAAATTCGCCGCACAATTGCGCGATGCAACCTGGCAACAAGTAGGTGCAAATTACTTCACTAGCTGAGATTCTTACTGTTCTCCAATCTTCGTTCGCCGAATTGCGCAGGCTAGAAACTGTATCCTGTGCAGCAGACGTCATATGGCGAGCAGCATCGACCATCGATAATGCCGCTTTGGTTGGTACTAGTCCACGGCCAGTATGCTCAAACAAGGTAACATCAAGCTGGGACTCTAGCTCATAAATCTGCCTTGAAAGAGTCGGTTGATTAGTTCCCAAACGCTTAGAAGCACCCCAAAGGCTACCTGCATCAATCACTGCAAGGAAGCTACGAAATAGCGACCAATCCAATTTTTTATATCGATCAAGTTTTGGCATTGGCGCCAGATGCTGGCTGGACCAATGCCCGACTTTAAGTCATTGCGCAGCTGAGTCAAGTTTTAGGTGTGTAATGCCGCTTTAATTGCATCGGAAAGCGCGGTCGACTTTCTGCCAAGAAGTTCAGACAGATCGCGAGCTGGACTATCCAATTCTCCCTGCACTGCATTGACGTCCGCATCAACCACGACATCGACGATGAATTGTGGTAAGCCAAAGCCGAGCAACATTGCGCCATATTCTGCCGGTGGCAGATTCTGATAAACAATTTTTCTGCCAGCCTGCTTTGAAACTTCTTCTGCCAATTCTTCCAGAGTGAAGGAATGGTCGCCTGCGAGTTCATAGGTTCTGTTTGTGTGACCGCTTTGGGTCAATACGGTAACAGCCGCAGCAGCATAATCAGCCCTTGAAGCGGAGGCAAACTTCCCTTGTCCCGCGCTGGCGTATATCGATCCACTTATGATGGCTTGCCCAAGCGCCTCAGTGTGGTTCTCCAGGTACCAGCCATTGCGTAACAACACGAAGTCTATCCCTAAATTCTTCAGATACTCTTCTGTTTCCTTATGTTCGGCTGCGAGAATCAGACTTGAGGTATCTGCGCGCAGCATGCTGGTGTATGCAATTAATTTCACACTGGCTCGTTTCGCAGCATCAATAACGGCCTTGTGTTGCCTGAGTCGTTGCCCTGGCTGTACTGCTGATATGAGCAGCACTTTTTCCACACCCTTGAATGCGGCTTCCAGACTTTCAGGACGGTCGTAGTCGGCTTCTCGTACTTCAACACCGAGGGCTTGTAAGCGGTCTGCTTTCGCAGTGTTACGAACCGCCGCAACAATCTGCGTTGCCGGCAACACTTGCAGAAGCGCCGAGACGACGAGTTGACCAAGTTTTCCATTTGCTCCAGTAATAGCTATCATTTCAGTTCTCTTTCTGTTCTTGGTTGAAAATGCGAATAATATTGATTTTTCAAATTTGCTTAATGAAAAGCAGTGACGCAGCCAGGAGCCTGCCCGAAGGTTAAAACAAAGGCATCGCGGTCATGTGCAGGAATGATGGCAATCTCTGGGTGATCCCGATGGAAGGCTGCTAACCGCTTCACTGTGATGTCGGCTAACGGCGCATCAAAGTCGGTGGCTGCGCTAATTGCCGGATTTTTGTCCAGGCCGCGCGAGACTGCTTCAAGCAAATTGGCGGCGTCTCCAATTAGAAACACCTGACGCTTTGATAGTTTGATGAAAACACCCAATGAACCAGGTGTGTGGCCAGGGAGGGGAACGACGACTAGAGATCCATCTTGATAAATATTTTGACTCTTATCGAAGCTAAGAAATGGTCCGGAATCATAGGGCAAGGCTTCAAATCGACTTTTTACTGAAGCAATCAATGATGGCGGTGTGATGGTAGCTTGAACAGATTGTTGCTCCAGCCATTTGATTTCCTCCGCGGCCAATTGGATAGGCGCGCTTAGTTCAGAGGTTCCGCCAAGGTGATCATAATGTGCGTGAGTAATTAGGATACGTTTCACCTGCTCAGGCAATTCGCCCAGTTTCGCCAACTCTGCAAGCAAGGGTTTGCGATTTTTTGCTCCAGCAATTATTTGCAAGCCGAAATCACGACTGGACGTTGGTAACTCGTTCATCTGCGCCTCGGCATTCGGTCCGAAGCCGGTATCGATCAGCACGTCCCCTTGCGGATGTCGAAAAAGCACACTGGAAATAGTGCTGTTCCAGACCTTCGTTTCTCGAATGTCAGCGCCTCCCATTTTTGCATCGATGCTGACAGCCGCGGTTTCTACCCAGCATGCCTCATTGCTGCGCACAGCAGCTTGGGCTTCGATAGACGCAGCCAGTAGCATCATAGCCCCTGCGGCCATTCCAAGCATCAGTCTTGAGCGATGCACTGTTTTCGAAGCTTGTCGGTTTTTTTTAAATTTGGTAGTCATGATTTCCTTTCGTTTACCTTACTTGCCTTAACTGAGCCTGCAAGATATGGATATAGTCAATATCGTGTAGTCGATAGCCCTGGCTGCACGACCTCGAGTTGTAGAATGTTACTTAAGGCAATCGAAATGATAAATAAGATAATCGGTAAATTAGTGTTCAGTTAAAATTGACAATATCTTTATGGAAAATGCGCTTAGGAAACGTTAATATGGACATCAATCTAAATCGCATCCAGTCATTTGTGGCAGTCGTAGATGCAGGCTCGTTGACGAGGGCGGCACTGGGTTTGGGCCTGTCCAAAGCGATGATTAGCATGCATTTGAAGCAACTCGAAGCAGAACTAGGTTGCGCTTTGCTTACCCGCACTACGCGCAGACTTTCACTCACTGATGTGGGTGATCGCTTTTATATGGATTGTGTACAACTGCTAAGTGATGCGCGAACGGCGATAGATAGTGCAAGGGCGGGCCATGCCAAGTTGACAGGAATATTGCGGGTTACCTCAACCCTTGAGTTTGGAATACACGTAGTCGTGCCAGGGATGGCTGCTTTCTCCAAAATTCATCCTGATCTTGGTATCGATTTTTCAGGATCGACGAGCCTGTCAGATCTGGTAGCAGATCGCTTTGATCTCGCTATTCGCCTGGGGCAGCTCAATGATTCTCGATACCGTGCCACCAGTCTGGGGAAATTTGAAATTGTGCTGGTTGCAACGCCCAATTACATAAAGGAACATGGTTTGCCGCGCACTCCAGCAGACCTGGAACGACTGCGATGGATCGTACTTTCTGGTTTCGATCAGCGCATCAAGATGTCAAAACGCGATGCCAGTACAGCACCTTTCGCTGTACCATTTCGTAGCAGTATCCAAGCTGATAGCGCTTTAGCGAAATTGCATTTTGTCTTGGCCGATCTGGGTATCGCTGTATTGCCTGAATGGGTGGTACGGGAAGACTTGAAAAATGGGCGCCTCGTGAAATTACTGCCCGACCATGGTATGCAGCCGCAAGGTATATTTGGGGTGTTTCCCAACACGCAGCACATACCTGCCAAAGTGCGGCAGTTTATTGATTTCATTCGCGTATTTTTAGCAGAGGATTTCGGCAAATGAATCAGGTTAATGTGCTGGCGAGGGCTGTCTTTTGCTAGCACGATTAAATCGACGAATTCCGTAAAATCTCATCAAAAGCACCCGCTTTAGGTGCGGCGACCTGCATTTTAAACGGCCTAGACATAACGATTAAAACGGCATCTTGCAATAGCAGTGGGGTGTACTGTCAATAGCGGACACACGTGATTCAAACAGCCTGGAGATAGTTGATTGAAATTATCAGCAAACAAGGCAAGTGGAATATAGCCGAGACGTGAGTGCCGACGCTGACGATTATAAAAGCTTAAGATGTATTCCTGAACAGTAGCCTGTGCATCAGCACGGGTCGGGTAGTGCTGGTGATGTATCAATTCATTTTTCAGGCTACCCCAGAAACTTTCCATGGGTGCATTGTCATAGCAGTTTCCTTTGCGTAAAGTGGTTGCTTGCATGGCGAATTGCTTAATCAACACCCTGTAGCTTAGCGTATATTATTGGTTGCCACGGTCTGAGTGGTGAATTGAAGTAGTTGTGACCCGATCTGACAGTCACATCTCTCCTTTTGCAAGGAACAACTGTCAGATCAAATCGAAACTAATACATATTAGTCCATGCCAGCCGATACACTCAAAAGTTCTTTTTGTGTCTGTTATTAATATTGCGTTCCGTCAAGAACGTTCTGATGATGTGCTTACCGTCCATATCTCCGCACACAACCAATTGAGGCATGTGCCTATGCTAAAAATTGAAGCCTTAATTACTCGTCCAGTGCGGGCAAAACCTTGACATGCAGGGCACTTGGTTGCTGGCTACCGAAATACACCTTATGCGTGGCTTTGATGAAATCACTGTCGTTGGCTTCATAGATGTTAGGCACAAAGGATTGTGGGTTGCGATCTATGAAGGGGAACCAGCTGGACTGCACCTGCACCATGATGCGGTGGCCGCGCTGGAAGGTATGGAAGACATCATTGATGGCAAACTTCACCTTGGTCATCTGGTTCGGTACCATGGGCTTGGCTGTTTCAAAACCATCGCGGAAACGGGCTCGGAAAGGTTCGCCGCGTACCAGGGTTTGCTGGTTGCCACGGTTTGTTTGCGCATCTATTTCCAGGTTGGGTGGATTGACATCAATGAGTTTGACAACGAAGTCAGCGTCGCTGCCAGTCACGCTGACAAACAGATCTGCACTCAATGGACCTGCCAGTGTCACGTTCTTTTCCAGCACTTCACTTTGCCAACTCACTACGTCAGGGCGACGGGTAGCAAAGCGCTGGTCAGCGGCCACATATTGATCGCTCCATCGCGAGCCTATCTCGGTGGTATAGGGCACAGGTTTGGCCGGATCGCTGATATATTCTGCGAACTGGGCATCCTGATTGGCCGGTGCGGTAAAGCTCAACTTGCCGTTGGCCTGGAAATATAGCGCCTTGTCCTTGCTTTCTTTCGGTGGCCAGGCATCAAAACCGCGCCAGCGGTTGGCTCCGGTTTCAAACATCCAGGCTTCGGCCAGCGTGGGCTTGTCACCAGTTTTCAGATAATGTTTGAAGAAGGCAAACTCCACAGGCTGATAAGTCTGCACCGTCTTGTACCCAAAGTTGGCATCGCCAACTTTGTCACCATCACTGCGGAACCATCCACCATGCGTCCATGGACCGATGACCAAAGTATTTTGTATGCCGGGGTTTTGTTTTTCTATGGCCTTGTAGGTATTCAGCGGGCCATACAAATCTTCTGTGTCATACCAGCCACCCACGGTCAGGACAGCGGCCTTGATGTTTTTCAGGTGCGGCAGGATATTGCGGCTTTGCCAGAATCTGTCGTAATTCGGATGTGCCGTGATGTCGTTCCAGAAAGGGATGCCGTTCTTGAAATAATGGGTGTTCGCATTCGCCACTGAACCCATGTCCAGGAAGAACTGGTAGCCATCAGCTGTGCCAAAATCAAACGACTTTGAGCTTGCACTCGTTGTGGGTTGTGTGCGTGGCTTGCCAAAGCTGGAGAAGAAGCCAAAAGCCAATTGCAGATTCAAAGCGCCATTCCTGTGCATGTCATCACCACGGAACCAGTCAGCGATCGGTGCTTGCGGCGAAACCGCCTTCAACGCAGGATGGCTGTCGATCGCACCAGCCGAAGTATAAAAACCAGGGTAAGAATTACCCCATTGGCCAACCTTGCCATTATTGTGTGGCAGGTGCTTGATCATCCACTCTATGCTGTCATATGTATCGCTGCTTTCATCGACATCGGTTTTGGATTTTTTGTCGTCTATATGCGGGCGCATGTTGACGAATTCGCCTTCTGACATATAGGTGCCACGCACATCCTGATAGACAAAGATAAAGCCGTCTTTTTCATAGTCGGCAGTTGGTCCCAGCTGAGTCTTGTACTGGTCACCGCCATATGGCGCAACAGAATATGGCGTGCGGATCATGAGGATGGGATAGCGCTTGTTGACGCTGGCATCGTTCGGTACATACACAGACGTGAACAAGAGCTTGCCATCGCGCATGGGGATGCGGTATTCAAACTTAGCATAGTTTTTACGGATATACTCAGCGCGCAATCTGGCAGAATCAGCCTTGTCGTCACTGGCCGTGCTGCTGGTGCTGACAATATTGTTGCTCAGGGCCAGCGTTGGTGTAGTGATGCTGGATAATATTACGCCCAGCATGATAGATAGCGTAGGCAGGGCCTGTCGCAACCGTGGTGTTCTCATGATATTCCTTTCAACAAAAGGGAAACGATTACTCTGAAAGATTCAGTACAATTTAATATGTATTGCTGTGATTGAGGGGCCTGCCGCATCTTCATGCAAACTAATTTTGCCTCTGCAACGTTTCTAATGTGAACGCGCGACTTATTGAAAGCAATGATTGTCTCGAAAGTACTCTATCGTTACGAGTCCAGCTTCTAATTTAAAAAATTTATGGCTTTTTATTCATTTCTAGTTGAATCGTCAATTCAACATCGTCGGTTATCGCTGGCAAATATTTGGTCATCCCAAATGCGCTACGGCTTACATGAGCGACTCCAGAAAAGCCAATCGCAGGCACCTTTAGAAAGGAGTTAGTGATCTGATCTGTCATGATCAGATCGAATTCAACTGGCACCGACCCTCCTCGCACAGTCAGGTCGCCCGAAACCGTATAATGTTTGAACGCGACATACTTGACGGCTTTAGACGTGAAAGTAATGTCGGGGTATGCATCGGAATCGAACCAATCACTACCGCGTAATGCGGCATCGCGAGTGGCATTCGCTGTCTCGACGGAGGCACTGGCGATGATTAGTTTGACGCTGGATGCACTAATATCGGATTCATTGAAATTGACCTGTCCACTGACAGATCGAAAGATGCCAGGCGTGCGAGTCAAACCCAAATGCCCAACTGAGAACGCGACATGCGTATGAGACGGCTCGATCTCCCAGGCCGCATGGCTAACTGACGGCACCCAGATCAAAATGGCCATTACGAAATTGCCTATAAATATTGATAAACGCATATTATTTCTTCCGGTAATATTGATAGCCCCATTGTCCATTGCATGGCGAACTGAATAAATACCTATAATTGAATACACTATTCCTTTTATGGAGCAATCAATGGACGTACTTGGTTATATGCGCCTGTTTGTAGAAGTCGGCAAGCGAAAAAGCTTCAGGCAAGCAGCCGAAGCCTTAGGAATTGCCAATTCCACGTTATCTCGTAATATCGCTGATCTAGAGTCTAGCATTGGCGTCCGGCTGCTGAATCGCTCGACGCGTAGAGTCGAATTGACGGAAACGGGAGAAGAGTATTTTAAACTTTGTCAAAGTATCGTCGAAGATGCACAAAACGCGCATGAAACCTTATTGAATGTAACGCTTCGTCCTATGGGGACATTGAAAATTTCGATGACGCATGAGTTCGCTGTTGGCTATCTCGCACCGATACTTAGTGAATTCGCTAACACCTATCCACTGATTAAATTTGAGTTTGACGTCAATATTCACCCTGTAGATTTCATTGCTGACCGTTTCGATCTGGCAATTCGAATGGGGAAACCGCCAGTGATTCCTGGCACCTTGGTGGTGCGCAAGCTCAGGCAGATACGGCGATATCTATATGCATCACCTGAATATTTGAAACTGGCGCCACCGTTAGAACATCCGACCGATCTGGCAAACCATGTGTTATGCATAGGCCGAAATGTCAGCAAGCCTACAGAGATCTGGCGTACCCTACACAAGGGATCTGAAAAAGTGGATCTAATGGGAGGATCTCGCTTCGTCATGAATACGACAGGTATAGCCCAAGCTCTTGCAGTGAATGGTTTGGGAATTGCTGCGCTCGATCCAGAAATGGCAAGGTGCGATGTTTCCAATGGGCGACTGCAATCCATACTGGCAGATTGGAAACTGGAACCGGTAAATATTTACATTGTCACTGAAACGCGCCATTTACCGGCAAAAACAAAAATATTCATCGCATTTTTACAGGAACGCTTAGGCACTGGAGAGACTGATAACTCTTGAGACGGAAAAAAAAGGGAAATGGTTATCGTAAATCACAATGATGCAGTTTATTTTCATAAATCACTAAATTGTAGTAGTTGTGACCCGATCTGACAGTCACCCTGTGCCCTGTTCAGTGTTTTTTTTGAACCGACAAGTCCTCGCCGCATTTTTATTTTTTGCAGAAGGTGGTATTTTTGAAGAAATTTCAACAAGGAAATTTTAATCAATACGTTGGAAAAAATTGATTAAGACAATGTAACTGCAGCCCACAACATTGGAATGCATGAAAGAAATTCTTGGAAAACATTCCGAAGAACGGACTGAAACCAAATACCTATTGTTTTAACAGAGGTATTTGATTTTCTTATACGCCTATTCTAGTTGATCAAAACTACCTTTTGCTAAGAATTAGCTCACGCTACCCACTATAGCAATTTATACCGTTAAAATAGCAGCTTGCGGTGTAAGCTACACTCGTCCATTACACAGAACTTGATCCTCCCATCAACCACAAGCCCCCACATATCCACAAGAAACACAACGGCTGCAACCGTCGATTTTTTGCAGGGCGTGAGCACCGCAATCCGGGCATTTCTTGCCTGTGGGGATATAGGTGATGGGCGCTGTTTCGCCTTCATAGGCCAGGTCATCCATGCCGTAGTGATGGGTCTTTTGTTTGAATTTTTCTGCCAGTACGGTGATGGGGATCTGGTTGCCGCCGGCGTCAAGAAAGCCGCGTTTCATCAGTATGCGTTGCAGTGAATAACCAATGGCAGCGACTTCAGATTCATGGAACAGGGGGGCTTGTGAGCCATCGTCCTTGGTGATCATGCCGCAGCGTACCGTACCCTTGTCCCACACCACTTCACGCATGTCTGCCAGTGCCTTGGCGATGGAACCGCCTGAGCGTGCTGCCATAGACAATAAACGCATGCTGGCCGATATCCATTGCTGGCCATCGTTCTTTTGTCCGGCAGGCATGAAGAATTCAAACGGGCGCTCTATGGTGACGCGTTCGCCACCGACCATGCCCTGGATATGGATGAAGCTGACGGTCAGGTAGACAGTTTTCTTGCCTTCGTAAGTCATGTACTGCACTTTGGAAGTGACTGATTCGAGATCACCAAAAGGGCGGCCATCGAACTGTTTGCGCAGCAGATCGTCATCAGGCGCGTGCGCGACTTCTGGCGCTGTTTCGGTAGCAACAGACAAGACGCTGCCTAGGATATTGTTAGGGCGGTAAGTTGCCAGCCCTTTCAGGCCAGCGCGCCAGGCATCCATGTACAGATTCTGGAAATCTTCATAGGGGTAATCGGCCGGTACATTGACGGTTTTGGAAATCGCCGAATCAATATAGGGCTGCACGACTTGCAGCATCTTCATATGGTCGCTGGCAGACATATTGAGCGCGGTCACGAAGGGTGCAGGCAATTTGCTGTCGTCAGACACGTCATTGCCCAGTTGGCGATACAGGCGCCACGCATGGTCAGCCACTTCATATGTTTTAGTGTCACCGGCGGCCATGCGTTTCTTGCGGTTATAGACCCATGAAAACGCGGGTTCTATGCCGTTTGATGCGTTGTCGGCAAATGCCAGGGTGATGGTGCCGGTGGGGGCAATCGACAGCAGGTGTGAATTGCGCAGGCCGTGTTTGGCAATGGCATTGCGGATGTTTTTAGGCAAACGTTTGGCAAAAGCACCGGCCAGGTATTTTGTGCTGTCAAACAACGGGAACTGACCTTTTTCTTTCGCCAGTTCAGCAGAGGCGAGGTAGGCTGCATCGCGCATGACTTCAGAAACTTTCTGGGCAAAGGCACGACCCGCATCAGTATCATAGCGTATGCCCAGCATGACCAGGCTGCTGCCGAGACCGAGGAAGCCGAGGCCGACGCGGCGCTTGGACATGGCTTCGGCCTTTTGTTGTGGCAAAGGCCAGGCAGTTGCGTCCAGCACATTGTCGAGCATGCGTGTGGCAACGGTGACGACTTCCTGGAAGGCGTCATAATCAAACAGGGGGGCGTCGGTAAATGCACCCTTGACGAAGCGGGTCAGGTTGATGGAACCCAGGCAGCAACAGCCATAGTCAGGCAGGGGTTGCTCTGCGCATGGGTTGGTCGCTTCGATTTTTTCGCAATAGTACAGATTGTTTTCTGTATTCATGCGTGACAGGAACAGGATACCTGGCTCTGCATGATCATAAGTGGATTTCATGACCTCATCCCACAGATCACGGGCGCGTACGGTTTCATGTACCCACAGGCCATCATCACGCAGATAGGCACCGGCTTCTTTTTTCTCATCGCCAGGTTCTGCCTTGTGAACGAGGCAGAAATCAGTATCTTTGGCGACAGCTTCCATGAATTCGTCAGTCACGCCAATGGAGATATTGAAGTTGGTCAAACCGCCTTTGTCTTTGGAACGGATGAATTCCAGAATATCAGGATGATCGCCACGCAATACACCCATCTGGGCACCACGACGCGCACCAGCAGATTCAACCGTCGAGCAGGACGCATTGAACACCTGCATGAAAGATACCGGGCCGGATGCGCGCGAACGCGTACCACGCACAATGGCGTCTTTCGGGCGTATGGTCGAGAAATCATAGCCGACACCACCGCCACGGCGCATGGTTTCAGCGGCATCTGCCAGGGCAGTATAAATACCGGGTTTGCCATCGGTCGCGCTGGAAACCGAATCACCTACCGGCTGCACGAAGCAATTGATGAGCGTGGCATGCAAATCCATGCCGGCGGCAGAATTGATGCGGCCAGCAGGCACAAAACCATTCTTTTGCGCCCACAGGAATTTCTCTTCGTAATAGGCCTGGAAATCGGCTTTCTCTACGCTGGAGAGGGCTTTGGCAACACGTGTCTGCACATCAAGGATAGTGACTTCATCACCTTTGGCATATTTTTCCAGCAAGACATCCAGGGAGATTTCTTGTGGTGACATTTCGGTCAGTCCTAATATTTTGTCGTTTGCGTTCATATTCTCTGGGACATCATTGCTGATGTTCTGTTAGACGGGTCTCTGAAAAACATTGCCATGAAAGAGCAAAAAGGCGGGCAATCAGATAATTCTTCAGATATAAAAAAAGGGAGCCGGATAGTAGCTTATTTCTGTGGATGCAGGTGTTTTTGATATCCTGCACGTCGGTCCGGATGGATGTGTTCATTATAAACTGAGGGGCACTTTTTTTCTTTGATCTGCTTCAAGTGAGGCGGGTATTTCTGGCGGTTTTTGCAAGCAATATTGCTTGCAAAAAATACAGGTGAAGCGGATTTAATCGCCAATGCCGGACGTTGGATTTCATATCGCCGATCATCTGTAAAACCATGTTTAGTATAAGGAATTAGCAAAAAAATTTAATTTTTAATGTTGCGCCTCGTCAATTATTTCAAACTGGCAAAAAAATGCTGGAATAGTTGCCCTGGAAATAAATGTGGAAAAATTGCATCTGGTAAAGGCAATCCACAGCTTTTCTGGTGACTGAATAACATATACTGTTTATGGCATGTTTTTCAGACAGTTTACGCATATAGAGGGCGCACAATGAGGCGGGACAAATTGGTTATCCAGTTCACATATCGTCAGCTTGTGTCCGTCTGTCTTCTTATTCTTTTCTGTCTGCTGTCTGGCAAGCATGTTGTCATGGCGGCCAGTGTGCATAGTTTGCGTTTTGAGCAAGTTGGTCGTGAGCAAGGTTTTCAGCATGAATCCATACAATCCATGTTGCAGGACCGGCAGGGCTATATGTGGTTTGGCACTCAGGGTGGCCTGCATCGCTATGATGGTACCAAGGTCATTTATTTTCGCCATGACCCAAACCGCGTCAACAGCCTGGCTGATAACTGGGTCTGGGCCCTGCATCAGGACAGCAAAGGGCGCATCTGGGCGGGTACCCGCAATGGCGGCTTGCATCGCTACGATATGGCCACTGAAACCATGGTCAGATACCGGCGTGATGCGGCTGACATCCATAGTTCCGGGGCAAATCAGATACAGGCCATCATCGGCGATGGTGCTGGCGACGGAAAAGATGGTCTGTGGCTGGCAACAGGCGATGGCCTAGCCCATTTTGATCCTGATACCCGGCACTTCATTATTCTGCGGCATGATGAAAAAGATGCCAGCAGCATTGCCAGCGACCAGGTCAATGCCCTTGCACTGGATGCAGAGGGTAACCTGTGGGTGGGCAGCAATGCCGGCTTGAGTTTTTTGCCCAGGGGACAAACAGTTTTCCAGAATTTCCGCCTTGACAGCGAGCAGGCACCGGACCCTCAGCGTAATTCCGTGGAAAGTATTTTGGTTGACCGCAGCGGCAACATCTGGATAGCCAGCGTTACCGGCCTCGACGTCTGGGATAAAACCACGAAACAAAGACACCGTTTTGGCGAAGCCGAGGGTATGGACGCGGGGCAGGTCAGTGCCATCATGGAAGACCGGGACGGTGTCATCTGGATAGGCAGCGACGATGGCCTGAAACGATGGGATAAAGCCAGTGCCAGGTTTTCTTCTTATCGCCACCACGCTGCTGACCGCCATAGCCTGGCGGATAACCGTGTAACGCGCCTCATGCAAGACCGCTCAGGTACTTTATGGGTAGGCACCTGGATGGGTGGTGCAAGCCATACCAATCTTGTCAGCGGTGGTTTTGAACGCATGCTGCATTTGCCAGGTGAACCGAATACGCTGAGCAATAATACCGTCCTGGCCATCACCGGTAAAAATGGCGTGATCTGGATAGCCACGGGCGATGGTCTTGACAGGCTCGACAAGGCAAGCGGGCAAGTTCGCGTGTTTCAGCATCAGAATGCCAGGGCCGATAGCCTGAGCAATAGCAAGATCAGGGCAGTCAGGCCTGGCCCTGACGGCAAATTATGGGTGGGCACGCAGGATGGTCTGAATTTATTTGATCCCGTCAGCGAACGTGCACAGTATTACAGGAATGACCCCACCAAACCGGACAGTATCAGTTCCAGTATCGTGCACGGCATGGCGTATGACCCTGCTGGTAGCCTGTGGGTGGCTACCGATGATGGGCTCAACCTGCTGGATGAAAAAACCGGTAAATTCAAGCGTTTCATGCATGACCCGCAAAACCCGGGTAGCTTAAGCCATGGCCGGGTAGTCTCGCTGTTGTTTGATCATCGTGGCCAGTTATGGGTTGGCAATTTTGGCGGCCTGGATAAATTCGATGCCCAGACGGGGAGTTTTGAACATTACCGTCATGACCCCGGCAATAACAGTAGCTTGAGCCATAGTCGTGTTTATGCCGTATATGAAGACCGCAAGGGTGTCATCTGGGTAGGCACCGCCAGCGGCCTGAACCAGATGGTGGTGGACAAGAATGGTGTCGTCAGCTTCAAGCGGTATGACGATGGCCTGGGCAATGATGCAATTGCCAGTTTTGCGGAAGACAAGGCAGGCAATCTGTGGATCAGTACCGATAGTGGTTTATACAAACTCGGCCCTGACAGGAAGCAAGCAAAGAAATATTCATCCGATGATGGCCTGATCGACGGCACCTATACCGTCGGCGCCAGTTTTGCTGATGCCGATGGCAAACTGTATTTCGGTGGTTTTCAGGGTATGGCCTGGTTTGCACCTGAAACCATACGCGACAAGACCGCTACACCCACCACGACCATTACGGATTTTCTGATTTTTAATCAATCCCTGCGTGGTGGAAAGCTGCCCGAGGGCGTGAAGATGGATGGCAATGTTTCCGATACCAAAGCCATTACACTATCGTATAAACACATGGTGTTTTCCATAGAATTCGCTGCGCTCAATTTTACCGATCCGCTGCATTACCGCTATGCCTACAAGCTGGAAGGCTTTGATGCAGACTGGGTGCCGGCAGAGCCTACCCACAGGTTTGCCAACTACACCAATCTGGAGCCGGGGCGATATACCTTCCGCACCCGCGCAGCCAATAAAGATGGTGAATGGGGCGAAGAGGGTGCCAGTCTGGTCATCACCATTACCCCGCCATTCTGGATGGAGTGGTGGTTCCGTATCTTGGTGACGGTGCTCTTGCTGGCATTGGTCTACCTGATTTACCGTTTGCGCGTCAGGCAGTTCTCACGCCAGCGCTTGCTGCTCGAAGCCCTGGTCAAGCTCAGGGCTGCCGAAACTGAGGCAGAGCGCAAGCGGCTGAAAGACCTGACCGATGCCTTGCCGCTGTCAGTATTTCAATTTCGTGAAATGGCGCATGGACAAAGAGAATATGTGTATGTCAGTGAAAACGTAAAAAACGTCCTGGGCGTATCGGCAGAAGACATTATTGCCGACAAGGCAGCCCGCTGGAAGACCACGCTGGATGAAGATAAAGCCGAGGCAGAAGCATTGGCAAGAAAAGCAGTGGAAACCCGGTCATCTGGCAATTTTCATCAACGCATCAAAATCCGCGGACAGATACGCTGGCTGCGCGCGCAGACCGTGACGCCGAAGCTGGTCGACGGTGAATGGATATGGAATGGTTTCTGGATCGATGAAACAGAAACCTATCTGCAAAAAGATGAATTGCGCGAAGCGAAAGAGCTGGCGGAACAGGCAACGGTTGCCAAATCTTATTTCCTGGCGAACATGAGCCATGAAATCCGCACGCCGATGAATGCCATCATTGGCCTGTCTCACCTCGCCAAGAAAACCAGCCTGTCTTTAAAGCAGCGCGACTACATCGATAAAATTCACAATGCCGGTACCTCACTGCTGGGTGTGGTGAACGATATCCTGGATTTCTCAAAGATAGAGGCAGGCAAACTTGATATTGAATCGGCAGAATTTGTACTGGCTGACGTGATCGACGATGTCGCCACCATCGTCAGCCATAAAGTCGCAGAAAAAGACATAGAGCTGGTGTTTGATATCGACCTGTCCGTACCCGCCAATTTGCAGGGCGACCCGTTGCGCCTGGGGCAGATCATTACCAATCTGGTCAACAATGCCATCAAGTTTACCGATCATGGTGCCGTGGTGATACTGGTCAGGCAGATCAAGTCCTCTGCTGACAAGGTGCAGCTGCAATTTACCGTGCGTGATACCGGCGTCGGCATGACGGAAGATCAGCAGAAAAACCTGTTCCAGGCATTTACCCAGGCAGATTCTTCCACCACCCGCAAATATGGCGGCACAGGTCTGGGTCTGACCATTTCCAGGCATTTGGTGGAATTGATGGGCGGTACGATCTGGGTAGAAAGCCAGGTCGGTGTCGGCAGCCAGTTTCATTTCGATTGCTGGTTTGAGCATGCCAATTCGCCTCAACGCAGCAGCCTGCCCGCTGCACTGCTGGCCGTGCGCGTGCTGGTGGTCGATGATCATGCCGAAGCACGCCAGCATCTGGTCAAACTGTGCAGCCAGTTCCAGCTCAATACCGATGCCGCAAGCAGTGGTGCCCAGGCTGTGATGATGCTGGAACAGGGAAGGCAGCAAGACCAGCCTTATGGCCTGGTCTTGCTCGATGCCCAGATGCCGGACATGAACGGCATGCAAACTGTCGATGCCATCCACGCCAGCTTTGCCACGTCTTCAGCGCTTGTACCTGACATCATCATGCTGACCGTCATCGGCTTTGATGAAGCTGCCATGCAGGCCAGACCCCATGCCCCGGTCGCCTATCTGTCCAAACCGATAGGGGCATCAGCTCTGCAACAGGTCTTGATACACCTGTATCGCAGCGGGGACGATGATGTCATGCATACCGCCAGCCTGGCACCTGAAAACAAGCGCTTTGATGGCCTGCGCGTCTTGCTGGTGGAAGACAACCACATCAATCAGCAGATTGCTGCGGAACTGATGACAGAGGCTGGCATACTCGTTGATGTGGCAGACAATGGCCGCATTGCGGTAGACAAGTTGAACAAGTCCGACAGTTACGACATCGTCCTGATGGATTTGCAGATGCCGGAAATGGATGGTTATGCCGCCACCACCATCATCCGTTCTTACCCCGAATGGCAAGACCTGCCCATCATCGCCATGACTGCTCATGCCATGAAAGAAGAACGTCAGCGCTGCCTTGACACAGGTATGAATGACCATATCGCCAAACCGATTAACCCTGATATTTTCTTTGATACCCTGGCGCGCTGGAGTGGACATCGCCTGCCCAGAAGCCGGCCAGCAGAACCACAGAAAAATGAAGTAAAACCCAAACCTGTTGTTGCAGAAGCCAGTGCTGTTGAATTGCAGATACCTGGTGTTGATGTCACTACAGCGCTGCGCCGTTGCGGGCAAAACCTGGATTTGTATTTACGTCTGTTGCAGCTGTTTGTAGAAACCGCCTCTGCCACGCCAGAAAAAATCCGCAGGCATTTGCAAAATGGTGACCGTGGATCGGCTGAACGCGAAGCCCATACCATGCGCGGCGCGGCTGGCAATATCGGTGCGCTGGCCCTGGCAGCGGTGGCGACAGAACTGGAGCTGGCGATAGAAAAATCCACGGAAGACACCGCTATCCTGCAAAGATTTGATGATGCCAGTCAGGAACTGATGCAAGAGCTCAGTAAGGCGCTGAAACAGGCTACCGAGCAGACTGTGCAAGAAGCTGTTGCAGTGCTGGATACGCACAGCACGCCAGGTATCAGGGATGCAGCAAGCCAGGCTTTAATCGGGCGCCTCAGTAATTTCCTGAAAGATTCGGATAGTGAAGCAGTAGATTATTTCCAGGTACACAGGACAGCCTTGCGCAGCCTGTTTGGTGCGCAGGCCGACAAGATAGAGCAGACCGTCAAGGCTTTCGAGTTTGAAGCTGCCTTGCAAATGCTGGAACAGTTCAGGGCAGATTAACAGACCTGGTTTTGGTTTAAATCAGGGCCGAAGATATGTTTCCAGCATCTGCATGGTGCGTGCCGTCGCCCCCTGATGCTGGAGGAAGAAAGCATAAGCCGCTTCGCCCATGCGCTGCCGTTTTGCAGTTTCTGCCAGCAAGGCGTGGGCTTGCTGGAACAAGCTTAATGCACCATCCACGCGAAATGCCGCGCCACTGGCGATAGCCTGATCGGTGATTTCAGAAAAATTGAAGGTGTGCTTGCCTGTCAATACTGGCTTGCCCATGGCGCAGGCTTCGATCAGGTTATGCCCGCCCAGCGGTACCAGGCTGCCGCCAACAAAGGCGATGTCGCAGGCTGCGTAATACATATACATTTCACCCATGCTGTCACCCAGCAGGATCTGCACATCACTCGTAATAGGCACGATTTCTTCGTGATTCAAAGACGACCGGCGCAGGTATTTGATGCCACGTGCTTCCAGCAAACCGGCGACATGATCAAACCTCTGCGGATGCCGGGGCGTAATGATCAACAGCGGATTGGTCAGCAACAAAGGCGTTTGCTCGACAAAGGCTTGCAGTATCAATTCTTCTTCGCCATCACGGGTACTCGCGCATAAAATCACCTGGCGCTCACCAAAACTGCGGCGCAGGGCTGCCCCGCGTTCTGCCATCAAAGGCGGTGGCGTGACATCGAATTTCATATTGCCCGTGACGCCGGGACGGCTGATGCCCAGTTCCTGCAAGCGTTGTGCATCGGGGTTGGACTGTGCTGCCACTCCGCTGATGGCGCGCGCAGCAGGCAAGATCAGAGAAGCCAGGCGCTGCGCTTTTTTAAGTGATTTTTCTGAAAGGCGGGCATTGACCAGTGTGACAGGGATGGCCCGCAAGGCGCATTGCGCAATCAGGTTGGGCCAGACTTCCGTTTCTATGAGCACGCATAGCTGTGGCGCAAAGTGGTCGAGAAAGCGCCGTATCATCCAGTTGATGTCATACGGCAAAAACGCCTGGGTCAGGCGCGGGGCGATATCTTCAAATAATTTGCCGCCGGTTTCCCGGCCTGTGGCCGTCATGTGCGTCAGCAAAATATGATGGCTGGGATAATGGGCCAGCAGTGCGCGTATCAAGGGTTCTGCTGCGCGGGTTTCACCGGCCGAGACTGCATGTACCCAGATGGTGGGTGTACCGGTGTAAGCAGGGTAAAAGCCCAGACGTTCAGCGATATGCTGGCGATAGCCAGGTTCTTTGCGGCCACGCCACCACAGCCTGAACAAGGCAAACGGCAGGGACAGGCCCCAGACCAGGGAATAAAGAAGACGCATGCGTTTATGTCCGACGGAAATTCACCAACAAGATACCACCACAAACCAGTATCGCGCCCATTGCAAAGCGTGGGCTGATGGGGTCGTGCATAAGAATGACACCGGCAGCAACGCCAAACAAGGGTGTCAGGAAAGAAAATACGGAAAGCCGTGAAACCAGGTAACGCCGCATCAGCCAGAACCAGGTCAGGTAACTGGCAAAGGCAATGACAATAGTCTGGAATAACAGGCTCAGTACGCTGGTGGTGTCCCATTGTGCAGGGAAATGTTCACCACGCAACATAGCAAACGCCAGCAGGATGACCGCACCCACCGTTAATTGATAAAACAGCGTGGTAGTCGGCTCAGCCTCAGACAGGCTGGATTTGCGTATGGTCACGGTTGTCGCTGCCCACAGCACCGCTGCCACAACCCCGAAGCTGTCGCCGATGAGCATATCGCGCAAATCTGCCTGACTGCTGCTGAAGGCCCCTGAAAAAGCAATGGCAACACCCGCAAAGGCCGACAGAATACCCAGCCATTGGGCGGCCTGCAAACGCTCGGCAGGGATCAGCCAGTGTAAACCCAGTACGGCGAAGATAGGGGCAGTATATAAAAACACCGACATATGCGAGGCAGTGGTGTATTTAAGACCGAGGGAGATGAACAGAAATTCGAGTGCAAACAGGGCTCCCGCAATGATGCCTGGCCAAAAATGCTTGTCTCGCAGTGAAAAAGGAATCTTTTTGATGAAAATAAGCAACAACACCAGCAAACCAGCCAGGCCAGAACGCAAGCCCAATTGCATGCTCGCACTGAGGACTGGCGCAGCCAGTTTGACCGCTACCTGCTGCAAGCCCCAGCACAGGCATAGCAAAAGCATAAGGGAAATGGCAAAACCATCAAGATTTTTACGGTGAGCAATCATCCGGCCTGGGGAGTATTAGCGAAGACGAAGGAATATACCTGAAAATACGGTACAAGAGTGCATGTCTTGTCTGGAGTTAAGGCGGATAAGAGAGGATGTGTAGCTTTTGATAAACCCGGTTTCTGGAAATGAACGCTTTACCGAATTTCTTATAGAACCTCTTTGATACCTGGATACCCGGCATTTCTATTCCTGCTCATCACAGGACTGACATGGCACTATTCCTGAAATAGTGTTTACATTAACAATGAGCAATCATGTTCATGTTTTACAATAGTCATTTGAATCATTTTTCGTATGTATCAATATACATACAGCGTACATACAGCGTACATACAGGGAGTTGCCTCATATGTTGATTTGCCATGCGCAAGGTGCAGCGTGACCATGCATGACCAGCAATCTGCCTACCAGGCCCGCATGCACAAGGTGCTGGAATACATAGACCGCCATCTTGACCAGCCGCTTGATCTCGACGTGCTGGCCGGTGTCGCGCATTTTTCTTCCTATCACTTTCACAGACTGTTTGCTGCCTGGATGGGAGAACGTCTGGGTGACTATGTACGTCGCCGCCGCCTGGAAGCAGCGGCATTCCGCCTGTTTGCACAAGCCAATACACCCATACTGGAAATTGCCTTGTCGGTGGGCTTTGGCTCTGCCGAAGCATTTACCCGCGCCTTTAAAGATCGTTTCTCTTATACGCCGGCAGCCTGGCGTGCTTACCAGATCGACTTGCACCGTCCAAATAGCAAGATTAATCAAGCGCCTGGCAAGAATGATCAGGTCCAGTCGTATGCGTCCTTTCATAATGGGGTCTCTTCCAATTTGAAACGGAGTGCAGAAATGGACGTCAAACTTATCAGCAGAGAAGTCATCAATGTTGCTTATTTGCGCCACATCGGGCCTTATGGTGCGCCTGTGGGCCAGTTCTGGAGCACCACGGTTGCCCCGTGGATGGCGATGCATCAATTATTCAACAGGGCGCGCTATGGTATCAGCCACGATGACCCCAGCATTACCGACCCTGCTTTGTGCCGTTATGATGCAGCGGTAGAAATCCCAGCCGGTGCCACAGCTTTCGGCAATGCCCTATTGACGACCATACCTGGCGGCCAATATGCGAGCATGGCGTTTAAAGGTACCAATGCCGATATCGTCGATGCCTGGAACTCTATCCTGCGCGACTGGTTGCCAGCCAGCGGCTTCCAGCTTGATGCCCGGCCCTGCTTTGAATACTACTCGCCTGATGCCTGCTTTGATCCGAACACCGGCGTATTCGACTGCGATATCTGCATCCCTATCGTCCCGTTTTAAATCTCTCTTCACTCTCCAATCGGATTCAGCACACTGCAAGCCCAGGCCCATGCCATGGGTCTGGCGCTTTCTTGTCATTTGAATTTTATTTATAGGATATTTTCATGTTTTCCCATTTTTCTCGTTTGGTGATCACGCTGGTCTTACCTTTTTTGACTGCTGTTTTGAACCCTGCTACCCAGGCGGCGGAAAACCCTGCGCGTCCTTACCCTGTGGGTTTGAAGATGATGCAATATGAAGACAGCACCCGCCTGGACTGGACAGGCAGCAAGCCACGGCCGCTGGCTACGGCAGTCTGGTACCCCGCAGATGCGGGCGTGGAAGAAAAAAACTGGGATGTCAGCATCTTCAAGGCCGGCAGGAATGCGATGGGTGCGCCTATGCTGAAAACACCGGAAAAACTGCCGCTGATACTGGTCTCTCATGGTACCGGCGGTTCTGCTGCTTCCATGGCATGGCTGGCAGAAAGCCTGGCGGCCAATGGTTACATCGTGGCCGCTGTCAATCATCATGGCAATACCGGCTACGAAGGTACGCCACGGCTTGAAGGTTTTGTCGTCTGGTGGGACAGGCCAAAAGATTTGTCTGTGCTGATCGACAAACTCATCGCTGACCCGGTGCTGGGCAAACGCATCGACACCAGCCGCATTGCCGTTGCCGGTTTCTCCATCGGTGGTTACACCGCACTTGCCAGCGTGGGTGGCAAAATCAGTTATGCGCAATGGGAAGAGTTTTGCAGCAAATTCGCATCCAATGCCAATTGCAAATTGCCACCTGAAGCCAGGTTCAGCAATGAAGAATTGCATGCCATGCTGAAAGACAATCAGCGCATCAAGAATGCCGTCGCTGTATCAGGAGCGTCATATCGTGATGACAGGATCAAGGCAGCTTATGCGATTGCGCCGGTCATGGGGCGGGTCATCACCAAAAGCAGCATGGCAGACATTAAAGTGCCGGTGCGCATTGTTGTCGGTGCTGATGACGACCAGGCCATCCCTGAATTCAATGCCCAGGTCTACGCCGCCAGCATACCCGGCGCCAGCCTGCAAATTTTGCCAGCAGTCACGCACTACACCTTCCTGGCGGAATGCACGATGATGGGCAAGGTAGTGGCAAGGCAATTCTGTGTCGATCCGGATGGCCTTGACCGTCAAGCCACTCATCAGCAAGTGGCTGGTGATGCCTTGAAGTTTTTCAGACAGACGTTGCACTGATTATATTGATTGCGATGTTGATATAAGCCCTGCTTCGAATGACAAACTTGACAGAGTTGCGGCGATTGCTCAGCCGTTGTGCAACAAGAATCCGGAGCAGGAGGCAAAATAATGGCGCTGGCAAGCGCGTCATCTGTCGACTCACAATTCGCAGCGGCAGACTTAACTCCCTGCTATAAAAATGGTGCGCGCGGAGGGACTTGAACCCTCAAACCTTGCGGTACTGGTTTCTGAGACCAGCGTGTATGCCAATTCCACCACACGCGCTATGAAAAATATTGCCTTGACCAACACTGCCCAAGTGAGCCGGTCAGGCATGAATAAAATGAAAACGGTGAGATTCTGTGGGGGAGTGCTTAAGATTGAATATCCTAACGTGTCCTGAAAAACCGTCAAAAGCCCGTGAATACAGCGTCTCCGCCGAGTTTGGGAATTTTAACGGTTTGAACAATTGCGATGAAAACTGACACGTTAATGAACTAGATTTGCGAATAACTTTGCACAGAATAACTAGATAACGTTAATAATTGCAGATTCATACATCTTCTCAAGTTCCGAGAATGATGTAGCTTCCAATACGCCGAGCATGCCAGACGTGCCAAACGGCTGTGTATTTCGATTGCTTTCCGCAATCATCTGGATCATGTAGCGTCTGAGTTCTTCCCTTTTCTTATGAAAATCAATACGGTCGCTAAATACCGTCTTTATGTTGGCCAAATACGTCCGAGCCGTTGCAAAATCAGAGGACACGATCTGATCGTACTTTCGAACCCCCATATTGGTATTTAACGCACTCATGATAGCGGCTGGATGTTTCGGAAGCCCGCATTCATTTGATAGATCCACAATCTCGTCTCGCAACTTACGTAGTTGCAGTTTTTGCGCAGAATTGATGGCATCTACAAGACTATTGGAAGGCGTTTCTTTAGCGGTATTCACCAAATGGTGAGCAGCAGCCTTCACCAATAGATTGCCAGGGGCAAGCTGGTTGTTTCCACCATGGATATTGATGTTGTTAATAACAGTGACGCCAGAGACAGCATTGCTATTGTCTTCTGTTTCAGATGATTGCAGCTCCTCCATTTTCTCCTTCGTAGCTTTGAGAATGGTTAATAGCTTGTTTTCTTCCTTCTGGCTGTTTTTTTGTGGAAATCTAAGTATGTTCTTACTATGTTTTTCGGGCATCTTCTAAATCTACCGTTAAATCATCATGCCGCAAGTTTTGCAATCATGATGGCCGTTGTTTTATCAATTTCACCAGTTTGCTTTGATGCTTGGTAAAGCGCATCAACCAAAGCCCTACGCTGTTGGTACGTAGCAGCCTTTTTCCCTTCCTGTAGCAGGTAATCAATCGCTTCCATCGCATCCGCATAGAGGCTCACATCGCCTTCAGCGGGCGAAATAGCACTGTCGGACAGAAGCATTTGACCTTCGCCAGACAATAGCCAATTTACATTCAAGCCTTGCTGATATAGCGATACCAATAATTTACTGTTAGGCAATGATCTGTTTGACTCATTGCTTTGTAATCCTGTCGTGGACATTTCCATAGCACTGGCAAACTGACTTTGAGTCAGCTTCTTGTATTCCCTAAAAATACGCAGCCTGTCGCCAATACTTTGTTTCGCACTTTCAACCATGCCAACTCCAAGAAAGTGCGAAATCAATTTCGCACTTTTGTTTCAGTTTCGCACTTAAATTAATGTGTTTAAAATCAAATACATACATTATTTTGTATGTAAAAGACCGTATTTCGAAGTGCGAAACACAATAAATAGATTGCATACACAATAATGTGTGTTTAGAATGTGTCACATGCAACAGTTAAACAACTCAAAAAAACCAGCCATGAAACCTTTACTCGCAAAAGAAAAGCCACAAGACTGGCACCGAGCCGACATTAAAGCGGAACTCGAAAAAGCAGGATGGACATTGCGCAAACTGGCACTCGCCAACGGTTACGTCGCTGGCGTAATGTGTCACCCGTTAAATCAGCAGTACCCAAAAGCCGAAGCAATCATCGCAAAAGCAATTGGCGTTCAACCGCAAACGATCTGGCCATCCAGATACAACCAAGACGGTACGCCCAAGAAACAAGCAACTTCAAGAGAACGCGCTGTTTATATCAAACCTGCTAGACAGAAGTTTAACACTCCCATTGCGCAATGCAATGTTGAAGTTTTCTCACGGAATTGACCATGGCACGCCGTCGATCACTCCCCCAGCCAGGTCAAATGCCCATCAACTTTTTTGCTGTGCCAGCGACGCCGACAAATGAAGCCGGTTCCTTGGACAAGGCACATGCAGTCCGCGATGTCCTGGTCGACATGCTCGCTGCCGCCAAGGTCGCAGGCAAAGACCGTTTTGACGTGGCTACGATGATTTCACGTCTGAGCAATCGGTCATTAACCAAAGACATGCTCGACCAATATTGCGCCAACTCAGCCGAGGGCAAACGCTTTCCTCTGGAAGCCTTACCTGCACTGACCGTGGCAACTGGCGATTACAGCCTGCTTGAATTTATCGCAGACGCATGCGGTTGCCGCATCTTGCGCGGTGAAGAGGCGATGGTCGCGGAACTCGGCGCACTGGCTATGCAGGAAAAAGCCATTAAAGAACGTCAGAAACATATCAATAACCACTTGCCAGCCGGAATTGCAGAAAAGCTGTCATCAGAAGCGTTAAAACGCCTTGGCCAAAAATGAATATTGATCTGAACATTATTTCAGCAGCGTTAAAACTCAGCAAACGCGCAATTGAAATACGCGCCAATCGCGAAAACTGGACATTCTCAACAGTCGCAGGTCGGGGTGGCCAGCGTAAGCTGTTTGAATTGGTCAATCTACCCAAAGAAGTCGCAAAACGCATCGAGATTCATCAACGTGGTGTGGCAGCATCCACAGAACTGGCCATCGTCGCCGAAGTGCGCGCACAGGCGGCAGCAAAACTGCAATGCACAAGGCAGAAGGCAGAGCTTAGCCTTCGCAAGGTTGCCGAAATCCACGCGCCAGCGCAGCAATCGCGTTTTGACAGTCGTTACACCATCGTTAAATCCTGGGAAGCCTGGTACGCCGCCCATCCTATGGGCAAGAAAGTCAGCTACTGGGCTTATGCCGACGCATTTAACGCCAACGAAATCAATCTGGATATTGGCCTCCTCCAAAAGTACCAGCCATTGCAAGGCCGGTCTGTTGAGCACTGGGTTTTGAAATTTAACAAAGAAGGCATGGCAGGCCTGATTGATGGTTGGACAGGCAAAGCACGAAAAGACGTAAATGTTTTTACCACACAGTCAGAGTTAGAAAAAACGGCGATTGCCATTTTGATCGAACGTCCGACTATCACCATGAAGACACTCACAGAGCTGCTTGGTTCCGCCGCGATTGATCGTACAACAGGCGAAGTCCTGTTTAACGCACCGTCCTATTTCGCAACCACACGGTTTTGCAACGCCTGGAAAACAAAAAATGAAGAATTTTTCATGGCGTCGACCAACCCAGACGAGTGGAAAAACAAACGCATGGTCGCCTTTGGCGATGCATCCGAGGGTGTGGAACGTCTGAACCAACGCTGGGAAATGGATGCAACCCCAGCAGACTGGATGCTCAAGACACCGGAAGGTGGTCTGCGCCGCTACAGCGTGTCCGTCATCATCGATGTCTACAGCCGCCGCTCTATCATGGTCTTGTCACCCACGCCCAGGGCAGAAACGCACAAGCTTGCACTACGCCTAGCTTTGTTGAACTGGGGCGTACCAGAGGAAATCGTGACAGACAACGGCAAAGACTACATCAGCCGCGATTTCGTCGGTACGTTAGCCACGTTAAACATTAAGCACAGCCGCACCAACCCATTTAGCCCATGGGAAAAACCCTTTGTAGAGCGCATGAATCAAACCATGCTGCACTCGGTCATGGAAGCTTATAGCGCCTTCATCGGCCACAACGTTGCCGAAAAAAGCGCCATCCAGGCGCGTACAAGTTTCGCTGAGCGCCTGTTTAGCAAAGACAAAGAGCCAATCGAAATGGCGATGCCTGCGGATTTACTCCAGGAGCGTATCAATCTTTGGTTAAAAGGCACTTACGAGCAAGAAAAGCATGATGGCCTGGGCATGTCCCCATTTGCCAAGGCATCAGCATGGGACGGCGAAACCTACCACATTGAAGATGAACGCGCATTGGATGTGTTGCTTGCCCCGCCTGCGGGTAAAGGGACTTATGTCGTCGGCAAAAAAGGCATCAATTACGACAACGCCTACTTCATCGCGATGGAACTGGCCCTGATCGCAGGCAAGACCGTGCAGGTGCGTTTAACAGACGACCTTGGCCAGATCGTGATCTACCACGAAGGCCAGTTTATCTGCATCGCTCGCTGCCCCGAGCGTACAGGCATTAACCGGCAAGAGTTGGCCGCTAAAGCGCGCCAGGTGCAACGTCAAAACATTGCCGACCAGCGCAGGGCCGCTAAAACCACCAAGGTCAGTACAGACGACCTGGTCGACAGCCTGTTACGTGATAAAGCGGAAGCCGCAGGCAAGCTGGCGACGCTGCCACGGGCATCAATCACGCACACAAGTACGGGCTTGACTGCTGCTGGCGAAGCAGCCCGCGCCCTGGATGGTGTTGTGTCAGAAACACAAGTCCCGGCAGAGCTGAAACGCTTAATCGACAAGCGCAAAGCTGATGAGACTGCACCCGTTAAACAGGTGGCAACCAGTAACGTCTCGGTGATACCTGAGACCGCCGAGCATCGCTTCAAGCAATGGTTAGACCTTGATCAACTTTTACAAAATGGAGGAACGATAGAAGACGCGAGACTGACACGCTGGTACGGAAGTTATCAGCAAACACCGGAATTCATGTCCAAAAAACGGCGCTTGGATGAAGGCAAAGAAAAACGCAACACGGCTGCAACCGTGCTGCGTCTGAATGGTACGACTAACAAACAAGGATGATTATGAATAAACAACCGAATTTAAGCAAGGCCAGGCCAGTTGGTGGCGTCGCGGCAATCGCTACTTTAGATGTGGTACAGGCGACACTGGAGCAATTGGCGTCACGTCGCCAAGGTGTTCCAGGTATCGGAGTCCTGTACGGCCCCAGCGGCTGGGGAAAGACTTTTGCAACCAACTCCCTGGCCAATGAAGCGCGAGCCTACTACGTGCAAATGTTGTCTGCCTGGCGCAGTAAAGACCTGCTGACAAAAATACTGGCAGAAATGAACGTAGCACATCGCGGCGGCACGGCATCAAAGCTTTTGGATTTGGTCACCGAACAGCTTTCCGCATCACGCCGTACCTTGATCATTGACGAATTTGATCATGCGGCAAAGTCAGATGCATTGATCGAATTGACCCGTGATATCTATGAAGGTTCGCAAGGCTCATTGCTCTTGGTCGGCGAAGAAATGCTGCCTCGCAAGCTGGAAGCATGGGAGCGCTTTCACAGCCGCGTATCTGCTTGGGCGCCAGCTCAACGCGTCAGCCTCGCCGACGCAGAAAAACTGGCACCGATCTACTGCCCAGACGTGCAATTGACCGACGATGTTTTAACCAAACTAGTCACTCTTTCAAAAGGCAGTGTTCGCCGTGTCGTGACCTGTTTAACGGCGATCTACATGCACAGTCAGCTGTATGCACTGGATCAGATCGGCATGGCGGAATTAAAGGAGGTTTCTCTGCCTGCTGACCGCGCACCAGATCGGAGGGTTTAACCATGGCGAGACAACCAGTTCAAATTGAAATGATTGGCGGCAAAAACCCACGCCAAAGGATGTGGGAAGCCATAAAGAAGTGGCATGCAAAAGGCAAGGTATTTACTCAAGCAGACATAGAGGTTGCGGCTAAAGTCGAACCAAGCGCTACCAAAGACTATTTTAAAGTCCTCGCTCTCGCGGGCTTTATAACAGTCTCTGGTGAAATCAAAGTCCGCCGCATCTATGTTCGATATACCTACCAACTCGCCAAGGACAATGGTGTAGAGGCACCACGCATCGACAAGAAAGGCAATCTCATCACGGAGGGCAGCTCGAACGAACGTATGTGGGGAACCATGCGCAGGCTGTTTGTTGGTAATGACTTCAATTACCGCGAATTGGCGGCGTTCGCCTCGACGCCGACGAACATTTGCAACGAGGCCAATGCAAAAACCTATGTGCTGATGCTGGCCAGGGCTGGCTATCTCAAATGCACTGCGCCAGCCAGGGTAGGTAAAGCCGCGTCACCAGCGCGCTTTACCCTGCTGAAAAGCAAGAACACGGGCGCACGTGCACCGATGATCCAGCGTACAAAAACGGTCTTCGATCCCAACGTGGGCCAGATCATGTGGCAAGAACCAGCAGGAGAACTAGATGATGAATGAACCCAAATTGAAACCTGAATATTTCAGCACCGACTGGTTTAAAGCTTTGCATGCAGAAACCAAAGCCAAAAGCATTTCGGCGGTAGCGTTAAAAATGGGCGTGGCACGTCCGACACTGTCCGTTTTTATAAATGGTCTGGGCGCGTATGGCGATGGCAGTGCCAGTCCGGCCAACTTGGAAATACGATATCGAAAAGCCTACGAGCAATTGACTTGCCCGCATACCGGCTCATTGGTCGGCGCAACACATTGCCGTGAAACTGCTTTGCGCACTGCCCCCAGCCATAACCCCATGCAAATGATGCAGTGGCAGGCATGCCAGTCTTGCCCGCATAAACCTGCGCCAATGCAGGAGCCGAAAGCAACGAAAACTACATCTAAGAAATCGGCAAGAGATATCCAAACGGATGGGCCAGCCACTGGCAAAGCTTCCAGCGGGTCTGAGGCCGAGGATGAAGGCTGGCATTGCATCGGTGGGCCTATGGATAACCCGTATCCCATCGAAGACAGCCGCCACGACTATTGGGAGCGCGGCTACAAAGGCAGGCGTGAATTTAATAAGAAGTTGAAAGATAGAGATTCGGTTCAGCAAGCGGGAATTATCGACACAGTCACCCTGCCACTACCTGAAGTGGGCGGGCCACAAATCCGAGAACAAACCAATGAGGTCGGCGCATGAACATTACGGCATCGAATAATCAGTCGTTCACTAACCGCGTTAAACGCACATTTGTAGCGTTTTTGATTCGCAGGCTTGATCGTCAGTACCAGCAGTTAAATAAAGACTTGGATTGGCTTGACGACGAATTGAAGCGCAGTACAGAGGCCGCGAAACAAAGCCGCATCGAGTTACTGAAACGCCGTTCCAAACTGCGTGTTCAGCTCATTGACTTAGGAGGGAATTGACATGGCTACGCCGATGGAAGAAATGGAAAAGAAATTAAGTACTGGGCAGCTTCCTTCCTATGACGAATTGGAAGCAACCCTTGCACAGTGCTTAAGTGAACGCAATGCCTATGAAGGCATGACAAAGGAATTTGGCAACTGGATGTCGGCCCTTGTTACTGCGCACGTCCAGAAGGATGCATTGGCTATTAAAAACATTCTGGATTCGTTCATTGAAAAACGAGTGAAGTTTATTCCAGCCGTTGAACCGCAAATCCACTGATCGAGCGAGAAAACCATGAGTAACTATTTAGAAAAAATTCTGGCCCTATTGACCAAAAAGCCTGACTTACGCGCAATCCAGATCAGCGACCAGCTCGACATCGATCCTGAAGTCGTGGAAAACACGCTGGCACAGGCAGTCAAAGACGGCAATCTCATTGCCATGCCAGTCCTTGGCCCGAACACGCTCAAAGTGAATGCCTACCGCGTCAATCCCTCCGTATTGGGCTGGGTCACCATTGAAGAACGTGGACGTGCAAAGACGGAAGATAAAGAAGACATGGCAGACGGCCAGAGTAAGAAGCTGACGAAAACAGACATGGCAATTGCATTCCTGACCGGAAAAAAATGGGTGATCGCAGACGAATTAGCAATCGCCATGCAGCTCGGTCACGAAAAATGCTCACCACGGCCTTACCTGGCCAAGGCATTACGAGATGGCACAGTGGTTAAAAATGGCACCTGGTATTGCCTGGCGGATGAGGCAGGTTTGCTGCTGCCAAATAACCAGGAGTCAGCCGCAGCGATTGAAGCAAATCAAACAGATCGCATTGATGCTATTCAGGCGGCTGCGCAGGAGCCGAGTCTGAACACTGAATTCATCGACATTCTTAGAGCCAAGCTCACTGGCGACGAGTTCCGTGGCTATCTCAAGGGCTGCGTCATCGAGCAAGTAATTTGTGCGGATTCACAAGTGGGTTACGACAAGGCTGTTAAATACGCTCGCTGCCTCGCAGAAGGATTTAACGCCGCAACACCAGGTGTTAATCATGCTTGAGATCATCAAAAAGCTGTTCAGGCGGAAGACACCAGTCATACCAATCACACAAGAACGGCGGAAGTATCGTGCCGCCCGCAAAGACCTGCCACGCAGTGTGGCCAACAAGTAAGCAAGTCTACTAACACGTAACGGAGAAGCATATGACGACAAATACAGAAGCAGTACCAGGTTACATGACGGATGCACAGGGGCGTTTATGGCCGGAAGGCAAAGTTAAACCAATAGACAAAGCACGTGACCAGCTTGTCCAGGAATTAATTGAGAAAGCACTCAACGTCAATGCCGAGCTGACGAAATTCAAGAAAGCAGCTTTCGGTGACATCGCCTCATTTATTGATCTGAGCGCCGAGCAGTATGACGCCAAGCTGGGCGGAAAAAAAGGCAATGTCACTTTGTTTTCATTCGATGGTCGCTACAAAGTGCAGTTTGCCGTATCTGACAACATCCAATTTGATGAACGCCTCCAGGCAGCGAAGTCCTTGATTGATGAGTGTATCAAAGAATGGAGCCAAGGTAGCAGTCCAGAAATACAAGTACTGGTTCAGGATGCCTTCAAAACCGATAAGGAAGGCAATTTGAATCATGGTCGGATTCTGGCATTGCGCCGCCTTGATATCAAGGATGAACGCTGGATTAAAGCCATGCAGGCTATAGGCGAATCCGTACAGGTTATCGGCAGCAAGCAATACATCCGTTTCTACGAGCGCCGCGCAGACACTGAGCAATACGATGCCATCTCGTTGGACATGGCCGCAATTTAAGCATATAGCCTCGCCCAGTAGCAGGTGGCGGGAAGAAGCATGTAACAGCTACAGAATGCGTTAGGGCCATCCTTCCTTGATGAGTGTTCCGACTGGCCCACGTTATGGGTTATTCGTTTATGCGAAACCACGCCGAAGTTATCCGGCCTGGTCTGCCGGGTGTGGTTACCCGGTACTGATGAGCAGCCGGAGAAATTGAAATGACGATAACAAAATTGCAGAAAGAGCAGATTGCAAAAGAATTGACAATGCCTTGGGGTAGAGTCGAGCTGATTTGTGACGGTTACAAAATTAACCTCGTGGTCGAACGATATAAAGAATTGAGCTATCGCGTTGCTACTTATGTGAATGGTTATATCAAAGGCGAATGGTTTTATTCAAAATCTGAATCGCCGGAGTCGCGTTTTTTGAGAAAAAGGGTTGTCCCGAATATCAGCCCAACCAAGAAAAAGAAGTTAGAAAAAATCTATGGAAAACGCGTCATTGCAAAAGATCCATTTTGGAGCGGTTCAGTAACCGTATTTTATCCAGACTGGCCAAGCGGAAAAGCTGCGCTAAATCATCTTTGCAAGATTTGTGATTCTGTCGAAATCGCACCTTCGGAGGAGGATTGAAAATGGCGATTCAACGAAATGCTACCCAATTGCGTAATGCCGAACTGGCCCAGATTCACCTGGCAAAAAAACAATTGGCAATGGATGACGACAGCTATCGCGCTGTCTTGCAGCGTATGACGGGCAAGGCATCATCTAAAGATTTGAGCTGGCAAGAAAGAAAGTCCTTACTGGATGAGTTCAAGCGCCTTGGATACAAAGTCAAAGCGAAACATCAACTGCCCAAGGTCGGCGCAGATCGCATGCCAAGAATGCAAAAAATTGAAGCCTTGCTGGCCGAGGCGAAACGTCCCTGGGCATACCTGAATCCACTCGTTAAAAACTTGGGACGGGATGACATTAAGTTTTGCGATGTCGACGACCTAGGAAAAATCATTACAGCGTTGATGAAAGATGCCCAAAGGAACGGGAGACCGACATCATGATAAACCGCGACCCAGAAGCAACCATCAAATTGATAGTTAGTACGATTGGTGAGGCCGCAGCTATTCGATTGATGGATGTCAAAAATTTTGGTGGCGGAAGCTTTGACTTTCCGAAATCTGAGACAGGGCTGGGTGCGCAGACGTTTGCTTTGCTAGCTGAAGTAGTAGGCATGAGTAATGCACAACGATTGTGTCAGCATTTTGGCGGAGAGCGCCTATATATTCCGAACCTTGCAAAACAATTCAGAGACGGGAGGAATAGAAATATTGTGGCGAAGTATAATAATGGAACTACAGTACGCGAGTTAATGAGAGAGCACGGATTATCAGATAGGCAAGTCTGGAACATTTTAAAGAATACGGATTTGACGCAGTCAAGCCAGCTTTCTAAATCCATTCAGGAAACTTTGTTTTAAGGCGAAAGGCCCATAATGAAAATGGTATTGTTCTTAATGTGTTTTTGTGTGGCATCGCTTGCTAGTGCAGAAACGTACAAATGCGTGGTCAATGGGCAGACAGTGTATCAAGATTTCCCATGTCAAGGCAGTGTGGCCAAAGCACAATCAACTAAGGTAGATTCAACTAAGCAACCGAATGATGGATATGAAAAATCTAAAAAGGATATTGCCGATTATTCACGCGGGCTCAAAGCCGAGTTAGAAGCGGCCAGAGATAAGCAAGAATTCTCACGCCAGCAAATTCAAAAAGACGTGAACGTTGATCAAAAAGTTAGCCGACCACAAGATAACGTTGGAGACATTAAAGTAGCACGGGAAAAATTTTTACAAATAGATACCACAAAAGTAAAAGCGATTGCGGACTGTCAAAAAGCTGGCTGCACGTCGTCAGAATATCGCAATTTACTTATAGGACGTCCTCCAGGGATGGTCGAAGACGTTCTTAAATGCAATACTCAAGAGGTTGGATCGGATCGAATTCGCTATTGTAACGTTACTCTAATTGATGCAGGTCGAGTTAGGAATGCTCGTTTGCAATTAATGACAGGAATGGTCGACGGACTACCAAATGGTGTAATACCGTACAATCGGATAAATGAAGTTAATGTTTATTAATTTGGTCTGATTTCTATAGGCCGCGAGCCAGAAGCTCGCGGCCTTTTTCTTTGTTACTGAACCCCATCACATAGTTTCAAGTCTCCCCCGTCTTTATCCTTGGTGGTGTCTTCCCTTCGGAAAACATCAACCCCACCAGGAGAGCTACGTGAAACTACCCCGCATGACAGGATGGCTGCTGATTGCCTTAGCCCTGTCGATAATCATCGCTGCAACCGCCCCGCAGCAACTACCAGTCAGCCTGTACAAATTGAACCTGATCACCATCGCCGGTGTCGTTGGGTATTGGCTGGATCGCAGCCTGTTCCCTTACGCCCGCCCTGACTCGTTCCTGGCCCGTGACCTGGAAGACATCGAAAACACTACCGAAGTAGAAGACCCGCCGTTGCAGTTTGAGCTGGAAACGTTCTTGCAAAACGACCTTTTGTTCGCGACGTCGATGTTGCGCCGGGCTTTGATTGTTGCTGCCAGCATGATCGCCGTGGGTCTGGGAGCCTAATATGCGTAATTTTCTATCCGCTCTTTCCTTGCCAGTGGTCTGCGCCTTGGCTGTCATTGTCCTGGTTAGCTGTTCATTGGCTTCAGCCCAGGCAGAGACTATTCCGAGAGCAGCCTACAAATACAAAGGGGATTTAACGCGCATCGCAAAAGAAGTATGGGGCCTTGATGCGCCTGTGCCGATGCTGGCCGCACAGATTCACCAAGAGAGCGGATGGAATCCTGATGCGGTGTCAAAGGTCGGGGCATTAGGTATGACGCAGTTTATGCCCGCCACCGCCAAATGGTGGTGCGACCTGAACAAGTTATCTGCCAGGGACTGTCAGCCACGTAACCCAATCTGGTCAATGCGTTCACTTGCTGGGTATGACCTCTGGATAGCCGACAGGACAAAGGGTGAAACAGAGTTCGATTTGTTGTGGGCTGCGCTGCGCGGCTACAACGGCGGTTTAGGCCATTGGCTGAAGGAAGCCGCCCTGGTACGGCCAGCGCTCAACCATGAGGCTATAGATGCCGCCTGTGGTCGCGCCAGCCGCAGTATCGTCCACTGCAAAGAGAACCTCGACTACCCAAACCGCATTCTCAATCGTCTCCAGCCTATTTATGCTGGCTGGGGCAGAACAGTGAGTCCAACATGATCGCGCTTGCTGAATTTTTCAAAGCATATTGGACACAAATGCTGTTATTCGTGGTCGGTGTTTCGATGGGCGGCTTCGCTAGCCACGTCTACGACACCGCCCAGGTTGCAAAAGTCAGAATCGAACTGGCGGACGTTAATGCCAAGCACAGTAGCGAAGAAGCGCAGTCAGCTAACGCTGCCATTGAGCGCTTGCAACTCGCCAATCAAAAAGCCAACAGCTTACAAACTGCGCTGGACATCACAGAACAACGTCTGGCCATCACTCAAACGGAGATGAATCGTGAAATCCAACGTAACACAAGTGGCCGTGCTTGTCTCAATGGTCGCACTGTCAGCTTGCTCAACAGTGCCGCCGCGTCAGGAACCCAGCCTACAACCTTGCCCAACACCACCAGCGGGGCTGCTGAAACGAGTACCGGCTTTACCACCGATACCGATATCGCAAATTGGATTAACAACGCAACCACCCAGTACAACACCTGCCGCGCCCGCCTCGACGCGCTGATCGACTGGCATCTATCGACCACAACCACTGAATTAAAGCATGACTGATATTTCCGACGAGGCGACCCGGCTGGAAGAAAAGGCGCGTGAAGACGCATTAAAGATTCAACAGCGCCGCGCTGGCCTGGACAACAAAACCGTTAAAGACAGCGCCTTGTTTTGTACCAGGTGCGATGAACCAATACCGTTAAACCGCCGTAAGGCAATGCCAGGTTGCCGCCTCTGTGTGGCTTGCCAAGACCTGGCAGAACGATCCAGGAGAGCGCGATGACAATCGATTTAACGGGCGCGCAAATTGTGCAAGGATTGTTTGGAATACTCATTTTGTGCTTAGGCTATCTGGTTCGCCAGTGGATGAATCGGACTCAAGCAGACGTGGACAGTATCAAGAAAAAGCAAACCGAATTTGCCGACAAATTCGCAGACGAATTTCATAATTTCCAATTGAAATGCGTGAGTGAATTTGCTCAAAAGGCAGACATCAGTAACGGGCGTTCGGAAATGATGGCGGCGCTCCATACAGTAGCCGAAAAAGTAGACAAAATTTACGACAAACTAGACAGGAAAGCTGACAAGCCATGATCAAAGAAGACTCACAAAATGAAGCGGTCAGCGAAGAACTGACCCTGCTGCGCAATATCAACACCAAGGTTGACGCCATTGATGGAAAAGTCGCAGGCATGAAGCGACAAGCCATCATTTATGGCACGACAGCTGGCGCAGCAGCGGGTGGCCTGTCTGGTGCGATTGTGGCAGCAGGCATTTTGACGGCTCGTATCAAGCTGGGGCTTTAATTCGATGGCGCACCCACCAGAAGTACGCGACAAAGTGCGTCGTGCCTATGTGTTTGATCGTCTGTCGCTGGAAGTTGCTGCGTTAAAGTGCGGCGTCAGTTATGGCACGGCGAGCCGATGGAAGTCCCAAGCCGCTGAAGGTGGTGACAATTGGGAAAAAGCACAGGCGGCTCAACTGATGGCTGGCGGGAGTATTGAAGACATAGGCCGTCAAATGCTGGCTGGCCTGGTTACTCAGTATCAAAGCAGCATGGAAGAACTGACCAAGGATGCCAACATCAACCCAGTGGTCAAAGTGCAGTTGCTTGCTAGCTTGGCTGATGCATTTAACAAGACTATATCCGCTTCCAAGCGCATCCTGCCGGAAACGTCCGAACTGGCTACGGCCATGGAAGTTGTTCAAAAGATGGCCATGTTTGTACGCCAACGTTACCCGCAGCATGCCAATGCCTTTACCGAGCTGCTTGAGCCGTTTGGTGATGAACTGTTCAAGGCATATGGATGAGGGAGTTACCGATGATTGCACTCTCTAAAGTTTTAGGACGTGGTTTAGGAAACAAGGTTTGGTTTGAATGCCCAGGGTGCATGATGGTTCATGCGTTAAATGTTACTGACGATGCCAAGCCACGTTGGTACTGGAATGGAAATGTGGACAAGCCAACCTTTTCACCTTCCGTTCTGGTGCGCTACACATGGGGCAATCCACCACAAGACAAGGTGTGCCACTCCTACGTTACGGATGGGAGAATCCAGTTTTTGACGGACTGTACTCACGAACTGGCGGGACAGACAGTAGATTTACCTCATTTGGACGAAGAATGGCTAAGTTAACAAAAAAAGAATTTCTCAGCCAGGTCGCGGAACTAGCCGCAGGCATGCGCTTGGCCATCGAATCAGAATGTGATGGCTTTGACCCTGATCCCGTAAAAGTACAAGAGCGACGCTTTCAGGCCCTTGGGTCTTTTCGTTTTTTTGCGCAGACCTATTTCCCGCACTACATCAAGCATAGCCCTGCGACGGTACACGAATATTTGTTTGATCGCTTCCAGGAAGTGGTCGATAACAAGATTGGCGACCACGACGCCATAGCCGCGCCACGAGGCCATGCCAAATCCACCATCATCACCCAGATCGGCACGTTGTGGTGCATCGTCACAGGTCGCAAGAGTTACCCACTCATCGTCATGGATGCGCTTGACCAGGCATTGCCCATGCTGGAAGCCATCAAGGCAGAACTCTGTTTTAACCCTCGCTTGCTGGTTGATTTTCCGGAAGCTACCGGGCAAGGCCGGGTCTGGCAAGTAGGCGTGATCGTTACCGCCAATGACGTGAAAGTCGAAGTCTTTGGTTCTGGCAAAAAGATTCGTGGCCGCCGCCACGGCCCACACAGGCCAGACCTGGTCATCGGCGATGACTTGGAAAATGACGAAAACGTCCGCAGCCCTGAACAGCGCGACAAGCTGATGACATGGGTGTTAAAAAGCTTGCTATCGCTTGGCCCGGCTGACGATAGCCTGGACGTTTTCATTATCGGCACTATCCTGCACTATGACTCCGTACTGTCCCGACTGATCAATAACAAGCTGTGGCGAGGCAGGAAATTCAAGGCCGTAGAACAGTGGCCAGAGGATATGGAAGCCTGGGACAGGTGGACAGAAATACTGTTAAACGAAGGTGAAGAAGTGGCGCTTGACTTTTATCGCGCCCATCCTGGTATCGAAATAGGCGCAAAGATATGCTGGCCAGGCGGAACGACTTTCTACAAGCTCATGATCAAGCGCGCCAGGGATGGCAAGGAAGCGTTTGACTCTGAACAGCAGAATGACCCGGTCTCGGGTGAAGATGCGCCGTTTGCAAACTGTATCCACTTCTGGGTGAATCGCCTGCCCGAATGGCTATTCTTCGGCGCGTGTGATCCTTCATTAGGAAAACAAGGCCGTAGCCGTGATCCTTCCGCAATTCTGGTTGGTGGAATGAACAGGGAAACAGGCGTCATGGACGTAGTTGAGGCCAGCATCAAAAAGCGCTTACCTGACCGGATCATTGAAGACGTGATTGCCTACCAGATAGCGTATCGATGTCTGCTCTGGGGGATCGAAGCTGTCCAGTTTCAGGAGTTTATGCGGACTGAATTGGTGAAACGATCCGCAGCCCGAAAGATACCGGTTCCAGCCCGCGCCATTATTCCATCAACAGACAAGATACTGCGGATAGAGGCATTGCAACCGCACATGGCCAACAAGCTGATACGTATACACAGCACACATTTAACGCTTCAAGACCAATTGCGACATTTCCCCAAGGCAGACCACGATGACGGCCCTGATGCCTTGCAAATGCTTTGGATGTTGGCTACGACAGGCTTTGCCTGCTTTGAATTCCAGGCTGCAAGTGGCGGGCGTGGACGCGGAAGCGCATACGAAGATCAGGACAACGAAAACTATTCAGGCGCTGGAGCTTGGTAAAACAACGGGAATAACATGGCAACGCTATTAGATCAACACGGCAACCCAATACAAAAAGAGATATTGTACGAACCTCAAGCCGCGAAACTGACGCAATTGCATCAGGAGTTTGCACAACATCCAAGTCGCGGCTTAACTCCGGCCAGGCTTGCTAATATCCTCGAAGGGGCTGAAAAAGGTAATCTAATGGCCCAGGCGGAGTTATTCGCCGACATGGAAGAAAAAGATGGCCATCTGTATGCCGAGATGTCCAAACGGAAAACTGCTATCCAATCTATTGATTGGGAAATACGACCACCGCGCAATCCCAGTGCTGAAGAAAAATCCCTTGCGGCATATTTAACTGAACTCGTCCAAGACATTCCGAAATGGGACACCGTCCTGTTTGATGCATTTGACGGAATCGGTCATGGTTATTCGTGCCAAGAAGTGGAATGGCAATTGCTGGGCAAAGAATGGTTTCCCAAGGCGATAACACATAGGCCACCCACTTGGTTCACCGTTAACCGTTTCGATCAAAACGACCTACGGCTACGCGACAACACCCCAAATGGCGCGCAGTTAATCCCATTTGGATGGATCACTCACAAGCATAAGGCAAAAACAAGCACACTTGCGCGAATGGGCCTACATCGGATTCTAGCTTGGCCATATCTGTTTAAGAACTACGCGATTGGTGATTTGGCCGAATTGCTGGAAATCTATGGTCTGCCTATCAGAATAGGTAAATACCCACCAGGTACAGGCGACGCTGAAAAGGCCACGCTTTTACGTGCGGTCACTCAGTTGGGCCATGCTGCTGCGGGCATCATCCCTGAAAGTATGACCATCGAGTTCGAGAGCGCTGCGTCGGGAAACCAAGACCCATTCGAAACCGTTATAAACTGGGCAGAAAAGACGATATCCAAAGCTATCCTGGGTGGAACGCTTACTAGCCAGGCTGACGGAAAATCCTCTACCAACGCCCTGGGTAAAGTCCATGATGAAGTAAGACGCGAGATTTTAACGTCCGACTCTAAGCAACTGGCCACCACGTTGACCAGTGATTTGCTTTATCCACTTGCTGTGTTAAACGGCAAGCAGATTACCGACCCGCGCAGGATGCCTCATCTGTTTTTTGATGTCCGCGAAGAGGAGGACTTCCAGCGCCTGGCATCAGCTTTGCCAGACTTGGTAAATATTGGTATGCAAGTGCCGATGTCCTGGGTCAATCGCAAATTGTCCATCCCTGTTCGCCAGGGAGATGAGCCATTGCTGACACCATCAAAATCAGGCAATTCGGGTTTCCCGACTGCCGCCAACCGCATTGCAGCGTTAAAAGTTGCTACGACAGATGCGTTACAAAGCAATGCTGAGCGCAAAAATGACGAGGCCTGGTCACAAGTAATCAGCCATATACAAGGTCTGGTCGACACCGCAGAAGACTTGTTGAGCCTGCAAAACACTTTACTGGAAGCATATAGCGGCCTGCCAATGGAAGACATGCAGTCTGTTATGGCACAGGGCTTTGCCTTGGCACAGTTGGCAGGCATGTTTGATGTCAAAGCAGGAAGATAGCCGTGCCAGCATACGAACAGCTACCACCCTGGAACAAACCCTTCGCCGAGCAGCTCGACTTCTTTAAAAAGAAACTGAACCTGCCGACTGAACGCTGGGACGATATCATGCGTGCCGCCCATGACCGGGCGTTTATGGTGGCGGGCGCGCAAAGTGCAGACTTGCTGGTTGATTTGCGTATGTCATTGATCAAGGCAATAGAGCAAGGAACAGGCATTGAAGCCTTCCGTAAAGACTTTAAGCAGATCGTCGCTAAGAATGGCTGGACGGGTTGGACTGGGGAAGAGTCATCGGCAAAGACTGCCTGGCGCACCAAAGTCATATATCAGACCAATATGTCCACCAGCTACGCGGCTGGACGCTGGCAGCAGTTGAACGATCCAGAATTGCTAAAAGTCACGCCGTACTGGAAATACAAACACAGCGATAGCGTGACTTTCCCGCGCCCTTTACACAAGAGCTGGGACGGTTTAACACTTCCACCGGACAACCCATTCTGGCAGGAACACTTCCCGCCCAATGGTTGGGGCTGTCAATGTCGAATTGTCCCGGCGACTAAGTCAGCGTTTCTGAAAGCAGCGGCCAATGGCCGTGGCCCGGCCAATGCGCCCGCACCAGGCGATACGGAAGGAATAGACGATGGCTTCCAGTATGCACCTGGCGCAAACATTGATATGCCTTTACGCCAGGCAGTCCAGGACAAGTTAATCATTTACCCGCCAGCGATTACCAAGGCGCTGACCGTCGACGTTAACAAACGCATTAACGCGCATGAGGAAATACCCGACTTTGTGAGGCGTGCGCAGGATGATTCTTCCGTGACTGAACCCTTGTTCCTGGGCTTTGTAGAAGATGCCAATAAGATTGGCCAGGTCGTCGGCCAGGATGTAACTGGCTATATGGTGACGCTTCCAGGCTCAGCATCTCGGCATGTCGACAAGAGCCATGGCCGTGATAGTGGTGACCAAAGAGCACCCGAGCCGGAAGACTTCCAGCACTTAATTCGGGTGTTAAATGATGCCGATGGCTTGCAGAAAGGCGCTGTATCTCGTCACGATTTGCAGACTTTGGTAGCCTGGAAAGACATAAACGGCGAGCAGTTCAGAGCAGTATTTGAGGTTTTAACGGGGAAGAAAAACCGGGCGCTTGCTTTGTTGACTTTCTTTATCAAGCGCTAATGAGGTGATAAGTAGGCGGGAGCTAATGTATACATCCCCTAACTATTACGTCCGAAACGAATCCGCCAATGCCTAAAATAATAGCACAGGTGCAGAATTATGATTGAAATTAAGTACAACGATACCGTAGCGCAGGCGCTCTTGCAGCGTATCGTGGACAAGACCAGCAACGCCGAACCCGTATTGCGCGCCATAGGCGAAACTGTCATGGAGATCAGTAAGCAGTCGTTTGAAACATCATCCTCGCCCGATGGGTCGCCCTGGGCGAAAAATAGCGATGTGACGATCCTGCGCTACCTGGAGCAACAAAGCGGCAATTTTAAGGGTGATGGCAATTTGTCAAAGAAAGGCCAGGCGCGCCAGGCTAGCAAAAAACCGTTGATCGGTCAGTCCAAAGACTTATCCAGGCAGTTCAGTTATGAGGTGACTGCTGATTCTGTCACAGTTAGCAATTCGATGGTCTACGCAGCAATACAACAGTTTGGCGGTACACGGTCACAGTTCCCACATCTTTGGGGCGATATCCCAGCACGTCCTTTTATGCCGATCGATGGGACAGGCAAACTAATGCCTCTGGCGGAAGCCGAAATTGTTGGTCTGATGCAGGAATACTTGGACGAGATAATCGAAGAATAGCAATATGCGTTTACAGGCTCGCTGTGGCCTTCAAACCTTGTTCAACGCCGATTCGTACCCATCAGGCCATTTGGGCGCGTTAAACAGGCGTTAAATCCGCTTCAATTGGCAAGCGCGTTACAAGTTTGCTTTTGGAACTACAGGTTTGGTAAAAATACGCGCTTTACAACCTACCCCACCTCACTGAAGCCCATCAGCTTTTTTGCACTTCCCAAGCAGTGCAAAGTGATGGCATGACAAAGCCCACTCACATCCTCGTCGCTTCGATGACGTTTGACCTGCCGACCAGCAGCACTGCTGGCTTGCAGTTACTTCCCGCTGGAGCCTTCCGTTCACGCGATGGCAGACCTACTGATTGCGCAGCCTGGATAACTACCGAAGGCATCGCAGCCAATTTAATTACATTGGCCAACAGTTCTGTCACGCGCCTGGTGATTGACTATGAGCACCAGACGCTCAATTCTGCGACCAACGGTCAACCGGCTCCAGCGGCAGGCTGGTTCCAGCAAATGGAATGGCGCGACGGTGTCGGCTTGTTTGCAATCGATACCGAGTGGACAGACAAGGCAGCAGGAATGATCGCTGCCAAAGAATACAAATATATTTCCCCCGTTTTCGCCTATGACAAGAACACGGGCGAAGTCTTGCAAATTCTGCATGTTGCTCTAACCAACACCCCAGCGCTGGACGGTATGCAGACCGTGGCGCTGAACACCTTACAGGCTGCGTTGCAGCTTTCCACCCAACCATCAGAGGAAACGATGAACCCATTATTGAAAGCATTGCTCGCGGCCATTGGCCTGGCAGAAACAGTAAACGAAAAAGACGCAGTCGCCGCCGTGACTGCCTTGAAAGCGAAGGCTGACTCGGTCGCTGGCAAGGACACCGAGATTGCCGCCCTGAAAGCTACCGTTGACCAAGTCGCTGTCAAGGATCAGGAAATCGCCGCTCTCAAAGCCACTGTGGCGAATACAGGCAACCCTGATCCAGCGAAATTTATGCCTATTGAGGCGGTTAAACCCCTGCAAGACCAGCTCGCTGCTTTGACCGCCAAGATTAATGGTCGTGAAGAAGACGAAGTGGTGACTGTGGCGCTCAAAGAAGGCCGAATCCTGCCAGGGCAAGAAGAATGGGCGCGTGACCTGGCGAAGAAAGACTTGGCTTCGCTCAAGACGTATTTGGGAAAAACCACCCCTATTGCAGCGCTGACCCAGACGCAGACCGGCGGCAGATCCCCGGTCGCTGATCCGAATGCCGCTTTGACTGTTGAGCAAGTCGCTGTCTGTAAGGCACTGGGCTTATCCACCGAAGATTTTAAAAAATCATTGGCCCAGGCATAAGTCACGCTCATAAAGCCAAATTCCACTCATCCGGTTTAACACTCAGGAGCAACACCTATGACAGCAGCAACCTCAGACCGCAATTCGTTACGCCGTGACGGTTCGGTTTATGAACATCCCATGAAAGCGGCAACCAAAATATACGCAGGAACGATGGTTGTTATTGATCCTGCCACTAACCTGGCTATACCAGGGAAAACAGCAACTGGCCTTAAGTCTGTGGGTGTTGCCCAATGCCTTGCTGACAATAGCACAGGAGCAGACGGTGATATCCGTGTACGTGTGTTCCGTGGCCCGGAAAATGTCTACCGTTTCGCCAATTCCGGTGGCGGAGATTTGATCGTCCTGGGGGACATCCAGGCACCTTGCTACATGGTTGATGATTCAACTGTAGCGAAAACAAGCGCTACTAATACGCGCAGCGTGGCCGGGACTATCCGCGATGTGGATGTCGGCGGGGTTTGGGTTGAGTTTTAACCAGACCTAAAGCTTCCAATGCAATAGCAAGAAATCAGAACATCAAACTTTACTGGAGCTATCCATGATTATTAACCAAAGCAATTTGAGCGCCTTGTTCCAAGGGTATAAGGTGATTTTTCAGCAGGCGTTTGCCAATGTGCAAAGTGACTACGGACAGATCGCCATGACCGTGCCGTCCAGCACTGGTACAGAAGTTTATCCGTGGTTGGGACAAACCACTCGTTTCCGTGAATGGATCGGTGATCGCGTTATCCAAAACCTGTCGACACACGACTTTTCCATTAAGAACCGCACATGGGAAGATACGATCTGCGTACCACGTGAAGCCATCGAAGATGACACGTATGGAGTGTTCCAGCCAACGATTGCACAATTAGGCCAAGATTCACAAACGCATCCTGATCAATTGGTGTTTTCTCTCTTGGCTGCGGGGTTCACCACCAAGTGCTATGACGGACAATATTTTTTTGATACTGACCATCCAGTGATGAACGCAGATGGATCAGTTTCCTCGGTATCGAATTTTGGTGGTGGTTCCGGCCCAGCCTGGTTTTTGCTAGATACCAGCAAAGTCGTCAAACCTATTATCTACCAAGTACGTAAGCCCTATAGCTTTGTCGCTATGGACAAAGAAACTGATGACAACGTGTTTAACCGCAAAGAATATGTGTATGGCGTTGATGCACGTAGCAATGTTGGTGTCGGCCTGTGGCAACTAGCGTATGCGTCCAAAGCCACACTGGATGAAGATTCCTATGGCGCAGCCCGCGCAGCATTGATGTCTCTCAAGGGTGATAACGGTAACCCGCTGGGTGTCCGTCCGACATTGCTGGTGGTTCCTCCCAACCTGGAAAAACAAGCGCTGAAAGTCCTCCAGGCCGAGAAAAACGCCAATGGCGCAACCAATATTTACCAAAACACCGCCAAATTGCTGACCACTCCCTGGTTGGCATAAGTAAGACACCTGTGGATGAGGCAACTGTCTCATCCCAGCCAAACCCGTATCTCGAATCATTTAGGAGTATCCCATGGCAAAAATCAAAGCATTACGTGTCGTAAGTAAAGCGGCCTCATTTCGTCGAGCCGGTTATCAGTTCACAGGAGAGCCAAAAGACATTCCTGTATCTGAACTGGACGAGCAACAACGTGCGGCTATTGACGGTGACCCAGCGTTAGTTTCCTTTGAAATTGAAATCGACGACCCTATCGCAGATGGGGACGGCGCAAAGATCAGTAAAACCGCCAAGAAGTAATTTAACGCCCATACCGCCATGAACTATTGCACTAAGACAGACTTGATTACCGCGTTCGGCATGGATGAACTTATTCAGACCACTGACCGAGAAAACGCCACAGTCATCAATGACGTAGTGTTAAACAACGCTATAAACGATGCTGAAGCAGAAATCAATGTCTGGCTTGCCGGGCGATATGTGCTGCCACTGCCTAGCGTTCCAGAGATTTTACGCAAGGTGGCAATGGACATTACCAGGTATCACCTCTGGATCGATGTCCAGGCCGATCACCCTGTCGCAGTCCACTATGATCGCCAGTTGAAGCTGCTGAAGTCTATTGCAACTGGGACAGCATCACTGGGCCTGGACGCCATTGGCGCGCCTGCGCTGACGACTGACACTGTGCAGATTGCCACTGGTCGTAATGACTTTGGCGATCGGAGGGCATGGTAATGGACGACTACCTGGTACTTGAAGATTTGCTTGTGGCCCAGCTCAAGGGCACGATGCCCGAGCTTAAGGCTGTCATGACAGCCATAGACCTGGCAGGTGTGAAGGATGCCAGGCAGGTCGAACCAGCCGCACACGTGATCTATATCGGCGACGACATTGGCGAAGGCAGTACGAGTCAAGGCAGCAACGGCCAGGCACAGGTAGTTACGCAGCAATGGATGGTGGTGCTGGTCGTTAAATTTGCAGGCACGGTCGCTACTGGCAAAGGCAACCGTGTTAAAGCCGGGCCACTGATCATCAAGCTATTAAAGGCGTTGGGTGGTTGGCAGCCTCCCAACGTGCTGTTTAGGCCATTACGTCGAATCAACGCACCAAAGGTGGCGTACCAAAACGGCTTCGCGTATTACCCCTTCGCATTCAAAACCTCTTTTGTTTTAGGAAAATCATGACTACTACTTCGCAAAACCTCGTCAAAGTTGCACTCAAAAAAAGCCACACCCATGCAGGTACGACGTATGAAGAAGGCAAAGAAATTGTTGTTTCCCAATTAGATGCGGACTGGCTGGCCAGCAATGCCATTGGTGAAGTCGTACCTGGCGAAAAAGAAGCTGAAGCCGAGAACCAGGGGCCACCCAGAGGTAAAGCAAAGACCTGACCCCTTCACACGCAGCAAACGAGCAGTTCAATTTAACATCAGCATTCAGGAGGCAATATGCCAACAACCTATCTGTTAGGGCAAGGTAAAGTCTATATCGCCAAGCGTGACGCTTTCGGCAATCCAAAGGCTTTACGCTGGCTCGGTGACGTATCAGCAGCAAAGCTCGCGTTGAAGGTAACGAACGCGGAACAAAAAGAATCCTATTCCGGCCAGCGTGGAACCGTTAAGCGCGTCCAGGTCGGAAAAGAGGCCACCATAGAATTGACAATGATGGAAATCAACACGGACAATCTGGCTTTGAACGTGTCCGGCGTCGTCACTAACACACCAAGCGGTTCTGTAACAGGCGAAGCACTGCCCGTAGTCGTAGCTGGAAATCGCGTTGCCTTCAAAAATCCAGGTGTTACTTCGGTAGTAATTACAGATTCTGCATCTACCCCTGTGACACTAGCAACGACCAAGTATAAGGTCGACCCAGCCTTTGGCGCGGTTGACTTCAAAGACGTGACTGGCGCTACACAGCCCTTTCTGGCAGCGTATTCTCATGGTGCAGTAGATAGCGTGGCGATGTTCAACGCACAGCAAGAAGACGATTTCCTTCGATATGAAGGTATCAACCTTGCTGAAAACGGCGCGCCTATCATAGTGGAACTCTATAAGGTGAACTCCGAGCCTTTGAAAGAACTGGCGTTGATTACCGATAAGTTTGCCGAAATGCAGATCACTGCTGCCGTGCTAATCGACGGTGCGAAGACACCCAGCGACGAACTGGGCCAATTCGGGCGAATCCTCCAGATCGCTGCAAGCTAAATAACACGTATCTCCGTAGCACCCTTCTCACTGAAGCCCATCTTGTTGGGCTTCTTTTCATTGCTCTTTAGACTTGATACATCCCATCCAGTCAACCAGGAGCAAGCATGTCAACCACCCCCGCAGCACAATCAGCAGACGATCTGAGCCAAGTAATCCCGACCGTTGAAACCGCGATCGTCGCTGGTGAAACGTTAGAAATTAAACACTTCAAAATTGGCCGCTTGCCGTTGGTCTTGCTTGCGGTACAGCCAATCAGTCACATGCTGATGAATCGTGTCCCTGGTGAACGACTCGATGTCCCTAGCATGTTTGTGACGTATAGCGCTGACTGCCTCCAATTGTTAGCAATCTTGGCTAATCGGTCGAGGGAATGGGTCGATGAACTTGATCCAGACGAAGCGGTAGAATTATTTGGACGCCTGCTGGAGGTAAATCTCGATTTTTTTATCGCCAAAGTCCTGCCGAAAATGACAGGCACGGCAACAAGGCTAACGCAAACAGTAAAAGGCAACGTCCAAGCAGTACAAACTCTTGGGCAGATGGCATCCAGCTACTCGTCCAAAGCGGCCACAACTTCAACGACATCTTAAATTACACCTGGCCGCAATACTTTGCGTTTTCGAAAAGTGTCCAAAAACTCAAGAAGCAACGCAATAGAGAATTGTTCACCTTGATGATACTTGCCGCGAAGGGCGATCAAGATGCCATCACAGGTGCGTTAAAAGATTTGGAGACTTAATGTCCACTACCCTAGAACTGAAGATTAAGAGCCTGGTAGAGGGCTTGCAAGGTGTAACTGACCTGGCAAAAGAGATTACGTCTTTGGGCAGTTCTGCAAAAGCTGCCGGAGCGAACGCGTCCGAAGGAAAGAAAGGCTTTACCGAATTAGGATCAGAAGCAGAGGCATACAAAACAATCGGTGTTCGCTCTTTTGCAGAGATACGGGCAGAAATTTCTAAGGTCAACCTGGCATATCAAGAGCTGACTAATAGCAATAAGCTGTCCGGTAAGGAATTGCAGGCAGTCACAGACGCGACTAAGACCAAATTAGCCGGACTAAACGCAGAACTCGCAGGCAGTGTCAACAAATCCAAAGAAGCTGGCGACGGCTTTGGTGGAATAAATACACCACTCGGGCAATTAAAAGACAGTGTTGCGAGCCTAATAACGGCATTTACGGCTCTTGCGATTGCATATGGAATTAAAGAATCGGCTGACTACGCTGCGCGAACTGAAGTACTTGGTACTACGTTGGGCGTGGTGGGCAAGAACGCTGGCTATTCTGCATCACAACTATCTGGCTATGAGAAAGAGGTCAAGGGCCTGGGTATCACTACTCAAGCTACACGGCAATCGCTAACCCAAATGATCCAGGTAGGTCTCGAAATAGGCCCTACTGCCGCTGAGCAAGTATCCCAGGTATCCAAACTTGCGCGTGCTGCACAGGACTTGGCGGTAGTAACAGGTGAGAATTCAAGTGCCACATTGAGTCGCTTGATCACTAATATCCAGCAAATGGATACTGAGGGCCTGCGTTATATGGGGCTCACAGTCAACATTCAACAAGCACAGGATAAATTTGCACTGTCCCTTGGGAAGACTTCGGAACAACTGACTCAGCAGCAGAAAATACAGGCTGTCGCTAATGCTGCCCTTAGCCAGGCCGCGAACCTGACAGGTGCTTATGAAGCATCAATGCAAAACGTCGGGAAACAAATCCAATCAATTAAGCGCTACCAAGAAGAATTAGCCAACGCAATTGGTGAAAAACTATTACCTGCCTATTTTGAATTGGTAAAAGCGGCAACTGATTTTTTAAAGGTTGCGGAACAAACCTTTAAATCAAGTGATATCAGTGGCCAAGGAGCCAGAAATTTGGCCGCTGGAACCAAAGAATTTTTTACCGGGTTAAGCGATTTCTTTTCTGGAATATTGAAAATCGGTGCAGAGGTAACGCCAGTCATGGAGACAGTGCTGGGTACTTTTCTGGATTTTGGTGGTGCAATACTTCGCAACGTAGCGGCGGTTCTTCAATTAGGGGATACCGTTGACGCAACAGGGACGCGAATCTCAAGCTTTGGACAGGCACTTAACGACACTATCATCATTCCGCTAGGAATATTAATAGCTGGATTGCGAGACGGCTTCGATTTCATCGGTGCTGTAATTTCAGGTCTTACAGGTGGCGTACTTGATTTTGCTGGGATATTTTTACAAGCGCTGGGAAAAATTGTCGGTTATTTCAAAAGCGATTTGGGTAAAGCAATTGCAGGCGCTGGCGACGATCTACGAGAAACCGCTAAAAGTCTCACTGGGTATGCAGATGAAACCGTGAATAAATTTGCACGAGGAGAGACGCAATTAAGTAAATTTAACGCAAAGCTTTCCGAATCAAAAGAAGCAGCGGTTGCACTTGCGAAATCAAGCAGTTTTGGAGATATCGAAGAACAAATACGAAAGCTTGTGGAAGCAAAACGTAAAAGTGCATTGACGGACACAGAATTAAAAAAATCCTCCGAAGACGTTGCTGCTGCAATTAAACGTTTGGGTATTGAAGTAGACGACGCAACTGGAAAAACTAAGCTCAGTGAAGATCAAATCAAGAAACTGAATGCCGAGCTATTGAATGTCACTAAAGAATCGGCTCAGCAGTTTTCTGAGGCCATTAATGACATGGGACTCAAGATTGCTAAATTCGGTGAAACAGAATATTTAACGCCGTTAAGCAAAGAGTTCGACAAGATCGCGGGTGACATATTGAAACTGGCAGACAACGCCACGACGACATCGCTCCAATTTAGGGAAGCCTTTGCCAAAGGTCTAGATTCAGCGAAAACACTAGCCGATTTAGACAAACTCTCTGACTCTCTCATTAATGCAAGAAATGCAGGCAAAGATCTAGGGGACGCAGCCAATCAAATAAATGGCAAGTTCCAGGAAGTATTTACCACATCGTTAAAGGTTGCGAGAACAAAAGACGACTTCGCATTGCTCACTGCTGAATTAAAGCAGATGGGCGACAAAGGTGAGCTGTCGGCCAAGATTGTCGATAAAGCCATCGCAGACTTGCAGGAGCGCATAAAGGGAACCCGAGCAGAAACTGCTCTGTTAGCTCAACAAGCTACCGACTCGGCCAGGTCATTGGTGGCTGTAGGCCAAGCGCATTTAGCAGTTGCACGGGCTGACTATGATGTTGGCCATGCCAGAATCGATGTTTGGAAGGCGCAAAATAAGTATGCAAAAGATGGCTCAGATTTGTCCCAGGAAGAATTGCGCTTAGCGCAGTTAAACTTGCAATTGGCGGAAGCAAGAGCGGCAGAGGCACGGCTTCACTATGTAGAGGCACAGCAATCCAATAAGGTACTAATTGCACAAGAAGAATTGATCCTGGCTACAAAGCGATTGGAGCGTGATGTAGACAATGAAGCCCTTATTTTAGCGAAAGATTCCGCGACCAAAAATTTGGAGGGTGCGCAGGCCAGCTACGAGGTTACCAAACAGAAAGCGATAAAACAGCAGGAAGTCGTTCTTAAAATAGAAGAAGAGGTCTTGCAGCAAAAGCTAGCTGTCGAGCAGGCCAGTGCCATTGCGGAACAAATGAAGGCCGCTGCCGAACAATCTGGAAATATCTCAAGCAATACCTCCAGCGCGTCTGAAAATATTAGGTCAGCAGCGTCACAGTCTCAAAATTTAACGTCAGGCTTAATTTCTGCTGCTGGAGCCGCCGCCTCTCTTACCACCAATTTAAAAGGTGCAAATGCTGAGCAGCTAAAACTTGCATCCGCCATTCAGGGGATAGCGGCTGCACAGAGGCGCCTTGACATCGCACAGGGCCACGGGACTGGCGTCTCGCAAATAGGTGGTGGTGGAAAAGCTGGCGGCGGCGTTGATGGCGTCCGCAACGTCGAACAAGAGACCACGTCATCCAGAAACAGCCGCATAACTGCCGAAAACCAAAAGACCCAGAGCGCTGCCAATGACCTGAACCATACAGGCGTGGCTACCGACAGCGATATCGCCGACATGCTGTTTGACTCAGAACATGGCAAACGCATCGAACCGACAGAAGAAAACAAGGCCAGAGCGCAAACTGCCTGGTTTGCTGCCCGTGCAAACAAAGAGATATTCGACGCTAACCGTAGCGCATTCTCTTCTGATGGTGCCGATTCTATCGTTAAGAATTTCAATCGAGCCAAGTCGTTAATGGAGTCACTGGGGCTGAACGCCAGTTACGGTGACAGTGCCGGCATTAACGATGGCAGCGGTGGCCAGGGCGGCTTCGGTAGCGGCAAATATGGTTTTGGCATGAAGAAAATCGATGGTTCACACCGTGGTGGGCTTGACCGTGTACCTAAGGACTACTATCTGGCTTTGCTGCATGAGGATGAAAAAGTCCTTACCGCACCAGAGGCAGACAGCTACCGCAAAGCGCCAACTGTCTCAGACTTGTCACGTCAACTGCTGGAGCGCATCAGTTACGAGAGCAAAGACAACACGCCTTCGCTATCAGAACAGGCTGTGAAGGCCAGCGCCACCCAAAAACCGAGCAAAACAATCCAGGTCAACTTTACAGATGGCAGCGGTAAAACAGTACCGATGACGACAGACTCAAGAAACGAACCGTCCTTGCTGGAACTGCTAAATCGCGCCAAAGGAGTCGCATCATGATTTTACGAAACATCCGTTTAGCCCAAAGTTTAACGCTTTCACACGACCTGCAATGGATTGATGAGCATCTATGGTCGCCTGTGGTATCGAACGCCGAGTACACGCTTGGTGGGGCCTTGCTGATCGAAAGCGCCACACGTCTCGCAGGCAGACCTATCAGCTTACAACCGCCAGATGCGGAAATGGCCTGGCATACCAGGGCAACCGCTGACCTGTTGAGGTCGTGGGCAACAGTACCAGGAGAGCAATTCATTTTATCGTTGGACGATGGCCGCATTTTCACAGTGGTGTTTCGCCATCATGAGCCGCCAGCGCTGGAAGCTGACCCGGTACGCAAGATGGCTACCTATGACGCCGATGACTACTGGCTGATCAAACTCAAATTTATGGAGATTTAACGATGGGTATTTTAAGCGGCGATATCGCCCTGGTGACTTCCCGCGTCATGGATGACGTGGCCGAAGGCGGAGGCGCGCCAACATCCGTTGCAATTGTCGACGGTGCTTCTAACGGGATATTCCCCGATGTCTCAGAGCTTGATCGCGCTGGTGGCCGTGTCAACTTGCGCAAGCTGTTCACAGCCGTGCGCACACTCAGCGTGGACAGCTACTTTGGCGCAAACGTGATCGTAGCGGAACCGCCATCAGACCCGCGTGTTTCTGTCACCTTGTTCTCAACAGGCCAAGTTTTTGACATTCGTTCATCCGCGAAGCAAAGGATAGAGTCCTACCTGTCCATCGGCTCCAGATACCCCGGTTATCTATTTGGCGATCACATCGCTGGCCAACGAATCGTGACACTACTTCAGCGCGAAAACATACCCACTCCCGCCGTAGGTGACACGTTGGTACTGCGCAAGAACCAAGGCTTAACCACGCAGTTTGAACAATATATCAAGGTGATTGCGGTCACATCGATTGTACGCAGCTTTACAGACGCTAGCGGTGATTTTACCCGGCTGGAAGTCTCTCTCACTCTCAGCGATGCTTTGACTGATGATTTCAAAGGGCTGGACGCAACCAAAGTCGAACCCTTGGAAAACGTCTATGAAGGCAAGACAAGAACGTTTTCTACCATTGTCGCTGACGCCGCCCGCTACTATGGCGTCGTGCCGTTAGTACAAGCAGCCAGCCTGGGCGACTTGTCGATAAAGGGTTCCGGTATCTTTACCCAGCTCGTGCCAAGTACGCGTATCGAAGTGCCGATCGCTGACGCCAGGATGAGCCAGCGCAAAACCACCCTGTTAAAAGCGGGTGAACCTGTCACCGCCAGCGTGGTTGCAGTCTTCAGTACATCGCAGGCTTTTTATATCGGTGGTCAAATCTTGCCTGGTTCGCTGAGCATTTCCGCAGGGCCAGTCGTTTTAAAGGACAAAGGCGGCGTACTTTTTAACGGTGATACTTCTGTCGGAAACGTTGATTACGACAACGGCGTAGCAACGCTGGCCAGCAATGTCTTAGGGACAGGCGGTAATAACCTCTCCTATACCTACACGCCCGCAGGTAATCCGACATCCGTCACCAATTCCATAGGCGTTCCTGTTACCACCCAGGGGCAGCGCTCAAACTGGGTGTTTTCCGTTTCGTCCATCCCAGCGCGTGGCAGCATGCAGGTAAGTTACCGGGCGTTGCAGCGCTGGTATGTGTTGACTGACGATGGCTCTGGCGCATTACGTGGCTCGGATAGCGCCATTGGTGCTGGCACGATCAATTTCACCACAGGCACAGTATCTGTGACTCTGGGTACATTGCCAGACGTTGGCAGTCAGATCGTCCTGCAATGGGTAGATTCTTCCGGCTCACGCCCTCTCAACCTGATACCTACGCAACCAGGTGTGTTGCCCAAAGCGTTCGGCAAAGTCGTAATTCTCAATGATGCGGTTAAGCCTGGCGCACTGCTGCTGACCTGGAATGATGGCGCGGCTCGGACTGCCACTGATGTAGCAGGAAATTTAACAGGCGACGCAACTGGCACGATTAACTATTCCACTGGCAAGATCATTTTCAGGCCAAACACTTTGCCTGCAAAGAACACGAACATATCGGTGACAACGACCAGCGCAGTCAGCATCGCGGACGGTGTCGCAGCCTTTACAGACAGCGGCGCTAACTGGACGTTTGTAGTCACTGCACCGATCAGACCAAGGACATTTCAAATGTCCGCCTTTACCAAGGCGCTAGGCGTGAACTGGATCGGTGACGAAGTGCAACAGCGCAGATTGCTACGAATCTTTGACGATGGGTCAGGCATTCTGCAAATCGCCAACACCACCGCCAACTTGAATGTCGGCACGATCAACTACGCCACAGGCGCATGCACCTTGATGAAAGCAATCACGGGTTACAACAAGGAAGACGCCGAATATTTAGAAAACGACCTGCTGTCAGATGGGTCAATCTCATTTGGCCGCTTCACAGGTCGTAAAAACTATCTCAGAACTCTATCTATTCTTAACGGGCCGGAGGTTTAAGGTATGTCAACAGGATCATCAGCAGGAACCTCAACAGAGACAGGCGATGTCAATGCCAAGACAGCCACTTGGCAATGGTGGACAGGCGAAACGGCACGGGCGGCAGAAGTGCAATATGTTGGTTCAGACAGTACGGCAAAAAATTATAACTTTGCTGTCGACGTGCTTTTCATGCAAGGCGACCCAGCACCAACCTCATTTAACATGGCTGGCCAGCGCTATTTCGTCAATACCGACAATGGGCTAATTCGCAATCCGTCCTATTCAACGGGAATTGGCACGAACGTGGGCGCGCTGGGGACAGTGGCCAACCAGTACGGCGTCATTCTTTCTACCTGGGACGCAGGGACAGCAAACAATCCATCCGGACTAACGGGTGTCGATGCCTTGGGTACATCATCACAAACTGACGCGGTGACATTCAGAACTGCTGTTTCACCACTGTTCAACGGCGGCTTCACTCTGAGCGGCACAACGCAGGACGATTCCACATTTAACGTCACACCCGATATTCACGGGGTAATCAATAACCCTTCTGCGGGTGTTTTTGGTGTCGTCGACTATAACAATGGCATCGCTAGCATCCGGTTTGGCAGGCCCGTTGACGACACACATGCATCTGATCCAGGGGTTGTTGACCTAACGTATATGGGCATCGCTGGCGTCAAGTACGTTAAAACCTTTTCGGCCAAGTCCGACACCTTGCGATATAGCGCTGTTGGTTACTCATACCTGCCGCTGGATCAAAACATTCTCGGTCTTGACCCAGTGCGTTTGCCTACGGATGGCAAGGTGCCGATTTTCAGAGTGGGCAGTTTTGTGGTGGTCGGGCATTCTGCAACAGTCGGCCCGGCAACGGTGACCAACGGCCAGACCATCAATTGCGCCCGCGTTCGTTTATCGCGTATCCGTATCCTGGATGCAGCCAACCAAGTCATCAACCTGGGCTACACCCAAGACCTGGAAGCCGGAACGGTCACTTTCACAGACGTGTCTGGCTACGCCCAACCGATCACTGTAGAGCATCGCATAGAAGACATGGCGCTTGTCATTGACGCCCAGATTAACGGCCAGTTGACTTTGTCAAGGGCGTTAACGCATGACTTTCCCATCGGCTCTTATGTGTCCAGCGCATTAATCATTGGCGATACTCATGCCCGTGTATCTACGCTTTTCGACCAGGCGACGTTTGATAACACCTGGCAGGACTCGGTCGTTGGCAATCCAGCGATCGGTACATTTAACGACACGCTCGCACCGATTGTCGTGACCAACAAAGGGGCATTGACAGAACGCTGGGCAATTCGATTTACGAATACGACAGCGTTTGACATCATCGGCGAGCACACTGGGGTGATCGGTACAGGCAGCACAGGCGTTGATGCCTCGCCCAACAATCCAGCTGCAGGTGCACCGTACTTTGTCATCCCGGCAGCTGGTTGGGGTGCTGGCTGGGCGGTAGGCAATGTGCTGCGTTTCAATACGGTAGGTGCAACCAATCCGATCTGGGTGGCCAGGACGATTTTGCAGGGGCCACCTACCACGGCTGATGACAAATTTACGCTGCTGGTACGTGGCGATATTGACCAACCCTAAGAGTAAAACCATGACTGATACAAGCGTTAAATATTTTCATTCCGAGATGCCAGGTGCGCCAGTCTTGAGCGGCACGGTGGGCAGCGCGATAGCCGTCCTGGATGCCTGCCTCGTCAATGGCTTCGGCATTGCCAGTGTCAGCGCCCTGGTTGTGGCGGACAACATAGCGACGATCACCATGCCCGCTGGCCACAGCTTTGTGCCAGGCGCAGTAGCATTGTTGAGCGGTGCGACACCATCGGAACTGAATGGCGAACACCGCATCGCCACTGTGGTTGGAAATTCCGCCACGTTCCCAACGACAGGTATTACCAACCAAACTGCGACAGGGACGATTTCTGCCAAAGTCACAGCGGCGGGCTGGGTCAAGGCTTTCAGCGGTTCAAACCTAGCTGCATATAAATCGACAGATATCCTCGGTACTGGGTGCTATTTGAGAGTGGACGATACTGACCCATACAACGCTCGCGTCATGGGCTATACAGCGATGTCTGCCATATCCACTGGTGACAATCCATTCCCAACATCGGCGCAACAGGCTGGCGGGCTGTTTTGGTCTAAAAGCGAAAGCGCCTCATCAGCGGCACGTAAGTGGGTTATTTTTACAGACGGTCGGACGCTGTACTTCAATCGCTTCAATTCGGCATCAAACGTCGGAGCCTGTGAAATGGCGATGTTCGGTGACTTGCTCTCTGTTAAACCGTCTGGCGATACCTTCGGCTGCATGATTACAGGATGCGCGTCTGACAAATCAAACGGCAGCGCGGCAACGATAGACCAGAATTTCTACTCGTCGGCCACGCCAGGAAGCGCTTACCTTGCTAAATCCTACTCTGGTCTGGGCGATGCTATCCAGGGGATAAGGACTTTCCCAACGGCACTCACAACGGCTACATCGTTCTATTCCGCGCAAGTGAGCAATGCAACACCTTACCCAAATCCGACCGATTACGGTCTTTACCTTGTTCCATTTAACATCAGCGAAGACAGTAAAGCATTCAGAGGAACGATGCCGGGTGTGTACGCCGTTCCTCAGAGTGTACCGACAAACACATTTGCGACCCATGACACCGTAAACGGGGTGGCGAATTTGCCTGGCCGTGTCATGAAAGCTGTTGTGAGCAAGAACCCTGGCAACAGTGTCTATGGGACGGTGTTCTACGATCTGACCGGGCCTTGGAGATAAAGATGGCAGATATCTACGAAAACAGCACCGTCCTGCGAGTACCATTTAACGATGCCGATGGCACGACTGTGCCTGCGGACACCAGTATTGCTAACATGGCCTTAGCCGCGAAAGGTAGCGCGGTGGTCAATACAGGCACAAGCGCTCATTATGTAACAGCAGGTAATTTGCCTAACGGTTCCTGGTTTGAAATTAGTGGTTTGGATACGTCTCGTTTTGCTGGCGACTTTACGATCGAGGCGTGGGTTTATCTCAATTCCTTGCCCGATTATCCAGTTATTTGGTCAAGGCAGGATGGCGTCGGATTTGCAGCCAATTTCGGTTTGAAGCCTACTGGCCCAGAGTTCTATTTTGTGACGACGACTGGTAGCAACGAGCACGTTGACTCAATTGCCTCAGGTATTACCTTCAATATCCAGCAATGGCATCATGTCGCGGTCTGTCGTGCCGGGTCTGTCCTCCGTGTGTTTACGGATGGTATAAAGACAGGTGAAAATACTTGTTCTACGCTACCAATTAAGAACATTTCGCAGCCGGATTACATTGGCCGCATCGGTGGTACATCGCTCTACTTTCTGGATGGCCGCTTGTCTGACTTGCGGATTACAAGCGCTGCCAGGTATATCGCAGACTTTGCACCACCCTTGCCGTTTGGGTTGCCTGGTGATTCGCTGTATGCGAATGTAAGCTTGCTCGTCAAGTTTGACGGCATTTCAGGCGGTACGACTGCTTTTGATCATAGTCCATTTAGCAGCGCAATTAGCCGAACAGGCGTACCTTTTTTAGACGCAGCAGTCAGAAAATTTGGTAGTACAAGCAGTAAATTTACTTCGTCGCCTGATTCCTGGCGGATTGCCCACGATGCTGTTTATAACCTGGATACCGATTTTACGATTGAGGCGTGGGTCTATCCAACCGGCTTTCCTTCGGGCGGTTCGGCGGCAGTGTTGACCAAGCGTGGATCGAGTCATAGCTTTTGGTTTGGACTGGACATGAATGGCGTTCATCTGACGCTTTGGGACACCACCGTAACACCAACATCGATTGCTGCCACGGCCAGCGCCATTCCATTGAATGCCTGGACGCATGTAGCGGCAACTAAATCAGGCTCAACGATCAGGCTATTCAGAAACGGAAGCCTGGAAACCACTGCGACATATTCGGCAGCAGTCAATCAAACAACCAATGAGTTGTCGATTGGTAGTGATCCCTCTGACGGGTCGTATCAGTTCCTTGGCAATATTGACGATGTACGAATTACGCGTGGCATTGCGAGGTATGTGACCAACTTTGTACCGCCGCAAAGCTTGGTGGGAACGTCCTTACTCATTTTGTCTTCAGTCGCACCTAAGTGGTTTGGTTTTAATAGCCGACTGCGGGCAATTGGTATTGATGGCGAAGGGAAGATCAGCGGCACAACCAAGCTGAAAGGAACGCCGGACACGCCTGTCAGTGAGCAAGTCCGTTTAATACGTGAGCCAGACGGTCTGCTTGTCCGGGAAACACGGAGCGACCCACTTACAGGGGGCTATGAGTTCCGTAACATCAACGCTACCTATAAATACACTGTTGTCAGCTATTTCACCGGGCGCGATAAACGAGCAGTGATCGCGGACAACTTAACGCCTGAAATTAACACATGACTCTGTACGTATCCCAGGCGCATATTAATGCCAGGCTTGCCGGGTCGCTGGCTCACTTGGACACAGGTTCAGCCCATGCGCGTATTCGCGTCTACGGTGGCACTCAGCCGCCTGCGGGTGGTGCAGCGTCTACCATGCTGGCCGAGATTGTTTTAAGCAAGCCAGCAGGTGTGATCGCTGGCAGCGTTCTGACTTTGACACAGGAGGAAGATACGCTGATAGCGAGAACGGGCATTGCCACGTGGGCGCGTGTTATCAACGGTAATGGTGATATCGCATTTGACTGCGACGTGTCGGACGCGGCTGGGGGTGGCGTGTTAAAACTGTCGACTACCCAGCTTTACGCTGGCGGTAAATTGCCATTGCAATCGGCTGTGATTGGCTAGCAATGACAAAGATCACTGATTTGCTGTTTGAGCAAGCACCAGCGTCCAACCCTGCAAGCCTGGTGTTTGGCGACACAGCGCCTGCTTATGTTCCGGTTGACCTGGTGTTTTCTCAATCGCCGATTGGTAACCCGGCGAATTTGGTTTTCGGAGGCGATGACGTTGTCATCATTGTTGACGATGTATTAGCCAAGCTTGCTTTAACGTTTCAAGCAATCACGTTTGGTGGTGCTGCAAGCTATTTCTCTGACACGTCGCGACCAGTCGTCGGTAAAGTAGAAACCCAATGGCAAAGAGCGGGGGCCAATGAGATTGGTGTGCAGGCATCTGTCCGCCATATGCAAAGTGATCGAGTGATCAATCAGAGTGACTGGCAGGCGGCAAAAGCGAATCCTGCGGGCGTCACGATGGCGCTAAAACACACGCTGAGATCGTCACGGCTCTCTGCTGGCCACAGATATCAAGATGGGCGGAAATTTACAACGGGTTACTTGAGTCAATATGCAGCAATGCGACCCATTGCCAGGGCAAGCAGCCAAACAGCTTGGCAAGACGCAGCGCCCGTTAAAACTGAGCGTGTAAGCAGCTACCAAGCTCTGCGACCAGTAGCGCGGCAGGTACGAGAGACAGGCTGGCAAGAAGCCATAGCAAAGCGCCGTGAAGTCCATAGTCCATATCAGCGCGGGAAGACGTCAATCATTCACGCTGGTAGCAGGATGCAAAAGGCACGCCGCCCACCGCCTGGCATATCCAGCTCAACTGTTCCGCCTGTAAAGAACCCTTGCTACATACCACCAATGGGTAATGCGGTTCAGATCTTGTTCACGGATGCAGCGGCGTTAAACGCAAGCCTGGTGTTTGTCTGTGATCACGGTATCACGCCGCCAAGCACCATTGTCATACCTTCAAAAAGGACATATATCGTGTTAAACAACGTGCAGTTGCGCCGGGTCGACGGCAATCATATTCTGCCCGCCACTACTCTAAGTATGCAGATCGATATGGATAGCTGGACGTGGGGGTTTTCAACATCGATGCCAGCTTCCGCGTTAAATCTGGTTGAGCCAGGCACGTCAGGCGATCTGGTCATACTTGAGGCATCAATAAACGGTGTACCGTATTTGCTCATTGCAGAAGATATCCAGATGGATTGGGCCTTTGGTAAGAAAACCGTCACGGTGAGTGGTCGTGGTATATCTGCCCAGCTTGCAGACCCATACAGCCCTATTGTGACGTTTAAGAATGATATTGCTAGGACAGCGCAGCAGTTGATGAATGACGCGCTTACTGTCAATGGCGTGTCCTTGGGCTGGTCGGTTGATTGGCGCATCGATGACTGGCTGGTGCCTGCTGGTGTATGGAGCCATCAAGGCAGCTATATGTCCGCCATCAATACCATTGCCCAGGCAGCAGGTGCATTTGTCCAACCCGATCCGGTCAATACCGTATTGCGGATCAGGCCACGTTACCCCGTTAAACCTTGGGAATGGGCATCAGCTACCGCAGACATAGAATTGCAAAGTATAGCTGTCGTTAAAGAGTCCATCTCCTGGGCAGACAAGCCGGACTACAACGCCGTATATGTGAGCGGAACCACTAGCGGCGGCGTGTTGGGGCTGGTAAGACGCAATGGGAGCGCAGCAGACAAGCTGGCTCCAATGATTACCGATGCTTTAACCACGGATGTCATCCCGGCCAGACAGCGAGGCATAGCCACTTTGGCAGAAACTGGGCGTATTGCAACCTACTCACTGAGCCTGCCAGTGATGGCGGAAACTGGAATTATTGAGCCTGGCACAATGCTCAAATATGTTGATTCAGCCGCTGCTTTAGGTGTGGTTAGGGGTGTATCAATAAGCACTGATCAGGCGAAACTACGTCAGACAATAGAGGTGCAGGCCCATGGCTAATATCTATAAGGTTTTCAAAGATCTGATACCAAATGCTCCGTTGTTAATCGGCAGAGTGATCGTCATCGAGGTCGGTCAGTGCGTGATTGCCCTGCCTGGTGGCGGGCAGATCACTGCAAGGGGGAATGGAATTGTCGGACAGAACGTCTTTGTCAAAGACAGTGTGATTCAAGGAGACGCGCCAAACTTGGCCGTTCAAGTAATAGACGTATAGAACAGAGCGACCCGGTCAGTGCGGTAACACTGGCCAGGCCATCTGAATGCAGCATGCACTGCGCTCAAACCAAGGCCCTGCCACCTGTACAGGTGGGCAGAAGTCTATCACGGAGCGTTAAATGCAGGAAATACGATGTGGAAAATGCAGTAAAAAATTAGGGGCAGGTGAATACACCAGGCTCAGTATTAAATGCCCGAGATGTAAAGCATTAAATGAATTGAGCGCCATGAGTGCCATACCTGAACGCCCAGGAGCGTCACCAGGAGCAGGTAATTATGACGAATCCAATAATCCCTTGGTTGGGTGGAAAACGTAGGCTAGCGGATAAATTGATCCCGCTGTTTCCAAGGCATGAGTGTTATGTGGAAGTGTTTTGCGGCGGCGCTGCCCTGTATTTTTTAAGACCAGTGCCAGCGCCTACAGAAGTAATCAACGATATTAACGGTGAACTCGTGAACCTATATCGTGTCGTTCAGCACCATATGGAAGAGTTTGTAAGGCAGTTCAAGTGGGCAATCAGCAGTAGACAGATTTTTAAGTGGCAGAAAGCCATCGTGCCGGAGACTTTAACGGATATTCAGCGGGCGGCACGGTTTTACTACCTTCAACAGCATGCATTCGGTGGCAAGGTCAGTGGCCAGAACTTTGGGACGGCAACCACAGGATCTCCAATTAATCTGTGTCGGATAGAGGAAAGCTTGAGTGCAGCCCATTTGCGCCTGGCTGGCACGTATGTAGAAAACTTGACCTGGCAGGACTGTATGAGGCGATACGACAGGGCGCATACATTCTTCTACTGTGACCCGCCATACTGGGAGACGGAGGGTTATGGTGTTGATTTTGGGTATGAGAACTATACCCAGATGGCCGAATTTATGAGGACATGCAAAGGTAAGGTGATGGTCAGCATCAATGATCATGCTGCAATCAGGGAGGCATTTAACGGCCTGCATATGATGAGTTTAGATATCAAATACAGTGTGTCCAATACGCACGGCCAGCCGGAAACAAGCAAAGAATTGGTGATTACGAACTGGGAGCCGGGGATTTTAGATAGTCTGTTTTAGAGAATCGAGGTATGAGCCAAGACTCTTTGCTCACTGAGTTTAGATAAACACGCTTGCAAAGTGTCTTCCCGTCTTCATTGCATTGCATAAAGTAGCGGAAGAACTGATACCGGAAAATTAAGAAGGGAATGTATAAAAAAACCAAGAAAAAAGGCGTACCTTGGATTTTTCCTGAAATGAGTTAAATAGACAGCTGCAATTATATAAAAAAGACCAAACGCAAAAAAAGATCTCATCGACGCATGTAGCGCAGCAGCAATTGCTGCACCAATGAAGGCCGTCATTTTAGGATTGCTTCTTGGGTATAATTTTAATGCAGAGGTAAAAAAGTAATTTTCAATGAAGGGGACTACAACAACTCCCAACCCTAACGACCCTAAAGCTCGCATGATAGTTGTCTTTTCATCTGCACCTGAGAATTGTTCAGAAGAGAAAATAGTCGCGACAGCAAAAAGAGTTATATACCAAAGTGCGGCGTAAAATGTTGCAATCGCAGCATAGTTCAACTTATTACTGGACTTATTAAAAAGAGATAGTTGCATAAACAATCAGAAATAGTGCGAGTAAATTCAGTATTAAATAAATATAACCCTCCACAATAGCGGGTAATTGACTATTTCACAAAATAGTCAATTACCCGCTTTTAAATTTGCAGCTTAGCCTAACTTACCCATCGTATCCATACGGCCGCCAATTCCGGCACCGGATTGAGCCCACTCTACTGCGCTTTCCACTACCGCATCTACCAATTTGCCCAGCAACCAATCTCTCCCGAAACCCGCACCAGAAACCTCTTCAACTTCAACCATATTTAATTCTTGCATAACAACTCCAATAAAATAAAACTTAACAATGCTGCAAGATTGCAGCGATCTGAAGTATTGCGAAATACACACGCTTATGTCAAGTTTTTTATTTTTAAAATAAAGATTGCAAGTATCAGATTACCCTTTAACGCCGGGCGCACCTCCATCAAACTAACCCGCACCTATTCCGCCAATAAGCCTGTGAATATAAACGCCAAATAATATGGCACATCTTGGTGAGCTTATAGACTTTTCAATATTGGATAAATTCAATCTTATCTGCAAAGTTGTGCAAAGTTTTGCGCGCCCTTACAGATTCGAACTCACGGCCCCCGACAGCAATGCTGCATATAGACAGGTGCATTTATCCACTCTGCCACGCTTTCAAATTCTGTTTCTAAATCCGGCTGGTACGCATGGAGGGATTCGAACCCTCACGCCTGACGGCCCTGGTGATTAAGACCAGTGTGTCTGCCTGTTCCACCACACGCGTAAAAAACCTGCAAAAAAATTGGCGGAAGCGGTGAGATTCGAACTCACGGAACCTGACGGCCCTACTGTTTTCAAGACAGCTGCAATCACCTCTCTGCCACGCTTCCTGTGTTGTGCTTCTTATGTTGTGCTTCCTATGCATTGCTTGCGATTTAACCGCTCCCTGCTGTTGCCGGGCTTTGCCATTTTTCAAATGCCAAATGGTTGAAACTGGAAGGGGATCAAGGACTCGAACCTTGGATATCCGGATCAAAACCGGGTGCCTTACCAACTTGGCTAATCCCCTATAAGACTTTTGTGCTTGCCGTTTGCAGCCAGCAAATATCGCTGTTGCAAAAACCAAAAAGCCCGGTGCTTTTCAGGCATCCGGGCTTTTCATTCCAGGTTGGCGAGGGGTTTAACCCGTGCCTGACTCCTGTAATGCGTTTACTCGAATGCGATATGGCGACCATGCGCCCTGAAGCGATAAGGCCTGTGCCGATATCGACAGCAGGTCGGTAAGTGTGGCGCTGGATGAGAGCAAAGACTGATAACAACTCACTTTGCCAGCCTGGACCAGCCCCTGCGCATTTTTGCGCAAGCTGGTTTGCAGCATAGGGAGCAAAGTTGTTTTCACTGTCATTCCTTCTTTGTTTGAATGGGTGTTACCGTTTTTGATGTAGCGATATTGCCATAGGTATTTGAATAAAACAAGCGTGGCATGAAGAATTTATTCTTTTTAAGAATTTTTTTGACGGAAAATTTATATTGCCTGTTTGAAATCTTATATCCGAATGCCCTACGATATTAGCAAGAAATTTGCAATGCTAATACGAAATCCATAAATGTATTCGATTGATTTACTATCAGTTTGATAAACGAATGTTGTAGAACCAAACGAAAAAACGCCTACCCCAAATGTTGGGCATTACTTTTTTATTTTTAATTGTTAGTAACCTAAGCATCTGTTTAGTAGATTCCACATCGTAGTGCTGCTTAATTTTTCGTCAGAATATCCAATTCTAAAGATACCTTCAATAGAGTCAGTATTTATTTCGTTTCGATTTGTGCCCCATATCGACTATTCATTTGCTCAACAAGACTGCAATTACCTGTTGAACTTCGACAACGCTGGCTGGGTATCTATTCCTCCAAGATTAATAGTCTTGTCTGACTAACGCGTCACCCTCAGTCTTCAAATTCAGCAATAACCGCGTGTAGATCGCTCTTCTTGCATCAGATCTGATGTGATTTGGCATTGCAGAATTTCTTATTCAAGAGTTGTTTGATGACTGTTGTGCGTCTGAGATTTAAGGTGGGCGAAGGGCAGTTTTCTTCAATACTCTGGCGAAGTACGCGGCTTACCATTTGGTTCTTTCCAATTTTCGACAGGATATGAGTATGAAGGAATCAAGTTTGCCAAAATTTCCAGTGGCATGGCAACCACTGGTTGCGCAGGCGGCGAATGGGCTTCGCCAATTGGCACTGGATGAAGAAGCCAAGGCACGGTTTTGTTACGATCCGGGCCTGCGCCCTTACATGCAACGCGTGGCCAAGCGCTATGTCGCCGGTGAGACAATCCCGGATTTGCTGCGACGCATAGAGCAAATCAACACAAGAGGTCATGCCGGATCGGCTGAGTATATGGGTGAGAGTTGCCGTGACGAAGGTAAGGCGCTATCTGAAACAACCATATTCCTTGAATTGATTGCGGCTATCGATAGACTGAACCTGCGTTGTTCGATTTCCCTTGACCTGTCGCACGTGGGATCAGTGATCGATGCGGAACTTGGTTTTCAAAATATGAAACGCATTGCCACAGCCGCAGCAGCGGTGGGACGTGAGGTCATGATTTCCATGGAGGGCTCGGATCGTGCTGATAATATCTATGCCACCTATGGTCGCTTGCATACGGAGGCGGGGCTGAGCAATGTTGGCATTACCGTGCCGGCCAAGTTGCATCGCACCGCGCAGGATCTTCCTGCGCTGATGGCCTATCCAGGGCGGATTCGCCTGGTCAAGGGCGCGTTTCTGGAGCCTGAAAATGTCGCTTACAGTCGCGACAGTTCTGAACTGGCGGCCAGTTATCGACGTTACGCAAGGTCATTGCTGGCGAGTGGACATCCATGTTCGATAGCGACCCATGATAGTCAAATTCAGGAGGAATTATCCGCTTTCATCTCAACCCACGATGTGCGTCGCGATAGCTATGAGTTTGAATCCTTGATCGGTCTTGGTACTGATTTGCTTGATACCCTTCAGCGGCGTGGCTTTGCGACACGGGAATACGCCGTGTTTGGCGAAGAATATTTTCTTTACGTGCTCAACCGCATCGCGGAAGAACCTGTACGGCTATACCAGGCAGTGATCGACGTCATGGCAGCATCAACATAAATTCGCATGAAAGAGAGAAGACCGGAATCGGAATAGCATTTGACGCAAGTTGATTTTTCCAAAAAACCAGGTCGTCTTTCGATGATTTACTGATGACGATGTGGCTCTATCCGCGACCCCGGTACTGACCGGGTGTGGCTGCCAGATGTTGTTTAAAGGCGCGCTGAAAATGCGCTTGATCCGAGAATCCAATGTCGATGGCAATGTCGGCGATGGCATGGCCGCGTCTGAGCTGGGCGCGGCCTTGTTGAATACGGTGATTGATCAGATAGGCGTGAGGCGTCATGCCGAATTGATGCTTGAATGCACGTATCAGATAGGCAGGCGACAAGCCGGCAGCGGCACAGATTTCTTCCAGCTTGAGGGGACGGTTGAAGTTTTCCTTGATGAATTCAGCCGCGCGCATGAGCTTGACGTTGGCATCCTTGTTGCTGGTGGATACAGGATCAAGCCGGTTTTGCAGCACCGAGAAAAAGTCGATGACAGCGCCATGCTTTTGTAATTGATCTGCATGTTCATCCGCTAATAGCGCGCATAGGGTCGTCAATTCCATAAACAGGGAATTGGTCGATATCGTTGAAAACGGCCTGAAGTCGGAATTGGCACTAAAGCCGAGTTCATGCTGAAGCGACGCCAGCCATGCATTATCAACATATAGCATGTGGTAAGACCAGGGCTCGTCAATGACGGGGTTGCAGGCGTGCATCTCTTCAGGATTGATAATGACGACTGTCCCCGCACCGACCTGCTCTTTCATTTTTCCGTTCAGATAGCTACTCTTTCCGCTGGTTATTGCACCGATGGAAAAGTTCTCATGCGAGTGCTTCGCATAACCTATGCTGCGCGCCCCCTTGATAGACCGCATCTCGACAAAAGGCAGCTTTTCGTCATGCCAGAAATGGGGTAAGGCGCTGCGACTTGAAGAAGAGGCCATGGTTCGCGGTGTATGGAAAGGCGGGTTTTCATTTTACCGCATCTGGCATTTCTCCGACGTCCAGGGGAGTCGATTGCAAATCAGCGGGATTTACCCGCCTCACCAGAGTTGACGGGAAACGCAAGCGTGTGAAATTAAGGTATCGGAAGATATCATTGTTGATAAAGTCATGTTGCCTGTATCAATGCAAAGAGGAGAAATCGTCGAAACGCAACAAGCAAACCAACATGCACGAAGATCTGAGAGAATTAAAGCAATGCGCATATTGAAGGGCGGGCGCAAGAGCTAAAACAGATGGATATTTGATCAAAAATGAGAGTGAAATGCATGTTTGAAGACTTAAGTTATCTTTGTCGTTTTTCAACGAGAGCAGCTATCAATGCGCTGGCAATACGCTTCAACTTACCCGAGACAAGAAATATGCAGGACTGGGAATATGAGGTTGCCGATGCTAACAGGATTGATGAATTTCTCGCGGTCTATGATAGTGGAGAACTAAGCGAAGATGAAAAATTCACACTCATGGCCATGCTCTTGCAGTCATTTTGTGACGTCATAAATGACGATGAAAGATTGCTGAGTAGTGAGAACTGGAAGCATTTCCTGAGCTTTCTTGAACAAGATATACAGATACACATCTATCTTGTTTGGTATTGGTCCAGTGTAGATAAGCCTGAAACTGATATTGAAAACCCTGATTATATGTTTTCGATTAGCCCGTTCATAAGACCAATTCTTTTGCGACACCAGGGTAAATTCGCCAAGCATTAGATTGCACAACTATCAAGGTTCCTGCCAAAAGCACGCTGGGATGACTTCAGAGGTGACGAAAGTTTTGCTTGCCTGCTGACTCTAGCAACACTCTAATTGCACCCCGAACTTCTTCAACAGTCGCTGGCTGGCCGTTATCCCCCAGATTAATAATCCTGTCTGACCAGTTACCCTCAGTCTTCCAGCGCGGTGAAGCGCAATAGATTTCTATGGTCGGTGTTTCGTAAGCTGCAGCGATATGCGTCAGACCGGTATCGACACCGATGGCAAGGCGTGCTTTTTGTGCCAGCAGAGTAGCAGCTTGCATGGGCAGTGCAGGCAAGACGGTGGCGTTTGGCATTACGGTGGCCATGGCTTCAGCCTCGGCTTTTTCTGCCGGGCTACCCCAGGGTAACAGGATGGGGAGCTGGTATTCAGTGAGTGTGCTGGCAATGGCTTGCCAATTTTCACGCGGCCATTTTTTTGCAGCACCAGCCGTGCCGTGAAAAAAAACAGCGTATGGCGTCGTGGGCAGCCATGTGCATTGTTCTGGGGGCAGGGATGGTGGCTGCAAGCCAAAACTGGCCGGTGTACTGACGGTATAGCCACCAGCGGCAGCAGCGACCAGGCGGCCGCGCAAGACGGCGTGGGTGCGCTTGTCTACCGGTACGCTGATGTCGTGAAAAATTCTGGAAATGCCTTCATAGCCCGAACCCTCAGTACCATTGGCGAGGCCGACTTTCTTGCCGCCTTTGACGGTTTTTGCCAGGCCCATGATGATGCCGGTCTTCAGCAAACCCTGGGTATCAAGTATCAGGTCATATTGCTCCTGTCTTAGCTGGCGAAAGAAATTCTTGATCTCCTGCCGTGTTGCAGCCTGCCCCAGGCTCTTGCGCCAGCGGCGCAGGGCGAAGGGGAAGACCTGGGCTACACCAGGATTGAGCCGCACCAGTTGCACGTAGGCTTCTTCTACCACCCAATCTATGCGCGCTTGCGGAAACTGACGGCGCAAGTCATCCACGATGGGCATATTATGCAAAACATCGCCCAGCGACGAGACACGAACAAGCAGGATTTTCACGATAGTAAATGCAGGTGAAGACCAAGATGCTCACTACGGAGACACCGAGGGGCACAGAGAAAAACTAAAAGCGTGAAGAATATTGCTAAGTACTCTCGCCTCAAAAGATTTTCTCTTGTTTTTCTCTGTGTCTCGGTGTCTCTGTGGTGATCTTTTCGGTCTTAAAAATTAGTACGGCAATGTCGCATCTGGCTTCACAGCCAGTACAGCTTGCTTCATCGCGCCCTGTATACGTGCCAGTGCTTCGGGGTTTTCGGCTTCGAAGCGCATGACGATGACGGGGGTGGTGTTGGATGAACGGGCCAGGCCGAAACCATCGGGATATTCCACACGCAGGCCATCAATGGTGATGATTTCATCTGAGCCAGGGAAGCTGGCATTGGCCTGCATGGCGGCGATGATCTTGAAATTTTCGCCTTCGGCCAGTTGCAATTGCAGTTCTGGTGTCGAGGTTGATTGTGGCAGGCCGTTCAGTGTGGCTGTCATATCGGCCATGCGGCTGACCAGTTCCAGCAAACGTGCACCAGCATACAGGCCATCGTCGAAACCATACCAGCGGTCTTTGAAGAACACGTGACCACTCATTTCGCCACCCAGCGGTGAGCCGGTCTCACGCAGCTTGGCCTTGACGAGGGAATGGCCGGTTTTCCACATCAGCGGTACACCGCCACGGGCTTTGACCCAGGGGGCGATATGGCGTGTGCATTTGACGTCATACAAAATCTGCGCACCCGGGTTGCGTGTCAATACATCTTCTGCAAACAGCATGAGCTGGCGGTCAGGGTAAATGATCTGGCCATCCTTGGTGACGACACCCAGGCGGTCTCCATCACCATCGAATGCGAGGCCGATCTCTGCGTCAGTGGTTTGCAGGCAGCGTATCAGGTCTTGCAGGTTTTCAGGGTGCGCCGGGTCAGGATGGTGATTGGGGAAGGTGCCATCAACTTCGCAAAACAGTTCGATGACTTCGCAACCCATGCCGCGATACAGTTCACCCGCATAGGCACCAGCCACGCCATTGCCGCAGTCAATCGCGATTTTTAGCGGGCGCGCAATTTTTACATCGCCGATGATGCGTTCAAGGTATGTGGCCTTGATGTCATGCGTGCGGTAGCTACCACTGCCCTGTTTGAAATCCTTGTTCAAGATGGCCTGGTACAGCGCCTGGATGGCATCGCCATAAATGGCCTCACCTGCCAATACCATTTTGAAGCCGTTATAGTCAGGCGGGTTATGGCTGCCAGTGACCATGATGCCCGATGGCGCACCCAGCACATTGGTGCCGAAATACACCATCGGTGTGACGACGATACCCAGGTCGATGACATCGACACCAGTCGCCTGCAGGCCCTTGGCCAGCGCAGTGATGAGGTCAGGGCCGGACAGGCGGCCATCGCGGCCAATGACAACGGTCTTTTCACCCTTGGCCAGGGCGGCACTGCCAAATGCCTGGCCGATCTGGTAGGCAACGTCGGCATCCAGGGTTTTGTCGATAATGCCGCGGATGTCGTAGGCTTTAAAAATACTGGGAGAGAGTAGGGACATGGTAGCTTTTCGAAATCAGTATAAGGTTTGGAATGTGGACTAATGGAGTACCGTCGTGCCAGCTGCAAGCGGTGTTTCTGTATCGGTATTGTTTGCCTGCCAGATTAAATCTTCAATGCCGCATTGTGGTTCATATTCTGCCACTATTTGCAGCAACAGGGCACGCATTTGCGCATAATCAAACGCGGTGCAGGCGGCGTTTAATTCTTGCAGAAACTGGTTCAGTTGTTCCCATGGCAATTCACTTTCCTGCGCACGCATGATCAGCGGGTGGGATGTACCTTCGACATTGTCACCGATCAGCAATTCTTCATACAGCTTTTCACCGGGGCGCAGGCCCACGTGCTGGATTTCTATGGTGCCGTCTGGCGTGCTTTCGCTTTTTACTTCGAGACCGCTCAGATGCACCATGCGCCGTGCCAGGTCGATGATGCGTACGGGTTCGCCCATATCCAGCACAAACACGTCACCACCTTCACCCATGGCGCCAGCCTGCAACACCAGTTGCGCAGCTTCAGGTATGGTCATGAAATAACGGGTGATCTCAGGATGGGTCAGGGTGATGGGGCCGCCGGCCATGATCTGTTTGCGGAACAGCGGTACGACTGAGCCGGATGAACCCAGCACGTTGCCAAAACGCACCATGCAAAAACGGGTGTGCTGCTGACGGCGCGCGCAGGCTTGCAGTATCAGTTCTGCCAGGCGTTTGGTCGCACCCATGACATTGGTCGGTCGCACGGCCTTGTCGGTGGAGATCAATACAAAATTCTTGACCTTTGCCGCCATCGCGGCTTGTGCCACTGACAGCGTGCCAAATACATTATTGCGTATGCCTTCTGCGGGATTGTGTTCGACCAGTGGCACATGCTTGTAGGCGGCGGCATGGTACAGGGTTTCTACTTCGCAAGTCGTGAAGATGCGGTCGAGCTTGGCGCTGTCGAGGATAGAGCCCAGGAAAGGCAAAATTTCCACATCCAGCTTCAATTGCTGGCGCAGGCCGCTCAGTTCCTGTTCTATGATGTAGAGCGCGTATTCCGACATTTCCAGCAAAACCAGTTTGGCGGGGCGCTGGCGCAAGATCTGCCGGCATAATTCAGAACCGATGGAACCTCCCGCGCCAGTCACCATGACACGCTTGCCAGTGATGCAGATGCTGAGCAGGCGGCTGTCAGGTTCAACCTGGTCACGGCCCAGCAAATCTTCAATTTCCACTTCACGTATATCCTGCACACGCAGTTCGCCATTGACCAGGCTTTGTATCGATGGCGTGACCTTGATTTTCAGTTTCAGTGGCTCCAGCTGGTCGAGTACCTGCTTCTGGCGCGTCTTGCTGATACTGGGCATGGCCAGCAAGATTTCGCGTATGTCGTGGCGCGCCGTCAGGTCTTTTAACTGTTCGGGCGCGAAGACTTTCACGCCGCCTATGGTGGAACCCTGCACGTGTTTGTTATCGTCTATAAATGCCACGCACACATATTCACCACCTGCGCGCAGGGCTGTTGCCAGTTGCGCACCTGCCTTGCCTGCGCCATAGATGGCAATGCGGGTGGCATTTTCTGTCATGTCGGCCTGTAATAACCAGGCCCTGGCCAGGAAGCGGCTGGCACCGACGTACAAAATGGAACCCGCCCAGAAAAAGCCAAACACGGCGCGCGACAAGGGCATGATATGCAACATGACACTGACAAAGGCCAGCACCAGCACCGAGAGACTCACACCAAACACCACCACGCTGATAATCTTCTGGTCTATGAAGCGGATGACGGCGCGATACAGGCCTATGCGTATGAATACCGGGATCGATATCAGCGGCACAGAAACGATGAGCCAGAAATAATGGTTGAACAAGCTCGCATTGAAGCCGTCATAGCGCAGCCAGACTGCCAGCACAAAGGTCAGTGGCAGGCACACCACGTCAGCCATGGCGGCCATCACCTGTTTGTGTATGCGCGGCAGATTAAGTAAAGACTGCATCATGATAAAAAATGTTGGTTAGTGAGTGATGCCGTCACGCCGCACCACCTTGTAAAAGGTCAGGAACAAAATACGGAGATCAAGCAAAAATGACTGGTGTTGCAGGTAGTATGCATCCAGATTGACTTTTACGGGTATGGGTAATTCATCCCGGCCATTGATCTGTGCCCAGCCCGTCAGTCCAGGAGGGATAGTATGCACCTGTTTTTCAGTACGCAGGGCAATCAGGTCATGCTGGTTAAACAGGGCAGGGCGCGGGCCGACAAAACTCATGTCGCCGCGCAATATACTCCACAGTTGTGGCAACTCGTCGAGGCTGGATTTTCGCAGGAAAGAACCGATGGGCGTCAGGTATTGATCCGGGTTGCCCAGTAAATGGGTGGCAACAGCAGGAGTATCAATCAACATGCTGCGAAACTTGGGCATCTTGAAGATCAGGTTATTGCGCCCGACCCGGTCTGACCAGTAAACGACAGGGCCGCGGGAAGTCAGCTTGACGCAAATGGCGACAGCAATCAGGGGCAGGATAAGAAACAGGCTGGCGATCAGTGCCAGGCTCAGGTCGAAAAGGCGTTTTAACATGGGCTCATATCAAGTTCAGGTCATCAGATCAGCGTGGCCGCAGTGGCCTGCAAACCTTGTTCTACAGTGAATGGCGGTGACCATTCGAGCATATCGCGGGTTTTTTGAATATCCACTTGCAGCGACTGGCACAGACGGTCAGCGACACTTTGCCTGCCTGCGATGCGGGCAGCCAGATTGAGCAGGCTGACAGGAAATGGCAGCAAGTGCGCCCTGACACCCAGTGCCGCGCCGCAAAGACGCAATAATTGCGGCGTAGACAAGTCCCTGCCATCAGAGGCCAGAAACACCTGTTGGTAAGCGGCCTGACGCAGGCGGCAGTGCAATACCAGGCTAACCAGGTTTTCCAGGTAGACAAAGCTGCGTTGATTGCGGATGCTGGCCAAGGGGAGGGGGAAGCCGCGCTTGACGCCGCGCATCATGCTCAAGAAATTTGCCTTGACGCCTGGCCCATACACCAGTGGCGGGCGAATGATGGTGATGGCCATGCCACTTTGCCTGCCAAAGGCGAGTAAAGCCTGTTCAGCTTCATGCTTGGAGACGCCATACGCATCTTGTGGTTTGGCTATATCTGCGGCAGTAAATGGATGGCCGGGTCCGGTTGCTTCGCCATTCACCTTGACTGAACTGATATAGATAAATTGCTTTATACCGGCAACAGCCGCCTGGCGCGCCAGGTTCAGGCTGGCTTCAACATTCACCTGGCGAAATTGCTGCAAAGGATCGCTGGCGGTTTCGTGCATGACATGCACGCGGGCTGCACAATGGATGACGATATCAGTGTTTTGCAAGCTGGCAGACCAGTCGGTATCTGGTGCCAGATCACCAACCAGGATATTTTGCATATTGTCAGCCTGCCAGTTCAATGGCTTGCGACTGGGGCAAATCAGGGAAACACCATCGGCCAGGCAGGCTCTTGCGATAGCCTGGCCAACAAAGCCGCTGGCGCCGGTCAACAAAATGGCTTGCTTCATACTGTTTATTTTGAGGCAGAAATATTTGCCCGCCTGTCGTAGACGAAATAGCGGCGCGACAAAAATTTCAGAAAACTGCGGAAAAACCAGCTCGCATGGCGTGACACCAGGTTGCGGTTCTTGTGCGCGGCAGTGTGGGTGGCATTGAGTTGCGGGTAAAAGAGTATGCCTTTGCCCAGCAATTGCTGGGAACGGTAACAGATATCCACATCTTCAAAATACATGAAATAACGGGTATCAAAACCTTGCAAGGCCTGATAGTGCAGTGCATCAAATGCCAGAAACGCACCGGAAGCCCAGTCCACATGACAGGTTTCAGACATGGTCTGCTTGTCATAAGGTTCGGAAAGTGAACGTACCGCGACCATGCGCAACAGCGAAATCACATTCGGAAAGCGGCGGATATTGGCGTCCACATACAGATGCTGCTCATCGCGGAAAAGATTGATGGTCGCCAGCGGGAAGGCATCGCGTTTCATGTTTTCCACCAGCGCTACGATGGTAGCAGGGCTGATGGTGATGTCAGGGTTCATGACGATGAAACTGTCAGTTGCAGTGAAGCCTACGCTGTTACTGATCAGATCAAACAGGAAATTATTGTTTTCACCAAATCCCAGGCCAGGTTGCTCATCGATGTAGGAAATACCATGTTGATGGCAATAGGCTTTTAAAGCGGCAGACGGCCGGTTGTCCTTGATCCAGACGTGCATGTCGGCACTGGCATCGCGCAAACCACCCATACCGCTTGCAATAAGCAGGTCTTCATGGCCGTGACTGACAATTGCGACGTGTATCATAAATTTTGTGCTTGATGGGATCAGGTGCTCAGTTTGCGGCTTTGTAACCAGTATCGTAAAAATAATACGCCCAGTTTCCAGTCTGGTGCGTTGTGTATGGGGGGCATAAACAATTTGCCTGTGGCCCAGATTTTCTCATAGAAATCACAATTTATAGGTGCCGGATTAGGCCATGGTACTTGTTTTTCTTGTTCATTCGCACTTTCAGCCCTGCTAATACGAATCGCTACGTTTTCAACGGCATGCACATCGCGGATTTGTTGCATGATCGCTGCATGATCAATGCCTGGACGTATCTGTTGCTGCAAATACGCCAGCAAATCAGCGAGCAGCGCGGTCTGGCTGTCTGATTTCAATTGATCCGCCGGTGAATAACCATGCGCACCCGATAATATCCCAAAACTTGGCAGGCCCTTGATTGCCATTTCGGGGAAGGCGGTGCCGCCGGTCAAAGGAAAGCTGTCAACATACACACTGGCCTGTTTCATGCAAGTCAGATAGTCCTGATATGCCATGCGTTTGTGGAATACAGCCCGCTTGCCCATTTTCAGTGCAGGTATCCACCACCACCAGTTGGTGAGCAGATGTGGCCCTATCAGCATCAGGCTGCGATCAGTTTTTGTCAGCAGGACCCTGGCAAAGTCAGGAAAAGAATAGCCACCACCCGGTTTATATTTATAGGCAGTACCAGCGCTGGCGATATGGCCGTTTGCATTGTCTGCCCTGGCAGCGATCGTTTCAGGCAACTTCAAGGGTATCCCGGCAAACACACATTTGTGGTGCGTACCCCGGATCTTGCTGAGTTCCCAGCCAAAATAGCTGAGTTCCAGCACAATGTCTGCCGTCCCATGGCCATAAGAGAACACATGGTCGGCATGATTGTACAAATGTATTCTGGTTCCGAAAAAATGCCTGGCTAAACCTGCGGCCAATACAGAGTCAATATCGTAAGGGTGGATATGCAATATCAGGGTCTGGTACTGGCAAAATTGTGTGAGCAGATGCTGGATTTTTTCCTGCCGGTCCCTGATTTTTGGAACGCAGATACATGCCTGGCTAGCAGTACTTAGCTTTGCCAGTGTGGCTGGGGGCGCTTTTTCGGTAACCAGTACGGCCGCATCTTGCAAGGACTGGCTTTCCAGCAAGTGTTCAACGACGCGGGTATGACCGCTGCTGGCATATGCCTGCGTCAACACATGCAGATATTTGCGTGTTTGTGCAGGCCTGGGTGGTGCGACAAAACTGGGTAGCCAGCGTGTCAGCAAGGCTTGCTCAAGGTCTGGCAGTGCGTAGTGGCCCAGGTTGTTCTTCCATAACAATTCACCCAGCGCACGGGCGCGCCGTATACTGGTATCCAGATCACTGGCAGCCAATACACGGGCGATACAATCGTCTATGAAAATTCGGGTATCAGCGGTTGGCATATTTTTTCAAGATCCAGGCAACGCAAGCCCAATACAGCACATAATTCATACAAAATGCCATGACCGCGCCTTTCAATCCAAACCACGGGGTCAGCAAATACGTCAAACCTACCAGTGATAAACTGAAAACGATCTCGGTAATGATATAGGGTTTGGTTAATGCACGCCCCAGCATGACAAATCCCAGCACCCAGCTGCCTATCTTGATGAAATCGCCTAATAATTGCCAGGCCAGCAGGTTCAGCATGGGTCTGAATTCTTCCGTGAAAACCAGCCATAACATCAGGTCACGCAGAAGATAAACCAAGGCTGCCCCCAGTGCTGTCAATGGCAGCACGAAGCGATAGACGCGGACTATCTCTTTTTTCAATTCGGCCATGACTTTTATTTCGGCCAGACGTGGCAGATAATACACGGTCAGCGTGGTCGTAATCAGCATCAGGTAGATATCGCTGATACGGGTGACTGCCTGCCAGTAACCGGCGTCTTGCCAGCCAAAATTCTGTACCAGATGGTTGCGTATGAGCACCTGGCTCAAAGGAACAACGATGGCCGTGACAATGGCCATCAGCGCATAAGCCCCCAGTTTGCGCATCATCTCAGGATCAGATTCACCAAACAGGGCACTGAATTTAAACCAGTTATTGCGCAGGCATAAGCCCAGCGTAATGAAGGCCACAAAGGACTGGTTAACGGCCAATGCCACCAGCGCACCATATAAACCCCAGAGGCTGGCCAGCCACCAGGTCGCCAGCAAGGTCACGATACTGGTCGCAATATTGGCCGTGACATAACTGGCAACGGCCTTCTTGCCATTCAGAATGGCGAGCAGCAGGGTATTGAGGACAAACAGCACCAGGCTGGCGGCCAGCCACAAAAAGATACTCGACAGCTTTTCATCTCTGAGTAGTATTGCTGCCAGTTGCTGATGACATGCCGCCAGCAATACTGAAACGATGACAGAAGTGATCAGAGAAATGCGCATGGCGCTACGCCAGACCTTTTGCTGCGCAATAGCGTCGTCAGCATGCTCTGCCGTGTACTTGGTGACGCCAGTTGAAATGGCACCACTGGCGAAAGACAGTATCATCGTCACAGCGTTTTGAAATTGCCCTATCACTGCATAACCGCTGGGGCCGACGTAGACTGCCAATAGCTTGTTCAGACCCAGCATGGTCAGCATCCTGACGGCAACCGCAATCGCATTGAGCAAGCTGGTGCGTACCAATGTCATTGTTTAAGTCTTGGTGCCAAGAGCAAAGTCACGAACAGCGGCAATCACCCGGGCGACATCATCGGGCGACAGATAAGGGTCCAGCGGCAGACTGAGGATTTCGGCATGTATCTGCTCAGACAAAGGGAAGCTGCCGGCGGGCAACTGCATTTCCTGATACGCAGCTTGCAGGTGAGGTGGAATCGGGTAATGCACCATGGTGCCTATGCCAGCATCATGCAGGTGCTTTTGCAATGCATCACGCTGCGCATGCCGCACAGGATAGACATGCCAGACCGGCTCAGACCACGAGGGTACAAACGGAATGACCAGGCCAGGTAAATCCTGCAAGCCTTCATTGTATTGCTGCGCCAGCGCACGGCGCTGCTGGTTCCAGCCATCCAGCCTTTTCAGTTTGACACGCAGCATGGCTGCCTGCAATTCATCAAGCCGTGAGTTGTAGCCCTTGACTTCATTATGGTATTTGACCTGCGAGCCATAATTGCGTAAGGCTTTGAGCTGGTGCGCCAGTTCTGCGTCATTGGTCGTAATGGCACCCGCATCACCCAGTGCGCCCAGGTTTTTGCCCGGATAAAAACTATGCGATGCCACATCGCCAAGATTGCCGGAGATAGCGCCCTTGTATTTCGCACCATGCGACTGTGCCGCGTCTTCGATGACTTTCAAACCATGCTGGCGGGCAATCGCAATGACCGGCCCCATGTCTGCCACCTGACCATACAGATGCACGACCATGATCGCCTTGGTTTTAGAGGTGATGGCAGCAGCAATTTTTTGCGGGTCGATGTTATAGGTTGCCAGATCAGGTTCAACCGGAACCGGTGTAGCACCTGCATAGGACACTGCCAGCCAGCTGGCGATATAGGTATTAGAAGGCACGATCACTTCATCACCGGCACCGATACCGTAGGCACGCAGGATCAGGTGCAAGGCATCAAGGCCATTGCCGACGCCGACACAATACTGACTGCCGCAGTAAGCTGCGTATTCTGTTTCAAAGTCTTCCAGTTGCTTGCCCTGAATAAACCAGCCACTGTCGAGGACTTCATTAAAGGCCTGGTTCAATTCAGCGCGCAAGTCCTGATGCTGGGGCTTGAGTTCAAGGTAGGGTAAAAATTTCATGTTATGCATTCGTTTAAAAGAATGTGGACATTACAGGCGTGGCGATAAGCTATTTTTCTTTTCGCTCTTTGCCTGTGCCAGGGGCTTCTTATTGTTTCGCAGTTTGCAAGAACGCCAGAAAATCTTCGTATTTACGCAAATAATCGGCTTCATCATAGTGCTGGTCGGCGAACACCAGCAACACGCAGTCTTCGGTGAAATCTTTCATCTCACGCCAGATACCCGGGCCTATATACATGCCTTTATCGGGGGCATCGAGTTTGATCTCAACTTTTTCCTTGCCATCATCAAGGAGCATCGTGCAGGAACCGCGCACCGCAACGGCAAGCTGCTGCAAGATTTTATGTGCATGAAAGCCCCGCTCCACGCCTTCCCTGGTGCCAAAAATATAGTAGACCCTTGCTATCGCAAAGGGAACATCCTTTTCTGCTTCTACAGCCACGAGGCTGCCGCGATCGTCACCCAGCACGCGCATGGGTATCATTTGAAAATTCAATTGGCTAGCTCTCAAAGTGAGGTAAGGGTTGCAGTTCCTGCATACACTGTTGCAGGCAGGTTTGCCAGTCAGGCATGTGCAACTGGAATTGCGTCTGTATTTTCTGTGTGTTCAGCATTGAATTTTTGGGTCTGCGTGCCGCAGTCGGGTATTCACTGCTGGCAATGCCTTGTAAGGCGGGGGCGGTTTTCCCCAGGCTGTTTTGCTGTCCGGCTATGGCAATGATGGCGGCGGCAAATTCACACCAGTTGGTTTTTCCACCGGCACTGAGGTGATACGTACCGGCATTGCTTTGCCACCAGTCAGTAGGGTCTTCGGTTTTGAACAGGCTGGCAAGGATATCGCCAGTGGCTTGAGCCAGCCAGGCCGCAGAATTGGGTACGCCCCATTGATCATTGACGACACGCAAGTGCTCGCGTTCCCTGGCCAGTTTCAACATGGTCAGCAGGAAATTTTTACCGTGCAGGGAATATACCCAGCTGGTACGCAATATCAGATGCCGGCAAGCTGTGGCTGCAATGGCGAGTTCGCCGGCGAGCTTGGTTTGGCCATACACATTTTGTGGATTGGTCGCATCGCTTTCCAGATAGGCTTGCCAGTCACCCTGCGCATCGCGTTTTTCACCGTCAAAGACATAGTCGGTGGAATAATGCACCAGGCCAGCACCGAGCTTGTGCGCTTCTTCTGCCATGCATGCTGGTGCGTCCACATTAATGGTATGAGCGAGTTCTTTTTCAGTTTCTGCCAGGTCGACAGCGGTATAGGCAGCGGGATTGATGATCAGGTCGGGTTTGAAATCCTGTATGCAGCGGCGTAGTTGTGCCGGGTTTGCCAGGTCCAGCTCCTGCCGCAAGGGCGCGTATACTGTTGCCAGCTTGCTTAATTGCGGCAGCAGTGCGTTTCCCAATTGACCGCTGCTGCCTGTCAGCAAAATCTTCATGCAAAGACCTCGGCTTCAGACAGCAATTTTCCTAGCTGGTCCTTGCCTGACAGTACAGGAACGTCGGCTTCTGTCAGTGGCCATTGTATGCCCAGGGCAGGGTCGTTCCACAGCAGGCAGCGCTCGTGTTCCGGCGCCCAGTAATCGGTCGTCTTGTATAAAAATTCTGCGCTTTCCGACATGACCAGAAAACCATGCGCAAAACCTTCAGGTATCCATAACTGACGCTGGTTTTCTGCCGACAGCACGACGCAGGCAGATTGTCCGAAGCTGCTGGAATTCTTGCGCAAATCAACTACCACGTCATACACTTCGCCAGCGGTGACACGCACCAGTTTGCCCTGGCTCTGGCGTATCTGATAATGCAGGCCGCGCAAGACATTTTTGGCTGATTTGGAATGGTTATCCTGCACGAAAACGGCGTTCACGCCAGTCAATTCGGCAAATTTTTTGGCATTGAAGCTTTCATAAAAGAAACCACGGTCATCACCAAATACACGCGGTTCCAAAATCAGCACATCAGCAAGTTCGGTTGCTAAAACGTTCATCGCTCAATAAGCCTTCTTGTTCAAAAGTTGTAGTAAGTATTGGCCATACTCATTTTTTTTCAGCGGCTGCGCCAGCTTTTCGAGATCAGCGTCGGTGATATAGCCACGGCGATAGGCGATTTCTTCAGGGCAGGCTACTTTCAAACCCTGGCGCTTTTCTATCGTCGCAATGAACTGGCCTGCCTCAAGCAAGGATTCATGGGTGCCGGTATCGAGCCAGGCCATGCCACGCCCCATCAGTTCGACATTGAGCTTGCCCTGTTTCAGGTATTCATTATTGACGTCGGTAATTTCCAGTTCACCACGCGCTGATGGCTTGATGCTGGCAGCAATGTCACAGACTTGCTGATCATAAAAATACAGACCGGTGACGGCATAATTGGATTTTGCCTGTTTGGGCTTTTCTTCTATGCTGATGGCCTGGCGCTTGTCATCAAATTCCACTACGCCATAGCGCTCGGGGTCATTGACATGATAGGCAAACACTGTGGCCCCCAGGGTTTGCTCATCAGCCTGGCGCAACTGTGATTCAAAGTCATTACCGTAATAAATATTGTCACCCAGGATCAGGGCAGACGTGGCATTGCCGACAAATGAGCGGCCTATCACAAAGGCCTGGGCCAGCCCATCTGGTGTCGGTTGCACGGCATAGCTGAGATTGATACCCCATTGCGCACCGTTACCCAGCAACTCAGTAAAGCGCGGCGTGTCCTGCGGTGTCGAAATGATGAGAATGTCGCGGATACCTGCCAGCATCAATGATGTCAGCGGATAGTAAATCATCGGCTTGTCATAGACCGGCAGCAATTGCTTGGAGATTGCCTGCGTCACCGGATACAGACGCGTGCCCGAGCCACCCGCCAGGATGATGCCTTTGCGTGTCGTGATGCGGCTCATGCCTGCTCCTCTTCATTGTATTGCAGTGCGACCCATTGCAGATATTCGCCTGACTGCACCTGTTTGGTCCAGCTGTCGTTGGCCAGATACCATGCGACGGTTTTTTTCAAGCCTGTTTCAAAAGTTTCCTGTGGTGTCCAGCCCAGCTCTTTTTCGATTTTTCTGGCGTCAATGGCATAACGGCGGTCATGCCCCGGGCGGTCGGTGATGTGCCTGATCTGGTCTTTATAGCTGCCTTCTGGTTTTGCCTGCAACTCATCCAGTAATTCACACAGGGTATGGACTACGCTCAGATTGGTTTGTTCATTCCAGCCGCCTATATTATAGGTTTCGCCCGGCTTGCCGCTTTCGAGTACACGTCGTATCGCTGAACAATGGTCTGTTACATACAGCCAGTCACGTACCTGCAAACCATCGCCATAGACGGGCAATTCCTTGCCTGCCCTTGCATTGGTGATCATCAGCGGTATCAGTTTTTCCGGAAAATGATAAGGGCCGTAGTTGTTCGAGCAATTCGTCGTCAACACAGGCATGCCATACGTATGATGGTAGGCGCGTACCAGATGGTCAGAGGCCGCCTTGGTGGCAGAATACGGGCTGTTTGGCGCATAGGCCTTGGTTTCACTGAAAGGCGCATCATCTGCACCTAATGTGCCATAGACTTCATCGGTGGAGACATGCAAAAAGCGAAAGGCTGATTTTTCATCGCCTTCGAGGCTCTGCCAATAAGTGCGGGCAGCTTCCAGCAGGGCGAATGTGCCATTGACATTGGTTGTTACAAAGGCAGCCGGGCCGAGGATGGAACGGTCTACATGGCTTTCAGCAGCAAAATGGACAATGGCGCGCGGTTGATATTCAAAAAACAGGGCGCATAACTGGGCATTGTCATTGATATCCCCCTGTACAAAGACATGGCGACTATCATTTTTCAGGCTTGCAAGATTGTTAAGATTGCCAGCATAAGTCAGCTTGTCGTAATTCAGGACAGGTTCATCCGATTGCGCGAGCCAATCCAGAACAAAATTGGCGCCTATGAAACCTGCGCCGCCTGTAACAAAAATCATGCCTTACTCCCGTTTAATCGCTGAAATGCTTGGAACAGGCGATTTTACTTGAGAAGAGCGGGATTTCGTTGCTAAAGATAAGGAATATCGGACGAATGTAAGTGCTTTGTATCTGCAGAAACAGACTATCCCGGTATTTGTAACCGGGATTGAGGTGCGGGTGGTGCTAAGGCGGGTGGTACTGAGGACTCTGCTCAGGTATTACTTTGAGACAGGCAAATCCAGGCAACCGTGGCGACGGTGTAGGTCAGCAGCAATAATGATATCAGTGAAAGTTTCATGGCTTTAACCTCGCTTTTGGGTAATTCCCTGATTTCCATCTTAGGCGTTTTGGTGGTCATTTCAGTAATGAATTGTTCTCTTTTTGTTACGAAATGTATTTATTGCACCTTATTGTGGCAGTGGACTGTGAAAAGCGAAAATAGTTCGTGATTAACCCTTGAAATGGTGTGTGTATATCCCCATTTCTGTAGGCAATGTACGTTTTTGATATGGAGAGTAAGTATGCAAGAGCAAGAAAGCCAGCAAACGGAGAAAGTTGAAGCAGCAGAAACATCCGCGCCGGAGCCGCTGCAAGAAAATGTTGCTCAGCCAGAAACTGATGCAAAAGAAGTCAATCAGGCAACGCCAGCATCCGCGCAGCCAGATGCCTCGCAAATTATTGCTCAACTGGAAGCGAAAGTGCAAGAATTGCAAGATTCTTTCATGCGTGCCAAGGCTGAAGGTGAAAATATTCGTCGCCGTGCGCAGGAAGATATTACAAAAGCACATAAATTTGCGATTGAGGGCTTTGCAGAAGCCATGGTACCCGTCAAGGATAGCCTGGAAATGGCACTTAAAATCGATACGCCTTCGATTGAAGCTTTAAAAGAAGGTGTCGAAATGACACTGAAGCAGTTAAGTGCCGCTTTCGACAAGAACCGTTTGACGGATATCAATCCGGCACCTGGCGAAAAGCTCGATCCTATGAAGCATCAGGCTATTTCCATGGTCCCTGCCGAACAGGATGCCAATACTGTCGTGACTGTATTACAAAAAGGCTATACCATTGCCGACCGCCTGTTACGTCCTGCTTTAGTGACTGTAGCGCAAGGAAAGTAAGAAAAACGTAAAAAAACACGTAAAAAACGCTTGAAAAGCGTGTTTTTTACCAAATATCCGAAACAGACGAGTTGGTTATAGCGAAAAACGCCAGCCAGCTCACCAACATTGACAAATAAAATCTACATTCTAAGGGAACTATCATGGGAAAAATGATTGGTATTGATTTGGGTACGACCAATTCTTGCGTCGCTATCATGGAAGGCGGCCAGCCAAAAGTCATCGAAAATGCAGAAGGCGCACGTACCACGCCATCTATCATCGCCTATCAGGAAGATGGCGAAATTCTGGTTGGTGCTTCGGCAAAACGCCAGGCTGTTACCAATCCAAAAAATACCCTGTTTGCTGTAAAACGCCTGATTGGCCGTAAGTTCGAAGAAAAAGAAGTACAAAAAGACATCGGCCTGATGCCTTACACTATTTCCAAAGCTGACAACGGCGATGCCTGGGTATCCGTACGCGACAAGCGCCTGGCCCCACCGCAGATTTCTGCCGAAGTTTTGCGCAAAATGAAAAAAACCGCTGAGGATTACCTCGGTGAAGAAGTGACAGAAGCAGTGATCACTGTTCCTGCTTACTTTAATGATGCACAACGTCAGGCAACCAAAGACGCTGGCCGTATCGCCGGTCTGGATGTCAAACGTATCATCAATGAGCCAACTGCTGCTGCGCTGGCCTTTGGTCTGGACAAAAAAGAAAAAGGCGATCGCAAGATTGCTGTGTATGACTTGGGTGGCGGTACTTTCGACGTCTCCATCATTGAAATCGCTGACGTAGATGGCGAAATGCAATTCGAAGTATTGTCCACGAACGGCGATACTTTCCTCGGTGGTGAAGATTTCGATCAACGCATCATTGATTACATCATTGACGAATTCAAAAAGATCAATGGTCTGGACTTGTCCAAAGACCCGATCGCCTTGCAGCGTATCAAGGCATCTGCCGAACGTGCAAAAATTGAATTGTCGAGCGCGCAACAGACTGAGATCAACGAGCCTTACATCGCCATGACGAATGGTGCACCTGTGCATTTGAATTTGAAAATCACACGTGCCAAGCTGGAAGCCCTGGTAGAAGAACTGATCCAGAAAACGATAGATCCTTGCCGCATGGCGATCAAGGATGCAGGCGTGAAAACGACCGACATCGATGACATCATCCTGGTCGGTGGTATGACACGTATGCCCAAGGTACAGGACATCGTTAAAGAATTCTTCGGCAAGGAACCACGTAAAGACGTGAACCCGGATGAAGCCGTTGCCGTTGGTGCAGCGATTCAAGGTTCCGTTTTGTCTGGTGACCGTAAAGATCTGTTGTTGCTGGACGTGACACCTTTGTCCCTGGGTATCGAAACCCTGGGCGGCGTCATGACCAAAATGATCCAGAAGAACACAACTATCCCGACCAAGTTCAGCCAGGTATTCTCGACTGCTGATGATAACCAGCCTGCCGTGACCATCAAGGTCTATCAGGGTGAACGCGAAATCGCTGCCGGCAATAAAGGCCTGGGTGAATTCAACCTCGAAGGTATTCCACCATCAGCCCGTGGCACGCCACAGATTGAAGTGACTTTTGATATCGACGCCAATGGTATTTTGCACGTAGGTGCAAAAGACAAAGCCACAGGCAAAGAAAACAAGATTACCATCAAGGCCAACTCTGGTTTGACCGAAGAAGAAATCCAGAAAATGGTGAAAGATGCTGAACTGAACGCGGAAGAAGACAAAAAGGTCAAGGAATTGGCTGAGTCCCGCAATCAGGGCGACGCTTTGGTGCACTCCACCAAAAAAGCCCTGGCTGAGCATGGCGACAAACTGGAAGCTGGCGAAAAAGAGAAAATCGAAGCTGCCATCAAGGATCTGGAAGATGTATTGAAATCCGGTGACAAGGCTGAGATTGATACCAAGCTGGGCGCATTATCTACTGCATCCCAAAAGCTGGGTGAAAAAGTGTATGCAGACATGCAGGCACAACAGGCTGCTGCTGGCGCTGCCGGCAACGCTGGTAGTGCTGGCGCGGCAGGTGCAGAAGGCAAACCACATGACGACGATGTCGTTGATGCGGACTTCAAAGAAGTCAAAGACAGTAAGTAATCCCTACTTTGACGGGCTCGCCCGTCATGACTCGCCGGGTGGCTCGCGCTTTGCGGTGCCTGCCCGGCGTTTGCGCTTAAGTTTGACGCTTGAGTTTGAGACAAATACAGAGGTTAACAAGAGATGGCGAAGCGTGATTTTTACGAAATTCTTGGAGTCGGTAAAAACGCCTCAGAAGAAGAAATCAAAAAGGCCTATCGCAAGCTCGCGATGAAACACCATCCGGACCGTAATCCGGATAACAAGGCTGCCGAAGAAAAATTCAAGGAAGCCAAAGAGGCTTACGAGATGCTGTCTGACAGCCAGAAGCGTGATGCCTATGACCGCTATGGTCATGCAGGCGTTGACCCTAATATGGGTGGCGGCGGAGGTGGTGGTGCCGGTGGTTTTGCTGATGCCTTTGGTGATATTTTTGGTGATATCTTTGGTGGTGGCCGCCGCAATGCCGGCCCGCAGGTATATCGTGGTGCCGATTTGCGCTATAACCTCGAAATCACGCTGGAACAGGCTGCCAATGGTTTTGATACCACCATCCGAGTACCAAGCTGGGATTCTTGCGATACCTGCCATGGCTCTGGTGCCAAGCCGGGTACTTCACCTGTCACCTGTACCACTTGCGGCGGGCATGGCCAGGTACGCATGCAGCAAGGCTTGTTCAGTATCCAGCAAAGTTGCCCCAAGTGTCATGGCACTGGCAAGATGATTCCTGACCCATGCCCGACTTGTTCTGGTGTGGGACGTATCAAACGCAATAAAACCCTGGAAGTGAAAATACCTGCTGGTATTGATGACGGCATGCGTATCCGCTCTTCCGGCAATGGTGAGCCTGGCATGAACGGTGGCCCACCGGGTGATTTGTATGTGGAAATCCACATCAAGCAACATCCGGTATTCCAGCGCGAAGGCGATGACCTGCATTGCGAAATCCCGATTTCCTTTGTCAAGGCAGCTTTGGGTGGCGATATTGAAGTGCCGACCTTGAGTGGCAAAGCCTCATTCACGGTGCCTGAAGGCACACAGTCTGGTAAAACTTTCCGCCTGCGCAGCAAGGGTGTAAAAGGTGTGCGTTCTGGTTATGCTGGCGACCTGTTCTGTCACGTCGTCATAGAAACACCTGTCAAACTGACGGAAAAGCAAAAAGACCTGCTGCGTGATTTTGAGAAACTGACTGTAGAAGGTGGCTCCAAACACAATCCGCAGAGCAAAACCTGGATGGACAAGGTGAAGAAGTTTTTTGAGTAAATAAGCGCAACGATCTTTGACCACTTCAGCTTGCTGACCGGTGGTAAAAAGTGATAAAGGCCTGCCTGAACTTGTTCCGGCAGGCCTTTTTATTGTTGCCAATTTTTCACTGTACCGCCAGAATGTCAAAGAAGGTAATTGTACGAACGTACAAGGTAGCCTTCTGCTACTATGAGAACACACCTGAAAAACATGCTTGAAGAAGTCGCCTGAAGAAGAACTTACCAGTCTGCTTGTTGCTCAATTCCCAGGGTTTTTGCTATATCAATGGACATATCTCACACTGAGTTGTCGCATAAATATCCCAAGTTGTACGCCTTGGGTGCGGCACTGATAGTATTTTTTGTCTTATGGGCCATTGATGGCAATGAGCGTGAACTTGCGATACAAAAGCAACGAGTCGATGTCGTAGAAAAACTGGCAGTGCTGCGCGCCAAACTGGGCACCGGCATGACTTCCAATATCTCCGCAGCCAGGGTGCTGGCGGTGACTTTCGCTACCAATCCTCAATTATCGGAACAGGAATTTAAAGTCCTGGCGGCAGAGGTGGCCAATGGCAACCCCAGCATACGCAACCTGGTGCTCGTCAAGGACACCATCGCATCTTATGTCTACCCGTATAAAGATAATGAAAAGGTAGTCGGCATGGACTACCGCAAGCTGCCGAAACAATGGCCGGTTTATCAGCGCATGATGGAAGAAAAGACCATACAGATTGCCGGCCCACTGAATCTGGTGCAGGGTGGCACCGGGCTGGTAGTTCGCATTCCGGTGTATCAGCATGAAGATCACGACTTGTTTTTAGGTTCAATCGCCATGGTGGTTAATTATGAACCCTTGCTTGAACAAGCGGGTGTCGCGCAGATGCAAAAACAGATCAACCTGGCCATACGCGGGCGTGACGCCAAGGGTAGCAAGGGGGAAGTGTTTCTAGGTGATGGCAGCTTATTTGCCGGTGATTCGATTATCCAGCCTATTCTGTTGCCCGGCGGCAGCTGGAAACTGGCAGCACAACCGATTGGTGGCTGGCAAGGCGCAACGCGCCTGTCACGCTTTATTGAGGTGTTCGGTGTGATTTTGTGCCTGATGGCCTGGCAAATCAGTTACCAGTCGATTCTGCGCAAGCGACAGCGCGAGATCAATGCCAGGGAGCTGAAAGAGAGCGAAGCCCTGCTGCGCTTGCGTAACGAAGCCTTGAGTGCCACTTCGCAGGGCGTCATGATTGCAAGCGCCGATGGCCAGATCAATTACGTCAATCAGGCGGCTTGCCATCTCAGCGGTTTCAATCAACAGTCCTTGTATGAAAAAAAACTGGGCGAATTATTTGCCGAGCCTGTAGCTGCCCTGTTCAAACAGAATAACCGCCGTCAATCACCATTACAGATGGAATACAGCAGGGCGGGTGACGCCGGCAAGTTGCTGTGGCTGGAATTATTGTTGACACCCGTACATGACCAGGATGGACAACTGCAACAATACGTCGCCTTATTGCGCGACATCACTGAAAAAAAACTTGCCGATAAAGAGCTGGAAATCGCCGCCATGGCGTTTGAAACGGAAGAAGGCATCATCATCACTGATGCCGACCTGATGATAGTGCGAGTGAATCGCGCGTTCACCCGTATTACCGGTTACGAAGCCAGCGAAGCAATAGGTTTATCTACCCGTTTGTTGCAGTCAGGTCGTCATGACGAGGGCTTTTACAAGCAGATGTGGGAAGATATTCTGAAATTTCATCATTGGCAGGGTGAGCTATGGAACCGCCGCAAGAATGGGGAAATTTATTCTGAACGTCTGGTGATTTCTGCTGTACTTGGCAAAGATGGCAGGGTTTCTAATTATGTCGGGTCATTCAACGATATTACCGAGCATAAGGCATCAGAAGAAAAAATACATCAGTTGGCCTTTTTTGACCCGCTGACCAGTTTGCCGAATCGTCGCCTGCTATTGGACAGGCTGGCACGGGCCTTATCGATGAGCCGCAGGCATCAGCGGCATGGTGCCATCCTGATGATAGACCTCGACAATTTCAAGACCCTCAATGACACCCAGGGCCACAATATGGGGGATATGCTGCTGACCCAGATAGGCAAGCTCATCCATGCCTGTGTGCGCGCCGATGATACTGTGTCCCGCACGGGTGGCGATGAGTTTGTGGTAGTACTTGAAGGTCTGCACAGCGACATCACGCATGCTGCCAGCCTGGCTGAAAGCATCGCAGAAAAAATCAGGCAGGCTCTTAATCAGACCATCCATCTCGGGCATCTTGAATACGACAGTTCTGGCAGCATAGGCATCACCATCTTTGGCATTGACAACATCGGTATTGATGAATTGCTGCGCCGCGCCGATATGGCTATGTACCAGGCCAAGGCGCTGGGCAAGAATAGCCTGCGCTTCTTTGATCCCAGCATGCAGGCAGCACTTGAATCCCGCACTGCCATAGAAACGGATTTGCGGCATGCCCTGAGCAACCAGCAACTGATTTTGCATTATCAATTGCAGGTCAGTGCACTGGGTGACCCCATCGGGGCTGAAGTTCTGTTGCGCTGGCAGCATCCTGTTCGCGGCCTCGTGTCGCCGCTGGATTTTATTCCGCTTGCCGAAGAAACCGGCCTGATTTTGCCTATAGGTTTATGGGTGCTGGAAACGGCCTGTCGGCAAATCGCCCAATGGGCAAGCGACAGTTCAAAATGTGCGATGCAACTGGCAGTCAACGTCAGCGCCAGGCAATTTCGTCATGCGGGTTTTGTCGATGACGTCAAGCGCATATTGCTTGAAACCGGGGTGAACCCGGTATTGCTGAAACTGGAATTGACAGAAAGCGTCGTCTTGGAAGATGTTGCTACGGTCATTGAAAAAATGCATGCCTTGAAAACCCTGGGTATAGGGTTTTCCATGGATGATTTTGGTACCGGTTATTCATCTCTTTCTTATCTGCAACGCCTGCCTTTGAATCAGTTGAAGATAGACCGGACTTTTGTACAAAATTTGCCTGATGACCTTAACAATGCCAACATCGTCCGCACCATCATCAGCCTGGGTGCCAGCCTGGATCTGAATGTAATTGCCGAAGGTGTTGAAACCGAACAGCAGCGTGAATTTTTACTGCAATCCGGATGCCAAGCCTTTCAGGGCTACCTGTTCTGCAAGCCTGTCTCCATAGCGCAATTTGAATTGCTGATTGCAGGTAAAAATGATCTTTCAAAAGCCGACAGCCTGAAATTGAAAACTCAGGTAAGCTAGTCAGGAGGCTGATGCAACCCAAAGCACAACCAGACATCTGAAGATTGAAAAAGTAAATAAAAAAGGGGAGACAAATGATATTGAATACAACGATAAAAAAATTGGCTACGCTGGTCCTGGCGATGGGGCTGTCAGGGGCAGCACTGGCCGTCGATGTTGCCGGCGTCAAGCTGGATGAAACCGTGCAGGTAGGTGGTACGGAATTAAAACTGAACGGTGCTGGCATACGCTACAAGGCCATTTTCAAGGTCTATGTAGCGGGTCTTTACCTGAAAGAAAAGAAGACGACGGTGCCAGATATTTTAAATGCAGCCGGGCCGCGTCGGGTAACGCTGGTGATGATGCGTGATCTGAGCAATGAAGAATTTGGTCGCGGCTTCATGTCCGGTATCCAGCAAAATACCGACAAGGCAGAAAAATCCAAGATGACTTCGCAATTCATCCGCTTTGGCGAATTGTTTGCCTCCGTGCCAGAACTCAAAAAGGGTGACGTCATGACCAATGACTGGATACCTGGTGTTGGTACCGTGGTATCGCTGAATGGCAAGAAAATGGGTGACCCTTACCCTGATTTGGCGTTTTACAATGCTTTGCTGCGCATCTGGCTGGGTGAATACCCGGTCGACAAGACCCTCAAAAAAGCCATGCTGGCAGAAGACCGCTAATCTTTCTTTTTGGCAATTGAAAAACGCAAGGACGGTAAATCCTTGCGTTTTTTTATGCGCTCAATCATTCCGCGCAATATCCATCCATCGCAATCCATCACAATACATATCAGCATATGGCAATACCCGGTGTCATTTGCCGCGTATCCAATAGCGCTATATATACGTGTATATTACGACTTTTGTTCATTTATTCGAGAGTTGCCCTATGCGCGTCAGAAATTTGCCTAAACTATTGATCATACTGAGCATGTTTGCGGGTGCAGGGCTGGCATCTGCCGCAGAAGTGACAGTCTCTGCCGCTTCCAGCCTGACCAATGCCTTCAAGGAAATCGCACAAAATTACCAGACACAATATCCGGACGCCAAGGTAGCACTGAATTTTGGCGCTTCCGGCGCCTTGTTGCAGCAGATTGCCAAAGGCGCACCGGTTGATGTATTCGCATCTGCCGACCAGGAAACCATGGATGCCGCAGAAAAACAGGGCCTGATACTGGCTGCCGACAGGCGTGATTTCGTCCGCAATTCCCTGGTGCTGATCGCTCCGCTGGACAGCAAGATCATCATCAAGGGCCTGAATGACCTGTCGCAAGTCAGCGTCAAACGGATTGCCATCGGCAACCCGGCCAGCGTACCAGTAGGCAGATATACCGTACACGCACTGGAAACAGCCAAGCTGTGGCCGGCGCTGGAAAGCAAGGCCATCAATACCCAGAACGTGCGTCAGTCGCTGGATTATGTCGCCCGTGGTGAAGTCGATGCCGGGTTTGTCTATGCCACGGATGCTGCCATCATGAAAGACAAGGTAAAAGTCATCATGGAAGTACCTTTGAGCCTGCCTGTCAGTTATCCGGTTGCCAAAATGAAAGACAGTGCCAACGCCGAAGAAGCGAAGCGCTTTATTGCCTGGCTTTTCTTGCCGCAAAGCCAGGCCATTCTGGGCAAATACGGCTTCCAGAAACCTTGATAGCGATGAAAAACAAGGCATATTGATGGATGCTGTCTGGAACGCGCTGCTGCTGTCGCTGAAAGTTGCCGGCTGGGCCACCGTGCTGAATCTGTTTTTTGGCATTGCGGTAGGCTACCTGCTGGCACGCACGCGCTTTCCTGGCCGCGACCTGCTTGATACCTTGCTGACCCTGCCCATGGTCATGCCGCCAACCGTACTTGGCTATTACCTGTTGGTCTTGATGGGGCGGCGCAGCTGGCTGGGGGCCTGGTTGCAAGACCATTTCGGGTTCAGCCTGATCTTCACCTGGCAAGGTGCGGTGATTGCGGCGGCCATCGTGGCTTTCCCTCTGGTTTTCAAACCGGCCCGTGCCGCTTTTGAATCGGTCGATGGGCAGCTGGAACAGGCCGCACGGGTATTGGGCATTTCTGAAATGGCGGTATTTTTTCGCGTCACCTTACCGCTGGCCTGGCGCGGTATTTTGGCGGGTTTGCTGTTGGCGTTTGCGCGTGCCCTGGGTGAGTTTGGTGCCACCCTGATGGTGGCTGGCAGCATCCCCGGCAAGACCCAGACCCTGTCGATTGCCGTCTATGAAGCCGTGCAGGCCGGGCAGGATGATGTGGCCAATATGCTGGTGCTGATCACCTCGGCAGTATGCATCGTTGCACTGCTGCTTGCCGGGCGCCTCGTGCCCGGGCGCTTCGGTAACCAGTAATTCACAAGGCCCGGGACAAATGCAATTCGACCTTCATATACAAAAGACCCTGCACTCAGCAAAGCGCCAGTTTGCACTGGATATACAATTCAATTCAGACAGCCAGCGCGTTGTCATATTAGGCGCATCCGGTGCGGGGAAAAGCCTGACCCTGAAAGCCATCGCCGGTCTGATCACGCCAGATAAAGGCCATATACGTGTAGCCGGCACCAGCCTGTTTGACAGCGGCAAGGCCATCAATCTGGCACCACAATTACGCCATGTCGCTTACCTGTTTCAAGACTATGCACTGTTCCCCCATTTGAATGTGCGCCAGAATATCGCTTTCGGCCTGGTGGGTGGCTGGCGAAATCCATCGCCACAGATGCACAGTGACAAGCTTGATTACTGGCTCAAGGCTTTTCATCTGCAAGAGCTGGCGCAGCAATTCCCGCATGAATTGTCAGGTGGGCAAAAGCAGCGCACCGCACTGGCCCGCGCCCTCGTCGCCGAGCCAAAAGTTTTGTTACTGGATGAGCCGTTTGCCGCACTGGACACCGCCTTGCGCGTGCGCATGCGCAAAGAGCTTGATGCCCTGCAACGGTCCTTGCAGATACCCATGATACTGATCACCCATGACGAAGAAGACGCGCAGGTATTTGGCGACCAGATCTTGTATCTGCGCGATGGCACGATACAGACCAGTCAAACTGAAATCGCCTGAACTTCCTTTCATAAAGAAAGCATAGTGAGCATGAAACTACAACAATTTTTCAAAACTGCTGCATGTGCTGCACTTGCTGCATTTGTTGCATGCCTCGGCCTGTCGCTGGCTTATCCATTATCAGCAAGCGCGCATGAAGACAAGGCGGATGCGAAAAAATACATGAGCCAGAACCTGACCGTATCAGGTGCGGTCGAAAACAGGCTGGTGCTGGAAGTCGATGATTTACGTCAATTCCCGGTGCAGCAGATAGAAGAACAGGCCATTACCAGGATGTCTGGTGCCAATGCTGGCAAGCTCGAAAAATTCAAAGGCGTGCGCTTGCGCGATATACTCGACAAGGCCGTGATCATCTCGCGTGATCATAATGACGTGAAGAAAATCGTCGTCATCGCAACCGCGACCGATGGTTACAAGGTGGTTTTCTCCTGGAGTGAGTTATTCAATTCACCGGTTGGCGAAGGTGTACTGGTCTTCTTTGAAAAAGATGGCAAGGTACTGGCCGATGATGAAGGCCGCATTGCCATGATTTCGGCAAAAGACCTGCGTACAGGCCCACGGCATGTAAAGTGGTTACAGGCTGTTGAAGTCAAAAAAATTGTAGACTGAAAACCAGGGATTGCCTACAGCATGGATGACAAAGACAACGCGATTGCACTGCAAGGCTCAGTCTGGATGACTGTCAATGGTGAAAACTTTGGCGGGCAGGGCCGCATTGCCCTGTTGGCACAAATTGCTGAATGTGGTTCTATCACGCAGGCTGCCAAATCCATAAAAATGAGTTATAAAGCTGCCTGGGACGCCATCGACAATATGAACAACCTTGCAGGCGAGCCTCTGGTGGAGCGCCTGGCAGGTGGCAAGGGCGGGGGCGGTACGCGCCTGACCAGTCGTGGCGAACAATTGGTGCGCAATTTCAAGATCATAGAAAAAGAACACCGTGATTTTATTGCCCACCTTGGACGGCAAGCAGAAAATATTGCCGATGACTTTTTATTGATAAAGAAAATGAATATGAAAACCAGTGCACGCAATCACTACATGGGCAAAGTAACGCAAGTCAAGCCAGGTGCAGTCAATGATGAAGTCGAACTGGAAATCGCAGGCGGACAAAAAATCGTTGCCATCGTCACGCATGAAAGCGCAGAAGAACTGGAACTGAAAACCGGTGCCCAGGCTTTTGCCCTCATTAAGGCATCCTCCATCATCGTCATGACTGACGACAGCGGTGTGAAGCTGTCAGCACGTAACCGCCTGACTGGCACAGTGTCACGTATCCAGCCCGGTGCGGTAAATACGGAAGTCGTCATTGAAATGGCCGGTGGTGCTTCACTGGCAGCCATCATCACGAATGAAAGCTGTGCATCACTCTCGCTTGCACCTGGTGTGCAAGCGACGGGCATTTTCAAGGCATCCAGCGTCATTCTTGGCGTGCCTGCATGACTGAGCGCTAGTTAAAATCAGTCGCAGCGATAAAGACAGCCAGTAATTGCTCCAGACCCAGCTGGTCTTCTTCACTGAAACGGTTGAGGCTGGGGCTGTCGATATCAAAGACACCAAATAACTGTGTGTCTTTGATGACCGGCATGACGATTTCAGAATTGGATGCCGAGTCACAGGCGATATGGCCGGGAAACGCATGCACATCCGGCACCAGCACCGTACGGCGTTCTGCCGCCGCTGTACCACAAACACCACGGCCAAATGCAATGCGGGCGCAAGCTACTTTGCCCTGGAAGGGACCAACCAGCAACTCTTGCGCAGCTTGATCAGCCTTTGGGTTTTTTGCCGGTTTGACGAGGTAAAACCCCGCCCAGTTCAGGTCAGCGACAGTTTCGTAAATAAAAGCAGAGAACTGTGCCGCATTGGCAGTCAGGTCGCGCTCACCTTCGAGTACGCTGGCAAGTTGATGGCCAAGGCTGGCATAGTCTGGTTTTAATTCGGCGGTGGGATTTGAAAACATGAAGTGACTCAGGTAAAAGATGAAAGATAGGGGATAGAAACTGTGCCTTGTTCAAATGATCTGATCAAGTACTAATTTTTTGCAAATACATGGTTCAGCCATTGCTCCCAGAAACGGCTTGCAGCCTCCTGCATGGCAGGGCAGAAACGCTGGCCTTCTGCCCGTAATTTCACGACATCAATACCAGCATGCGCCAATTCACTGGCGTTGCCCACATACCAGCATTCCAGACCCTGCGGTGTTACTTCAGGGTGGAACTGCAATGCCAGCGCATGGTTTTCCAGTGCAAAAGCCTGATGCGCATATTGCGGCGTTGCCGCCAGTTGGACCGCACCTGCGGGTAAATCAAAGGTATCGCCATGCCAGTGCAATACCGGTAAGCCATCCATCAATACACCAGAAAACCAGGGGTGGTCCTGATGATGTGCACCTGCCTGCAGGGCAGACCAGCCAAGCTCCTTGCCCTGTGTGCCCGGATACACCCTGGCGCCCAGCGCTGCGGCCATCAATTGCGCACCCAGGCATATGCCCAGCGTTGGCAATTTAGCTGCCAGCCGCGTGCGCAGTAATTCAATTTCTGCATCAATGAAAGGGTAGGCTTCGCGTTCATAGACACCGATGGGCCCACCCAGCATGACCAGCAAATCAGGTGCAAGCGCATCAACGGCGTGCAGATCACTCGTGCAGGCATCCATCAGCCTGATATCAAAGCCCGCTTTGGTCAGTGCCGGGGCTAATGAGCCCAGGTCTTCATAGGCAACGTGGGTAATGGCCAGTGCAGTTTTCATTCTTCGCTTCCTGTCACGGATAGTGCATATTCATTTTCAGGCTATTCTAACCTGAATGGCAAATCCCTATTTTGCATTGCTTCATTGCCGGAGAAATCCAGCGCATGAATGCGCAAAATATAATCACCTGCGGCAAGCTGGCTGAGATTCCAGACACCTTTCCTCGCATGCCCGTCACGCACGCTGTTGGTGGCAACATACAAAAACCGCGTCTTTTTGCTGCCATGTACGGTAATGCCGCTGTCTTCTGCATATGCCAGTTGCACTGATTCACGGTCGGGCGGCAAGGCATTGAATTCGATATTGAACCGGGGATTTTCATCCCCGGCGACGGGGCTGCCATCAGCATGCAATACCTGGTAGCCCAGTTTGTAAATACCCAGGCGTCGCCGTTTGGCATTGCCGTCCACCTGGTCATAGGCATCGACGACGATGGTGTAATCAGTTTGTCGCGACAACAGCAGGCGGGTATTTTTCTTTTGCTTCAGGCTTTGTCCGGTCTGGTCCAGTATCGATATTTCTTCAATTTTTGGCGCTACCGTGTCAATCAAACCTGGGAAAGACAAGGCCAGCGGGTTGGTCTTCAAACCAGCCTGACTATGTTCGAGGTGGACATGGAACATGCGATTGATGCTGCCCAGCGCTTCGCCCGTTGTAAAGCGTGTACCGCGCCTTACCCGCATGGCTGCGGGTTTGCCTTCCGCGTCGTTCAATACCTGAAATTTTGTGTCGTCCAGCAAGACATTTTTCATGCTGCGTCCCACCCGAATATGAATATAAGCCATGCTGTCGAGCTTGATGCCTTCGCTTAACCCTTCATAACTCCAGGTATTCAAAGGACTGCGCACTTTTTCATCGATGATGGCATACACCAGCGTGCCCATATTGGCCTGCACATCCAGGCCCGCATGAAAATGGTCGCGGCTTTCACCGTCATAATTGCCGCGCACTTCACCCATGGTGCCCACCACTTCATGAGCTGATTGCTGAGGTTTGACAGGCCAGGGCAGTTTTTTGATTGCCAGCGGGGTGATTGTTTGCGCAACGGTGGCAGCAGCAGGTGAGTTACTTTTACCAGCAATGGCAATGTGCGGGCTGATTTTGGCAATCAACTGCCTTGCGGAGTCGCTGACAAATACGGCACCCTTCGCGTCAAGCGCGATGCCTGTGGGCTGGGAAAAACGCAAGCTGCGTTCGTCGCCAACCTGGAAATCAATATCGATACCAGTCAGGCCACGCATTTTGCCTTCTGGTGAAATTTGTATGATACGGCCGTTGCCTGCTTCGCCTACATAGGCAAAATTATCAGGTGTGATGGCGACGCTGTAAGGGCGACGCATCAATGGCTTGTTTTCATCGGAGTCAGCACGCACGATGGTCGTCACCACACCTTCTTTTGACAAGCGCCGCAAGACATCGTTTTTGCTGTCAGCGATCAGCAAATCTCCCTTTGTATCGATGGCAATTCCAGTAGGTGTGTCAAACAGGGCTGACAGCGCTGCACCATCCTGGTAACCAGCCTGGGAGCCACCTGCGATCGTGGTGACCTGTCCATCCGGGCTGATCTTGCGTATGCTGTCATTGTAGGTGTCTGCCACAAACACATTGCCGGTTTTGTCGACAGCAATGCCGATGGGGCCGTTAAACTGGGCTTTTGCGGCGGCACCATCACGCGCACCGGGTTTGCCGTTGCCTGCCAGTGTGCTGACCAGGCCAGCGGGGCTGATTTTGCGTATGGCATGATTGCCGGTATCGGCCACCAGCAAATTGCCTGCACTGTCTATTGCCATGCCTGAAGGGCTGTTGAAGGCGGCCAGCGTACCTTGGCCATCGGCAAAGCCCTCGCTGGAGCCGGCCACAGTGCTGACCTGTCCGTCAACGCTGATTTTGCGTATCAGATTATTATCAGCCGCATCGCTCACATACAGATTGCCCTGTGCATCCACGGCAATACCATAAGGGTCAGTGAGTTTTACGTTGATGGAACTAGCTGCACCATCAATTCCACTATCACTTGCACCATCGCCTGCGTTATTACCCGCAAAAAGAGTGACTTCGGCCTTCCAGTCAAACGAAGTACCGCTGATTTTCTTTTTGACTATGCGCGCCAATAAATTCGATGGCTCTGTACCCGGCGGGGCTTTCATCAGGAAGTAGATCACGCCCATGCTCCCCATGCTCAATAGCAGAAGCAAGAGTAATAATTTCCAGCGACGGATAAAAAACCTGGGCATTTTTGCCTGAATACAAAAAATGATATCGAGCGCGAAGCTTAGCTGAAAATGGAAAATCTTGTAGCAAGAGAAATGACTATCCTGGCGTGCGAGACTTGCCAGCCGCGGTCTGCTCTTGAAATCCGTAAATCGATTAGCATCTTGCATTAGCAATACAGATTAGTGCCGGTGTTCTGGATGCCATCTTTGAGCAGCAGGGTGCTAGTCTCCTCCGAACCTTTTAAGGATAGCTATGTCCGACCTGTCGAATTTTCCCATCACCAAAAAATGGCCTGCCCAACACCCTGAACGCCTGCAACTGTATTCCCTGGCGACCCCGAATGGCGTCAAGGCATCCATCATGCTCGAAGAAATTGGCCTGCCTTATGAGCCGCACTTTGTCAGTTTTGAAACCAGCGACCAGACATCACCAGAATTTTTGTCGCTGAACCCGAACAATAAAATTCCTGCCATTCTTGATCCTGATGGCCCTGGCGGCAAGCCGCTGGCTTTGTTTGAATCTGGCGCCATCCTGCTGTACCTGGCTGACAAAACCGGCAAATGCATACCAGCGGATATAGCGGAGCGGTATGAAACCATACAGTGGCTGATGTTCCAGATGGGTGGCATAGGCCCGATGTTTGGCCAGCTGGGTTTCTTCCATAAATTTGCCGGCAAGGAATACGAAGACAAGCGTCCGCGTGACCGCTATGTGGCAGAATCAAAACGTCTGCTAGCCGTGCTCAATCAGCGCCTGGCAGACCGGCAATGGATCATGGGTGACACCTACACCATCGCCGATATTGCAACTTTCCCATGGGTACGCAACCTGATCGGCTTTTACGAAGCGGCTGATCTGGTGGGTATCAATGATTTCCCGCATGTGCAACGTGCGCTGGCGGCATTTGTGGCCCGTCCTGCGGTGATCAAAGGCCTGGCAATACCTGCGCGCTAGAAAGTATCTGAGTCAGCGCCTGCTGGCATCTGGCAGGGAAGTGACGGACTGTGCTTCCCTGTTCCCCTGTTTTCCTGTTCAGTGAGGCTTTCTTCTTTATGGATGAAAGTTTATCTCGCTATTCATTGCGTCTATAACCGATATATCAAAGCCGCCAAGGTGCAGTGTCCTGCATTGAGGTAGAATCTCGCCTGTCTAGAATAAAGGGCCAGAGAATGAACGAACAAAGCAATACAGGACTGACTCCGCAGCAATTATTTGAAAACAATCGCAATTGGGCAGCAGATATTTGCGCCAAAGATGCCAATTTCTTCAAGAAACTTGCCGCGCAGCAAAGCCCTGAATATTTATGGATAGGCTGCTCTGACAGCCGTGTACCAGCCAATGAACTGCTGGGCCTCTTGCCTGGTGAATTATTTGTCCACCGTAATATCGCCAATGTCGTCGTCCACAGTGATTTGAACTCATTGTCGGTATTGCAATTCGCCATTGATGTACTGGGCGTCAAGCATGTGATTATTTGTGGTCATTATGGTTGTTCAGGTGTCCATGCAGCAATGACCAAACGCCGTGTCGGGCTGGCAGATAACTGGCTGCGCCATGTACAGGATGTCCACCAGAAACATGAAAAATATCTCGGTGAAGCCTTGTCTGAAACACACCGCAGCGAACGCCTGTGTGAACTGAATGTCATCGAACAGGTCGTCAATGTATGTCGTACCACGATAGTGCAAGATGCATGGGAACGTGGTCAGTCTGTGACTGTGCATGGCTGGGTATATGGCCTGCGTGATGGTTTGCTGAGCGAACTTGGCATGACCGTCAATTCACCAGAAACCCTGGCGAGTCATCTCGAAACCAGCCTGGCGCGCTATGAGTGAATGATACCGGCGAGTTGCGTTTTTTTAGAAATGGCAACAACAATGAATTCTCTTCATCCCAAAAAACTTTTGTTATCAAAATGGACGGCCGTCGAAGTCGTCGCCCGGCAAAAACATTTCCTGGTGTCTGAAGTTATTCAGCCTGAAGACGCCAGTGAAACGGAAAAGAGCAAGGCAAATGTCGCTATAGAATTTGTCGAACTGGAAGCCGTTTATAGCAAGGAAAAGCGTCGTATCGCTTGGAAGGAATTGACTGACAGCAGCAAATGGCGTCAGGGCTGGGTATGAAGCTTGGCTCGTTTCCGCATGGATTTAAAGCCCTGGTCATTGGTGCTTCAGGTGGAATAGGTGCTGCGTTTGTCGACGCCTTGCAGGCGCAAGAAAACTGTGCCGTGGTGGACGGCTTGCACCGCAATTCTTCACCCAGCCTGGATTTAAGTGATGAGACCAGCATCGCCAATGCTGCGCAATGCATGGCATCACGCGGCCCATTTCATTTGATTATCAATGCAGCCGGCATTTTGCATACTGCCGACTTCATGCCTGAAAAAAAATTGGGTGATTTGTATTTTCCCCAGATGCAGGCAACGTTTCAGGCAAATACCTTTGGCCCAGCCATGCTGCTACGCTATTTCACGCCCCTGCTTGCAAAAGACCGGGCAGTCATGGCAATGCTGTCGGCCAAGGTTGGCAGCATAGAAGATAATCGACTTGGTGGCTGGTATAGCTATCGCGCGTCTAAAGCTGCCTTGAACATGCTGGTCAAAACTGCGGCGATAGAATTGAAACGCACCCAGGTAAATACTGTCTTGTTTGCCCTGCACCCTGGGACTGTCGATACCCGGTTGTCTGCCCCATTTCGTGGTGCCAGCATAGGTCGGCCACCAGCGTTGGCTGCAAGTGAAATGCTGGCAGTGATTGATAAGCTGCGCCCTGAACAGTCGGGTAATTTCTATACTTATGACGGCAAGCAATTACCCTGGTAAGGGTTCAGGTCACCAGCCGGTAGCCGACACCGGTTTCAGTTAAAAAATATTTGGGCTGGGCCGGTTCCTGTTCCAGTTTTTGCCGCAGATTCGCCATATAGATTCTGAGGTAGTGGCTGCTTTCAGAGTGATTCGGCCCCCACACTTCTTTCAGCAATTGCTGGTGCGTCATGACCTTGCCGGCATTGCGCGCCAGCACCGACAGCAGGCGGTATTCTATCGGGCTCAGGTGCACAGATTGCTCACCGCGGCTGACGGTGCGCAATGCGAAATTGACGCTGACATTTCCAAAAGTGAAGACGGCATCAGCCTGCACGGTATTTGGCTGGCGGCGGCGCAGGTGGGCGCGGATACGGGCGATCAGTTCGGCGGCACCAAAGGGTTTGCTCAGATAATCATCGGCACCGGCATCAAGCGCTGCCACTTTTTCATGCTCTTGCGTACGTGCAGATAAAACCAGGATGGGCACTTCGCTCCAGCTGCGTACTTCACGTATGATATCCAGGCCACTCATGTCAGGCAGACCGAGATCGACGATCAGCAGATCCGGCTTGCGGGTGGCGCAGGCAATCAGGCCTTGCTTGCCGGTTTCGGCTTCAAACACAGTCATATCTTCGGCTTCCAGTGCCGTATTCAAAAAGCGGCGGATCTGCTTTTCATCTTCGATCAGGACGATGTGAATTTTGGCGTCGCTCATTCCAGTTCGTTTTCTATCAGGGGTAAAACCGGGGCATCGCCTATCGCCAGTGAAAAGCTGAATTGCGCGCCACCTTCAGGACGGTTCTCTGCCCATATTTTACCGCCATGCGCGAGGATAATGCTTTCGCAGATGGCCAGGCCCAGACCAACGCCAGGGCTGGCTGCCTCGGTTTCACCACGGCTGAATTTTTCAAAAATATTGATCCCCGCTGGCAAGCCCGGGCCATCATCACTGACACTCAGGATGACTTCATCAACGGCCCTGGTCGCAGATACACAGATCTTGCCCTTGCCATATTTGGCCGCATTTTCAAACAGATTGCTTAATACCCTTTCCATCAACACGGCATCAAATGACAACAGTGGCAAATCATGCGGTATGCGGGTCTCCACCGCATGTCCCTGCAAGGCATGGCTGCTGGCACGCAGGGCGCTGCCGACCACTTCTTCCAGTGGTTGCCATTGCAGGTTCAAAATGACTTTGCCCGATTGCAGCCTGGCCATGTCCAGCAAATTAACGACCAGCCCGCTCATGCGCAAGGCTTCTTCATGGATGGCAGAACTGAGTTCGTGACGCTTGTCCGCTGCCAGGTCAGCCTGTTGATTGAGTGTACTGGCCAGGCCGACAATGGCCGTCAGCGGTGTACGCAGATCATGCGAGATGGCAGATAACAAAGAATTGCGCAAACGTTCAGCCTCTATATTGATCAGGGCATCCTGTGCCACATCGACATAATGTACCCGTTCCAGCGCCAGCGCAATCTGTGCGGCAAAGGTGTCCAGCAATTGCTGCTGCTCTGGCTGGAAGATCTGGCGCTTGTCATTTGGCGCTATCGCCAGAACGCCACGGGTACGCATGGGTGCTTTCAGCGGCAGGTACAGGATGGCGTTTGAAGGCAGGGTATTGGTTCCCAGGCCTGCAGGCTGGTGATGTTCATATACCCATTGCGCAACATCAGTGTCAAGTTCATGCAGCGTGGTCTGCTGGTTGACTTCGACCAGGGGCTGGCGTACTTTTTCATGGCTGTCAGGCAGCAGCAGCGCAATTTTTGACTGGAATACCGGCGCCAGGTGTTCGCTGCTGATTTCTATGATCTGTTCCACCATCAGCGCACCTGACAAGGCCTTGCTCATGTTGTACAGCGCATCGGCCCGGCGTTCGCGGTAACCAGCGATACGCGCCTGGAAGCGCAGGTTGGACATCAGGTTACTGATGATCAGCGATACTGCCAGCATGATCATGAAAGTGAACAGGTATTGACTGTCACTGACGCTGAAAGAAAAGCGCGGCGGCACAAAGAAGAAATCAAAACTGGCGACACTTAAAAACGAGGCGAGTACCGATGCACCACGGCCAAACCGTATGGCGATGAACACCACCGCCAGCAAATACAGCATGACGACATTGGCCAGGTCGAATACCTGGGTCAGGCCGGCGCTGAGCAAGGTCGTGGCCAGGCAGATAGCGGTCGTCCACAGGTAATCTCTGATGCCGGTCGCGTCTTTTTTATCGAGATCCAGGTGGTTGCTGTTGGGGGTGGCAGTGATTTGCCCGGTGGCTTTATCCAGGTCATGTCCTATCATGACCACGTCGATATCCGTGCTGCGATTGGCAAGTTCATCAGCCAGGCTATTGCGCAGCAGGCGCGACCAGATCGGCCGCAGCGATTTGCCTATCACCAGCTTGGACACATTGCGGCTGCGCGCATAGCTGAGCAACAGGGTCGCCAGGCTGTCGCCCGCCAGAGTCGAAGTTTCTGCCCCCAGTTCCTGCGCCAGCTTCAGGGTTTTCAATATGGCTTCGCGCCTGGCATTATTCAGGTTCTGTAATTTGGGTGTTTCCACATATACCGCTATCCAGTCGGCGCGCAGGCTGGCAGCCAGCCTGGCTGCACCGCGTACTAGTTTGCTGGCGCTGGCGTCTGGCCCTATGCAGACCAGTAGCCTTTCCTTGGCTTGCCAGACAGTGTTGATGGATTGATCCGCGCGGTAATCGCGCATCTGCACGTCGACCTGGTCGGCTGTGCGGCGCAAGGCCAGTTCACGCAGGGCGATCAGGTTACCTTTGCGAAAAAAATTCTTGGCCGCGCGCTGGGCCTGCTGTTCCAGATACACTTTGCCATCTTTCAGACGACGTAATAGCTCATCTGGCGGCAGGTCAACCAGGGTGATTTCATCTGCCATATCAAATACTTTGTCGGGCACGGTTTCCCACACGCGTATGCCGGTGATCTGGCCGACGACATCGTTCAGGCTTTCCAGATGCTGGACATTGAGCGTGGTGTAGACATCAATGCCGGCTGCCAATAATTCTTCCACGTCCTGCCAGCGTTTGGCATGACGCGAACCAGCCACATTGGAATGGGCAAGTTCATCGACCAGTATCAGTGCAGGTTGCCTTTGCAGCGCTGCATCCAGGTCAAATTCAGCCAGCATGCGGTCTTTGTAGCGAATTTGTTGTGCTGGCAGCACTTCGAGCTGCTGGCTCATTTGTATTGTGTCCTGGCGGCCATGCGTTTCGACGATACCCACCAGGACATCTACACCTTTTTGCCTTTGCACATGGGCGGCATTGAGCATGGCATAGGTTTTACCCACCCCGGCGCAGGCACCAAAGAACAGTTTCAGGTGACCACGCTGCTGCCTGGCATCGTCACGCTGAATTTTTTCCAATAAGGTATCTGGGTCGGGGCGGTTGATCGTCATGTCAGGTTTTCATTTTATCGAGGGCGAGATTTAATTCCAGCACATTGACACGCGCCTCGCCAAAAATACCAAATTGTGGCGCTTCTGTATATTGTGACAGCAATATCTGCACTTGTTCTGCTTTCAGACCGCGCAACTTGCTGACCCTTTGCAATTGGAACTGGGCCGCTGCCGGGCTGATATGCGGGTCCAGCCCACTACCCGAGGCGGTGACCAGGTCAACCGGCACCGCTTTGGTGTTGCCGGGGTCTGCTTCACGCAGGGCTTTGATCCTGTCTTCTATCGCAGTTTTCAGGGCAGGGTTGGTCGGCCCCTGGTTGGAGCCGCCTGACGCCATGCCATTGTAGGCAAACGTGCCGCTGGCCGATGGTCTGCCCCAGAAGTATTTGGGATCGCTGAAGTTTTGTCCTATCAGGCTGGAACCCAGCAACTTGCCATCTTTTTCTATCAGGCTGCCGTTGACCTTGTCGTTAAAAGCGAGCTTGCCTATGCCAGTGACGGCCAGCGGGTAGAGCACGCCGGTGATCGCACTCAATAGCACGAAGGAAGCAAGTAAGGGACGTATGACGTTCATGATGATTATTCCTCTCGTGTATGTTTAAACCAGACCAAGCAGGGTCAGGATGATGTCGATCAATTTGATGCCGATGAAAGGCACGATCAGACCGCCGAGGCCATAAATCAGCAGGTTGCGGCGTAATAGCACGGCAGCACCAAGGGCGCGGTATTTGACACCTTTCAATGCCAGCGGAATCAGGAAGACGATGATCAGCGCGTTGAAAATCACTGCCGACATGATCGCACTGGCCGGGCTGCTCAGGTGCATGAGGTTGAGCGCATTCAATTGCGGATAAGTGGTGGCAAATGCCGCCGGGATAATCGCAAAGTATTTCGCCACGTCATTGGCAATACTGAAAGTGGTCAACGAGCCGCGTGTCATCAACATCTGTTTGCCGATTTCAACGATCTCGATCAGCTTGGTGGGATTGGAATCCAGATCCACCATATTGCCAGCTTCTTTGGCAGCCTGCGTGCCACTGTTCATTGCTACTGCCACATCGGCCTGCGCCAGTGCGGGGGCATCATTGGTACCGTCACCGGTCATTGCCACCAGCTTGCCTTCAGCCTGGTGCGAACGTATAAGTTTCAGTTTTTCTTCCGGTGTTGCTTCAGCCAGGAAATCATCGACACCGGCTTCGGCGGCAATGGCCGCTGCCGTCAGGCGGTTGTCGCCCGTGATCATGATGGTTTTGATACCCATTTTGCGTAATTCTGCAAAACGTTCCTTGATGCCGCCCTTGACGATGTCTTTCAGTTCAATCACACCCAGTACACGCTGGTCATCAATCACCACCAGCGGTGTGCTGCCCTGACGGGCGACCTGGTCGACAATGTCAGTGACCGCCTGCGGGAAATTGCCACCAGTTTCATTCAGGTATTTACGAATCGCATCGACCGAACCCTTGCGGATTTTGCGGCTTGCCTGGCCAGCGCCCGCTTGTTGCAGATCAACGCCGCTCATGCGGGTCTGCGCTGTAAATGGTATGAAATGTGCACCCAATGCAGCGATATCACGCTCACGTAACTGGTATTTTTGTTTGGCCAGTACAACGATGCTGCGGCCTTCCGGTGTTTCATCTGCCAGTGACGACAATTGTGCCGCATCGGCCAGTTGCTCTGCCGTGATGCCTGGTGCAGGATAGAAAGACGATGCCTGACGGTTACCCAGGGTGATCGTGCCGGTTTTATCGAGTAACAGAACATCGACGTCACCGGCGGCTTCGACCGCGCGGCCAGATGTGGCAATCACATTTGCCTGCATCATGCGGCTCATGCCTGCCACACCAATCGCAGACAGCAAACCGCCTATGGTAGTGGGGATGAGGCACACCAGCAAGGCCACCAGCACGGTGATGCTGACGGCATGTCCACTACCCGAGGCTTCCACGCTGAATTGCGAGAACGGCAGCAGGGTGACGGTTGCCAGCAGGAAGATAATGGTCAGCGCCACCAACAGGATGGTCAGTGCGATTTCGTTCGGGGTTTTCTGACGCTTGGCGCCTTCCACCATGGCAATCATGCGATCCAGAAAGGCTTCACCGGGATTGACACTGACCCTGATGATGATCCAGTCAGACAAGACCCGTGTGCCGCCAGTGACGGCACTGAAATCGCCACCCGATTCGCGTATCACCGGTGCTGATTCGCCGGTAATGGCCGATTCATCCACCGAGGCAACGCCTTCAACCACCTCGCCATCAGCGGGGATGGTGTCATTGGCTTCGACCAGCACAAAGTCACCTTTGCGCAGTGATGATCCGTTGACCAGTATGCGGGTGGCCGCACGGCTGGCAGACTGCAATTTTTTTGCTTTCACGTCTTGCTTGGCGTTACGCAGCGATGCTGCCTGCGCTTTGCTGCGGCCTTCTGCCAACGCTTCGGCAAAGTTGGCGAACAAGACGGTAAACCATAGCCACAGGCTGACGGCAAGGATGAAACCGGCTGGTGCTTCACCCTGGCCGGTATAGGCCTGGATGGTCAGTGCCGACGTCAGGATACTGCCCACATAGACCACAAACATCACCGGATTCTTCATCTGGATTTGTGGTTGCAACTTGCGGAAAGCGTCGACGATGGCGGGTTTGAGTATGCTGGAATCCAGCAAGGACTGATCGATTTTGTGGCTCATTTTTTATTCCTGTGATGCGGCTTATCAATATGCAATTCGATGGTACGGGTTGGTGTGCCTGAAGTGTCTGAAGGTGTCTGAAGGTGTTTGACTGTGCAGGCACACGCCTTTAAATTCGATGGATTGGATAGATATCGCCTTCTTATTGAGCAATCATGAATAAGTGTTCGATGATAGGACCCAGTGCAAGTGCCGGTATATAAGTCAGTGCACCGACAATGACGACTGTACCCAGCAACAGGCTGACAAACAGCGGGCCATGGGTAGGCAATGAGCCTGACGTCGTCGCCAGACGTTTCTTGCGTGCCAGCGAACCAGCGATGGCAAGCACCGGGATAATGATCCAGAAGCGCCCGAACCACATTGCAATCGCTGTCAGGATGTTATAGAACGGGGTATTGGCAGACAGACCGGCAAAGGCACTGCCATTGTTATTGGCGGCGGATGTCAGCGCATACAGGATTTCAGAAAAACCGTGTGCGCCAGGGTTGGCAATACCTGCCTTGCCATCACCGCTCATCACTGCTACAGCTGTGCCTACCAGTACCAGTAAGGGCCCGATCAAAATGGCAATCGACACCATTTTCATTTCAAAGGCTTCGATTTTCTTACCCAGGTATTCCGGTGTGCGGCCTATCATCAAACCGGCGATGAATACCGCCAGTACTGCAAAAATCAGCATGCCATACAGGCCGGAGCCAACACCGCCAAACACCACTTCACCAAACTGCATGAGCACCAGCGGCACCAGGCCACCGAGCGCAGTAAATGAATCATGCATGGCGTTGACTGCACCACAAGATGCTGCCGTCGTGATGGTGGCAAACAGGCCAGATGCGGTAATGCCGAAACGGGTTTCCTTGCCTTCCATATTGCCGCCAGCCTGCGCCAGGTCAACACTGTTGTTCACCGCCTGATCTGCACCGAGAGTAGTCAGCAAAGGGTTACCTTGTTGTTCTGCGTAAATGGCAAACCCTGCAAAGGCGACAAACAGGATGCCCATTACTGCATACAGGGCCCAGCCCTGGCGATGGTCACTGACCATTTTGCCAAAGGTGATACACAAGGCTGCTGGTATCAAAAAGATTGCCAGCATTTGCAAAAAGTTGGCAAACGGTGTCGGGTTTTCATACGGATGAGCAGAATTTGCATTGAAGAAACCGCCACCATTGGTACCCACCATCTTGATGGCTTCCTGTGATGCAACCGGGCCCATGGGCAGGGTTTGTGTGGTCGTGCTTTGTGCTACTTCTGCGGGTTTGCCGTTGGCGTCCATTACTGGCGCGCCCGCAGCATCCAGTTTGGGTATGGTGTAATTCAGTTTTTCTACAGTCTGTGCGGTCTTGTATTCATCAAAATTCTGGATCACACCCTGGCTCATGAAGCCAATGGCGAAAATCACTGACAGCGGCAGCAGGATATACAAGGTGCTGCGCGTCAGGTCTACCCAGAAATTACCGATACTCTGCATGGTATGACGGGCAAAGCCACGTATCAGGGCGATAACCACAGCCAGACCGGTGGCGGCAGAAAAGAAGTTTTGTACGCTCAGGCCCAGCATCTGGGTCAGGTAAGACATGGTCGCTTCACCGGTATAACCCTGCCAGTTGGTATTACTGACAAAGCTGACTGCGGTATTGAACGACGAATCAATGCTGACAGCAGGCATTGCCTGTGGGTTCAGCGGCAAGCTCAATTGCAACCTTTGCAGCGCATACACAACCAATACGCCCAGCAGGTTGAATGCGATCAGTGTCACGGCATAGTGCTTCCATGGCATTTCTGTGCCGGCATCAATGCCAGCGATTTTATACAACAGTTTTTCTACCGGACGCAATAGCCAGGACAGGATATTCTTTTCCCCGTTCATGACCTTGCTGATATAACGACCCAGCGGCACGCTGGTCAGTAGCAACACGCCCATATACAGGGCGATCTGGAAAATGGCTGAATGATTCATCAGAATGCCTCCGGTTTCAATAAGGCATAGACCAGGTAAATCATGAGCAAGGCAGCCACCACGGCAGCGATGATCTGAAACAAACTCATAAGCCACCCCCAAGGTGGCCGCAACCTTGTATCAAGGCGAAGGTGCATGCTGCAAATAGCAGGATGCCACCGATGTATAGCAATTCCATGTGTTCTCCAAATGAGTGACAGTGCGCCTACGATAAGCAAAAGGCGGTAAAGATGTCGTATAGCTTTATCTGTGCGATATAAAAATTGTGTAAACGTGGCGTGTAGATTTGGCAATAAAAAAGGCTGCATTGCGTTTGCATGCAGCCAGATACGTCACAGTAGTACACAAATACCTGAGCGTCTAAGCACCAGGCAACCATGCATCAAGCGACGACGGTAAGAGTGGAAGAAAAGTGAAAGATCAGAACGTTTTGCTGACTGCCAGCACCAGGCTGTTCTTGCCCATGAATTTACCGTTCGCTGGCGATGCGTAGAAAGACTTGTCGGCATTTGTGCCTATTGCTGCCAGGCTGACAGTGGCGCCTGCAAGGTTTTTGAATTCTTTGCTGATACCGATTTTATAGTCGGCATAAGTCGCTGCGCTGGAATTGGCCCCTTTAACTTTTTGGTAACCGGCATGCAGGTTCAATATCAGACCCTCGGTCAGTTCTATATTTGCGCCGGCATCCAGATAGCCGCTGTTACTGCTGTCGACGATGCCAAACAAAGGTGTCAATGCGTGTGAATATTTGATATACGCCGGGCCGTAGCCGAGCTGGCCATAGATTTCCAGCGTATTGGCATCTTTCAGCCCGACTTTGACGAGGTCATTGTTGAGATACACATAGCCCAGCATGCCGACGTCATAGCTCACGTCTTTGCTGATTTCGCCTTTTTTACCAGCATAGATATCCCATTCCAGCGGCGTGCTGCCAGCACCCGGGGTGTCCTTGATCCAGCTGATCGTGGACAGCCAGGTGCCAACGTAGAGACCGGTAGGGTTATTGTTATAGTCAGCACCGCCTTGCAGCGCAGGGTTGAGGCGGGTTTGCGAAATGCCGCGATAGCGGTAGTCGCTGGTGAGGCTCAGATTAAAGCTGGTTTCGTTATCAGGTTTCACATCTTCTGCAAGGGCAGCGTGGGAAACAAATGTGGTCAAAAGACCTAATTGCAGACTCAGTAATACGATATTCTTCTTCATGGTTGCGCTTTCTGTTTGGTCTCACCAACATGGTGAAATCTACAGAAAGAAGCATAGCGATCACGCCGTAAAGAAGCTGTAAAGATGAAAGTGCAGACTATATAGATGCCGTAAAAATCGGCTGCTTGATAACAGGTAGGGAATGGTATTAAACAGTACGCAAAGCATGAAAATGTGGAAGCGTGAAAATGCTGATGCTAAATCAATGTATGAGTCAACGTATGAATTAATTTATGAATCAGCGCATGTTTCACACTTGGTAATACGCCAAAAACATTCCCGCTGTTAATTTGATTAATGCCTGCTGTTGCGTTGCTTCCAGCAAAACCTGCCCCATCGCCACTTGCGGCCAGAAAGCCAGGGACTTCAATTGTCCTTGCAGCATGTCGCCCATCAGATAGGGGTCACCATCTTTCAGTTTGCCATCTGCCTGCGCTGCTCTGATCCAGGCGACGATGCCTTCTTCGCGCTTGCTCATGCGTTCCACCATGTCGCGCGCCCGGTCAGGCGTGTGGATGGTGGCTGCAACAGCAACGCGCACGAGATCAATGAAATTTTCATCGCTCATCAGACGCATCTTGTTACCAAGGAAAGTTTCTAGCTGTTCTGATAAGTTTTTATCTGACTGATAGAGAAAATCATCTTGAGAAACAGCACTTTTCCAAAGTTTTAACAATATTGCGGCGAATAAATCGTCTTTACTAGGGAAGTGGTTATACACCGTGCGTTTTGACACGACCGCCGTAGCCGCAATTTTGTCCATGCTGGTCGCATCAAAGCCGTTCTGCCGGAATTCATGAATGGCGGCTTGCAGTATGGCTTCGCGTTTGCGGTCAGTCTGACGTACAGGAGTGGACATTGTGTATGTGGATTCATCAAAAACAGGCATAAAAGAATTTTACACTAAGTAGTTTACTTTTCTAAAATTAAAAACTACACTGTGTAGTGTAATAATTCGATAGCTTAATTGATTTCACTTAAGCGTCTCGAATTTGGCAACGGTATTTATTTTTCAGCTTCTTATCTGGTTTCTTCGTCAGTTTTTTTATTCAGTACCTATTTTGCACCTCATCGACAGGAGTGTTGAACATCATGGCCTATGTTTCCTATCCCTCTAATACTCAGGATTTGCCTGCCATCACGACCACGGTGCAAGGTGAGACTTTTATCAATCAGGCACCCCTGCGCGAGCCTGGTTTGTTGCAAAACCTGCGTATTGCGTGGAAATTCTTTTTTGATAAACCTAAAAATACCGTGCCCGGCGGCAGCATCCCGGTGTTTGAATTGACGACTGCGCAATTGCTGGCAGCACCTGACAACAGCCTGTACCGCCTCGGTCATTCGACGCTGTTGCTGAAGCTGCGTGGTGAATTCTGGCTGACTGACCCAGTGTTTTCTGAAAGGGCATCACCGTTTCAGTGGATGGGGCCCAAGCGCTTTCACCAACCGCCTATCAGCATCGCTGATTTGCCTCCCATCAAAGGCGTGATCTTGTCGCATGACCATTATGATCATCTCGACTATGCCGCGATCAAGCAGTTGGCTAAAAAAACCGAGCATTTCCTGACGCCACTGGGTGTGGGGGACAGGTTGATAGAATGGGGCATCGCCGCAGAAAAAGTGCAGCAACTGGCCTGGTGGCAAAGTACCTGGCTACATGGCATACAGTTCGTGGCAACGCCTGCCCAGCATTTTTCTGGCCGCGGCCTGCATGACCGCGACAAAACCTTGTGGGCATCATGGACCATGATTGCGCCTGACCTGAAAGTGTTCTTCAGTGGTGATACAGGTTACTTCAAGGGTTTTAAAGAGATCGGCGACAAATATGGCCCCTTTGATCTGACGCTGATAGAAACCGGTGCCTATAACAAGATGTGGCCTGATGTACACATGCAGCCAGAACAGTCTTTGCAGGCGCACCTGGATTTGCGTGGCAAATATATGCTGCCTATCCACAATGGTACGTTTGACCTGGCCATGCATGCCTGGTATGAACCGTTTGAACGCATCGTCGAACTGGCCGCAAAACATGGGGTAAAAATCAGCACGCCGCAAATGGGTGAAGAAGTGGATATCACTGAGCCGCAAAAGGGCAAGCGCTGGTGGTTGTTCCCGAATACGCAGGCAAGCAAGCCGGTGTCTTTGCAGTCTGCACTGGCAGAATAGTCACCGCAGTCATTGCAGTTATTTGGCAAACAGGCCGCATGCTGGTTCAGCATGCGGCCTGTTTGACTTTCAAAAGCGGAACAATTTCAGTAATCTAGAAACAATGCTCAGGTGCAGGGAAAGACTTGTCCTTCACAGCCGCCACATAGGCTGATACCGCTGCATCAATACTGGTTTGTCCATCCATGAAATTTTTCACGAAGCGGGCTTTGCGGCCAGGGAAAACACCCAGCAAATCATGCATGACCAGTACCTGGCCAGCACAGTCAGGCCCGGCACCTATGCCTATGGTGGGGATGTGCAATGACTCCGTCACTTCCTTGCCCAGCGTAGCCGGTATGGCTTCCAGCACCAGTAGGCTGGCACCAGCTTCCTGCACCGCCAGAGCCTCAGCTTTCAGCAGATCAGCGGCGGCGCTGGTTTTACCCTGCACCTTATATCCACCGAGCTGATGCACGGACTGCGGCGTCAACCCAAGATGCGCACATACCGGGATAGCACGTTCTGTCAGGAACTTGATGGTAGGCAGCAGCCAGGTACCACCTTCGAGCTTGACCATTTGCGCACCGGCCTGTATCAGTTGCACGGCATTGTGGAAGGCAGATTCTGGCGTGCCATAGGTACCAAATGGCATGTCGGTGACGACCAGTGCTTTCTCGTTGCCACGCGCCACAGCCGCCGTGTGATATGCCACATCATTCAGTGTCACCGGCAAGGTGGAGTCATGGCCCTGGCAGACCATGCCCAGGGAATCACCGATCAACAAAATTTCAACGCCGCATCTGTCCATGAGGGCAGCAAAGCTGGCGTCATAGCAGGTCAGCATGGTGATTTTCTCGCCTTTTTCACGCATGGCGATCAAGCCAGGAATGTTTACTGCTTTACGGTCTTGCAAATATTCAGCCATTCTTTTTCTCCAAAGGTGATGCCATCATCTGGTTTTTGTTTGACAGCGCTTATGTCTCCACCTACATCCTCAACTTTTATTCTTTGGTATTCTTAATCTGTGTTTTCTATGAATGCAAGGAAGCGTTGTTCAAGCGTAGCGAGCGGTGCAATTTGAGTTAAGAAGCGCAGCCGTAAACAGTTACAGGTACGGTGAGCATCGCAGGCTCAAAGTTGCGTCGCGCAGTAGCTTGCACAGTGCTTCCTAGTTCCTGAAAATAAAATAAACTGCACCCACGAGACACAATCCTGCCCACACATAATCAAGCTTGAACGGTTGCCCCATGTACAGCATGGCAAAAGGTACGAAGACGATGAGGGTCAAGGCCTCCTGCAAGATCTTTAATTGCGCCAGACTGTAGGTAGTGTAGCCTATCCGGTTGGCGGGCACTTGGAGCAGGTATTCGAACAGGGCAATGCCCCAACTGATGATGGCGGCAACCCACCAGGCTTTGTTGGACAGGCTTTTCAGATGACCGTACCAGGCAAAGGTCATGAAGACGTTCGAGAGTATCAGTAAGCCAGTGGTTTGCAGGATAATGGGTATTTGCATAAGACCTCGCTGGTAGCCATGTGCGTTGATTTCAAGGGATGCAATACGATCTTCAGTCCGTAGATAATTCCTGTATGCGCTGATCCGCCACGGCAGCAACAAAATCCTGTGCCTGCCCTTTGCCCGGGATGTGAATGTCTTTCGCCAGTTGCAATAAGGGCAGCAGCACAAAGGCGCGCTCTGTCATGCGTGGATGAGGCACTTGCAGGTCGTCGTTGACGATGACATGAGAACCGTACAGCAGCAGATCCAGGTCCAGGGTGCGTGGGGCATTGCGGTAAGGGCGCTCGCGGCCATGCGCCAGCTCCACAGCTTGCAGGTGTTGCAGCAAGGCCGTGGCACTCAATGTCGTTTCCAGTTCTGCGACGGCATTCACATAGTCATCGCCAGATGAATCTACCGGCGCGCTGCCAAACAGCGACGATTGTGCTACCAGATGGGTGTCAGGTAATTGTCCGAGAGCGGCGATGGCCTGTGCCACCGTCGCGCTGGCATCGCCCAGATTGGCACCGATACCGATAAAAACTTGCGTGCTCATTCAGCAGCGGCAGCTTTACGTGGGGCACGGCGGCGTGGGCGGCGTTTCTTGACGCTGGCTTCGGCAACGGTGGCCTTGGGTTTGGTATTGATCAGGCGGTCACGTTCTTCGCCATCGCCATTGATGAAGCCTGTCCACCATTCGCCGAGATCGGCATCGATTTCACCAGACGCGCAACGCAATAACAGGAAATCATAACCAGCGCGCAGGCGTGGATGTTCAAGCAATTTATACGGTGTCTTGCCTATGCGTTTTTCAAAGCGTGGCTGCATGGCCCAGATGTCACGCATGTCAGAACCGATCTTGCGCTGTATCGACAAGGCATCGGTCTGCGTATTCAAGACATCATCAGCAGCCAGGTGCAGGGCAGGGATGGGGAATTCACCGGCGGCTTTATAGGCTTCCCATTTTTCTACCACCTGGTGCCACAGCAGTGATGCAAACAAAAAGCCTGGTGAGACGGGCTTGCCTTGCTGTACGCGTTCATCGGTATTGGCCAAGGCCAGGGTGACGAATTTTTCGCCCAGCGGTTGTTCCAGCACCACGTCGAGTAAAGGCATCAGGCCGTGATGCAGGCCTTCTTTGCGCAACTGTTGCAGACAGGCCAGCGCATGGCCGCTGGTCAGCAGCTTGAGCATTTCATCGAATACCCTGGCAGCCGGTACATTATTGATCAGCGGTGCCATGACGGCGATCGGTGCACGGGTTGCGGCATCGATGGTAAATTGCAATTTGGCGGCAAAACGTACGACGCGCAGCATGCGTACCGGGTCTTCGCGGTAACGTGCTTCCGGCACACCGATGATGCGCAGGGTTTTTTTCTTGATGTCTTTCATGCCACCGTGATAATCAAGCACGGTTTGTGTGGCCGGGTCGTAATACATGGCGTTGACGGTAAAGTCACGACGGACAGCATCTTCATGTTGTTCACCAAAGGTGTTGTCGCGCAATACGCGGCCATGTTCATCCTTGGGCGCACCATCCGTGGCAGAACCGCGGAAAGTCGTGACTTCCAGCAAATCTTGCCCAAACATCACATGCACGATCTGGAAACGCTTGCCAATGATGAAGGCACGGCGGAACAGGCGCTTGACCTGTTCAGGCGTGGCATTGGTGGCAATGTCGAAATCTTTTGGCTTCACGCCTGTGAGCAGGTCACGCACGGCACCACCCACCAGAAAGGCTTTGAAGCCATTATCTTGCAGGGTCTGGGTGACGCGTATTGCATTTGCCGATACCAGCGCAGGATCTATGTTGTGGTCTTTTGGACCCAATACATCAGGCTTGCGGTTGGCTGTGCCAGATTCAGTAGCGTTTTTGACGCCCAGTATTTTGCGGATAAATTTCTTAATCATTGCTTGTCGAACAGGTAAAGTTGAGGCCATCCGCGCGCCAGCGCATGTGCACTGAGCTTGGCGTTGGGATTGGTAGCGACCGGGTGAGTAACGTGTTCCAGTAAAGGAATATCGTTTTGGGAATCGCTATAAAAATGACTGCTTCCGAAATGGCTTAGTTGCAGTTCTTGTTGGTCTAGCCAGTTTTGCAAATGGATGACCTTGCCCGCGCCCGAACTGGGCACGCCCAGCAGTTTGCCGGTGATATTGCCATGTTGATCCAGCTCAGGTTCTGCCGCCATCAGGTGTGGTACACCCAGCGCCTTCGCGATGGGGGCAGTCACAAAACGGTTGGTCGCGGTGATGATGGCGACCAGGTCGTCCTGGTCCTGATGCTTCTTGAGTAGCTCATGCGCTGCTGGCATCAGCACAGGCTGTATGACTTCGTGCATGAATTGCGCATGCATGTCATCCAGCTTTGCCCTGGGAAACTGCGCCAGCGTGCCGAGCGCAAATTCCAGGTATTCGACCGGGTCCAGCGTACCGGCCTGGTACTGGGCAAAAAAATCGGCATTGCGACGGGCAAATTCATCGGCATCGACTGCACCAATGCGACACAGAAACTGTCCCCATTCATAATCAGAATCAATGGGGATCAGGGTATGATCAAGATCAAATAAGGCGATATTACGCATGCGGGTCGTTGTCATATAGTCAGGCTTGCTGTTGCAGCATCAGTTCGCGCAGCAAGGGCAAGGTAATGGGCCGCTTGGTTTCCAGTGAATAATGGTCAAGCTGGTCTAGCATATCGGATAATGAACTCATGTCGCGGCGGCAATGGGTAATCAGATAGGGTAACACGCCCGCCGACAATTGAATCCCCCTGGCGTGCGCGGCCCTTTCCAGTGCATCAATTTTATCTTCATCTGTCAGGCCATGTACCTGATAAATCAGGCCCCAGCCAAAGCGGGTGCGTAAATCGTCTCGTACGTTCAGGATCATGGGTGGGTGGTTGCCTGCGGCCACCAGAAAGCCGCCATGCGCGCGTGCTTCATTGAATAAATTGAACGCAGCAATCTGGTTCAATGGCGGCAGGCGGTCACAATCATCAAGCAAGTACAGGCTGACGCCCTCATTAAAATCAAAGCTGCTTTCCGGCGCATCTGCGGGGATATAACGTGCCGAATCATTATCGGCCAACGCATGCAGCAGATGGGTTTTGCCCGCACCGGTTTCACCCCATAGATAGACAGAACGTTCGCCATACTGGCTGGTCACGCGCTGTGAAAACAGGGATAGCAATTGCGCCAGTTCGGCATTCTGGCCGACCACAAAGGTATCAAGGGACGGCAGTTTTTGCCCATCCAGATCCAGTAATAATTGCCTCATGACTGACGATAAAAAGGGCTGTTGAGATAAGACGCGCGCAAATGCTTGACCGCGACCGAAACGATGGCCGACGCCGGTAACGCGATCAGGATGCCAATAAAACCAAACAATTGCCCGAAAGCCATCAGGGCGAAAATGACAGTCAATGGGTGCAGGCCTATGCGTTCACCCACCAAGCGCGGTGTCAGGTAAAACGATTCCAGCAGCTGGCCTATGCCATAAATGATGGCAACTGACAGCAAGCCGCTGAAGCCATCAAATTGCAGTATCGCACCAATCAGCGCCAATACAAGGCCCAGGCCATAACCAAGATAAGGGATAAATACCAGAAAACCAGTGATGATGCCGACCGGCAGGGCAAGTTCGAAACGGGCAATGCTGAGCGCAACGGAGTAATACACCGCCAGCACGATCATCACCAGTATTTGCCCGCGCAGGTATTGCGCCAGGATGTCATCGACTTCTGCGACACCGCTGGCAGTACCGCGCACCCAGCGACGCGGGATGAAATTGCCCAGGCGATGGATCAGCGAATGCCAGTCTAGCAACAAATAAAACAGTACGATGGGAATCAGTAGTAAATTGGCAACCATGCCCAGCAAGGCAGTGCCACCTACACGTATCGAAGACAGGACAGCCTTGCCGATGACATCACCACTGCTGGCCATTTGTTCAGACAATAAGGTCTTGATGCCGGCACTGTCCAGTCTTACCTTGATGCCAAATTCTGACAGCATTGGTGCCAGTGTGGTATCCAGTTTGTCAAAAAAACGCGGGATCTGGTCTTGCAGTTGCGGGATTTCTTTTTGCAAAATCGGTGTCATGATCAGTATCATCGCCAATACCGCAGCGATTAAAACCACAATAACCAGCGTTGCCGCAACCGAGCGCGGGATATAAAACCTGCGCACACGCAAGGCACACAGTTTATCTACCCAGGGGTTGAGCACATAGGCCAGAATACTGGCAACGATGAAGGGCATCAGGACCGGCCCCAGCAGTGACAACAAGAGCAGCAGGGCAAATGCCAGGGCCAGCCACAACATGGATTGTTTTTGCTCCGACGTAAAAGAAAATGGCATTTTTATCGCTGATTAAAATTGAGTTAAAGTTAAGTTAACGTTCAGTTGGTGTTCAATTAATGTTCAATTAGTGGTCAAAGAGCTATCAAATTTTCAGCCTGACCCAAAAAACAGCGTTTTTGCGGTTAATTTGCGCGGTCAATTTGTTAAAATAGCGGTTTTGCCGGACTTTTCTGGCAATTTCCCTATTTTACCGCCTCCTGCCCCTATTGCCGAATATCATGAGCACTTCTACCCCTGTTTCACTCTCTTACGCCGACGCTGGTGTCGATATGGTCGCTGGCGATGCGCTGGTTGATGCCATCAAACCTTTTGCAAAAAGGACCATGCGCGAAGGCGTCATGGCAGGCATAGGCGGTTTTGGCGCCATGTTTGAAGTCAGCAAAAAGTACAAAGAACCTGTTCTGGTATCCGGTACTGACGGTGTTGGCACCAAGCTGAAATTGGCTTTCCACCTCAACAAGCATGACACGGTTGGCATTGATCTGGTCGCCATGAGCGTCAATGACATTTTGGTACAGGGGGCAGAGCCATTGTTCTTCCTCGACTATTTTGCCTGCGGCAAGCTCGATGTGGCAACGGCCACCGACGTCATCAAAGGCGTGGCCTTTGGTTGCGAACAGGCGGGTTGCGCCCTGATCGGTGGCGAAACGGCTGAAATGCCTTCCATGTACCCTGAAGGCGAATATGACCTGGCCGGCTTTGCCGTTGGCGCGGTAGAAAAATCCAAAATCATTGATGGCAGCAAGATCAAGCCGGGCGATGTCATTCTTGGCCTGGCGTCTTCGGGCATCCATTCCAACGGGTTTTCACTGGTGCGCAAGATTATCGAAGTGGCCCAGCCAGACCTGAGTGCTGATTTCCATGGCCGCAGCCTGGGCGACACACTAATGGCACCGACCCGTATCTACGTCAAACCCTTGCTGGCACTGATGGAATCGCTGGAAGTCAAAGGCATGGCCCACATCACCGGTGGTGGCCTGGTCGAAAACGTCCCACGTGTATTGGGCGACAAGCTGACTGCCATCCTGCATAAAGATGCCTGGACCATGCCACCGCTGTTCACGTGGCTGCAACAGCATGGTGGCGTGGCTGACGCAGAAATGCACCGCGTATTCAACTGCGGCATAGGCATGGTCGTTATTGTGGCTGCTGAGCTGGCGGATGCTGCCATTGCCCAACTGACTGCTGCTGGCGAAACCGTTTCCCGCATTGGCGAAATCCGTGCGCGTGAAGGTGATGAGCATCAGACGATTGTTGTGTGATCGTTGCATATTGCTGATATCAAAAACGGAACCGTCAAGGTTCCGTTTTTGTTTCAACCGTCGAACTGAGTACTTTCGTGTCGTTGCCATCAATCGAATTTGCCTGGATATCTGAAAGGGCGGATTGGGCGCCCTGAAAGCCCTTGTCCGGGCAATGCATCCCGCTGTATCAGCAAGTCAAATCTCCCTGCCTCAACATCAGCACGTCTGAAGCAGTCATAGTCGCATCACTTATATCCTTGCTAGTTAAAACAGCTTCGTGCGAGTAGTGACGACTGTTAGAATTTGCTGGCAGCCCAGACATGCTTTAGCGATGCGTTACCGGCAAATTAATGCGCTTTGCTGTCCGGGCTTGCACCTCCTTATTCCTTGGTCATTTGCTTATGCATTGCTTTAGCATGCGCCAGACGATGTGGGGTACAAGTAAGCCATTTTTTTAAATGCGTTTCTAGCTGCTGGCGTTCATGTCTATGGTGAGGTTTTTCCAGAGCTTGGTGATGCTGCCTGATGTCTCGTCCGACCATCAGGCAGTGGTGATAAAAACAATCATTTATCTTTATTGCCAAATAATAATCCTGTATATTCGTTAGCAAAATTCCCCGTACGACCTCCCTCCAGAAAGGATACCTGTATGCACCCTGCATTGCGTAGTTCTTTGTTTCTGCTGGCTTTGATCGGTGGCCATGCTGCTGCCACCACACATTCTCTGGGCATAGAACGCAAGCAATATGGCGAGTCGATTGCCTATGACATGAATGCAGCGGGGCAGGTTGCAGCGGTGATCAAGGAAAAAGATGGCACCCCCCATGCCGTCTTTTTTGAAAAAGGCAAACTGGTCAAGCTGGAAATGCCAGGCGAAACCGAGAGTGAAGCCAAGCGCATCAATGACAAGGGTGAGGTGGTCGGCTCTTCAAAGAAAGGTGATGCCTGGAGAGCCTTCATCCGTAATCGTGAGCATGGTGTGCAGGACCTGGGCACCCTCGGTGGCCCCAGCAGTTACGGTGCAGCGCTCAACAATGCCGGTCTGGCGGTAGGGTTTGCCGATACGCCCAACCGTGACTGGCATGCTTTCCTTTACACACCTGGCGAAGCACTGAAAGATCTGGGCACGCTCGGTGGTAAAGTCAGCTATGCCAGCGGCATCAATAATCTGGGGCAAGTGGTTGGCACCGCAACGACGGAAGACGGTTATCGTCATGCCTTTTTATACAATGACGCGACTGGCATGAGCGATCTGGGCACGCTCGGTGGTCGCTATAGTTCGGCAACCGCAATCAATGGCAAAGGGGCCGTCGTTGGTACATCGGAAATGAAAGATCGGCGCTGGCATGCTTTCGTTCATGATGGGGCGAAGATGATAGACCTGGGCGACAAAATCGGTTTTGGCGACAGCTTTGCTACCGGTATCAATAATGAAGGCCATGTGGTCGGTGTAGTGGATACGCTCGATATGCGCCTGTCCTTTGTCTGGCGCGATAACAAGATGGTACTGCACCCCAGTGGTAAAAGCCTGTACCTGACCAATGCCATCAACAACGCCGGGCAAGTGATTGGTGCCAGTTATGATCGTGGCTTGAATGCAGCCACCATGCCTTCCAACTCTCTCCCTTTTGTTGACCTTGGGGGCACCAAGATCCTGGGTTTCAATATACTTGTCGTCTTGCTGGCGTTGACACTTGCCATTTTCCGCAAGCGTCTCAAGGGCCTGTTTTTCGAGAGCAGATTACACTTCAGGCCATGAGCTTGCCGGGAAGCCAGTAAGCCTATTCATGAATGAGGCTGGCAAAATACAAAGCCAGCACGAAGAAAAAGCGAGCATCATGATGCTCGCTTTTTCTTTGCCTGTTACCTTAAACCGGGCTTAACTTACCTTGACTGTGCATTCACAGATCTCAGCAATTTGATGCTCTGCCACGGACGCATGTCCTTGTCGCGTATCGGGTTGCTGAGTGCAGGCGGTGGCGCCGGGCTGAATGAACTTGCCGGGCAGGCACCTGTGCGCGCATAGGTCAATGCTGCAGACAGGCGTGATTCAGCAGTGTTGCCCAGATCATGGTTAAGATCATCTGACACCGTACAGGCTGGTGTAAAGCCGTTCGTGTAGTCGCCTTTGCCTACGGCATTCACACCGGCAAACTGAATGGCAAAATATGCCGTATTGCAGTTATTGGTTTGTCTGAAACCATACGGTTTGCCGCAACTGGTGTTGCCGATCAGGATGACTTGCATGAACGGTGTCAGGCCGTTGATGATGGATTCGCTGGCTGAACAGGTGCCGCTACCGGTCAGCACGAATACGCGTGGCAGATTCAGTTTGGGCAAGGGCCGGTAATAATTATCCGTGTCTGAAAAAGTCGATGTGTTATCGGCTGTTTCATCTGCATGCTTGTCATTGAACTGCAATTGCTCAAAGACCTGGTTGGAGACCTTGCTGCCACCTATCATCGACGCCAGCTCATTGGCGATGTACAGATATCCACCGCCGTTGTAACGCAAATCCAGTACCAGTTCATCTATCCCCGCTTGCTGGAAACTGCGCATGCTGCTGACCAGCGGTGCTTCAGCCGTGCGGATATGGTCGGTGAACACCATGTAGCCGATTTTCTTGCCGTTGACGTTCAGCACCTGGTTTTGCAGCACGGGCGCGGTGGTGACGGTTTTCGCCGTCATGGTGACGACACGGCTGGCGATGGCACCGGTATCCTGCACTTCGAAGCTATGCGTTTCTGATTTTAACGGGTACAGCGCATAGTATTGCGGGTCTTCGATATACGATCCCAGACCGACACCATCGACGCTGATGATCGTGGTGCCTCGCTTGAGCTGTGCGATATCTGCGGGTGAACCCGGCTGCACATAACGTATGCGTATCTTGCTGCCTTCACGCACCAGGTTATAACCATAATTGACGTCTTCACCAGACTGGAAGTAATCGTCGATACTGCCTTGTTCTGACGTAAAGCTGAAACGATCCTTGGATTTGACGATCAGTGCCTGGAAATAATCCTGTGGCGTGCTGTACTGTGTCGGTGGCACATTGATAATGTCGTGGTACCACAAATAGACATCATCCAGATGGGCGCGTACCCAGCTTTTTTCGCCAGTTGGTGTACAAATGTTTGCCAGGCTGTCAGGTGAGCCATAGGACGAAATGATCTGGTTAAACGGATTGCCGCTGACCCCGATGAGGCTCAGTGCGGCTGCCGTTGAGGTGCTGGTGACTGCGCTGTCAATCGCCATCGTTTTGGTGATATTGTCGTTCAGCGTCAGGTAACTGAGGCCTTGCTGAACGGCGAAATAATTCGCCACATCCAGCTTGTTGTTGAGCAGTTTGGTGACCCAGCCCCAGGTCGGGTCATTGGCATAATCACGCGCAGCCACCAGGATGGCCCGGACGATGCTGCCTTTGGGGGCACCATTTCTTAACTGGCTGGACCAGTATTCAATTTCCGCCGCATTGGGGGCGGTGTCGCCGCTCCTGCCCAGGACGTTTTTATAAATGATGCGGATGAAGTCATCATTACCCATGCTGGCCGAATAACCAGTCAGTGTCGGGGATTGCAAGGCGACCAGGTAAAAACTGTCAGCAATCTGTGCTTCGGTCATACCCCCTTTGAGCTGGTCTATCCAGTAAGACAGGCCGTCGGCATCGGGCACACGGTTGAAAAACGCCACATACAGGTCCAGCAAATTGTTCAGACTGGTGGTAGAGAGGGAATTGGCTTTGTCGCCAATAGCCAGATTGACCCTGAAGTCGGAAAATTGCAGAACACTGACGCTTGCCGGTACGGTGACTGTGCCCGCGGTACTGACCGTATCCGTTACGGTGTAAGATGAGCTGAGGCGTGTGATCGTATAGTTCTGGCGCTTGCCAGTGAAACTCATGACACCTGCTGAGACCGGCGCTGCCTGCGGTGGTGCAGCTTGCACGGCACCAGTGGAATTCTCAGCCTGTTTATCATTCTGGTTACTGCCACCACAAGCTACCAGTACGAGAGGTAACAGGGCGCTTGCAGTGAGGGCAAACAGATTTTTATGGCCTTGCTTAAAACTCAACATGGTGATTCCACATTCCGTGTAGGAAAGACGATTCTAGAATAAATAAGTAGAATGTCAATTTGAATTGAAAAATTTTGTTAAAACAGATTTTCCTGAATCATATCTTACTCTGCTTCACTCTCACTATATGACAACACGCTGCAATTGGGCTAATAACTCTAATCTCTTATATCTGGCCTATCACGATCATGAATGGGGTGTGCCATGCCATGACGAACGACAATTGTTTGAAATGCTGAACCTGGAAGGTGCACAAGCTGGGCTGAGCTGGGAAACCATCCTCAACAAACGTGAAAATTACCGCCTTGCCTTTGACAACTGGGATGCCCAAAAAGTTGCCGGCTATGATGCAGAAAAAGTGGCCGAACTGCTGGCCAACCCCGGCATCGTCAGAAACCGGCTGAAAGTGGCGGCGGCGATCACCAATGCCAAGGCTTACTTGAAATTGTGTGAAGAAAAGGGCAGTCTGGATGCCTACCTGTGGGCATACGTTGATGGCAAGCCGATTATCAATCATGGCGAACGCATCATCACGACAGAATTGTCCGACCGTATTTCCAAAGACTTGCTCAAGCGCGGCTTCAAATTTGTCGGCTCCACCATTATCTATGCCTACATGCAGGCGATAGGCATGGTCAATGACCATGCTGCTACCTGTGAATGGCGCCATCAGGCAAAGAAGCCAACAGGCAAGTCCGCAAAAGCCGGGGCTAAAGGCAGCTAGCCCATTCCTGTTGAGGCGATGTGCTCTCGCCAGAAACGACAGAAATGACAGACTGACAGGCATTGCGCCTCTCAACGTGCATTAACAGGTCATGCACGTTGACAGCCTTACACCTGTAAATCGCCTGCCATGACCATGCCTGTGTTGCCAGTCAGTTTGACAATGATGTCGCCAGCGTTGACGGTCGAGCCAGTCATATGTTCGTACACATACGACCCGGCGGCGGCACCGGAAGCGACGTTGACCATGAATGCCTTGTAGTCATTGTTGGTGAGCGCACCAGCGCCATTGGCGATATTGGCCGCCAGGCTGTTGAAGTCGGATGTGCTGATGTTGATGGTTCCCATCGATGATGCATTGGCGCCAGTATGTAACGTCTCCCTGCCGCTGCTGGCCTTGAAATTGTCGATGGTGATCAGTTTGCTCGTGATATTGCCCAGGGTAGAGTTCGTTACCGAGATGTTTTCCCTGGCATTGCCCAGGGCAGGCAACTGAATGGTGACCAGCCCGGCACTACCGTTAATGTTGATGTTGCCTATGCCGGTCGTGCTGACAAGAACATTGCCTGAACCTGAAAGCGTGATCGTATTGGTTCCGTATCCCAACAGGGCAAGTTCTGTGGCATGGCTTGCGCTGGTATTGAGGGTGAGCGAACGAGAATTGTTCATGTAGATGACCACGTCGCCTGCCCCTGTGGTTTCACTGATGGTAGTGTCTGCATCGCCCACACTGATCATGATGGCAGTATCCGGGCTCAATGTCAGGTTTTCTGCTGCGGACAGCGATACCCAGGAAAAATTCTTCAACATTGCCGCGCCCAGGCTGACTGACCCTGCATCAGAAATATTGAGTTTATTGCCGAAGGGGCCGGTGGTCCTGTCAACCTTGGTGCTCACTCTGGCATGATCAAGATCAAAAGTGGCGCCTGCCAGGTTGGCATGGGTGGTATTGATATCCACATAATCGCTACTTTTCGATAACTGCCTGACCACCTGATTTGGTGCACCCAGGGTCACGCCCGCACCATTGGAATTGTAGAGATTGATCGTCTGTGCAATATTTCCCAGGCGGATGGAATCCGATGCCTTATAGTCGTTGATGGTGCTGAACTGATTCAGGAACGGGTCAGTAACGCTCAACTGAAGTTCTCCACTTAACAAATTCAGGGTGGAGATACCTGTCACGATAGCCGGGTGAACCGCATTGCTGAGATGCGAGGTGATGCTCAATACGTCCGTACCGCCATTGCCCTTGATGGAAGTGCCACTCGCCAGCAGGGTCTCGTTTGTCGCGATGAAATTGTCGTTACCACTTGTTCCCAAATTTGCCACACCGGGTTTGACTACAAAGGATAAAGACGCGGGGTCGGGCATGGCTGAGAAGGTGGCATCCATTTTTGCCAGGGCGGCTGCGCCCGAGGACGTATCGATAACGCTGGCCAGCCAGGTCTTCGTCAAATCAAACGCGTTGCCATTGCTTTGGCTATACGTTGCCTGCAAAGATGTGTTCGTTGCCATTTTGCCTGTAAAACCGTTGGCAGCGGCGAGCTTGGCTGCCACGATCAGGCCATCTTTGCCGACCGCGCCACCAAGGATAGCAATGGCGACCTGACCGATAGTGAAGGTGCCATTGTCGATTTGTCCTATCCAGTAAGCCAGCCCGTCCGGGTCCGCGTCGTGGTTGAACAGGTTTTTAAACAGGGTGTTGACAGTCTGTTTCGTCGAGAAACCTGAAAAAATGCTTGCGTACTCAACTTGTTTTGAAAACGACTGGGCAATTTGCACTGATGTCAGGTTCAGCTGGGCACCAGAGGTCCAGTAAGCCAGTCCGGCGACATCGGCAGGGCGGTTGAAATAGGCGATGTAAAGATTCTGGATATCGTTGACGCTTGCCATTGGGAATTCTTGATAAAAAATACAATTAAAGTAAGGGCAACACTGATTTGCTTCAGGGGTACACGGGATGAGTTATTGCATCACAACGAAATGCATCAGGCTGGCATGCTTCAGGCATGCACATTCGCCCGTGCAGGGCTTGTAAACTCAGGACATCATTGTTTTTACAGCAAGCATGTACAGCGCCGGATTATACTGCTTCGCAGATCGTTGTCCAGTTGTGTGCATGCAGGCCGACGGGTCTGCTCAGGCCTGCTTGTTATTGCTCGGCTGTTGGGCCAGTGATTGCAGGGGGGAGGGGGCGAGTCTGGCTTCGCGCAATTGCGCCGGTACTTCCACGCGCACAGGTTTGCTATGCATATTGGTGGCAGACAGGACATTGCCATTGATTTCAGGGCTGGCGTTCCATACCGGGGCATCAATGCTCTCGAATACGGTCTTGAGCAAGCTGCCCCAGGTATTGCGTATCATCTGGAAATACTGGTTTTTCTCATCAATCGTGACGAAATGGGTGACAGCCAGCTTGCCGTCTTCATAGACCAGCAAATCCAGCGGCAAACCAACAGACACGTTCGAACGCAAGGTCGAATCCATGGAGATCAATGCGCATTTGGCGGCTTCATCCAGCGGCGTCGTCGGTGTGACAACACGGTCTATGATGGGTTTGCCATATTTGGCTTCGCCGATCTGGAAATACGTATTTTCGTTGTGTGATTCGATGAAGTTACCGGCAGAATAAATCTGGAACAGGCGGCAACGCTCGCCCTTGATTTGTCCACCAAAGATCAGGCTGACATTGAAGTCGATACCAAATTCGGCCAGGGCTTTGGCATCCCGATTATGCACAGTCCGCACTGCTTCACCGACAATACGTGCAGCTTCATACATGCTGGGAACGGTCCAGATGGTGTTGCCATTCGCATCCATATACTCTGACACCAGTTGCCGTATCGATTGCGAAATGGACAAATTGCCAGCAGTCATCAGCACCATGGTGCGGTCACCGGGGTTTTCAAATACCGACATTTTGCGGAAGGTGCCGACCTGGTCAACACCTGCATTCGTGCGTGAGTCAGAAAGAAACACAAGCCCGGCGTCAAGCCGCATGCCAACACAGTAAGTCATAGAGCGAACAATTTTGTGAAACGAAGTGAGGATTTTACCTTATTCCTGTCACGCAATTGTCATCTTGGCGTAACTTGTACATCAACACTCAGGGTTTCTGTACCGCCACCGCGCCGTACGCCTCGTACCGGTGCGGCAGAATCATAATCCCGGCCTATAGCCAATCGACAATAAGCATCCGTCATCAGGCAGGCGTGGGTGACATCAATGCTGACCCAGCCCGTGTAATCGCTGTCTTCCACCCAGACATCGACCCAGGCATGGCTTTCGGCATGGCTGGTTGATTCGGGATCAATATAGCCAGAAACATATCTTGCCGGAATGCCACGTGCATGACAGCAAGCCAGGAAGAGATGGGCATGGTCCTGGCACACTCCGCGCCCCAGTTGCAGCGCGTCACTGGCGCTGGTCGTGACGATGGTTGCACCAGTTTGGTATTCAACCGCACCACGGATGTGCGCGGCCAGATTTAACAGTGCGCTTGTGCTGGTCTTGCCCACATCGGGCAAATGGGCGTGGGCAAAGTCGAGGATTGCCCGTGTTGGTTCAGTCAGCCTGGTGGGCACGGTGAACACCAGTGGTGAAAAAGTATCCTTGTCGGTGATGCGCCCCTGGTAAGGCATGCCTGATTCAACCAGGCCTTCTGCAATGATGGCGACTTCATCATGTGGCCCGGTAATGGTCAGCATGTGCGACTGGTTGCCATAAGCATCTGTATAGGGATGGCGGATACCGGCGACCTTGATTTGCCATGAAATGGCATGCTGCAAGATCTCGGCGCGTGGTGTCAGGCGCAACTGCTGTATCGTATAGGTCAGCGGTGCAGAGTAACGGTAAATCGTCTGATGGCGTATGAAAAGTTGCATAATAGTTTATGTTTGTTTTAAGCCGCCAAAGGAACCAGAAAATCGCGGCTGACACGATTACCCAGCTCGAATATGTTTTCCAGAAACCTGGTCAGTGTATCGTGCAGGCCATCGGCCAGTATTTCTTCAATATGGGCAAATTTGAGTTCTGCATGCAGTTTGCCAGCCAGTCGTTCTGTGTCGGCAGAGACATCGTTGCGCACTTCTTTCAGGTTGGCAACCACCTCATCCATACAGGCCAGCAAGGAACGCGGCATGTCACCACGTAGCATCAATAATTCGGCCACGCGTTCTGGCGTGATGACATCACGATACACTTTGCGATAGATCTCAAAGCCAGAGACAGAACGCAACAGCGCTGCCCAGTAATAAAATTCTCTTTGCACACTATCATTGCTGCCCTGGCTTTCCTTGGCACCGTGAAACTTCACGTCAAGAATACGGGCCGTATTGTCTGCACGCTCAATAAAGGTGCCCAGGCGGATAAAGTGAACGGCTTCATCCCGCAGCATGGTGCCCAGCGTCACGCCGCGTGACAGGTGCGAACGGTATTTGACCCATTCAAAGAACTGGCTGGGGTCGTTTTCCAGCAGGCTGTGGGACAGTTTTTCTTCCATATCCAGCCAGGTGGCATTCTGGGTTTCCCATACTTCGGTGGTCAGCGTGCCGCGTACGGCACGGGCATTTTCGCGTGCTTCTTTCAGGCAGGATGCGATCGAAGACGGGTTCATCGGGTCCCTGACCATGAAGTCGAGTACATCCTTTTTGGTCAGCAAACCATATTGATGGTCAAAGGCAGATTGCAATTCTGATATGCCCAGCATGGCGCGCCAGCCTTGCTCTGCATCTTCGGCAGACTGTGGCAGCATCGTGGTCTGGATATTGACGTCCAGCATGCGGGCTGTGTTTTCGGCGCGTTCGGTGTAACGCGCCATCCAGAACAAATGATCGGCAGTACGGCTTAACATGGTCTTTCTCCTTCAATCTTCAGTGCTTTTTGTAAAAACAAACCGGTCAGGCTGGCCTTGTACTGGCATGCGATGCACGGGTGACAAGACTTGAAGCCTCAGTTTTTTCAAAAAGCGATTAATTTTCCAGTATCCAGGTGTCTTTGGTACCACCACCCTGTGATGAATTCACCACCAGCGAGCCTTCTTGCAGCGCGACACGTGTCAGGCCGCCCGGCACCATGGAAATGGTTTTGCCAGACAAGACAAAGGGGCGCAGATCAATATGCCTTGGGGCGATACCACTTTCGACAAACGTCGGGCAGGCAGACAGTGCCAGGGTAGGCTGGGCAATATATCCGTCTGGTTTTGCCAGGAGGCGCTGGCGGAAATCTTCTATCTGCTGTTTGCTTGATGCTGGGCCAACCAGCATGCCATAGCCACCTGCGCCATGTACTTCCTTGACAACCAGTTCAGACAGGTTTGCCAATGTGTATGACAGGTCTTCAGCCTTGCGGCACTGGTAAGTCGGCACATTGTTCAGGATAGGTTCTTCCGTCAGGTAGAACTTGATCATGTCAGGCACGAAAGGGTAAATTGATTTATCGTCAGCCACACCCGTGCCTATGGCGTTGGCCAGCGTGACGCGACCAGCGCGGTACACCGACAGCAAGCCAGGCACACCGAGTGAAGAATCGGGGCGGAAAGCCAGCGGGTCCATGAAGTCATCATCAATACGGCGGTAAATCACATCAACACGTTTGGGGCCGCGCGTGGTGCGCATGAATACCGCATTGTCATTGACGAATAAATCCTGCCCTTCCACCAGTTCCACACCCATTTGCTGTGCCAGGAAAGCATGTTCGAAATAGGCCGAGTTGTACATGCCCGGCGTCATCACGACGACAGTCGGGTCATCCACACCCATGGGTGCGACGGAGCGCAGGTTATCGAGCAGCATGTCGGGGTAATGGTCAACCGGGGCGATCTTGTTACGTGCAAACAGCTCGGGGAACAGCCGCATCATCATCTTGCGGTCTTCCAGCATGTAAGACACGCCGGACGGCACGCGCAAATTGTCTTCCAGTACATAAAACTCACCCTGGCCGGCGCGCACGATATCGACCCCGGCAATGTGGGCGTAGATGTCAGATGCCACCGAAATACCCTGCATTTCTGGCCGGTACTGGGCGTTTTTGTAGATTTGTTCTGCCGGGATGATGCCGGCCTTGATGATGTTCTGGTCATGATAGATATCATGGATGAACATATTCAGTGCCTGCACACGCTGTACCAGTCCTTTTTGCAGATGTGACCATTCGCTGGCTGGGATAATGCGCGGGATGATATCGAAAGGGATCAGGCGTTCTGTACCGGCATCGTCGCCATAAACAGCGAAGGTGATACCGACACGCCGGAAGCTGAGGTCAGCTTCAGCGCGTTTGCGCTGTAGTGTTTCTGCTGACTGCTGCCCCAGCCAGTTGCAAAATTCACGATAATGCTCTCGTGTATCAACAGTGTTGCCGGGCGTACCGGCATATTCGGCCGCCATTTCATTGAAAAATTTTGCCATGTTCAAGTCTCGCGGTTACGGTTCAACTTAAGCATATCAAGAAACGTGCCAGTTCAGCTTCAATGCCAACTGGCGTGTCGGCAAACAGCGACAGTCTGAAAAAAACGCTGACAGGCAGCTTATACTATTGCGCAGCAAGGCAAGAGTGCCGTTGACGTTCAGTAACGACCACCGATCGCATTTTATCGTTTTTACTCAGGTGCGCGGATGAAATCGACCAACTCCATGGTTTTTTGATCCGGCTTGGGCGTCAGATAACTGACTACCAGCATGCTGATAAACCCTGCCGGCACCCCAAATACACCCGCTGAAATAGGCGCAATATTAAACCACTGATTCCCGGCACTGCCGCCAAACAGCGGATGGGCGTACAGCATGTAAAACACGCACACCACAAAGCCCGTGATGATGCCGCAAATTGCTCCCTGGCGATTTGCCCGTTTCCAGAAAATACCCAATACCAGCGCAGGAAACAGGGTAGAGGCCGCAACAGAAAATGCCGCCCCCACCAGCGACAAGATATCAGCAGGCTTTAGTGACGCCACATAGGCCGCCACCAGTGCGACAACCAGCAAAAATAATTTCGAAATCGTCACGCGCTTCTGGGTTGACGCCTGCGGGTCGATGATCTTGTAATAGATGTCATGCGACAGGGAATTCGATATCGTCAGCAACAGGCCATCAGCCGTCGACAGTGCCGCCGCCAGGCCACCCGCAGCCACCAGGGCTGAAACCACATACGGCAAACCGGCAATTTCAGGCGTGGCCAGTACGACGATGTCGCCATCGAGCACAATTTCTGCCAGTTGCACGATGCCATCGTGATTGATATCGGTGATCGTCACCAGTGGATTGACACGGTCTATGCTGGCCCAGTAAGTGACCCAGGAAGGCAGTTTGGAAAATTCTGTGCCCACCAGTGAATTATAGATATCGTATTTCACCAGTATCGCCAGCGCCGGTATGGTCAGGTATAACAGTGTGATAAAAAACAGCGACCAGAATACCGAGTCGCGGCTTTCCTTGACCGAAGGCGTGGTGTTGTAACGCACCAGCACATGCGGCAGGGCGGCAGTACCCATCATCAGGCACAAGACCAGCGCCATGAAGTTATTGCGTTTGTTATCGGATTCTTTCTGGTCTTTGGCCGCATAGGGCGTGTATTGCGAAAAACCGGGTTGGGCCTTGGCGAGATAATTGTTTCTGGCATCGTTCCAGCGGCTTTGTGCCTCCTGTGGCGACTTGGGATAATTCGCCAGGACCCGTCCGGCTGCTTTTATTTCCAGCAAAGACGCATTGCCGGATTTGAGGTCATCAAGCTTGTTTTGCAATTCAAAGCGGCCTTCTTCCCATGATTGCGGCAACTGCTGTATTTTCTTTTGTAACTCATCTGCGCGCTGGCGGTAAATGGCCCTGACCTGCTGCTCTTTCGGGTCATTGGCAAACTGTTTTTCCTTGTCGACCAGGGCCGGCAAAACAGCGCCATAAGAAAACTGTGCTACCGGGCTATGCGTATGCTTGATCGACAACCAGGCCACCGGTATCAGAAACGCGATAATGATGATGATGTATTGCGCCACCTGCGTCCAGGTAACAGCACGCATGCCGCCCAAAAAAGAACAGACCAGGATACTGGCCAGGCCCAGGAAGATGCCGACCGAAAAATCCACCCCCGTGAAGCGCGAAGTGATCAGGCCCACGCCATAGATTTGCGCGACCACATAGATGAAAGAGATGAATACCGTGGCAAACACAGCCAATATTCTGACCACATTGTTTTCGGGGTGGCCGGCAAACCGCTCGCCCAGAAAATCCGGTATGGTGTATTGCCCGAATTTGCGTATGTAGGGCGCGATCAGCATCGCCACCAGGCAAAAGCCGCCCGTCCAGCCGATGATGTAGGCGAGGCCGTCGAAGCCCTGCAAATACAGGCCACCCGCCAGGCTTAAAAAGCTGGCCGCCGACATCCAGTCAGCGGCGGTGGCCATGCCGTTGAAAACAGCGGGTACACGACGCCCTGCAACATAATATTCAGAGATATCTGATGTGCGGCTGACGACCCCTATGCCTGCATACAGGACAATGGTTGCGAACATGAACAGATAGCCTATCCATGCGCGTGGCACACCTTCTTTTTCCAGTATCGCCAGGCTGATCAGGAACACAAAAAACAATAGCGTGTACCACAGGTAATAAATCGTCAGTCTTTTGGTAAAACTCGCTTGTGCCATAGGTTTAATGGTCCCTTTGCTGGCGGCTGATGAGATGCATGCCTATGGAATAAATGGCCAGGATAAGGACAAAACTCAGCGTCAGGCCCTGCGCCGCCATATAGAAAGAAAAAGACCAGCCAAAAAAATTGACTCCATAGAGTTCCCGGGCAAAAAACAGCACGCAAAAGCACAGTGCCGCCCAGACAAAGAGCAGGGCGGTAGTCAGTCTTCTAGTGTAACGCCAATACTGATTTTTACCTGGGGTCATTTTGTTTGCCGGTTCATGGTCCATATTTTAATGTTCCCTATTCTGCAAGCTCCGCCGGTAGTTCATCAGGGTGATTCATCGTGAACGAAATACTGAACAGGCAGCCAGGGAAAGCAGGGTCTTGCGGATGCGGGTTATCGGAGATGCTGATTTCCGCCTCATGCTGGCTGGCGATTTCCCTGACAATGGCCAGACCCAGTCCGCTACCCTGTACATTGCTGCCCAGGATGCGGTAGAAACGTTCGAATACGTGTTCTCTCTCTGCCACCGCAATGCCGGGGCCATTGTCTTCCACTTCCAGTACCGCCAGCACCATCATTGGCTGCTGCTGGTTCAGGCTGACGCGCACGGTCACGCTATGTCCCTGCGGGGTGTAGCGCAAGGCATTGTCGATCAGGTTGCTCAGCATTTCTCTGAGCATCAGCGGGTTGCCAAATATCTGCACTGGCACATCATGCTGTTCAAAACCCAGGTCAATTTTCTTTGCGAATGAAGTCTGTATCCAGTCATGGACGACATCGCGGGCGAGATTGTTCAGGTTGATCTGTTCCAGCGCCTGGGTGGCAGGCGTCTGGTTTTCTGCACGGGCCAGGGTGAGCAATTGATTTACCAGCCGCGTTGCCGCTTCAGAACTGGTGGCCAGTTGCAATAGCGAACGGTGTATCTCATCCCGGTCAGTCTGCCGAAGCGCCAGTTCAGACTGCATGCGCATGCCGGCCAGCGGTGTCTTCATCTGGTGGGCGGCATCGGCAATGAAGCGCTTCTGGATGGCGATGGTTTGTGCGAGGCGCTCCAGCATTTCATTAAGCGATTTCACCAGCGGCGTGATTTCTTCCGGCACATGGCGCGAGTCGATGGGGCTCAGGTCATCCGGGCGGCGCGCACGTATGCGTTGCTGCAATTCTGCCAGTGGTGACAGCCCACGGCTCAGCGCAAACCAGACCAGTGCCAGCGCAATCGGCAGGATGATGAATTGCGGCAGTATCACCCCCTTGATGATCTCATTGGCCAGCAAGGCCCGTTTTTCCAGGGTTTCTGCTACCTGCACCAGTGCCAGATGGGGTTCTGCCCCTTTGCGGCGACCCTGCTTGTTCAGGTCAATATAGCTGTAGGCAATGCGGATATCGATACCGCGCAGATTGGCGTTCCTGAGTTGCACCGTACCGGTCAGCGGCCTGTCGTCTTCAGCGGGGGCCGGCAGGTCGCGGTCACCATCGACAATCTCCCCTTTGGCATTCTTGATCTGGAAATAGATATTGTCGAGATCATCGGCCCGTAGGATGTCGCGCGCCGGATTGCTTAACTGCGTCAGTGTCTGGCCATCGACTTCCTTGACCTGTTGCGACAAGACCAGCACATTGTCTTCCAGCGCACGGTCAAAGGGCTGGTTGGCAATTGACTTTGCCACCAGATAGGTGATGGCGATGCTCATTGGCCATAGCAACAAGAGGGGGGCCAGCATCCAGTCGAGGATTTCTCCAAACAGTGAACGCTGTATCTTTTCTTCCAGTTGTTTGCCAGGCTTGCGTGGCACGTCCTCAGGCACATCTGCCAGCTTTGCCTTGGCTACCATGCCTGCTGTCCTGTCATTTTTGTTCAGATTCTACCGGTGGCAATGGTGTCACCAGGTTTGCCGGAGTTGCTGGAGGGGTCGGAATTGCCGGGATGAAGAATTTTTCCAGACAATAGCCCAGCCCCCGCACCGTGGCGATGCGAACACCATCAATTTCTATCTTTTTGCGCAGGCGATGTACATACACTTCTATGGCATTATTGCTGACTTCTTCGCCCCATTCGCATAAATGGTCAACGAGCTGTTCTTTCGACACCAGACGGCCTGTGCGCTGCAACAGCACTTCCAGCAAGCCCAGTTCACGCGCCGACAAATCCAGCATCTGGTCGTGGATATAGGCGATGCGGCCAACCTGGTCATAAGTTAGCGGCCCGTGTTTGATGACTGTCGGGCCACCACCGGCACCACGGCGCGTCAGGGCGCGCACACGGGCTTCCAGCTCTGACAGGGCAAAGGGCTTGGCCATATAGTCGTCTGCACCCAGATCCAGTCCCTTGACCCTTTGTTCGACCGAATCAGCAGCGGTCAGGATTAATACCGGCAGGCGCGAATTTCGCGCACGCAGGCGACGCAACACTTCCAACCCGCTCAACCTGGGCAGGCCAAGGTCGAGTATCAATAAATCAAAGTCCTGTGTGGACAGTGCCGAATCGGCTTCTTCCCCGTTGTTGACGCAATCGGTGGCATAACCGGATTGCCGCAGCGAACGGGTAAGACCGTCGGCCAGTACGCTGTCGTCTTCCGCTAATAAAATACGCATGATGGTTCGATGTCTGGGTTGTCTCGTTGTGATTGTATTGCCTTAGTAGCATTAAATGCGGATGGCATGGTACTTGAACCATCCGCTTTAACATGCCGCATGCGGGCAAACATTTATTTGATCTGCGTCAAATTCTTGCTGCGCTGTCATCCTGCAAATGCATCTGACATGGCCAGCGCAGCGTTTTACAGCCAGCGCAGCGTTTTCATCACTTTAACCCAAAACATGGTTCAGCTTTGCTTTGCGCGTGATATATCTGCAAATCAAAAAGCGTTTTTTGATTTGTCAGTTTCCCGCGACAGGCCAGCGTCAGGGCCTGCCCGGCGGTGGCGTCTGGCCAGGTGGGCGTGTGCCGCCAGATGTCGGGGAGCCACCAAAACGATATGACAGGCCGATATAGATCAGGCGGCCATCATAACGCCTGATACTTCTCTCTTTGAGTATATCCGTATCGATCTGGTTTTCGATCTTGTTGGAATTGAAAACATCGGTCACGTTCATGACGACATTCAGGTTTTTTGTGATGTTGTGGCGATAGCTGAAATTGGCGGTTGAGTTGGGCTGGCGATACCCTTCGCCGGAGGCGGTGCGCCCTTGCGTATTGAGGCTAAGTTGCAGGTTATCGTCATCCGTGAACTGGTAATTAAATCTGCCGCGCAAACTCAGGGATGTCGATGGATGATGTACTTCCTGCCCGGCGGTATTGACATAGATTTGTTCACCAAACAGGAGGTTGCCGCTGGTGTTGATCGAGAATTTAGGCGTGACCTTGCCGCTCAGGGTAAATTCCAGGCCGCTGATATGGCTGCCGCCACCATTGTCCAGTGTCGTCAGCAACACACCATCTGGTAACAGCGTGCGGCGATACAGGATGGCATCGCTTTCATTGCGGTAATAGCCGCGTATGTTCATGTCCAGCTTGCCAACCCTGGTTTCATACGCGAGTTCAAATGAATCGGTCTGGGCGGGTTTCAGTTTTGGATTGCCGCTGGAAACATTCAGTTCGTCACGGTATACCTGATAGGGATTAAGTTCACTGGCCCCGGCGCGTCGTATGCGGTGCGCATAACTCAAGCGCAGTGTCGTATCGTCGGTCATCTGGTAACTGGCAAAGAAACTCGGGATGTAATTGATGTAATGATTGGTCGCTTCGATATTGCTCGTCAGTTGTTGAAGATCGATATGCGTATATTCTGTCCTCAAACCTGCGAGCACGCCCCATTTTTCATTGAGCCGCAACTGGTAGGAGCCATAGACGGCCAGGTTGCCTTCATCGAGGCTGAAACGGTTGGTGCGGGAAGCATTGACAGTCTGTATGCTGCTTACCGGGTCGATATCAAAATAACTGGTATCAAATTCGCTTTTATGGTCGGCGATTTTATAGCCGAGCTTGATCAGGCCATCACCATCAGGACGCTCATAATCACCGGTGAAGTCAACGATCTTCACTCCCGTTTTATTGTCTTGCAGGCTGTGTCTGTCAGTGACAGAACCGGGGTTGACGGCATACACGTTGGCATAATTATTTTCACTGGCATTGTCAGATGAAGAAACCCGCAAATCCAGCTTCAGAGTTTCACCATTGATGTCACCTTTGTGATCATAGCGGCCACCCCAGCTGTAATTATTGCTGTCCCCCTTGCGCAGGCTGGTACGCACGTAGTCGCTGATCAGCGCATTGTCCGGGTTATAGGTCTGATAATGATCTTCGGATTTTTGATTATTGCTGCGCAGTGAATAGGAGAAATTCGCACCCAAAGTATCTTTGGTGCCCAGGTTATAAGTCAGCGTTGCATTGATGCCGGAAAAATCATTGAGGCCCTTTGCGGCGGATGTCTGTGTATTGTGGGTGCTGGTGCCAGTCACCGGGTCCAGGCTGTCACGGGTGGCGTCACCGACAGAATTCCGGCCATCGTGGCGGAAGTTGAAACCACCCTGTATGCCAAACGCACCTTCATGATAGCTGCCAGAAACGGCGCTGTTGTAACGACCCGCCGTACCGGCATTGGCATTGACCACGCCAAAACCGCCAGGCTGGCGCGTGCGTTTCATGACCAGGTTGATGATGGGTCCACCACCGCCTTCATTGCCGAACTGCGCCCCCGGGTTGTTGATGACCTCGACCGAGTCGATATCATGCGATGGCATGGCCAGCAGGGACGCACCGCGGTTATCGCCCTGCATCATCGCCGACGGCTTGCCATCAATCAGAATCTGCACCTTGGTGCTACCACGCAGGCTGACCGTGCCATCAGGGTCGACCGACACCGAAGGCACATTGTTCAATGCATCTGCTGCCGTACCGTTGGTGCTGTTGACATCAGATTTCACATCATAAACCTGGCGGTCAATACGGTTGACTGGCCGTTCAGCCGTTACCGTGACGGGTGGTGCTTCCACTACCGGTGGCGTGGCTGGTTTTATTTCTGTCTTGGCTTCAGGCTTGGTTTCGGCCTTGGCAGGGGCTGCGGGTTTGCCACCTGCATCAGGTGTTGCCGCTGCGCCAGGTGTTGCGACTACGGGTGGTTTTGCCGGCTCGGTACTGGTCTGTGCCAACACCTTGTGCGAACACAATATCTCAGCGAAAAACAGACTCAGCAAGAGGGCAGGGTTTTTTTGACTGGCGGCAGGTTTGATCTGCGTCGCAGGGATATTTTTTTTGTAAAGTTTCATAAATTTGCCGGAGGGAAGCCGCGCCCGGCCGCAAGACCATCAGAGTGCAGGATTTTACAGCAGTTCAAAATACATCCTTGACGCGATGAGCACGTTTGCGCATTCCGTTACAAATTACTCCGTTTCCAAAGCTATCTCCAGCGCCATCAAATTTAGCTAAACGAGGAGTTAAATATATGTCGATGGCGTGACATGCGCAGACGACTTAGACTTTTTCATGTCAGATCAATAGATGTTTTATGGAAGCGCTTCACAAGAGCCAGCCAGACACCTGAGTGATTTTGACTAGCAAAGCATATTCAGAATTCCCGTACCAGACCAGGCCAGACGAGCCGAGTTTGCCAACTTCATCATGAAGCTGTCAGGCCCCGTTACGCCTGCTGGCCGGGTGTGTCAGCCACCAAGAGATCAAAACCATGCAAAACAGAAAAATCAAAATCCGAGAGACAGTGATGACGCGTACCCTGTGGCTTGCCTTCGGCAGCATGATGTTGCCGCTGGCAGTGCAGGCGCAAGATGCCAGGCCAGACGCAAAACCCGACAACGTGAAAGAAGCAGACAAGGGCAGCCAGCGTGTAGAAATTACCGGCAGCAGCATCAAGCGCATCGACCAGGAACAGTCTTCGCCTATACAGATCGTGCGCCGTGAACAGATAGAGCAGATGGGTGCCAATACCCTGCAACAGGTGCTGGCCAACATCAGCGCCAACGTGCCTGACCTCAAAGATTCGCAAAGCCTGTTTACTGGCATGGATGGCGCTTCATCAGCCAATTTGCGCGGCCTGGGTACACAGGCCACCCTGGTTCTGCTGAATGGCCGCCGCCTGTCGAGCTATGGGGCGACTTACGGTTTCCAGTACCAGTTTGTGAATATCGATTCCATTCCCGTTGATGCGATAGAACGGGTGGAAATCCTGGCCGATGGTGCGTCCGCCATTTATGGCTCTGATGCGATTGCCGGTGTCATCAACGTCATTACCAAGACCAATTATCGTGGCCTGGATGTCCGCATGAACGGGCAGAAGTCCATGAAAACGCATAGCAACGGCGAATATGGCGCTGCCGTGACCTATGGCTTTGGCGACCTGGCGACCGACAAGTTCAATGTCTTTGGCTCGCTCAGCTATTACCAGCGTGATGCCGTGTACCTGCCTGACATCTTGTCTTCGATACCGGACAGTTACTATCAATACCATCCCAGCTTCCTGACCAATATGCGCATTGCCGAAGGCAGTGGCCCTGGCGTGCTTAACCCTGGTACTTTGTTTGCCTTCAGCAATGTCGGCACCAACCGTGCACCGGCACAAGGCTGCCCCACGCCCTTGTCCCTGAAAGCCGATGGCAGTAACACCACTTGCGCCCTCAATACCCTGAACCTGGGTAAATTCTGGGTACCCTCATCCAAGCGCACCAATGGTTTCTTGAGTGCCCACTATGACGTGAATGAGAATGTGCAGGCATTTGCCGAACTGGCACTGACCCATATCGACCTCAGCACCTCGGTGGGCCCACCTAACTTCAGCAGTGGTGATTATCCTTCCTGGTATGCGCGCAATACCGGCGTTAACCTCAACACTCTGACTTTCCCGTATTTATCAGCCAACAATCCCTACAATACCCTGCCTGCCAGATTGCAGGGCAATATGGGCGGCGTGGCCGGTTTGTCGTATCGCTTCCTTGATGCCGCAGGTCTGGCGAAACAAAGTACTGTGGATGATGAGTTCCGCCTGGTTACCGGCCTGAAAGGCACTACCGGCCGATGGGATTGGGAAACCGCCCTGACACTGGCCGGTACGCACAGCGTCATGAACCAGCGTGGCAGCAACCCCAGTGTCAGCGGTTTGCTGGCTGCATTCGGGCCTTACACCAAAGACCCTAAGACCGGTTACACCCTCATGAGTGATAACCCGGCCTATAAATTCGGCGTGGATAATGCCAGCAACCGTGCCCTGCTGGAAAAAATGTACCCGAATGTGCAATATCCGTCGTGGGACAAGGTTGCCAACCTGGATGGAAAAGTCTCTGGCAAGATCGCTACCTTGCCAGCCGGTGATGTGATGATGGCTGCTGGCTTCAACCTGAATTATGAAAACTATTCCAGCCCCGGTGATACCGCCGCAGCCAATGGCGATATCTGGTGGCAGGGCGGCTCATGGTTCAAGGGACAGCGCACCAGCGAAGCCCTGTTTGCAGAATTTCTCGTACCTGTCACCAAAAGCATAGAAGCAGACTTTGCCATACGCGACGACAAATACCCGGGTTTTGACAATAACATCGTACCCAAGGTCGGCCTGAAAATACAGGCACTGAACAGCCTGCTGTTGCGTGGTACCTATTCAGAAGGTTTCCGCGCGCCCAGCCTGGCAGAATCAGGCACGGGCGGTATCTATGCTGTCAGTTCGGTACAAGACCCGGTACGCTGCACACAGACCAATGCCATCGCGGCGGTGTTGATGAAATCAGCGAACCCGAATGATGTGACCACCGGCAGGAATTTATTGAATTCCGAATGCAGTGCCTACAACATCGGTGGTGTCACCAGCCCCAATGCAAACCTGATGCCGGAAAAAGCAAAAATCTCCACCATCGGTTTTGTGTTCCAGCCGACCAAGGATTTTGATATTTCTGCCGACTATTATTTTATCAACCGCAAGAACGAAATCAATGCGGAAAATTATAATCAGCTGCTCGAGCGCGCCATCACAAAATATGGCCCCGATGTGGGTGATGTACCCGGCGTTCTGTTGCGCACACCCATCTCGCCACAAGACAAGGCCAACCAGGGGCAGGCCGCCACAGTATGTGCAGCCAACCCTGGCCTGTGCAGCAAGCTGCCGGTATATACCGTGGGCCTGATGGGCGGCATGATAGGCAGCTATATCAACCAGTCGCAAACCCTGGTTGATGGTTTTGATGTCAATGCCAATGCCCGCTTTGCTCTGGCAGACTATGGCCGCCTGACGCTGGGCCTGCAAACCACGATTGCCCGCCGCTTTATCGTCAAAGGTGCAGATGGTGAATGGCAGGAGAATTCCATCGGCTCCTACAATACGCCCCGTATCACCGGTCGCTTTTCAAGTAGCTGGAATTATGGCAACTGGGACGTCAGCCTGGCCGCCAATTACACCGGCCCGCAAAGGCTGCAAGGCGTAGGCGGCTGGTATGACCCCTCCTTTGACCCTGACTCTTGTGAAACCCGTCTCGATACGCCAAAGTCTTTATGCAGCAAGGGCATCGCATCCATTACCACGTGGACGAGCAATGTGTCCTGGAAGCCGCGCAAGGACATCAAGATCGACCTCAATATCCAGAACCTGTTCAACAAGCAACCCGAGTATGATCCGCGCGGCACGTATGGAGTGAATAATTATGATAATTTCCTGGGGCGGTTGGTGAAGCTTTCGTTTAATTATCAGTTTAAGTGATTGGCTGGTCGTAAGGTTTTTTCATCATGTTGGCATGGATTGCTCCCTTCAAAGAGCAATCCTGATCCCGTCATTCCAGGCCAAACGCATGCCTGGAAATAAAATCAAACCACCGCCGTAATCAGTGGTGTAGGTTGGGCTACGTTTCATCAGCCCAACACTGGACGTTGAAAACACGTACTCACTTTTTCATAAACTGCAAAGCAAGCCAGAAAACCAAATAGCAATCCTCCAGACAGTAGTAAGATAAACACATCACGCAACCCCTCATCACACCATGCCCACACCAAACACACTTGCCACTTATCTGAGCAAACTCCCGTTGATCGCCATCCTGCGCGGCATACAGCTCCATGAATGTGAAGAGATTGCCCTGGGTCTTTATCAGCAAGGTTTTCGCTGTGTGGAAATTCCCTTGAATTCCCCAGACGCATTGCGCAGCATTGGTCTGTTGTCGCAGGCATTGCCAGCCGACTGCCTGCTGGGCGCAGGTACGGTATTGACCAGCGAGCAGGTATCGCAGGTGCAGCAGGCAGGTGGCCGCTTGATAGTCATGCCGCATACTGACGTGGCCTTGATCAGTTTTGCCAGGCAGCAGGGCATGGTATGCCTGCCGGGTGCTGCCACCATCAGCGAAGCTTTTGCCGCCTTGCATGCGGGAGCAGATGGCCTGAAGCTTTTTCCATCAGAAAGTGTACCCCCATCGGTATTAAAGGCATGGCGCACCGTGCTGCCAGCAGACAGCCTGTGCCTGCCTGTTGGCGGCGTCAAACCCGCAGGCATGCATGCGTATTTGCAGGCAGGGGCGAATGGCTTTGGCCTGGGGGCAAGCCTGTATCAACCGGGCTGGTCTGTGCAGCAGGTCATGCATGCCGCCAGCGAATTTGTTGTTGCGCTGGCCTGAACATATCAGCAATTTCCAGGTAAGTAGTCCTACCACATTCGTTGGTAATATTTTTTCTTGACTTAAGCGATTACAAGTGTAATCATTGTTTATCGATTACATCTGTAAATGATTATTGCATCAGGAGGCTCAATGAAAAATATCGCCATCAGCGAGGCAGAATCGCTAGTCATGGAAACCCTTTGGAAGCAGCATCCCCTTGCTGCGGAAGAAGTCTGCGCCATTCTGGTTCAGCAGCAGGACTGGCAAGAGGCCACGGTCAAAACCTTGTTGAACCGTCTGCTGAAAAAGGGCGCGATCACGGCAGAAAAAGAGGGCAGGCGTTTTTTGTATTCACCGGTTTTAAAACGCGAGCACTGGCTGATGTCAGAAAGCACGGGTTTTCTGGACCGCATGTTCAATGGCCGCATCGCACCTCTGGTTGCGCACTTCAGCGAGCAAAAGAAATTATCCAGCGAAGATATCGCAGAATTGAAACGCCTCATCAGGGAGCTGGGTGATGATCAATAATTTATTGCAGACAGGCATACTCGCCAGCCTGGTCATCAGCGGCCTCATTGCGCTTATCCTGCTTGCCAGGCTGCCGCTGCGCAAACTGGCAGGTGCAGGTATCGCTTACCAACTTTGGGCCACACTGCCACTTGCCTTGCTGGCCATAACAGTGCCGCGCCATGACTATCTGGAAATGGCAACAAGTCTGAATGTGCCTGTGAACAAATTGCTGGCGACAGCGACCACATTGGACGCGCAGGCCATCAGTGCCTGGCCTGCCATTTTTATACTGGTCTGGCTGGTTGGCAGCCTTGCCATGCTGGTGTTATTCGGCGTTGCGCATCGGCGGTTTTTGCGCAAACTGGGCAGGCTGACTGAAGATGAAGGTGTTTATCTGGCGAGCGGGCTTGATATCGGCCCCGCGCTGGCGGGCTGTTTTAAACCCAAGATCATCTTGCCCGGCGATTTTTTTGAACGTTACAGCGCAGAAGAACAAACCCTCATCATCCGGCATGAGCAAGTGCATCTGCGCCGCGGCGATGTGTATGCTAATTGCCTGTCTGTATTGCTGCAATGCCTGTTCTGGTTCAACCCGCTGGTGCATTTTGCTGCCAGATGTTTTCGCCTGGACCAGGAACTGGCCTGTGATGCCAGTGTCATCGCCCGTTACCCGCAAGCCCGGCGCACTTACGCCGAAGCCATGCTCAAGACACAGTTTAGTTTTACCCCCAGCGCCCTGGCTTGCCACTGGCCTTCCCACCACCCTTTAAAGGAAAGAATCATGCAACTGCAACAGTCCACACCCAGCCTGCTTAAACGTGCCACTGCCTATGCCTTTATCTGTGGCCTTGGTTGTGCCAGTGCCTACAGCGCCTGGGCTGCCATGCCCGCCAGCACGGTCGTCAACGAAACAAAGCAAGCGAAGGCAGTGGCCAAGCCCGGTGTCATCAGCTATCTTGTCAACACTGATATCAGTATCGGCGGAGAGAAAATATCACCCCGCGTCATGGTAGAGCAGGGTAAGCTGGCTACCATCAGCGTGACATCAAAAGAGCAGCAAGCCAAATGGGATATCAGCTTCAGCCTGGTGCCTGCACCTACGGACAAATATAAAAATTCCGTGACGATCTCAATGATAGTCAAGAAAAATGGCGCATTGGTGGCAGAACCGAAACTCATCACCGGCCTGAACCAGACCGCCACATTGCAAAAGGAAACACCTGACAAGCAAGAAGACTTTGACATCAAGATGACGGCCAACGTGGTGAAAAATCCCGGCTGATTTGCCAAAAGCTGGCAGCCTGCTCTGTTAGAATCGACACGCATTTTGTTGAATCCAACTTATCCTGAGCGGGCTGCCATGACATTCATATTGAACAAATTCTTCTGCGCCATCCTGCTTGCAACGGCCGGTGTCACACCTGCTGCCATGGCCGCTCCCGCCAGGATATGCTCAGGTGACGTGGCTTTGCAAAAACTCGAAGGTTATTGGAGCACCACACATTTTCTTGATCTGCTCGATAAGCAAGGTGTGTGGACAACGGCGCTGGAAGCGACAGACAGCCAGCAAATCGCCCTGAACATCAAGGCAGGCCGGATCAGTCAAAACCTGGCCTGGCACGAAGGCGATGAAAGCAGCTATTGCCTGCGTCAGGAAGGCGACAAAATCTGGCTGCTCGCCAATGATACAAAAAAACCGGAACAAGGCCCTTATCAGCGCCTGGGCAAACTTGATCAGTCTGAAGCCAATCTCTACCTGGCCCGCCTGATACAAGGCTGTTTTGTCAGCGAAGAGAAAGAGCAGTGGTGCTTTACCCGTGGTGCGCTAAGCATCAATGGCAAACCCGCAAAGGCAACACTGGAACTCGATATGTCTGAACTTGACCTGTACGGCACACCCCTGCGCGTACAGGGCCGCAAGCTGCCATTCTGGTATCTGGTCAAACGTACTGATGGCTGGGCAGTGTTTGAAGATGATTATGCGAGCAATGAAAAACGTGTGCCGGTTGACCTTCAAAAAACAAAACCCTGGCGTATTTTAAGAAAATGATATTTGGCTGAGTAAAGTGTCATTCACGCTGATTTCCTTCTACAGCCAATTTCTCAAGTTTCTGTAACACCTTGAGCAAGCCTTTATCTTCATCAGAATACGGATAATCAAAATATTCTATCTGCATCCATTGTGCGGTTTGTCCCGGGTGCACATAGATTTCAAAATCATCAACCAGAATGACATTGTTCACTGCCGCATCAGGAATAAATTCGAGGTTCTTGGTCTCGCCCTGCCAGTGAACATATTCGATATCAGAAAACCATGCGGGAGCCATACCTTCTTCCACCAGCAATCTGGCGATTTGACGGAATTTTTCTTCTTTGACCGTCGTAAACATGACCATCCTGGGGAACAATGTGGCACAGCGTGTCAGGAACTGATGTAAACCTGGGCGGGGTATTTGGCTCATGGCATTTGAGATTAAGGTACCCTCCAAATCCAGTGCCAGGACAGTGATCTTCATTTTTATCATTGAGGAGTTGATGAATACCTTAACAGTGTCACATTAAAGCTAGTTCGAACACAATAAAAATTCTTTGCTCCATCTGATGACATGCATTGACTTGTATTCAAATATTTGAAATTGATAAACTGCATCTATATAAAAAAAATTCCCCTCCCCAAAAAAAACGACGCAGCATTCAATATGAATGTGCGTCGGTTTCTTTAAGCAGCAGCCCGGTTATGGGCTGCCTTTCCTAGCAGATTATTTGGATGCCGCTGGCGTAGATGCAGCCTTGGTATCTTCCGCTTTCATGTCTTTTTTCGCTTTCGCATGTTTTTCATGCTTGACGTGTTTTTCAGTTTTTTCTACCGGTGTGGCAGCTTTTGTTTCTGCTGCTGGCGCTGTTGTTGCCGGTGTTGCTGACGCTGCTGGTGTCGAAGCAGAAGCGGATGCAGAGGCTGCTGTCACTTTTGCAGCGGGGGCCGATTTGGCGACGCTGGCAGCGGCGGCTGATGCAGCAGGTGCTGTTTTTACCGGTGCGCTAGCTGGTGTCTGTGCAAAGGCGCTGCTACCCATAACAACAGTGGCGGCGATGAAAGCGGTGATGATTTTGTTCATGATATTTTCCTATTCCTGTTTGGGTTTGTTTGCTTGCTTTTGTTTATCGTAGTCAGCCTACGTAAGCCAAAAACGCCCCCGGTGACATCTGCGTTGACGCAAAAAACAACAGTGATCGCTGCTTAGTGTTGCAGTTCTAAACGCAGGGCTGGCTGTCAACCAAAACCAGCTGCCATGCGTTACGCGCGTGTGAGGGCAGGAAAATCCATCATTCTCAAGGTAAGACTGGTGTCGTAGGGTGCGTCGCCGTAGGGTGCCTTAGTCATTCTGTGCATAGCGTTCATCCTGCCTGCGCAAAACCTTGCCAGCGCGTTTGCCAGTCAGCTTGCCGGCTGCCATGGCGATGACGCCATTCACCAGTACCCACAGCATACCTTTGGCGGCTTGTTTGGGCTGCGCAAAAGTGGCAGCATCACTGATCGTGGCTGGATCAAAAATCACCAGGTCGGCCCAGCAGCCGCAAGCGATGCGGCCACGTTGTTTGAGACCGAAGTGATCGGCAGACAAAGTTGTCATGCGGCGTATCGCTTCTGCCAGGCTAAACAGTTTTTCTTCGCGCACATAATGGCCAAGCACCCGGGGGAAAGCACCCCACAGGCGCGGATGTGGATGGGCATCATGGGGCAGGCCATCAGAACCTATCATGGTATGCGGATAGCTGAGCACGCGCTGCACATCATCTTCCCGCATCTGGAAATACACGGCACCGGCAGGGTGCAGGCGGCGCGCGGCTTCTTTTTGATCGACTTGCCATTCAGCGGCGATATCGGCCAGGTCACGCCCCGACATGGCCGGGTAAGGCTCAGAAAACGTCACCATGATCCGGATGACACCATCAACATAATCAGGGTCAAGCACGGTGGAGCCAGCGGCGTAGGGGTAGGCATCCAGCCCCACGGCCTGGTTGCGACGACGTTTGCTGATATAGGCCAGTGTCTCGGTCGTGCGCCCCCAGTTGGCCGGGCCTGCGCATTTGTGATGCGAGAGTATGACCGGCAATTTTGCCGCTTGCCCGGCATCGCAGGCTTCTGCCAGGGCATCCATGACGCCATTGTATTCATCACGTATATGCGAAGTGTAGACGCCGCCAGCCTGGGCGGCGATTGTGGCCAGGGCGATCACTTCGGCATTGTCTGCGGCCTTGCTGGTCTGGTAAAACAGGCCGGAGCTGAAACCCAGTGCCCCAGCCTGCATGCCTTCTGCCAGCAGGTTTTGCATGCTGCTGATTTCGGTAGTGCTGGCTGGGCCTGTCCAGTCAGCCATGGCATTTACGCGCAGGGTGGAGTGGCCTATCAGCATGCCGACATTGACGGCGGGTTCGGCAACCGCGACGGCTGCGGCATAGTCGGCCACGCTGGCAAACTGGTAGTCTTTTTGCGTGCCTATCAGCGACAAGGGGGCAGGCACGGCAGCACTGGCTTTCAAGGGGGCAAGGCTGATGCCGCAATTGCCGGTGATGACCGTCGTCACGCCTTGCGTGAGTTTGGGCTGCATGGCTGGCTGTTGCAAGGCTACCCTGTCATCATGGGTATGCACATCAATAAAGCCAGGTGCCACGGCCATGCCCTTGGCGTCTATGATGTGCTGCCCTTTCAGGCTGGCAGGGGCGGCGATGGCAGCGATCTTTTGCCCGCGTATGCCTATGTCGGCAGGGTAGGGCGCACAGCCGCTGCCGTCATAGACCTGGGCATTGCATATCACCACATCATATGTAGTGTCTGGCATGATCAGAATATCGTATTGATGGCAGACTGCACGCGATAAGCATCATCGACCACCAGCATCAGCGGCCATTTGTCAAAGGTCGTGCAAGGGTGGGAAATACCGCAGGCAATCAGGTCACCCACCGCCAGGGTCTGGCACAGGCCACTGTCTTTGGGCAGGCGCAGGTAGGCATGCTGGTCATTCATTTTTTCTATCTTGCAGCCGGCAGGGAGGGGAAACGGTGCGCTGGTGTGGCCGGGCTTGTGTGTGGCAAAAGGCAAAGGCATATCGATGTCGTATGATGCATCGCGCTTGCCCATGGTCAGGATGGCCAGGTCGTTTTCAGGACGCGACTGCACCATGCTCCAGACTTCCAGTGCGGGTCGCAAACCACCGGCTGGCAAGTCTGCAACACGGCCATGCATTTCTTCCACCAGCCCATGATAAAAGCCGTGATCATGCGTGACATAGCAACCGCTGCGCAAGATGGGGAGCAAGGGGCGCGAAAATTTCAGCCCGGCGGCAAATTCAGCACCGACAAGGTCAAAATAAGCACTACCGCCAGCAGAGATCACTATCTCTGGCAGGTCAAATAATTGTTCACGGTCTGCCTGCTGGCACAGGGCCAGCATATCCTGCAAAAAGTTTTTCACTTGCAGCAGGTCTTGCTCGCGTTGCTTGCTGACCAATAAGCCTTCATAGCCTTCTATGCCTGCCAGTTGCAGGTAAGGGCTGCGGTGGATATGGCGTGCCAGTTCCAGCGCTTCCTGCCTGCTGCGGCAACCGGTACGGCCACCGGCAAAGCCCAGCTCCACCATCAGGGGCAGTGGCCTTTGCAAGCCTGCTTCACGCACGGCGTCTGCCAGCATGTTCACGCCTGCGATGGAATCGCAGAGCGCATAAAAAGTGAATTCCGCATCGTCAGCCAACAAGGCCAGGGCAGAATGAATATCGCTCTTGCTGATGAGCTGGTTGGCGATGATGACGCGTTTGACGCCAAAACGCTGCGCCACACGCATCTGGTTGACATTGGCCAGCGTCATGCCCCAGGCGCCGTTGCGCAACTGCATGTCAAACAGTTGGGGGCTCATGGTGGTCTTGCCATGCGGCGCCAGCACGATATTGCGGCTGGCGCAAAAAGCCTTCATCCATTGCAGGTTATGTTGCAGGGCACTGTCTTTCAGCACAGCCACAGGGAAGCTGGTATCGGCATTCAATACGTTCCAGCCTTGCGCGCCCAGGTCTTTTTGCAGCAGCGGGGCAGTCAGTGCCAAACCCTTGGTGCCGGGTAACAGGGCTTGTTCAGTCAGTGATGTCAGGTTTAGCATGGGAAATTCTCTTAATTCAAACGTAAGCCGCTTTGGCTATCAAACAGGTGACAAAGTTCAATCGGGAAGTGTAAAGGCAAACGCTCGCCAGTTGCTATCTGCATGCGCTCACGCGTGGCCAGGCAACAGGGATGTCCGTCGAGTTTGCCATACAGATACGTCTCGGCACCGGTTGGTTCTATACTGGCTATGCTCATCGCCAGGGGAATGATGCCGGATGGCTTTGCCTGTACATGCTCAGGCCGTATACCCAGCGTGACAGCCTGACCTTGCTGCGCGCCAGATGCAGGCACAGGCGAAGGTACAGGTATGCGCAGATTGCTGGCCGTGCGCAGGCAAGGCTGGCCTTCTTCCATGCTAAGGATGCCTGCGATCAAATTCATGCCGGGTGAACCGATGAAACTGGCGACAAACAGGTTGGCTGGCCTGTCATACAAATCCAGCGGCTTGCCGACCTGCTCTATGCGCCCGGCATTCATGACGACGATGCGGTCACCCATGGTCATGGCTTCGATCTGGTCATGGGTGACATACATGACGGTATTCTTCAGGCGCTGGTGCAGGGACTTGATCTCGGCACGCATCTGCACGCGCAGCTTGGCATCAAGATTCGAGAGCGGCTCATCAAACAGAAACAGGGCAGGCTCGCGCACCACCGCACGCCCCATGGCGACACGCTGGCGCTGTCCGCCAGACAGGGCCTTGGGCAGGCGTTCAAGGTAGGGCACGAGATTGAGCATCTTCGCTGCTGCTTCTATGCGTGGCCTGTAACTGGCCTCTGGCTCCCTGCGCAGCTTGGGGCCAAAGGCGATATTTTCATACACGGTCAGATGCGGGTAGAGCGCATAACTCTGGAACACCATGGCTATATTGCGTTGCTGCGCGGGCAAATCATTGGCCCGCTGACCGGCTATATAGAAATCACCGCCAGTAATCTCTTCCAGCCCCGCCACCATGCGCATGAGCGTACTCTTGCCACAACCCGAAGGCCCGACCAGCACCACGAATTCACCATCGGCAATGTCCAGATCTATGCCATGCACAACCGGGGTTTGCTCATAGTGTTTGACGATGTTTTTTAACTGTACGGCTGCCATGCTTGTTTCCTGGTAATTTTGGGGAAAGACCTCTCAACATAGAGACACAGAGGGGGCACAGAGGTCACAGAGAACTGCAAAATCGATTTAAGGTTTTCTTGGGGTTTTGCATTTCTTGTTTTTTTGTTTTTCTCTGTGCCCTCTGTGCAAACTCTGTGTCTCTGTGTTGAAAGGTCTTCAACAACAATTTAAATTTCCTCTTGCGTCAATTCCATGGCCATCACGCGGTTGCCTGCCATCAGGCCGCCGTCTACTGGCAGGGCGACGCCGGTGATCATGCGTGCTGCATCAGAGGCGAGGAACAGCACAGCATCGGCAATATCATCCGGTGTGGCAAAGTCTTGCAGCGGATACCATTTCTTCAAATCTTCAAACACCTGCGGGTTTTTCTCGGCACGGGCTTGCCAGGCCTGGGTTTTTACCGTGCCGGGGCAGACGATGTTGGCGCGTATGCCATGCTTGCCCAGCTCCATTGCCAGTGCCTTGGTATAGCTGATCAGGCCAGCCTTGGCGACGCTGTAGGCGGGGTGGCCTAGCGAAGTCATGCCATTGACTGAACCGATGAGGACGATATTGCCCTTGTGTTTTACCTGCATGCCGCTGCGCACGGCTTCCACACTGTAGAAAGTACCGTTCAGGTTCAGGTCCATGTCCTGCTTCCAGCTGTTTTCTGTGGTGCTGGCCAGGTTCAGGCTTTGTGCGGCACCAGCGTTGGCGACCAGTACATCGATGCTATTGCCTTGCAGGGCTGCTGCCAGTGCGGTTTGCAAGGCGGCCGCGTCAGTCAGGTCAGCAGCGACGGCGACACAGCTTTGTTGTCCCAGTTTTGCCACCTGCGCGTCAAGTGCGGCACCCGGCAGATCCTGGGCATATACCTGGTCGCCATTGGCGATAAAGCGCTGGCACAGCACGCTGCCTATGCCGCCACACGCACCGGTGATGAGTACATGACGTTTCATGCTGTGTCCTTTCCAAACTGGCTGTTGAGTGTCGTCGCCAGATGAGCCAGTTGTTTTTGCGGCAGCAAGCCATAGTTGTAGAACGCAAAATCGCTGATGCCCAGTTCACGCAAGCCGGTGATGGCGGCATCCAGTTCTGCACCAGTGTTGAGATCAGGGTAACCTGGCCGCAAGATCGCGCGTATCTTTTCTGGACGATTGCCTGTGGCATGCAGGGTATGGCGCGCATCATTGATGACGCGGGTAGCGCTGGGTTCATAAAACGGCACTTCCAGGTAATCTGCCGCATTGGCCAGTGCAGCCAGGTCGCTGCCTTCCTGCCAGCAATCAGCCGTTGGTCTTTGTACCGTGGGGATGACAGCCAGTTGTGTTGCCTTGGGCAATTCTGCGGCGATCTGGCTTACCAGTTGGGTGACGCGACGCTGGCGCAAGGCGATGAAGGCACGCAGCTCTTCATCCCTGAGCAAGTCAGCCTGTATCCAGTCTTGTGCCTGATGCGTAGTGACGGGTACGGGGTTGGCGAGGTAATCATTGATATTGCCGGCAATGCGCTGTTGCACAGCCTTGATCTGTATATCCTGTTCAGTCGCGGCACGTTGACAGGCATCGCAAAAGCACATACCCAGCATGACATCCAGCCAGGCATTCGAAGGCATCTGGGCAAATTCATGATGATAGCCATGCGCATAGGGTTGCCAGCCCGGGCTTTCGAGTATCAGGCTGCTGAGTTCATATTGCTGCGCCAGGTCAAGACAAACAGCGCGCGCATATTCCAGCACCGCTGGCTGCATCGGGCACAGGCTATACACATAGCGGTCACCAAACACATTTTGCGTCGTCAGATGTGGGTAAGCGGCACCCAGGCGGCTGTTATGCAGCAAGACTGTCCAGGCATGGACACGCAGACGGCCATCGGCCAATAAACCTGCCAGCACATTACGGGTAGCAGCATCGCTATGTGCTTGCGGTTTAATTTCGCCATAAAGCGCCTGCTGCGGTTCAAAATACAGCACGCCATCTTCAGGGAAAATCACCTTCGGCCCCTTGCGTGCATGTGGCCGCAAGAATTTACCCGCATGGTAGCTGCAAGCCAGGCTGACATCGGTGATGCCCATGGCCAGCGCCGCATCGACAAAGGCTGTCACGCCCATATCCACAACATCCCAGGCATAAACATAAATTGATCGGTAAGCAGTATCGATTTGCATGTGCATGGTGATATCAAACAAATTTAAAGAGGTTTGTAGGCCGTGACTTCTATCTCTATCTTGCAGTCAACCATCATCTCAGAGCGCACGCAAGAACGTGCCGGCGGATGCTCGCCAAAGTAGTCGAGATAAATGCGGTTGAAAGTCCAGAAGTCGCGTGTGTCATCCAGCCACACTGTCACCTTGACGACATCGGCCAGTGTGCAATCAGCTAGTGCCAGCACCTTTTTGACATTCTCCATGGTACGCCGCGTTTGCGCTTCTATGCCACCATCTTCGATTTCGCCATTGTCCTTCATGGCGACCTGCCCAGAACAAAACACAAAATCCCCAGCCCGCACCGCAGGCGAAAACGGCAACTTCTGTCCACCAGCGCCTGCAGGGATATTACCGTAACGTGTAATTTCTTTAGTCATAATTTCTTTCAATGTTGATTGAGTAAAGACCTCTCACCACAGTGTTTCTGTTGTGAGCTTTTAGGTCTGAAACATTCACTTAACCGCCCCAAGCGATAATCCTTTTACCAAATATTTCTGCAACCATGAAAACAGTACCGCCACCGGCAGTGTCGCCAGCAAGGCGGCTGCCATGACGTGGTGCCAGTTGACGGTGTATCTGCCTGCCACCAGGTCGACGATCTGCACGGTCACAGTCTTGTTTTCTGCCGAGCGTATCAATGTGTAGATCACTGCAAATTCATTCCAGGCGTTGATGAAGGTGAAGATGCCGGTGACTACCATCGCAGGCATGGCCAGTGGCAAAAACACTTTGAGCACGGCGCGCGGTTTGCTGCAACCTTCCAGCCAGGCGGCTTCTTCCATGTCACGCGGGATGGTGGCAAAATAAGATTGCAGCATCCACACGGCAAAGGCCGTATTCAGCGCGGTATAAGTAGCGACGACGCCTATGTGGGTATCGACGAGATTGCCGTCTCCATAAGGTATCGCCGCAGCCAGGCGGAACAGGCCCAGCACCAGCAGGATAGGCGACAGCATTTGCGTGACCAGCAGGAAGCGTCTATAACCTGCCTGCCCGGCAAAGCGGAAACGTGCCATCGCATACGCCGCAGGTATGCTGATGCCCACCGCCAGCACGGTCGATAATGTGCTGATGATGATACTGTTTTTGAGCGCCGTACCAAACTGGGTTTCTTCCCACATCACGACAAAATTTTCCCAGGCGATCTGCGTCGGCAGCCAGCGCGGCGGGTAAGACAAGACTTCATCTGCCGGTTTGATGGCAGTCAGCAGCATGACGGCAAATGGCAGCAATATCACGATGACCAGGGGTGACAGGGCCAGCCAGCAAAGCAGGCTGCGCTTAAACTTGCCCTTATTGTTCTGCATGCTCGCCCCCTTGCATGCGCATATAGATGCCGGTAAATGCCAGCAACATCAATAACATCACCAGCGATACCGCCGCCGCTTCGCCCGGCCTGCCGAGGCGGAAAGCCAGTTCATACAGATAAGTGACGAGGATATGCGTGCCATTGTCCGGCCCGCCCTGGGTCATGACCCAGATGATGGGGAAGGAGTTGAATACATAAATCACATTCATGACGATGGCGATATTGATGAAAGGCCGCAGCAAGGGCAATGTCAGCCTGCGAAACTGTTGCCAGGCATTCGCCCCTTCCATACGCGCTGCTTCATAGATATCAGTCGGCACTGACGACAAACCACCGAGAAAAATCGTAACCGTGAAAGGCACAGACACCAGGATACCTATCATGATCTCGACCGGAAAAGCCAACGCCGGATCAGCCAGCCAGTGCAGTGGTTCATTGATGATGCCCATTTGCTGCAAGCCCAGGTTGATGAGACCAAATTCATCATTGAAAGCCCAGCGCCAGATGATGGCGGTCATGGTCAGCGAGATGGACCAGGGCAGCATGGTAATCGTGCGTGCCAGGCCACGGCCATAAAAATCCTGCACCAGTATCAGCGAAGCGGGCACCGCCACCAGCACCGTGCCAACGACGACACAGGCTGTCCACGCCAGCGTGCGCCACAGCGTTGCCATGAACACCGGGTCGGCAAAGATAGTGGCAAAGTTGGCCAGGCCAGAAAAATCACGCACCTGGCCAAAGCGCGACACCTCGTGCACGGACTGCCATACGATATTAAAAAACGGATAGCTGACGATGAACAGCGCCAGCGCAAAGCTGGGCAAGATCAGCAGCCACGGTGCCAGGGGGCGCTTGCTCATGTTTACTTCTTCAGCATCTTGTTGGCTTGCAGTGCTGCGGCTTTCAAGGCATCTTCCGGCTTGCTCTTGCCCAGATACACGGCTTGCATGGCATTGGCGACGATTTTTGAAAGATCTTCCCAGCCTGCAATGACAGGAGCAAACTTTGCCGTTGGCAGGTAGCTGATAAAGCTTTGCGTTACTGCGTCGTTGAAAGCCGGGTCTGCCGCTTCTTCTTTCGTCGTCGGCAAGAAACCTTCACCGCTGGTGAAAGCGACCCGCGCCGCCTTGCTGAATAAAAATTCAGAGAATTGCCAGGCCGCAGTCTTGACCTTGGAGTTTTTGAACAGTATCAATGAATCAGTCGTGGCAAAGGTCGCTGCATTGCTACCCTGGGGGATGGCTGTCACGCCATATTGCAGGCCGGGTTTCTCTTTTTGTATTTGCTTGGCGAGAAAAGGCGCAGTAATCACCATACCCAGGCGGCCCTGCTTGAACAGGTTTTGCACATCTTCACGGCTGTTGCTGGTGACGCCTGGCTGTGTCAGGCCCTGGTCGATCAGGCTCTTGTAGATATTCGCCGCCTTGATGCCTGCGGCACTGTCAAAGACAGCCTTGCCATTGGCATCGACAACTTCACCACCGTTGGTCCATAGCGAGTAAAACCAGTAAATCTCGGTTTCAATTTCCTTGCCCTGTATGCCAAAACCATAGGCACCCGTGGCTTTGATTTTCTTGGACGCTGCGACGACTTCATCCCAGGTTTTGGGGCCGTTGGGGTAGCCCGCTTTTTCCAGCATGGCCTTGTTATAGTAGAGGCCACGGGCAGAGGCTGAAATGGGCAAACCATAGGTCTTGCTGGCCACCTTGCCAGAGTTGATGAAGGCACCGATGAACTTGTCCTTGAAGGCAGGCGTCATGCGCGCATCCAGCGGTTCGACGACATCGTCCCTGACCAGATCAAGTAGCCAGCGTGTGGCGACAATGGAAAGGTCAGGGTTGGTGCCACCGACTATATCGGTTTGCAGTTTTTGTTGCAGGCTGTCCCAGTTGACTTCTTCTACCTTGATGCTGATGCCGGGGTTGGCCTTGCTGAACTCCTTTGCCATTTTTTCAAAATAGGGCAGGGTCTGGTCACTGTAATGGGCCACGGCGATGCGTACAGTTTCTGCGTTTGCGGTGCTCATACCCAGCAGGGCTGTGGCCACGCTGGCAAAAATTCTTATGTTAATGCGGGTCATGCATGTCTCCAGATTTTTTCAGGCGGGCGCTTATTTTTATTTTTATTTTTTTATTTTATTAATCCGCGGGCTGTGGCAACTTTGATGGCACCCAGCCCGGCCAGATGCGCCTGGACTTCGTCGCTGACGACGGTCACCTTGCCTGAGAAATAATCATCATTTTGTATCAGCAGGGCCAGGGCTTCTTTCATGATGGGCTTGCCGCAGATGATGACGGGTGTGCCTGGCAGCATCTTGATGGCGGTGCTGTTTTTGAGCGTCAGCAAGTCAGCACCGAGGATGGCACCCAGCAGGAAATTGGCCCTGTCATTGCGCTCATAGATCGTGAACTGGTCGAGGATGCGCACATTGAAGCAGGTGCGTCCCAGGCCTATGGTTTGTGCGGATTTGGCACCAGCCAGTAACATCTCCGGGCTGATGGTGCTGGCAAAAGAAGATTCCAGCGATTGCGCCAGGATAGTGTTGTGGGTGATGACATACATCAGTTCACCCGCCAGTGTGGTCACGCAGCCGGTGATGCGGTTCTTGTCATCAATGCAGACAAACTTGGAGTGCGAACCTGGCATCACCATCATGGCCGGGCCGGTGATGCCCAGCTGGTCGATGACGCCGATGACTTCCACTTCTTCACCGCGCATCATGTCCATGGCTTCGCAATTGTGCAGGCCTATGTTGTCCACCACATTGCGCACGCCCGGCACAAACCACAAGGGCTTGGAAAATACCTCAGGAATCGTCACCGACACCATGCCACGTGCCAGTTGCTGCAAACCTGCCGGGGCCAGCACATGGGGCAGTTCAAACAGGCCGACGTTGGAGCTGATCATGCCTGAACCCAGCACCAGGCTGATATCGTCTTCAGTCAGTCCGGCCTGTTCCAGGGTTTTGAGCAAAGTGGCGCGCACGCCTTTTTGCAGTTTTTCGCGGTTGCCTGTCATTGCCGTATCACGCACACCCACTTCATGCGCCTGATGCGCAATCACGACGCCATCGCGCCAAAGGGTCACCCTGGTATTGGTGGTGCCGGTATCTATCGTCAGTATGTGGGTCATTGCAATAAGAATCTGTATGAAGTGCTGGAAAGTGACAGAAGCTTAACCATGCATGCCCTGTCTTGCCAGCGATTAATTTTTGAGACTGCGTTTAGATTAATTCAATGTTGGGGTAATGCTTGATTTGTTTGCGAATTGTAGGTTGGGCTACGCTTCATCAGCCCAACACTGGGCTTTGAAACGACGTATACGTTGATTGAGGCCGAGTGTTGGGCTGGTAAACCGTAGCCCAACCTACGGAGCTGGGCCTTCAAAAGACGTATACGTTAATTAACCGCCGAGTGTTGGGCTGGTGAGGCGTAGCCCAACGGGGCCCGGCCCAACCTACGAAGCAATGAAGCTTGAGGTCTTTTAAGGGGGTCTCTTGCATTTCTCTGTGCCTCCGTGTCTCTGTGGTGAGAGGTTTTGTTCTTATTCTTCCAACCCTCCCACGCATACTGCCAGAAAACCAAAATCCCATCGCCTCAGAAAATTTCAATCTTTCATTAAGTTAAATTTAATGAACATCTGCTACCGTATCGTTTTTTGATGGATGCCCATGTCTAAACGTCTTCCGCCCTTGAATTCGCTGCGTGTTTTTGAAGTTGCCGCCCGGCGGCTGAGTTTTACGCGGGCGGCGGAAGAGTTGCATGTGACCAATGCGGCGGTCAGCCACCAGATCAAGTTACTGGAAGATCATCTTGGCATAGACTTGTTCCAAAGAAGCAATAATGTCCTGAAACTGACAGAAGCAGGGGAGTTGTACCTGCCGCGCATACGCGAAGGTTTCAAGATTTTCCAGCAGGCGACCGATGCTTTGCTTAATGATAACAATGCCCTGCTGCGCGTGGGCGTGCCGCCTTCTTTTGGCTCTAAATGGCTGGTACCGCGTCTTTACCGTTTTTTGAACCGCCATCCGCATATACGAGTGGAAATCGTTTCTGAAGTGGACCGTACTTATCGCGATTGCGATATTTCGATTGATTTTCGCCGTACCCAGTTTGCTGACTTTCGCATCGAGCCTTTTATTGCGACTGAAGTCTTCCCCGTCTGTAGCCCGGCCATCGCCGAGCAATTGCAGACACCCACGGACCTGGCCAGGCAAACCCTGCTGCATGAAGTCAGCGCCATGAATGACCCGGATTACCCTAGCTGGCAATCCTGGTTTGCCACCCTGGGTTTGCCCAATCAAGAGTCGCGTCAGGGGCCATTGTTCACCCTGGCGCTGATGGCCTTGCAGGCCGCCATAGACGGGCAGGGCATCGCCCTGGGCCAGGCTTTGCTGGTGGAATATGATATTGCCGCTGGCCGCCTGGTGCGGCCATTGAATGTAGAAACCCCGCTGCGACTGGATTATTACCTCATCTATGCAGCAGACATGAAAGATAACCCTGCCTTCCAGGCCTTCCATCAATGGCTGGTGGCCGAGGCAAAAACACGTTGAATTAAAGCGCTGCATCACGCCAGTCGCCGGGCATTGATACAATGCTTGTTTTATATCATTTACCTCGCTGCACAGTCTTAATGCGACCGCCTGCCGATATCCCCGATATTTTGATACTCAGCCCTGCCAGAACGGCAGAAATATTCACTGGTTTTCAACATATGTCTGCCCGCAAGATTGACATCATCAGCGATGGACTCGACAGGCAAAGCAGCATCCAGATCACACCCCGGCAACTGAGCCTGCATTACCACCATGGCGACATCCCTTGCCAGTTGATGATTCTGGCGATCGCTGAAGTCCTGCACGACCAGCACCATCACCCCGTTAAGCAAGTCTTGCCGGGCGTGCGCGAGCTGGTGCTGATAGGGGAAGGCAAATTCATGCTGGAACAAGCCCTGCGTCTGTCTGGTCATGGTCGCAAGATCACGTTGATAAGGCACCGGGCCAATGATGCCTGTCGCCGCGTGGTACAGCATTATTTATCACGCCTGCGTCATACTTTTTGATAGTCTTTCAGCGTCGTTCAAATTTTCTTGATGAAGGCAAAAAATAAATCTCGCTGTTGCAAAAGACAGGGTGCAGTTACATTGCTGCATGTACTTTATTGTCGGCAGCTCTGCCCTAGGGTTTAACACCCCAAATTCAAAGATAGGATGAAATACCAACATGCAAACTTTGCACGCCATCATACGCAAGACTGTCATTGCCAGCCTGATCTTCCATGCGTTTAACAGCACCAGCCTGGCAGCGCCGCTGGGCAATATGCAAAAAATAGCAGCCGATGCCAATCAGATAGAACTGGTGACAGCAGAAGGCAGCATCGTACGCATCAGCCTGCTCAAGCCTGACCTGTTCCGCGTCTGGGCAGGCACGAAAGGGCAATTGACCGATGCTGGCGACAAGGCGGCCCCCATCGTGCTGAAGCAGGATTATGACAAAGTACCTTACCAATTGACTGCGCAAGCTGATTCAAAAGCTGATTACCAGCTGGTGCAAACCTCCGCCATGGCCTTGCGCATTTACCGCGCACCACTGCGTCTGGCCCTGTACAAGCCTGACAATAAAACCCTGGTCTGGCAAGAAACCCAGCCGCTGGAACTGGGCGACAAAACCAGCTTCCAGACCTTGTCCAGCAGCGCAGATGAAGTCTTCTTTGGTGGTGGTCAGCAAAACGGTGCCTATGCCTTCAAGGGCAAGCAGATGGAAGTGTCTTATTCAGGCGGCTGGGAAGAAGGCGACAGACCCAGCCCCGCGCCTTTCTACATGAGCAGCAAAGGCTATGGCGTCTTGCGCAATACCTGGAGCAATGGCAGCTATGATTTCCGCTCGAATGAATACCTGAGCACCAGCCACCAGGAAAAACGTTTCGATGCCTACTACTTCGTCGGCAATTCCATCAAGGACGTGCTGGCGTCTTATACCGAACTCACAGGTCGCGCCAGACTCTTGCCACGCTGGGCCTATGAATATGGTGATGCCGATTGCTATAATGATGGCGACAATATCAAAAAGCCCGGCACCGTGCCCGGCAACTGGACAGATGGCCCGACTGGCAAAACACCAGACGTGGTTAATTCCGTCGCCGCCAAATACCGCGAACACGATATGCCAGGCGGCTGGATATTGCCCAATGATGGCTATGGCTGCGGCTACACCAATTTGCCCGATGTGGTTGCCGGGCTGAAGAAACATGGCTTCCGCACTGGCCTGTGGACAGAAAACGGTGTCGATAAAATCGCATGGGAAGTCGGCACCGCAGGCACACGTGCGCAAAAGCTGGACGTGGCCTGGACAGGCAAGGGCTATCAGTTTTCACTCGATGCCAACATGGCCGCAGCCAAGGGCATACTCGATAATTCCGACGCACGCCCCTTTGTCTGGACCGTCATGGGCTGGGCCGGCACACAGCGCTATGCCGTTACCTGGACGGGTGACCAGTCCGGCAGCTGGGACTACATACGCTGGCATATCCCCACCCTGATAGGCTCAGGCTTGTCTGGGCAGGCTTATGCAACTGGCGACGTCGATGGCATCTTTGGCGGCAGCCCGGAAACCTTCACACGTGATCTGCAATGGAAGACTTTCACGCCCGTGCTGATGGGCATGTCAGGCTGGTCAAAATCCGAGCGCAAGCACCCCTGGTGGTTTGACGAACCCTACCGCAGCATCAACCGCGACTACCTCAAACTCAAGATGCGCCTGATGCCGTATATGTACACCTATGCGCATGAAACCGAGCTGACCGGCGCACCGATAGTACGCGGCCTGATGTGGGACTATCCACAAGACCCCAACGCCAATAACGAAAACTACAAATACCAGTTCATGCTGGGCAAAGACTTCCTCGTCGCCCCAGTCTACCGCAGCCAGGCGGCCAGCAAGGGCTGGCGCAAAGGCATCTATTTGCCACAAGGCCAGTGGATAGATTACTGGGATGGCCGCGTCGTGCAAGCCAATGCCAAAGGCAAAGTCATCGACCAGCAAGTCACGCTGGAAAAGCTGCCTGTCATGGTACGCGCCGGCGCCATCCTGCCCATGTACCCGGTCGCCCTGTATGATGGCCAGGTACCCAAGGACGTGCTGACCCTCGATATTTACCCGCATGGCAAATCCAGCTTCACCCTGTATGAAGACGATGGCGAAAGCCGCCAGTACCAGACCGGTAAATCCAGTCTGCAAGTCTTCACAGTCGATGCGCCTGAAAACAAGGCAGGCGATATCCGCGTCGATGTTGGTGCAGTCAATGGCAGCTATGCAGGCATGGAAGCACAGCGCGTCCTGCAACTGCAAGTGCACAGCCGCGTAGAGCCAGATACCATCACTTTTGGCGAGCAGACCTTGCCCGTTTTCAAGACCCGCGAAGAATTCCAGAAAAGCAGCACAGGCTGGTTTTACGACGCCACAGAAAAATACGGCACCGTGCATGTGAAGACAGTGAAACTGCCAGTCGATAAAGCCTACAGCTTCCGTCTGGCGATTACCGCCAGCAAGCAACTGGCAACGACCGCTGATTACCCGGCTGCACCCGACCTGGGCAACACCATCGCCGCAGACAGCCTCATCGTCCTGAATCGCCCGGCAGAAGAACCTGGGCATCCTCTGGAAAACGCCTTCGATGGCAAGCCCGGCACCTGGTTCCGTACCCTGCGTGACCAGTCGCAAAAAACCGGTGCGCATGAATTCAGCCTGGCACTGGGTGAGCGCCGCATGATCAGCGGTTTTGAAATCGCCCCGCGCAATGACAAAAACTGGCAATATGGCCAGGTCAAGGACTTTGAAATCTACCTTGCTGATACCAATGGCGAATGGGGCAAGCCTGTCTACACTGGCCGCCTGAAACAACAGCAAGAGAAACAGAAAGTGGAATTTGCTGCCAAGGCAGGCCGGCTCTTCCGCTTCCGCGTACTCAGCACCCATGACCAGAATGATGACGGCGAAGCACAAGACCCAATGGTGCTGACCAGCACAGGCACCGCCAATGCTGCAAACGCTGCCAAGGCATACAACGCCTTCAACCCCGTGGTCGTCACCCCCATCACCATTTCAGAGTTCAGCATCCTCGAACACCCCGTGCCCGACAAGCCCAAGGCGCAGGTGTATTTGTCGGATGCTGTCGCCAGTAATAAGCATGGCAACAAGGCTGGTAACACCGCCAGCTATGCCAAAGACAGCGCATACAAAGTCCAGCCAGCCAAAGCGGATGCAGGCATGCAAATGAACGGCCTGCGCTTCCGCAAGGGCCTGGGTGTGGCAGGCAATAGCGAAGTCGAATACCAGCTCGCAGGCGACTGGCAAACCTTCCGCGCCGACGTCGGCATCGACGACGCCTGCCGCAACAACGGCGGCCTGCAATTCCAGGTGTGGGGCGATGATAAATTATTGTTCGACAGCGGCCTGATCGCCGCACCGGCGGTAGTCAAGCCAGAACTGGACATACGCGGCATCAGCAAACTTGCGCTAAAGACGACGGGTGTCAAAGCGAATGGCAAGGCAGCCGTGTGCGCGAACTGGGCGAATGCGTCAGTGATCGGGTTTGCGGGGGATAGGGTGGGGAAGTGAGTTTGTAGCTTACTTTGATTGTGCAAAGTGGTTCTGCTCAGATGTCGCTACTTTCGTGACCAGCTAGCTCGTGGCTATGCTGGTCATTATTAAACAGACTCCCGTAGGTACGATTAGCAGAGCGTAATCGTACGCATGGCCTTTTAAAAGACGAATACGGCAAAAATTTTTAGTGAGGTATGGGTGATTGTCGTTATTTAGCTAATTGCATGCGTACGATTACGTTGCACTAATCGTACCTACGCTTGCTGACCCTATGACTTAAAGTCCAAGTTTTGGAATGTCACGTAAAGAGCTTGAGGATTGTCGGGCTCCCGTTTTTCATAGGGAATATGTGCAATCGCGAGGTTATTGTCTCTACGGAATTTATAAAAGAGATTGGTCAGAACGCATTCTCCGAGACATATTAATGACTCAATGATGTTATCAAAGCTGGATAGCAGTGGTGTAATCGTGCCCCCAGTTAGCGACCAACTAGGATCGACAAGAACGGGTTTACTTTCAACTTCGTGTAGACGAAAATTTGTGTAAATAAGTGGTGCGCCAGGTTCAGTGTCAGGGTGGTCAACTGCGTTCCGCATATTTACGATGTGGGCAACAAATGATTGCGTTCCTTGAATCGAAATTGTGAACTGATCATTTGGACCAAATTGATCTAATGCCCATTTAGCGAATTTTTGAAAAACATGATTGAATTTTTTTCCATAAAATGGCGAGGGTAAATTTCCTGCCGCAGCTATGGCAAGTTTTGCGGCTTGCAAGAAATTCTCAGCTTTAGATTGTAAATCACCTACTCCCGGCAGTCGGATGGTCTGGGGGAAATTATCAGATTGATTTGAATAGCTATCATACTCAGAGCGACCTAATTCTATTTCTAAAGCTACATTGTCGCGTGTTTCAACACATTTCAATATATGACGTTGAAGATCGAAAAGAATTTTAAGTGTTTCAGATTTTTGTTCTTCAGTAGAATTAAAAAAATCCAGTATTTGCTTACCTTGCAGCACAGTTCGAGCGACCGCTGGTGTACCGCTGCCATAGTTAGAAAGTTTTTGAAAGTGAAACAAGATGAGTCCTTTCATTTGTACTATAACCAATTAACCCAAATAGATGTGATTGGCTCCACGTAATTCTATACGTCTCTGCAAATGCATCAACAAAAAGAACGTGTTCATAATATTAAATCGAACTTGTCATTCTTTATAAACTGCAATCGATTTTCCAATCTTTTTCATGTCTGCAAAGGCTAAATGAAAAAGAACAATCAAGGATGATGCAATGCCTTCAAAACCAGCTCTGGTGCAGCGGCAAATACTCTCAATAGCGAATCTGCCGCACCAGTCGGTTCGCGTCTGTGTTGTTCCCAGTTTTGCAGGGTCTTGATACTGACGTTCATGACAATCGCAAAATCACTTTGCGACAACCCCGTCTTCTCGCGTACTTGTCTGGCATCGATTTTTGTATTTGGAGTTGCTAGTGTCGTAGTGGCTGATTTGTTTCCTGGTTTTGTCTGGACTTTGTTCGTCTTGCCAGATTTATTTAATGTCGTAGTACGAGCAGGCTTGGCCTCGCCTTTGGCGATTTTGCCAGCTTCGGTAAGACTGGCAACGAGGTTTGCGAATAATTCTTTGTCCATTTTTGACTCCTTGCATTTACTGCTTACAATGATTTTGCCAAATCTCTGAGTATGGCTTTTTCCGCGGCGGATAAGTTGTCTTTCATTGATTTGGGGTAGATCACCAGCATGTAGATTTGATCATCTGCTGATTTGAAATAGTAAATTGCCCTTGCCCCACCGCTTTTACCTTTACTGCCATAACTGACACGTATCTTTCGAATTCCACCGCCGCCACTGATCAGGCTGCCAGATTCAGGGTTTTCTACCAGTTCGTTTTGTAATTGCCTGTATTCCTCATCAGTCAATAAGCCTTTCAATTGACTAGTGAAGATCGTAGTTTCTACGAAAACCATCGGCAGCCTTTCAATACGTCGATATGTGATCTGCATAATATACGCCATTGGCGTATATTTCAAGTTGCCGGAAAGTGCGAAGTGCCTCTTTTGCAAGGAAACTCGCCTCACTCCTAATCCTGCCCCAACTCCATCCCACAATGCGGACAATCCTTCTTCTGACGGTCTGCCCCGGCCTCCAGTATCGCTGCGGTCATGATGGCGGTGGGCAGGGCGAAAATGCCTATGCCTATCAGGACGATGCCACCTGAGAGGAACTTGCCCATTGGCGTAACGGGTGTGATGTCGCCATAGCCTATGGTGGTCAGGGTGACGATGGCCCACCACAGTGTTTCGGGGATGCTGCTGAATTTGTCAGGTTGCGCCTGATGTTCCACCACGTAGAGCAGGGCGGCGAAGCAGTAGGCGGTGATCACCATCATCAGGATGGAGACGATGAGCAGGTGTTTTCTTCTTGCCAGTGCATGGCTGATGGATTTGAACGAGTGGTCGAGTTCTTCCAGGTTCAGCACCCGCAATAATCTGGTCAGGCGGAAAATTCTCAGAAAACGAAAATCCCACGGTGCCCAAAAAGTCAGGATGACCAGCAGATCAAGCAAGGGCAGCGGTTGCAAGGCATAGCGGATGCGGCCCGTGATGGGGTTTGCGAATCTTTCCTGTTCAACGCACACCCACACGCGCAGCAAATATTCGACGATGAACAGGCTGGTCGAAAAAACTTCGAGAAAATGAAAAAACAGCTTGTTGGGTTCTTCAATCGTGGGCACGGTTTCCAGCGCCACCGCTGCGCAATTGATCAGGATGGCGGCTGCCAGAAAATAATTGATATAGCGGGTCGCTGCGTTTGACCGTGAAGGTTTATGCAGTATATGGAACAGGCGTGCACGGTAGTTATGGTGATCCATCGTTTTACGTGGTCAGGGTGGGGACAAAGGATTATAGGGCTTTGACTTGTTTTTATTGCAAAATTTTAATTGGGTGCCCGTGCCTGAATCTATCCGGGGCTTGTGAAGATGGCGGTATGCAAGTGCCTGTGCAGAAGAAAATCTTTTACCTGTTTATTTGCCCGCAAATCGATCCTGTTATCATGTTGATCTTCTCTATTTCGTTATAGAAAACATGCAATTCATAACAAAAAAGCGCGCAAAAAAGCACGGCGGCAAGCTTTTATCTGTAAAAGTCTTGTCGCTGGTCTTGCTTGGCAGCTTGTTGTTGCCCTGCCCGACTGAGGTGTTGGCTGCAACGCGCGAGGTGGTGGTATTGATACCTGACCCTATCAATGCCAAAGGCGAACATGCACCGATACCGGCTGACCGCCAGCGCATGCTCGACTATATCGCGCGTGAAGCAGATGTGCATTTTGATGTGCAGCGTTATCCGTGGAAGCGCATCTTCATGCTGGCTGAAGGTGGCGAGGGCATGATATTCGGCTTGTCGAAGACCGCTGCCAGGCAGCGCATCTACCATTTTTCACGGCCCATCTATGCCAATTATGTGTGGCTGGTGACACGCGCAGATGCGCGGTTTGCTTTCAAGACACTGGCCGACCTGAAGGGCAAATCCATAGGCATCGTCGCTGGCACCAGTTATGGCGACCGTTTTGATGAACAAAAAGATAAATTGTTCAGGGTGGAGACCGACACCAATTCCATGGTGGCCCGTTTCAATAAACTAATCAACCGGCGTATGGATGCCATGGTGATCCATGACCCCGGCAGCGATGCGCGTTCGCTCGAAGACCGCATCAACCGCTATGTGGGCAGGCAACTGGCGGCAGAAGACAAGCCCCCCGTCAGCTTCAGCGTGTTGCCTTATCCGCTGCTGGTTGATGATATTCATTTTGCGATACGCGCTGACAAGGATGACGGCCTGATGAACAGGATAGATGCCGCCATCGCCAAAGGGCGCAAGCTGGGGCTGGTGAATCTGGATATGCCCAAACCCTCGCGTTGAATCATGCGGTTTTGAAAGAAGCTCGACGTGAATGTGAGAGGCTAGGCACATATCTGCCGCGTGTCCATTTCTATTTTTACCTCTGTGTGTCCCTGTTTCAGCCCTTGTTCAGTCTGTATTGCTTCTTTAAACAAGGGTTTTCAAGGTTTTTCTTATTGCGCTGCAAAAATTTAAAAGCTGGTATATACTGTTGACTAGTCAATGATTATTTGAGTCAAGAGTTAAACCATGAGCACTGAAAACCAAGCCCCTGTATTCGATAGCCAAATGGTGGAAGAGAGTGTCGGTTACCTGTTGGCGAGGTCGAAAACCATGCTTTCACGCAGCATAGATGAGGCTTTGCGCCGTCTCGATATTACCCATGCGCAGGGTAGTGTTTTTATGTTGCTGGCAACAGGCAAGAGCAGTACCGCCGCAGAACTGGCGCGTGACCTGTTTATTGATTCAGCAGCAATGAAACGTACGCTAGACAAGCTTGAAGCCAAGGGTTTCATCGAGCGTGTGTTGTCTGATCATGACAAGCGTTTGTTCAAGCTTGAACTCACGCCGGAAGGCAAGGCCATGGCAGCGCGCCTGCCAGCGATTTACACCGAGGTACTTGATATAGGCTTTACCGGTTTCAGCCCAGAAGAAATCGGTTTTTTGAAATCTTTGTTACGTAAGCTATTGGCCAATCGTCCTTTGCTTGAATCCATGGAAAATGATTGCTAAGGCAATGAAAAATACTGATCTTATCTAAGTCGGAACCGCGTATTATGAAAAAACATCATTTCAACATCCAGTCTGCCAAGTCAGCCACCCGCCTGGTGCTGGCGGCAAGCGCGCTGGCAGTCTTGTCGGCCTGTGTCAGTTTCCAGGGCATACAAAGCCAGGCACAACTGAAAACCATGAGTGACTATGGCGGCGGCTTCCCGTCCCAGAGCGCGACCGGCACCTGGCCAGACAGCCAGTGGGCTGGCACGGTAGGCGGGGCTGAACTGCAAAAGCTGATCGACCAGGCGCTGGAAAACAGCCCGGGTTTGCAAGCAGCTGCGGCGCGCCTGACGGCTGCCCAGGCAGTCACTGCCGTTGTCGCTGCCAATGAATTGCCTTCAGTGAATGCCAGTTTTGACAGCACTTACCAGCGCTTTACTGAAAAGGGCCTGATCCCGCCACCGTTGGCAGGCACTTACAATACCAATAACCAGCTTGCTTTCAATGCCTCGTATGAATTTGATTTCTGGGGCAAGCACAGCGCTGAAATGCGTAGCGCCATGTCGCAGGAAAAAGTCGCCGAAGCCGAAAGGCAAAGCGCCCGCCTGACGCTGAGCAATGCCATTGCCCGCAGCTGGCTGCAACTGGCGCGCCAGTATGCGCAACTTGAATTAAGCCAGCAGCAACTGGCCGTGCGTGAAAAGCTCGACAAGTTGACGCAGCAACGCGTCAGCGCCGGCCTGGAAACCAATACCGAAATCCAGCAAAGCCTGATCCAGGTATCGGGCCTGAAAACCGAGATCGCCCAATGGCAGGAATCCATCGCCCTGACACGTAACCAGATCGCTGCCTTGCAGGGTTTTGGGCCAGAGCAGGGCAAGCTGATCCCCAAACCCAGTTTCAAGCCTGGTATTGATAATGCATTGCCTGCCAGCCTGCCGCTGGAATTGTTGGGCCGCCGTCCAGACATCGTGGCTGCCCGCTGGCGTGTAGAGGCCAGTCAGGGCGATATTGATGTCGCCAAGACGCAGTTTTATCCCAACATCAACCTCGTTGGTTTTGCTGGCTTGTCCAGCCTGGGTTTAAGCAATTTGCTGAAAACCGGCAGTACCATCGTTGGCATTGGCCCGGCCATACGCCTGCCGATTTTTGAAGGTGGCCGTTTGCGCGCCCAGCTCAAAGGCAAGGTCGCCGCCTATGATGTCGCCGTTGCCACTTATAACCAGAGCCTCAGCGATGCCTTGCATGAAGTGGCTGACCAGGTACAGATCATGCAGGCCAGTCAGGCCCAGGCCAATCAGCAAAAGACCACAGAGCAAGCCGCCCGCGCCAGCCTGCAACTGGCACAGCAAAGACAAAAAGTCGGCACGGTCAATATGCTGCCCGTGCTGGCCGCAGAAAGCGCCTTGCTGGCCCAGCAAAAATTGTCGCTGGACATGGCAGTACGCCATACCGAAAGCCAGATCAACCTGATCAAGGCACTCGGTGGCGGTTATGAAAGCAAGATCAATTTCGCCGCACCTGCCAGCAACATCAACAACAATACAAACGCTCACGTCACATCTACTTCGGAGGCAGCGTAATGAACGCCCCTACACAAAATCAATCTACACCTGCTGCAAATCCTGCTTCGACTCCCGCTGCAACAACAGCAACGACGGCAACGACTGCACCAGCAACGGCTGCACCAACTTCGTCATCAGTGCCACCAGCCCCGCCAGAAAACGGCAAGCGCCGCGGCCTGCTGCTGATCGTGACCTTCATCATCCTGGTGGCGGGCATCGCCTATGGCGCATGGTGGTATCTGGTGGGCAGCAAATTTGAACATACCGAAGATGCCTATGCTGCCGGCAATGTTGTACAAGTGACTTCGCAAGTCGCTGGCACCGTGCTGGCGATTCATGCTGACGACACCGACATGGTGCAGACTGGCAAACCCCTGGTTGAGCTGGACAAGACCGATGCCAAGGTCGCCGTTGAACAGGCAGAAGCGCAACTGGCACAAACCGTACGTGAAGTGCGTGTGCTGTTTGCCAATAACGGCAGCCTGCAGGCCAATGTCAGCCTGCGCAGTGCTGACCTGGAAAAAGCCAGGTCTGACCTGGCACGCCGCCAGCAATTGCTGAGCACCGGTGCTGTTTCTGCTGAAGAACTTGAACATGCACGCAATGCCGTCAAGAGTGCCGAATCAGCCCTGCTGGTCACGAATGAACAACTGGCATCAAACCGCACACTGACTGAAAACACCACCGTTGCACAACACCCCAATGTCTTGCGCGCCGCTTCACGTGTGCGTGAAACCCTGCTGGCCTACAGCCGCACCACCTTGCCAGCACCAATGACAGGTTTTGTTGCCAGACGTGCCGTGCAGGTTGGCCAGCGCATTGCCCCTGGTGCACCGCTGTTGTCCATCGTGCCTTTGAATACCCTGTGGGTGGATGCCAACTTCAAGGAAGTGCAACTGGCCCATATGCGCATCGGCCAGGATGTGGAACTGCATTCTGACCTGTATGGCAGCGATGTCACTTACCACGGCAAAGTGCTGGGCATGTCGGCAGGTACCGGTTCTGCGTTTGCCTTGTTACCTGCGCAAAATGCCAGCGGTAACTGGATCAAGGTTGTGCAGCGCGTGCCAGTGCGTATTACACTCGACCCGAAAGAACTGGAAGCCCACCCTTTGCGCATCGGCGTATCGATGCAGGTTCAGGTCAATATTTCACAGCAACAGGGTGCACCTGTCGCCGCTGCTGCCGGACGTACCACACCAGCCTACCAGACTGCCGTGTTCGAACAAAATGGCAAGGACGCTGACCAGCGCATAGCAGAAATCATTGCGGCTAACCTGCCGCTGGCAAAAGCTACCGCTGCCAATGCAGCTAACACAGCAGGCAAGGCCAAGTAATGAGCGCCGCACCACATGCCCCGCTGAAGGGCGGGCAACTGGCCATGGGCACGCTGGCGTTGTCGCTGGCGGTCTTCATGAATGTGCTGGATTCGTCCATCGCCAACGTGTCAATACCGGCCATCTCGGGCAACCTGGGTGTGTCACCGCAGCAGGGTACCTGGGTCATTACTTCTTTTGCCGTCGCTAACGCGATATCAGTGCCGCTGACCGGCTGGCTGACTACCCGTTTCGGGCAGGTGCGCCTGTTCATGTCATCGATCTTGCTGTTCGTTATTTCTTCGTGGCTGTGCGGTATGGCGCCCAACATAGAAATGCTGATCGCCGCCCGTATCTTGCAGGGTGCTGTCGCCGGGCCGATGATACCGTTGTCGCAGGCGTTATTGCTAGGCAGTTATCCACCCTCAAAGAGTTCAATGGCGCTGGCGCTATGGGGCATGACCACGCTGGTGGCGCCCATCATGGGGCCTTTGCTGGGGGGCTGGATTTCGGATAATTATTCCTGGCCGTGGATTTTCTATATCAACATCCCTGTCGGTTTGTTTACTGCCTGGGCGACATGGTCGATTTACCGCAAGCGCGAATCCCATATCAAGAACCTGCCTATCGACAAGGTCGGTCTGTTTCTGCTGGTGATCTGGGTCGGGTCTTTGCAGTTAATGCTGGACAAGGGTAAAGAGCTGGACTGGTTCAATTCTGGCGAAATCATTTTGCTGACCGTGATTGCTGCCATAGGTTTCATTTACTTCGTCATCTGGGAACTGGGGCAAGATCATCCCGTCGTTGATTTATCGCTGTTCAAAGGCCGCAATTTCAGCGCTGGCGTGATTGCCATTTCCATTGGTTATGGCCTGTTCTTCGGCAGCCTGGTCATCATGCCTTTGTGGTTGCAGACACAGTTGTCCTATACCGCGACCGAGGCGGGCAAGGTCATGGCACCGGTGGGCATTTTTGCGATCTTGCTGTCACCCATCATCGGCAAGATATTGCCCAAGGTGGATGCGCGCCGCATTGCTTCCATCGCCTTCATGGGTTTTGCCGTGGTGTTCTTTTTGCGGGCGGGCTTTAATACCGAAGTCGATACCTACAGTCTGCTGGTACCCACGCTGATACAGGGTGCGGCAATGTCGATGTTCTTCATCCCGCTGACATCAATCATCCTGTCTGGCCAGCCGCCAGACAAGATACCGGCGGCGTCTGGCCTGTCGAACTTTGTGCGTATCATGTGCGGCGGCATGGGTGCCTCTATCATGACCACCCTGTGGGATAGCCGCAGCAGCCTGCATCATGCGCAACTGACCGAACATACGGGCAGCAGTTTCCCGGCCTTCATGCAAAGCGTACAGGGCTTGATGTCGCAGGGGATACCAGAACAGGGTGCCTACGCCATCATTGACCGTACCATTAGCGTACAGGCCAGCACCATGGCTGCCACCGATATTTTCTGGATGTCAGCCTATATGTTTCTGGGTTTGATTGGTCTGGTATGGCTGACCAAGCCGAAGAAATCGGCTGTGCCGGTGGATGCGGGTGGGGCGCATTGAGGTAGTACATTTTTTCATCGTGATGCTTGCAATCACGCAGGTTGGGCCGCTGGGCTACGGTTTACCAGTTCAACACTGAGCTTTTAATTAACGAATACGTTATTGAAAGGCCGGGTGTTGGGCTGATGAAGCGTAGCCCAGCGGGGCCCGGTCCAACCTACAAACCCGGACCAATCTACAAACCCGGCCCAACCTACGGGAGCCGGGTCCAACCTACAAACCCGGCCCAACCTACACTTACCTCATCACTGCATATGCCAGCCGTGGCTCACGGTGATCGACTGTCCTGTCAGCGCATTTGAACCAAATGCTGCCAGGAAAATCGCTGTCTGTGCCACGTCCTGCACGGTGGTGAATTCACCATCGACAGTCTCTTTCAGCATCACGTTCTTGATGACTTCTGCTTCACTGATGCCCAGCTCTTTTGCCTGTTCCGGTATCTGCTTGTCCACCAATGGCGTACGCACAAAACCCGGGCAGATGACGTTGGCGCGGATGCCGTTTTTGGCACCTTCCTTGGCGACCACTTTCGCCAGGCCGATCAAGCCATGCTTGGCTGTCACATACGGCGCCTTCAATGGCGAAGCTTCATGCGAATGCACTGAACCCATGTAGATGATAGCACCGCCTTTGCCACCGGCAATCATGGCGCGCATGGCTGCACGGGTGGTCAGGAAAGCGCCGTCCAGGTGGATGGCAGTCAGCTTTCTCCAGTTGTCCAGGCTCAGGTCAACGATAGGGCTGATGATCTGGATGCCTGCATTGCTGATCATGACATCAACGCCACCATAGGCTGCAACGACATCGGCCACGCCTTTGTCCACTTGTGCTTCGTCAGTCACATTCATGGCCACTGCCATGGCTGTGCCACCGGCTGCTTCGATTTCTTTGGCGGTTGCCGTTGCTGCGTCCAGCGCCAGGTCAGCGATGACGACTTTGGCGCCTTGCTTGGCGTATTCAAATGCAATTTCCTTGCCTATACCACTGGCAGCACCGGTAATGATGGCAACTTTATCTTTGAGTAACATGAGTAGTCCTTTACTTTTTGTGGGTGAGGTAATCGTAGGCAACCGTACCGTACGGCAGGGTCAGGTCAGCCAGGATATGAACTGCGGATAAAACTTCCAGCACCGGCAAGGCTGCCACCGGTGCCAGGGCGTGGGCATTGAGGTCAAGTGCACCCGGGCCGCCCCAGGCACCTTTGATGATGATATCGGTCAGGCTGTATTGCACCAGTTCGCAGATGCGTGGCGTGCCATCGACATGCGGAATAATTTTCAGCAAGAAGCTGGGTGCCGCCATCGAGGCTTTGACCGCTTCAGAGTCGAGCTTGGTATGCTTGAAACCCATGCTGCCGGTTGCGACACGAAAATCACTGTAATCGAGTGTGCCCATGAGCGTGTCTTTATGCACGCGCAATTCAGGTTCGCCCAATTTTTTTGGGAAACCCCATAACTCGCGGCCAGCTGCAATGGGCGGGTGGTCATTGAGATACATGCTGTGCACATAACCACCGGCAACGCCGTCGAGCGTCACCGGTATCACCTGTCCTGATTCACAATAATGCCCAAAGCCGGTGGAATCAGGCATGTTGATGAATTCAAACTTGACGACCGGCTCTGTCATCTTCAATGGCGCAGGAATGATCTTTGCCAGCAATTCAGGGTCAGTGCGGTAAGTAATGATCAGGTATTCACGGTCAGTAAAACGATACGGCCCCGGCGGGAAAGCCGAATTGCTGTAAGGCATGGCAAATGCATTCTGGCGAATCTCATCTTCTGTCATGGTCAGTCTCTTTCCTGTAGCAGTTCGTGAATAATCAACCCGGCATGCGGTGGTAAAGGTTGCAGCCAGGATTTGTGTTTGAGTGCACGCTTGCAATCATGAATGCCGGCATCCCAGCGCGCCTGTACGGTAGACGTGCTGAAATCGACATCCTTGAAATAATGGTCACCTGGCAAGGCCTTCATGATGAGGTGAACGACATTGACGGTGTGGTCGCAGCCCATTTGCACAAAAGGGGCGATGTCTGCTTTTTTACGTTCAGCAGCAGGCAGACGCTTGCTCAGTTCGCGGATGGCGCGCTGCATGTCCTGTATCTTCTGGTGCATCAGCAACTGTTCTTTTGAACGGCTGGCGTACTGTATGCTTTTATAGCGTGTCATGGCATCGGCGATGGACGTTGGCCGCGATTCTGTCGGGTCCCACAGGTCGATCATGAAACACAGGGCATCGCCATTGCGTTCTTCACTGAGAAATACTTCCATCGGCGTATTGGAATAGACACCACCATCCCAGTACGCATGCCTGCCGATTTTTATCGGTGGAAAACCCGGTGGCAAGGCGCCGCTCGCCATGATGTGTTCAGCGGTAATGGTATCTTTTTTGCTGTCGAAGATAATGCCCTGGCCATTGTCAATATCCACGGCACAAACGCTCAGGCGTATCGGGCCTTTGTTCAGGTAATCGAAATCGACATATTTTTCCAGCGTGATTTTCAGTGGCGACGTGTCGTAGAACCCGGCCTGATCGAGCGGCACTTTGGCATTGATATCCCAGGCTGCACCAAAGCGCGGCTTGAAAAAACCGTCTACCCCGTTCATCAATATACCCAGGGTATTGATGTCGCTGGTCATATTCATCCACGGCGTGAAACTGGGTGTGAAGCTGGGCCAGAAACTGTCACGGTGAGCGGCGTCGGGTGCCAGGCTGCTCCAGAATGCGCGCAACTGACTGACGCGTTTTTCAGGCGGGTTGCCAGCGATCAGTGCCGCATTGATGGCACCGATTGACGTGCCGATGACCCATTCAATGTCAGTATTGGATTCGCTTAATTGCTGGTACACCCCGGCCTGATACGCACCAAGGGCACCACCGCCCTGAAGTATCAAGACTGTATTTTGTTGCGGCATGTTGGGTCCTTAAGGAAAGTGTTTCCACATAAAAACAACGTGAAAAGAGACAAACTTGATGGCTGAACGGAAGCTGCCGCAATACGGCAGAAGCCTGCTGGAAGGACTTGATACGGATGTTTCATTTGCATTGGCGATAGCCAACCCGGGAAGAATGCACTGCTGCCACATGCCTGCCAACATATCCGGCATAGAAAATATGGCAAGCCATCCGCCAGGCTTGCCATGGTGAACATGGAATCGGGGCGTATTACGAAAAGCCGCCCAGTTGTGCCAATTTATGTTCCTGGCCATCATGGGTCACGGAAATGATATCGACCTGAAACGGCGCGTTCAGTTCATGGCGCAGATTTGCCCCCTTGTTGACGGTAGCAAGGAAGTCGTCACCGGCATCGAGTGCCCTGGTAACTTCATTTTTTTCATCGCGACAAATTAAACGGTAATGCATGGTTTTCCTAACGGGAGAATACTTGATCAACGATGAGAAGCGTCACCAGCATTGCGGCATTGCAAGACGGGAAGCAGCTTTTAGCTGGCAGCCCGTCAAAAATCCACGATGACCGACGAGGGCACTCATCGCACTTATTGTTTATTGTTGTTACCAGCGCATTTTAACATGGCTGTTTTATACATTTTTATCCTGTCAGGCCAGACATGAACAGTTGGGCATCTTGCTGACGCCCCTGGTATTGCAAACTGGCTTGCCATGCCAATTTAACGCTACAATCCATGCAATCCATGCGTATGTGCAATGAAAATGCCGCACATGCACAAAATACTGACAGTTTCCAGAAAATACCACAAAAGAAGGGCTTTGCATGCTCAGTTACACGGAAATTATATTTCGACTTGTATCAGCCGTTTTGATAGGCGGCGTGATCGGCCTTGACCGCAATCTGCATGGCAAGCCCACCGGCATCAAAACCCTGGGCCTGGTGGCGATGGGGGCTTCGCTGCTGAGCATGACGGGCATGAACTTCAGCATGGTGCAAGGCAACCTTGACACCTCGTCGGTCAGCCGCGTCATCCAGGGCATCATCACCGGCATCGGTTTTCTGGGCGCAGGCGTGATCACGCATGACCTGGTCAAAGACCGTATTCATGGGCTGACCACTGCCGCATCGATCTGGGTGACAGCCGCATTGGGCATTGTTTGCGGTGTTGGCTATTGGCAAATCGCAGGTATTGCCATGATCATTGTCGTATTGCTGTTCACCATAGGGCGGCCACTGGAAAAAATGCTGCATCAGAAGTGGCTGGCAAAAAGCACCGAAGAGCGCGCTGCCATCACCAAGCATGAAGAATAAAACCAGCTATTGCTGCAATCATCCTGACGGCATCTGCACAGCAGTGTCTAGGAAACGAACTTGTCTTCATCATAATGCTGGCAATAAATTTGCCAGTCATTGACGACCTGGCTTGCACATTGGGTGCTTAATGCCATTATCTTTGCGACCCAGGTTTTCTTGTTGGCAAAGGCCATCAACTCGTCAGCATTGGCTGCACCACCGCGGCCAGAGCTGCGCAAATGGGCAGATGCCAGCAGCATGGCCATGGTTTGTATGGATTTTTCAAAATCCTTTTCAACCAGATTGGCTTTGGTGACTGACAGCCTGTCATCGGTCGGCAATAAAGACCGCAGGACATACGATTTTTTCCCTATGCTCATGGTTTGCAACGAGGCCACCGACACCGCCTGCATGCGCTTTTGCAAGGTGACGATGCGTTCAGCTTCGCTTTTCCATTTGCCCTGGTCAATGCCTGTATAGCTTGCCATGGCCGAGGGCAGGGCTTGCTTCAAGTCCAGCAGGTAATTACCTTCACTGCCACCTTTGCCGCGCACCAGCAGCAGGTAACGGTTCACCCCCAGGCTGCCCGTGCCAGCAATGCGTATTGCCACATCCAGCACCTTGAAGAATTTTCTGTTGTCCTGTTTTTCAGCAAAGTTATTGATCCATACCGCAATGTTGTCACGCTGCTTGACGGGCACGGCCAGGGTCTTCTTGCCATCAATGATGATCTTGCGCTTGTCGCCTTTGAGGTAAGTGCGACTGTTCACAAAATCACTGTGCTGGCGCGTTCTGACGCTATCGAGCAATTGCCGTATCAGGCCGGTGGCATTGTCGCGTTCGACCCAATAGGCTTTGCCATTGGCCAGCACATTGCGGTAAGTCTTTAAAAACGACAGGCAGAGCAGATGCGCATCAGCCTGTGCGATGCCCAGGTTGGGCGCGGCGACCAGGATGCTCGATGCCAGCCGTATCAGATCCCAGCTCAAAGGGGCCAGGCCGGCCTCATCAAAATCATTGATGTCGAAATAGACCAGGCGGTTATCGCCTTTATAGCAACCAAAATTTTCCAGATGCAAATCGCCGCAACACCAGGCCAGCGGTGCTTTTTCAAGCAGCAGGTTCTTGGGTAGACGGGCGTAGAACAGGTGGCAGGTTCCCCGCAAGAAAGTAAACGGGTCTTGTCGCATATTGCGGTATTTCATGGCCAGCCGCTGCGGGTCGCGGCTTGCATTGAAATTACGGATGTTCTTGATGACGTCTAGCATGTTGCGAAACCTAGCTTTATGTTGTTTGTAAAAGAATAAACGTTAAACAAGGTAAAAGGCAATTGACAAAAATTTAAGATTATCAAATAATCATTTCAAAAAGAATAATTTGTTTTGACAATTACGACATGATTCAAGCATGAATCAAGTATGAATCAAGACTGTAATTGACAGCCATCCCGCAGCATCGCCATCAAGAACCCATCACGGAGACCCAGCATGAGCAAGGAAACAGATCCCATCCCAAAATGCTACGACCAGGCCAGCCAGGCACCAGAACGCCTGACCGAAATGTTTGTCGGCATCGCACAGGAAAACCGCATCAAGCTGGGGCAGCGGCCAGCCGAACGGGCGGTGTTTCGTAAGCTGCACGGGGTGGCCAGCGCCAGGCTGGTCATGGAAAAAAAGATACCCAAGGAATTGAAGGTCGGTGTTTTCAGCCACGACAGCCTGCAAGCCTGGGTGCGCTTTTCCAGCGACACGACACCCACTTCACCTGACCTGGCATCGACGGTAGGCATAGGCATCAAACTGTTTGGCGTACCCGGCCCCAAGGCGCTCGGCGATGATGGCGACACGGCTGATTTCATCATGCAGAACTTCCCTATTTTCTTTGTGGATAATGCCAAAGAGATGGTGGAATTTACCTATGCTGGCGTGGTTGCGGGTGATTACCCCGGCTATCTGAAAAAACACCCTAAAACCGCCAAGATACTGGACCAGATGGAAAAGGTCGAAGGCAGCGTGCTGACCACGACTTATTGGGCTATCCTGCCGTTCAAGGCGGGTGAAAAGCATTACGTCAAATATCGCCTGGAACCCGTCACACCGCCAGAAAATGTACCGAATGACGAAAATGATTATCTCGCCGTCGATATGTGTAACCGCCTGGCAAAACGTGAATACCAGTTCCGTTTCATGGTGCAGCTCAGGACCAATCCCAAGACCATGCCCCTGGATGAAGCGACGGTGGAATGGCCAGAAAAAGAAAGCCCCTTCGTGCATGTGGCCACCCTGATCTTGCCGCAGCAAGATGTCAGCGTGCGTGGCCAGTCGGAATATGGTCAGGGCCTGGCCTTCAATATCTGGCGTGTGCCACCTGTGCAGGCACCGGTAGGTTCCATCGCTGAAGCGCGCAAGGTCGTGTATGCCGCCGGTGCACGTGCGCGTCATGAAGCAAATGGCCAGGGCACGCAAGACCCCAGCGAGCCACGCACACCGCCTGCGGCTTGTCCCTTTCACGCGGTAAGTGCGGCGAAGACGGAGGCTGAGTCAACGCCGGTAAAAGATACCTGCATCGTCAAGGCCGTGATTTATCCGGCGATTGGTGTAGCGCGTGTTGGCACCAGCAAGGATGAATGGTTTCTCGGGCCAGAAGTGCCGTATCCGAAAGCCGAAGCCCCCGGTTATTATCGCGATGCAGAAAAAAAACTGAAACGCCAGGGCGCAAAATTTCGCCTCTACGGCGTCAATGCCAAAGGCGACATCGTCAAAGAACTCAATGCAGGCAATGCCAAAGTTGAATGGCAGGTGCAACTCGCCAATACCAAATCAGCCTGGTATGGCTTTCAACTGGCGCTGGATATACCGGAAGCCGCATCAGCACCGCAGACCACCTTGCGCAATGCGGCAGTGCCTGACCGCAGCCAGTTGTCCATCACACCGAAGGCCAGAAAAATCGCTGGTAAAAAATCCAGGCCACATCGTTTTGATGATGGCAAATTCATGGGCAAGAATGTCTACCTGGGCGAAGCCTTTTCGGATGAAAACGGTCACCTGATTGTACTTGGCGGGCACGGTGTTTCATTTTCCTACGACAACAGCCGTGCCATTACTTTTGCCAACAATGAAGGCTGGTGTGACGATACCTCTGACGGCCCCATCAATGCCAGCGTGGTCTATGAAGGCCAGCCGCTATTGGTGGAACCCGCCTGGGTGGTGGTAGCGCCACCCAATTACGCGCCACAAAGAAAATCAGTGCGCACCATGTGGGATCTGATGCGCGATGTTGCCATCACCGCAGGCTGGCTGCCCAAGCCCACACGTCCCAGTTTTACCTTTGATATCTTGCCGCTGTTTGAAAGGCTGAATGGCCTGCAATGGGTGAACGCAGGTTTCAATGCCGGCTTCGGCTGGAAAGGGGCTATCGACCTGACTACGCCAGACGTACTGTCACGCCTCTCCAGCACGGCCACCGCCTATGTAGAATTGCGCCGCACCATCGCCAACCAGTTCCGCAACTATAAGGTCGATGCCTGGTCACCCAAGCCCTGGCCGTGGTTGTATGGCGATGCCATGGCGATACCGGCAGCACAGACACCGCGCCAGAATGCGTCACTGACAGGCACCCAGCTTGCCATGCTGGCGGAATGGGCAGAAGGCAATTTTGTCGAAGACTATGACGCGCAGCGACGCCACCCGGCCAGCATCGATGAAGTGCCACTCGAACAACAGGGGGATACGCTGACCCAGGCCGCACTGGAGTTTTGCCTGGCCGACGCCTTCCACCCTGGTTGCGAAATGACCTGGCCGGTACGCACCAGCACCATGTATATGGCACCTTTCCGTTTTGCCCATGCACTTGATGGCTGGGTCGCCCCTGGCCTGGGTGAAATACTGACCAGCGATGGCGTGACCATACCGAACGGCCCGCTCTATGGCCAGCAGGCCGGTGGCATCACACGCTGGATGGCCGTGCCGTGGCAGACTGATACCGCAAGCTGCCGTTCAGGTTATGACAAGGCCTATGATCCTTACGTGCCCAGCTTCTGGCCGGCGCGCGTGCCTAACCAGGTCATCACCAAACAAAACTATGAAGTGGTGATGGATGGCAGCAAGCCGCTGGGCGAAAGGCTGGCGGCCTTTGCCAACCGCGCCGCCTGGATCAACCCGCTGGGCACTACCAGTTATACCGACCAGATCAATAACATGATCCATCATTTTGATCACCTGGGCGTGGTCGAAGTGCACCCCGGCCCGCCTGACCATGACAACTTCCCGCGTGAGATTGAGGTGGAAGACCAGCATGTGCCCATCAAGGACATGCCTAATCCAAATGCCCAGCATAATCAGCACGATCAGCACGACCAGCAGCATGTACGGGTTGGTGCGGCCATCACAGAAAGCGCTGATTCACTGGATTTGATGACGATAGAAAAAGTCCGGCGCTTCCCGCGTGGCCTGCACCGCTGATGCCGGCAGTGCAGGCTTTGCAGGTCGACGTACTGGTGGTAGGGGCAGGGCCGGCCGGTGCGGCCTTCGCCCTGAACCTGGCACCATTCAAAAACCTGCTGATGATAGACGCCGCCGCGCAGCCAGAATTGCGCATCGGCGAGTCTTTACCTGCCGCTGCCGCCAGGCTGCTGGCAGACATGGGTCTGTACGACGATTTCATCCGTCAGGGCCATTGCCCGGCACAGCTTAATACCAGCAACTGGGGCGGGGTAGGGCATGTTGAGCAAGATGCCATGCGCAATCTTGATGGCCACGGCTGGTATCTGGACCGGCTGCAATTTGATACCTGGTTGCAGCAAGCCGCACAACAGCGTGGCGCAGCCTTGCTGCAACAGACAAAATTGCTTTCCTTCCAGCGCGATCCGGCAGACAAAAGCTGCTGGCTGGTGGAGTTGGATAGCAGGGGCAAACTGCTCACCATTCAAACCCGCCTCATGGTCGACGCCACCGGCAGAAAATCGCTGATCGCCAGGCGCAACGGCGGTAACCGGCGCGTACATGACAAGCTGTCGTGCAGCTGGATCATTGGCCAGGACCATGCCAACACCGCCGGTGTCAGCGATTTGGTCGCTGAGGCGGGTGGCTGGTGGTATACCTCGTCCTTACCCAATCAGGGACGCATCCTGGCGTTTTATACCGATGCTGATTTACCGCAGGCGCATGCCACCAATCACCCCATCGGTTTGATGAACCGGCTGGCTTTTCAGGCAGCTTTGTCGCAACAGCTACGTGACTATGGTTTTGAGCCTGGCAGTCAGCACGGCTTTTGCGCCGCCCACAGCGCCACGCTGGACCGCATCGCCGGCGATGGCTGGGTGGCAGTGGGCGACGCCGCCATCAGCTTTGATCCCTTGTCTTCGCAAGGCCTGTTCAATGCTTTATATACCGGCCTGGCTGCCGCTGAGGCAGCATCACGCCACCTTGCTGAGGGTGACGCCGCCTGGGGCGATTACCGGCAAGAAATCAGCCGTATACAACTGGCTTACCAGCACCATCTGCAAGCCTGGTATGCAGAGGAAACCCGCTGGCCAGACCAGCTTTTCTGGCAGCGCCGCCAGGCGGGGACGTCTCTCTGACGGACAGTTTCCAGCTTTTGCTGAACGGCTGGAAAACGCTTACATTTTGAAGCAAACTGCCTGTCATACCGTAAATAAAGATGCCATAATGCTCTCCTTTTGATATTGCCCCTCTTTATTTTATCGATCCCGTTCGGAGCGTTCTGGTATGCAAGGCATGATTAAACTGGTGAAACTCGTCCGCAGCAAGCCGCAGGAAAGGCATTGCGAAATCGAGCTATGCCAGGCGGCAACAACCGCAGATGGCGTCACGCTTTATCTCGTCAACCTGCGTGAAGGCCACCCGGATGCAGAATGGCAGGAAAGCAGCAAGACGCCTTTCCCCGTCAGCCTGGAAAACGCGGAACATATTTTCGCCCAGAACCTTGCCAGCAAGCTGGAGCAGGGATTTGTCGATGTCAATGCGCCAGTCCCAAGCCCAGTCACTGTCCCGGCCGCAGCCGGCGCTGACAAAAAACCAGACGCCATGCAATGGGGCCACACCGCACAAACCCTGGTCGAAAAAATCGCCAGGCCCGCATCTGTGATTGAGCAAGAAAAAATCCTGCTTGACCGCGTGCAGACACGCCCGTGGTCTGGCCTGTCACAGGTAGAGCGCACACGCACGGTCTGGCGCATTGGTGAGCGTCGCTTGCAGGCCGCCGTACCGCGCCTGGTCGAGCTGCTGGAAAGCGGCACGGCATTGCTTGATTATTGCCTCGCTTATGCGATAGGGCGTTGCGGCGATGCTGGTGCCGGCATTGCCATGCGCGAATTAAGCCAGCGTTCCAAATACAGCCATGTCAGGTATATCGCCGTGCAAGCCTGGCTGGCGTTGGCAAGCCCCGCAGTGCGTGAGCAATATGCACAAGAACTCATCGCCAGCTGGCCAGATGAATTGCAGGCTGCGTGGAAACAAGCTGAAAAACAAGACAATATTGATGAAGTGGCGCTGGCGCTGCTGTCGTCAAAGCGCTGGAAAGACTGGCGGCATGACGACTGGCTTGAGCAAGTCGATTGCGTCGCCCTGTCGGGTTCATCAGCCATTGCCCGCCCGCTGCTGTTGCAGCAGCTAGCCAAGCTGACGGTGAATACCGACGTGTTTCGCGCTTTCCGGCATATCTACAAGGCCGCTGAATTTCGTGCCGATGCTGAATTGTTTGGCATCTTGCACCAGCGCTTTGAACGTGCGTGGCCGCTGTTTTTACAGTCGGCCTATAGAGAATATGTGTATATCGAACACCGTGCAGTCCGTTTTGCCGATGAAATAAAAAAGCCCAATACCCGCATTGCCTATTCCAATCTCACGCGCAATTACCTGCGCCGCCGCAGCTGGCGTACATTGCGCCGCCTGGGTGAATTGCAAAGCCCCGATTTCGTCAACATGGCAACCGGCGCCTTGCTGGCCTGTGATGATGCCCATGCAGGCAAGGCCCAGATACAAAGGCTGATGGAATGGAACCGCAGCACCCGCTCTTACGATACCGAATTGCGCTATCTGAGCCCGTATGCGCAATGGATGCTGTTTAACCAGCTCGTGCATCAGCACAATAGCGCTTTCACCACCAGCCGTTCGGCAAAAAAATGGTGGGTGCCGGTGACATCGGAAGCGCTTGATTATCCGCCGCGTACGGTGCGGCAAGAAGCTTTCCCGCAGTTGTGGGATGCTGCCCCTGAAAAATTATTGCAACTGCTTGATCATAGTCTCTGCTTTGGTGTACATGCCTTTGCCGCCCGCGCCCTGGTCGATAACCAGGCGTTTTGCGCACAACTGCAAGGGTCGCAACTACAGCACTTGCTGCAAAGCCCCTACCTACCCACCAAGGAATTTGCCTTTGGCGTCGTCAGGCAACGCTTTGCAAACCAGGTGCCTGATCTGAGCTGGCTGAGTATCTTGCTGACTGCCGATTATGTACCGGCTGCTGAATATGCCCTGAGTTTCATCAGCAAGACGCCAGAAGTGTATGCGCAGGAAGCCGGTCTTTTGCTGGCCATGATCACCAGCCCCCTGGTACGTGTGCGTGATACCTGCCGTCTGCTGACGCAAAGTGCATCTGCTGCCACGCGCCAGCAAGTGCTGACGGCATTCACGCAATGGGTGCAGAACGCCACGCTGACCGATGCGCAGGTACAGGTGTTGCAGGCTGACCTGCAATGGCTGGTACAGACCGTGCTGGCCGACAGTGTGGCGCAATTATCTGACCAGGCTTTATCGGTCTGGTGCAATTTGCTGGCGGCACCGGCATTCTGGCAACAGTCGCTGGCGACCGATGTGCTGGTGGCTCATCCGGCAGGTATTGCCCATGTGTCGCCGCAGGTATTACGCGGCTTGTTGCAGGATGTTGATGCCGGCAGGCAAAGCCTGGGCAGCCGTTTGTTTGCCGCCTTGCCCGCAAGCCTGCTCGTAGAGCAGCCAGACCTCGTGGCGACACTGGCGACTGCTGACGATGCGCGTGTGCGTGCCGCCATGCATCCTGTCATCGAAAAACTCGCAGTACACACGGCATTTGCCACAAAACTGCTGGCGCACCTGATCGACGTGATCTTCCGCAGCGACACGGCTGACGGTGAAGACAGTGTGCATGCCGATATCATCGCCTGGTGCAGCGGCTCCTTGCTGGCCAGCGCACTGGCCCTGCCTGATGATACGCAATGGCGTTTGCTGCAAGCCCGCAGCAAGGGCGCGCAAAGCCTGGGGGCGATGTTGCTGACGCATGCCAATTCGCAGCTGCCAGCCAGGCTCAGCGTGTTGCAATGGGCCTTGCTGGGCAGGCATGCGATCTTGCAGGTACGCCTGCGTGCGCAGGAATTCTTTACGCAAAACCTGTCCCTGGTCCGGCTGCAACTTGATGATGCACTGCGCATACTCGATACCCGCTGGCCAGAAACACGTGCCTTTGCCACCGATTATTTTTCAAGATACATCAATGCCGAAGAGTGGCAACTGGCCCAGTTGCTGGCCTTGTGCGACCATCCGCAAGCCGCCGTACAAAGACTGGGCAGGCAATTGATTACCCGTCATTTCAGGATGGAAGATGCGGCTGACTATGTACTGAGCCTGGCACAGCATCCCTCGGCCAACATGCAGCTGTTCGTCAGCCATTGGCTGGAAAGCAGTGTCGAGGCTGCTGCAAATACTGCTGCAAATACTGCTTCCAATACGGCTACCAATGCTGCGGACATGCAGCAGGGTTTGCAGTATTTGCAGCAATTGCGCCCTTACTTTCTCAGTGTGCTGTCGCATGTCAACAAGGCGCGCACGGTTAAAAACCGCATCATCAGTTTCCTGCAAAAACAGGGGCTGTTGTCAGCAGGCCATGCCCGGTTTGTTGCCGCCATCTTTACGCGCCAGGTCCTGACCGTGGCGATACAGGACAGGGCGCAGTACATCGTCGGCCTGCACCAGTTGCAGGCGCTTTACCCGGCGCTGGCGCAAGAGGCAGACTGGCCCATGCAGACCATTGCGCCGCGCCTGCTGGCAGATCAAACCATCATTTCTGCGGAGCCTGTATGAAGTTCCAGTACCGCTATTTTGGCAATAGCCAGGTCAGTGACAGCACCACGGCCACAACCATGCAGTTCGCGCCAGACACGCTGCGCGCACCGACTTATTTTGCCGCCACGCTGCAACCCACACTGGCACTGGCCTATCGTGAAGCCATCAGCGCCATGCATGATGTGGTGGTATCGGATTTGCGCACCCAGCCCAAAGACCGCAGCGCCTATTTTGCCTGGCTGGCAGAAAACGAAGCCGGTTTGCTGGCTGAATTCATGGCGCAGGGCAAAGAGTTACGTGAAAAAATCACTCCCCTGCAAGCAGAACTGACGCGGCTGCGTGGTGAAAAGCAAAAGCAGATGCAGCCTTTCTACAAGGCGCAGCGCGCTTATTTCGATTACCTGTACAAAGAAAACCGCGATATGTGGATCGTGCTTGATCCTGTCATCACGGTGCATCCCGACAAGGTGTTCTTTGAATGCTTCAGCCGTGATGAATCGACTTATGCCAGCCTCAGCTGCCGTCACAATGTCTTCAATCACCTCGGTGAGTTCGCCTGCGGCACGACGAATATCGATTATTCAGCGGCCCTGTATGAAGAATTCCAGAAAATACGCGCCTACAAAGAAACCCGGCTGGACATCCAGGCTGACGGTTTCCAGGTACAAACCGGCCATGATGAGCAATTCCATGAAGCCAAGATTGATTTGCCAGACAGCTGGATGCGCGGCTTTTTGCAGGTCAGCACGGCCATGTCCATGCCTGCCCACAAGCTCGACCTGCACCCTATGGATGTGCACAGCATTTGCCACATCCTGCGCCGCAAGACAGAAAGGGTAGGGCCACGCTCTATCCGTTTCATCCTTGAGCCAGGTCAGCCCATCACCATGCTGTTTGAACCCTGGGGCATCAGCCTGGTTTGCCAGCGTTCCATCTTCACCGGCAAGCAGGCGGCAGAAGTCAGGATGTGGGGGCGCAGGCGCCTGCTGACGCTGGAAAGGCTGATCGGCGTTGCCGACAAATTTACCGTCATGCTGATGGGCACAGGCCTGCCCAGTTTCTGGATAGCACATCTGCCTGAGATGGATTACACCCTGGGCCTGTCAGGCTGGACAGCCAACGACTGGTCACGTGCAGGCCAGTTTGATTTGCTGGCACCCCGGCACGATGTCGATGACAGCACCGCGCAGGCCGTGGCACAGGCGCTGTCTGCGCGCTGGTTTGCCAGCCCGGCTGAATTGGCACAGCAATTGCAGATAGAGCAAAAACTGGTGGCGTCCGCATTGACAGGTTTGATGCAGGCAGGCCGCGTCGTGTATGACGCCGTTGACCAGGTGGCCCGCTGGCGCGATTTGGTGCGTGAACCCATCGACGTACAAAGCCTGCGCTTTGCCAGCGAGCGTGAAGCCCTGGCTGCGCAACTTGTGCATAAAAACCTGATGCTGGATTTGCAGTCATCGAAAACTGCCGAAGGCGGCGTCGCCTGGCAGGCGAAAGTCAGTGCCAACATGAGCAATACCAAGAAGTTACGCAATACCAAAATCGTGTTGGACAGTGATGACCGACTGGTTGATGGCGATTGCAGTTGCGATTATTTCATCCGCAACCGCCTGTTTCGCGGGCCGTGTGAGCATATGCTGGCCATCCGCCAAGTCGCGCGCTGATAAATGCGGACTGACGAGAAAACCGCCCCAGCGGCGTTGCAGCGCCTTGTCGTACTTGCGTACTGCCTGCGTCGCTGCGACTTGCTGGAACGGTTTTTCGTCAGTCCTGATTGCCGTTGCTTGAATGAGCCCCTTACGGGGCCATTCGCCAATTTTTATAGATGAGGTCGATAAGGCTTGAGTAAGCGTAGCGAGCGGCTTTAGTTTGCGTTAAGAAGCGCAGTCGTACTGAGGTACGACGAGCATCGCAGACGCAAAATAATGCCGCGCAGTAGCTTAATCAAGTCTTATCTTTACAAGGAGGAGCGAGGGGACGTAAAATTAGGTAGGCAGGAAGGCTCTTGCAACCCGGATGGTGTATCGCCATCCATGTAGTTTGCTTAGCTATGCATCACTGAGTTTCTCTTCACTGTGCCGGATACGACTGCTGGCGCAATGACGATGTGAATTCCGTGAATCCCATTCGCGCCAGCAGTCGTATCCGGCGTCGAGTGGAGCCTCTCAGTCTGAAGGCTCTTCGATGAGCTTCCTGCCTTCTTCTTTTATTGTCTGGCGCACCGTTTTATCGTAATTTGAATAGCTTATGTTTTCTGCCGCAGGCAATAAAACATCAGCAAAGCCCAGAGTCATGACACAAAACGCCCAGCCAGCTTCTACCACGCCGCCATTGTCACAGATGACGCGCGATGAATTGTATGCACATCTGCGTACCACTACCAAAGACGCCGTCGTCATGCGCGAAATGCAGCGCCTGGGGTTTTGGCCAGCGCAAAGCGATAAGCCCGGCGTGGCAGAAGAACTCATAGAGCGTGAAGCCACGCTGACCGCCAGCCTGGGTGAACTGAGCAGGCAACTCGAACGCGTACAAGATCCCAAGGCCGCCCTGCGTGACATGCGCAAACAGCGCATGGTTGCGGCAAAAGAGCGGCGCGAGCAGACGCGCCAGAAGCATGCGCAACTGCGCTATGCCAAAGCCGTCGCCTGGCAGCAAAAACGCCGCGAAGATATCGTTTACCTGGGTGAAGAAGTGTCCAGCGGGCTTAATTACAGCAGCAGTGACCTCGACAAGCTCGCCCGGCTGCAATTGCCTGTGCTGCAAAAAGCGCCGGAACTGGCTACTGCCATCGGTATCCCGCTGGCTGAATTGCGCTTCATGACTTTCCAGCGCAAGGTCAGTGCCATCAGCCATTACCAGCGTTTTGCGATCAGCAAAAAGACCGGTGGACAGCGTATTATTTCTGCCCCCATGCCGCGCCTGAAGCGCTGCCAGTACTGGGTGCTTGATCATATCCTTAACAAGCTGCCTTGCCATCCCGCGGCGCATGGCTTTTTGCCTCAGCATTCCATCGTCAGCAATGCCACGCCGCATGTGGGGCAGGCCGTGGTCATCAACCTGGATTTGAAAGATTTTTTCCCCAGCATCAGTTATCAAAGGGTGAAAGGCGTCTTTGCTTCGCTGGGTTACAGCCAGCAAATTGCCACCTTGCTGGGTTTGCTGTGTACAGAACAGGCCAGCGAAGAAGTGCGGGTGGATACACAAAAATATTTTGTCGCAGGCAAGCAGCGCAGCCTGCCGCAGGGCGCGCCGTCGAGCCCCATGATCAGCAACATCCTGTGCATCAGTCTTGATAAACGCCTGCATGCGGCAGCGGCCAAGCTGGGTTTTCAGTACACCCGTTATGCCGATGACCTGACGTTTTCCACCAGCCAGAAAGAACGCCCTCCAGTGGGCAAGCTGTTGTGGCGCGTCAAGCAAATCATTGCCGCAGAAGGCTTCACGCCACACCCCGACAAGCAGCGCATCATGCGCCATAGCCAGAAGCAGGAAGTCACCGGCATCGTCGTCAACCAGACACCGACGATAGACGCCAAGACCCTGCATCGCTTTCGCGCCACCCTGCACCAGGTAGAAAAACATGGCCCTGCCGGTGCACACTGGAATGGCAATACCAATGTGCTGTCAGCACTGGAAGGCTATGCACGTTATATCTGCATGGTCAATCCGGCCAAGGGCCAGCCCTGGCTGGCGCGCATCAAGGCATTGCGGGCTGCGCAGGCCAGCCCGGCCCAGGTTCAGGTCAGCAAGATGGCAAGCGCTGCCAGCCTGCGCCAGCAAGTCGCGGCAGGCCAGACACCCTTGCGGGCAAATGGTCAACGCTGGTGGCAGGTGCAAGAGCCTGCTGCACCGGTGCTGGAACAAACTGCCCAGCAAATGGCAGAAGCCAAACAGGCTATCAGGGATGCAAAGAAAGAAGCAGCAGCGCCGAAGAAACAACAGCGTGCAGCGGCACGAACCACCTACGCGGCACCTGGCGCTACCCCAAGCAGCCATCAGCCAGACACCGGGCGAAGTGGTCGTGCATCTACGCCAGCGCCAACATCCGCGCCACATCAAGATCACAAGCCACGCCCCATTGTGTGGTGGCTCATCCTCTTGCAATTATTTGTCAGCATGTGGGTGAGCATCCATGTCAACAATGTCGGCCCCATGACCTTTGGCCTGATCGTGCTGGCCATCAGTGTGCTGACCCGCCGCAACCTGCTGTTGCTGTTCACGGTCATCATGCTGGTGTGCCTGTTGATACCTTGAAGACAGGGGCGCTCAAGAACGCATGTCATCCTTGTTGTGACGCAATGCGTTCCAGGGTTTAAGCGCGGCCTGCAAACGCCGTTTCCAGGCGTTTGATCAAAGCCTTGTTGAGCATGCGTGTGTGCTTGTTCCAGTGTTTCATGTTGCGCTGGATTTCTGCATACTGGGTATTGGCCGTGCCATGTTCACCGGCTTGCAATGCCCAGATGGCATAGTCAGCCCGTGCTTCCATGCTGCCGAAGCGGGCGACGGCGTTCGCATATTCCACACCTGCCTCTTGCTGGCGGCCTGTCAGGGCATAGGCTTGTGCCAGGTTCAGGGAGGTGTGTTCAGCGCGGTAGGTGGGCTGGTCTTTGCGCACCGCTTCGAGCAGGGTGATGGCGGCATTGCCATTGCCCTGCAAGAGATAGGCGTTGGCAGCACCCAGCCGCACTTCAGCGTCGCTGGCGAAGGGGCCTTGCAGGCAGGCTTCAAAATGGGCGACGGCTTGTGCAATGTCACCGGCGTTCAGGCAGGCATTGGCCAGTATCATCTGGTTTTGCGCGGTGGGCAGCAGTTCAAAAGCCTTGGCTGCTTCACGCATTTCACCACCAGGGTTCAGGCTGCGTGCTGCTGCCGTCATGGTCTTGCGCATACCGTGCTCAAGCCGGGTTTCTGGCATGTAGACGGCAAAGAAATAGACGATGCTGCCCAGCATGGGCGCCATGAATAAAATCATCAGCCAGTAAAGCTCACGCCCGCTGCGTACGGCATGCACTGCAAAAAACAGGGCAACCAGTACGTGTAATCCTAATCCTATGTATGGCATGTTGCTGATCTTAAAAGTTGAAATGTTGAAATGTTGAATATTTGCTACTTGTACGTAGCAAAAACAAGCCGGGTCGAATCCGGCGAGGCAGCATTTTACCAACTTTTTGATAGCAAAAAGGATGTGGCTGATGACAATGCTTGTGAAAGATTATTCAAACATTGGTCAAAGATTGCTCAGACATCGCTCAGACATCGCTCAGACATCGCTCAAAGGCGGGTCTATCATCCGCCAACGATCGCCAGATTACATTCAAGCCGGTTTGACCTGCGCGCTGAATTCCTGCACATCCGCCAGCAAGCCCTGCACTGACATGGCAATGATTTCCTGCCCCAGCTCTATCGTCGCCAGGCTGGAATCTGCGCCGATACGGCCATCGGGGAAGCGTGCGCGGTAATCCAGCGCATCCAGTATCGGGCCGCTGGGGGCGATTTTTGGTATCAAATCAACATGGCGAACCTGCTCCGGATAAGCCGCATAGGTGACCGCAATTTCTGAAGGCGTCGCATGCATGCCGTGGCCGACCGGGAATAACTTGTTGCACAACGTTGCCACGCCCGGTAAATCCCACCAGTTTTTCAGCTTCAACATCAAGGGGCAGGTTTCGCCTGTGTAGGAATAACGTGCATAGATTTGCGAAAAGCTGGCTTCTATCGTGGCCACGTTGCCGCCATGCCCGTTGAGGAAATAGATATGATCAAAGCCATGTCTTGCCAGTGACAATACCCAGTCTTCTATCGCTGCCATGAAAGTGGACGGGCGCAATGAAATGGTGCCGGCAAAACCCAGGTGATGCTGTGCCATGCCGATGTTGAAGGTGGGTGCGATCATCAGCGCGGTATTTTTTTCACTGGCGATTTTTTCTGCTGCCAGGGCAATAATTTCCGGGCACATCCAGTCCGTACCCAGCAAGCCCATGGGACCATGCTGTTCGTTGGAACCGATAGGGATGACGACAGTTTTTGAATCGACCAGAAACGCAGTAATTTCTGGCCAGGTTGAATACGCTAAACGCATGGTGTTCTCTCTGGTCTGGTGAGCGGGATGCCTGTGCCGGGTTTGCCCCATGGCGCACGCATGTCGAAAACCAGCAGTATAGAGGAGCCAGAAAAAACGCGTTGTCTAAGACTGTATGACTGTATGACTGTATGACTGTATGACTGTATGACTGTATGACTGTATGACTGTATGACTGTGTGCCTGTGTGCCTGCATGCCGTCATACAGGCTTGCCATCATGAAGCTCAGCTCGGCGATCTTTTCAGCGCCAGAAACGCTGAGAAAAACGGATGCGCTGAGAAAAACGGATGTGACGCATACTTTATTTGTAAATGCCACAGGCAAAATACACATCATCAACCCGTTCTACATAGGTGCTTTTTTGTTCCAGTTCCTTGGTGACTGGGTTGGGCCATTTGTAATCGACCCAGCCTTTGCCAGCCTTGCTGGCGGCGACTTCGTTGATTTTTTTGACGAAAAACACACCATCACCATCGCGCATTTCACTCAGCGATTTGCCGATCAGCTTGGGGTTGCCGCCATGTGCCAGTGTGCCGCCACCAGGTTTGACGGCACCGGCAAAAACGTACAGGTCTTTCAGGATGAACTGGCCTTTCGGGTCATTCACTGCTGCAAAGGTTTTTTCGGGGCCATTGGCCTTGTAGTAGGCGATAACCCGTTTGATCATGTCGGTGGCTTCTTGCGCCGTGCCGCGTTCGGCAGCCATTGCCGGTACCTGGGGCAGCAATGAAAAAAATAGGGCTGCCAGCACGATTTTCAAGAAATTTTTCACAATGTCCCCTTTGTTTTTTTCGACGCTGCAGTGCCGCCACACCGCAGGCCGTTTGTCCCCTGACCCTGAAAAAACTATAGCACACGCTTTTCAGGCCTCCTAATTTTTATTCGAGTCGCGAAATCGATCTGGCTGATGGCTTTTTTGCAACGCAAACGACGAGGTGCCGGTTTGGCACCGGATCCGGGGAATCAGGTTAAGGGAATCAGGAATCAGGTTAAGGGAATCAGCCGGGCCAGTTCCAGTCTGGACTGGTGCCAGTACGGTATGCGCATGGTGCTTGTAATGTGCTTGTCTGGTGTAAGTGACATGCCGGATCAGGTCAGGGTATGACGCAGTTTTTCAATTTTTTATTCGCTAGATTTCCTCAAACCCATGCATTAGAATTCATTCAACCGCAAACATCGACGCGAATTGGGCAGCGCGTCCCTGTGGCATGGGCTATGGCAAAATGCAAAAGCGGTGGCGCTTTGCGGACTGAAAAATACATCATCAATCTCCAGGAGACAGGACATGAAATACGTAGACGGATTTGTGCTGGCTGTGCCAAATGCCAATCGTGAGGCATACCGGCAATACTCAGAAAAATCAGCACCGGTTTTCAAGGAATTTGGTGTCCTGAGCCTGGTCGAATGCTGGGGTGTCGATGTGCCGCCGGGCAAGCTGACTTCTTTCCCTCTTGCCGTGCAATGCAAGGAAGATGAAACCGTGGTGTTTTCATGGATGACCTGGCCATCGAAAGAAGTGCGCGATGCCGCATGGGACAAGCTGATGAAAGACCCGCGCTTTGATCCTGCCATCAACCCCATGCCTTGCGATGGCAAACGCATGATATTCGGTGGTTTTGAAGTGATGGTCGATCTGTAATCGTAGTCATGACCTGGCTTTATTGTACGTAGGTAGGAAGGGTAGGCGAGGGATGCATGCTCAGCGGTTTTATTAATCATCTTGACCTGACAGTCACCGATATCAAGGCATCTTCTGCCTTTTATGACAAAGTGCTGGGCAGGCTAGGGTATGTGCGTACGACAGACTATGCAGGTGACGTACCGTGCTGGGTGCTTTCTCATGCGGGCATGACACTGAGCATAGGTCTGCACCAGGCCAGGGTGGCTACAGCACACAATCGCTATGCAGCGGGTTTGCATCATCTGGCTTTTCATATGGCGAGCCGCGCAGAGATAGACAGCTTTTATGCCTTTCTGCTGCATGAACAATTTGCTGTACTGGATGCGCCTGCTGAATATGATTACACACTGGGTTATTACGCCATTTTCTTTGCAGACCCGGATGGTCTCAAATTCGAACTCGTGCATGAACCGCGATTTGACTGAAGCCGGTGCACTGCCGGTGCTCTACAGCGGCTGAATTTTGCCTGACAACTTTGCTTCCAGCAGTGGTAAAAAATTTTCCAGGTCTGCCCGCAACAGATCATAGTGTTGTCTTGCTTCGCACAGGTGCATTTGTTTGGCGCAGGCTTCAATTTTTTTTGCGCGCTCTACCAGGGGCTCAGCACTAAAGTAGGCAATGATGCCCTTTAAGGTATGTGCTGCTCTTTGGGTTTTTTCTGCATTGCCGTCTTCCAGAAATTTGCTGATTTCGGCGATATGTGCGGGTATATGTGTGAGCGCCAGTTTGCCGACAATGTCGAGTACTTCGGGGTTGGTTTGATTGATTGCACCGACATAGTCGAACTTTGCACAAGGAGGCGAAAGCGCTGCCTGGCTAAGCGGCAACTCGCTGCCATCGGGTTCAAGGTGTAATACAGAGATGATGCATGCCATCAGGTTTTTTGCATTGATGGGTTTGGACAGATATTCATCCATGCCCGCTGCGCGGCAGCGTTCATGCTCATCTTCCACCAGGTGTTCTGTCATGGCGATAATGGGGATGTGATCGCCGCTGATGTCTTCCTGAGCACGTATGGCGGTACTGGTTTCTATGCCACCGAGAACAGGCATTTGCATGTCCATCAGCACCAGGTCGAATTTTTCTACCTCAATCGCATGCAGGGCTTCAGCACCGTTGTCACAGACATGGACGGTATGACCAAATTGCTCCAGCAAGGCGACCGCCTGATGCTGGTTGTCCAGATTATTTTCTGCAAGCAAGATGGATAGTTTTACGTCCATATTTTTTCATGGCATGAAAGTTTGGTGGTACCCGTTTCCCCTTTTACGCTTATATAGTAGATTGTATAGTTATTTTTGCAAGTAAAATGTTGTTGTGTTGCCACTGAAAGATTTGCTGAATAAAGCTTGTCTAATGCGCCAGGTCAACATCGGCATAGAGCTGATCGCTACCCAGCAGTTCTTCTATATCCACTAAAGTGATGGTGCGCTTGCCCCTTGTACCTATGCCCAGCATAAAGCTGGACCTGGTTCTCTTGTCTGGTGCAGGCATATGCAAGACCTGGTCTGTGGTAAAGGTAATCACGTCAAAAACACCGTCAACGACTATGCCCAGCATCTGACCCGACAGATTGAGGATGATGACAGAGGTCATTTCGTTATAAATGGCCTTGGCCAGCTTCAGTTTGATGCGCAGGTCGATGATGGGGACAGTGACGTCATATAAACGGATGACACCCTTGACATAGCCTGGTGCATTGTCGATGCGGGTGACGCTTTCGTAATCGTGCAATTCCTGCACTTTACTAAGATCGATGCCATATTCTTCATTGCCCAGGCCGAAGCAGACGAAATCAGTAGGAAAGTCGATGAAGTGTTTTGCTTCTTCTTGGTGGTTTGCGGTCAACATTTTGTGCCCCTTAGCTATCCGTTGCGCAATCATGCGCATGCCGTATGCATGAAACCGATGTTGTGGCACGGGCATATTGCCTCGCGATGCAAGAGCGATTTAATGCTGATAATGAAAGATTCGGCGGATTTGGGCCGGTGAGACCGACTTGCCATCGCTAGGTATGGTGATGGGTAGCGACAAAAAAAAGACGGTATATCAAATTGGCAGACTGGCATCTCGATAACGGGGGAAGGGTTACGAGATCAACACTTTATTTGTAAGACCAGGTTGCGTGATTTCATCATAATGCAAAATTGCTGGCCGGCAAGGCCGCTAGACAAGATTTAACCTTTCCCGTCAAACAGCTGCTTGAACTGGTTCAGGGTTTCTTCGGCCTGCAATAATTCGCTGGCTACTTCATGTATCGTGCGGCGGTTTGAGCGCGCATAATTGCGCAATACGGCAAAGGCCACTTGCCGGTTAGACTGGAATTTTGCCATTAACAGTCCAACAGCCATGCTGGTTTCCCGGCCTGATACCAGGGCAGAAGTCAGGTGCACCTCGGTCTTTCTTAATTTCCTGATGTCTTCTGCCCGTGCCAGGCTGGCTTCTACAGTGGGGATGAGATTGGCAATATCGAAGGGTTTGACCAGATAGCCAACTGCGCCATATTCGACCGCCTGCCTGACGATGTCACTGTCAGATGTGGCAGACAGAAACATGAAGGGAATGCTGGTATCGCTGCGCAGGCGGTCCGCCAGATCCAGGCCTGACATGCCGGGCATGTTGATATCGAGCAGGGCCATGTCGGGTTCCTGCATCAGAATGACATTGAGCGCATCTTCTCCACAGCGTGCCTGGATGATGTCATAGTCGGCCTCATGCAGGACCGTGCTTAACAAAGAAAGCGTCAACTGATCATCTTCGACCAGCAGTATCGTACTTTTTGTTTTTTTGCCCGTCCCCATGCGCAATCTCTTTGATGTGATGAAACAGATAGGATGCGTGTTGTCGCCCGGCGCGCGGGTTTTGTGAGTGCGCGTAGCAAGACATTCATACAGAACTTATTCGTACACTTTAGCAACAGACGCCAGCAAGGGGAAGCATCTCTTTGTAAAGTAATACGTATGGTATTGGTCAGGCGCTCTGATTGATCAAGGTCTGCAACTGCTGCAGATCAACCGGTTTGGTCAAATGGCTGTCAAAACCGGCATCAAGCGCATGTTGTCTGTCGGCATTTTGTCCCCAGCCGGTGGCAGCGATCAGGTAGACCGATTTGCCCCACGGTTCGGCACGCACGCGGCGGGCGATCTCATACCCATTCATGTCGGGCAGGCCAATATCAAGCAAAATGACAGAGGGCTTAAACTCGGCAGCGATCAGCAAACCAGATTTGCCATCGAAGGCGCAGCGGCTGTCGTAACCCAGCAACATCAGCATGTCTGTCATGGTTTCCGCCGTATCGTGGTTGTCGTCAATCACCAATATCTTGCGGGACAGGTCAGCTTGCGCAATAGCTGCTTGCTGCGGCGTATGATCGTCAGGTAGTTGTTGTATGGCAGGCAGGCGAACAATGAATTCACTGCCTTTGCCCGCCCCTTCGCTGAAGGCGACAACGCTGCCGCCATGCAGTTGCACGAGGCCGTGCACCAGTGCCAGACCTATGCCGAGGCCACCTTGCGAACGCTCCAGCGCCGGCACCAGTTGTGAAAACATGGTGAACACGTTGGCCAGAGATTCTTTTGGTATGCCAATGCCCGTGTCGCGCACGCTGATGACGGCGTTACCCTGGTCAAGACTGACAGTGAGCCAGACATGACCGCCCGTGGGCGTATATTTGGCAGCATTGGTCAGCAAGTTCACGACGATCTGTGTCAGCCTGGTGGCGTCACCATGCACGGTAATGGTTTCTTGCGGCAGATTCACCGTAAAGACATGGGCGGCATCTGCCATCATGCCGCGGGTATCGTTGACGGCACCATGGATGACAGAAGCGAGATCGACGGGCTGGCTGCGCAAATTGATGCGCCCCTGTGATATGCGCGAGACATCCATCAGGTCTTCTACCAGATGCGCCATGTGCATCAACTGGCGCTCCAGCACTTCAAGCGGGTGTGTGTCCGCAGATTTGCCAGTGGCATTGAATTTCATGATTTCAACAGCATTGCGCATGGGGGCCAGCGGGTTGCGCAATTCATGGGCGAGAATGGCCAGAAATTCGTCTTTGTGTTTGCCAGCGACAGACAATTGGCGGTTAATCTCTTGCAGTTGCTCTTCTGCACCTTGCCGGGCTTCCAGCGCGTCTTCTGCGGTTTTTCTTGCCACCAGCAATTCACGTTCATAAGAACGGCGGTCGGTGGCGACAAACAAGGCAAATTCATCAAAAATACGATCATGCCTGTGCCGGCGCACGATATTCATCAATATCGGCAAGCGCTTGCGGTCCTTGCGGAAGATATCGAATTGCACTTCCGCTACCGAACCCTGTATTTGCAGCAAGGGCAGGCAATGCGTCTGATAAAACACCCTGGTGCCGACAGGAAACAAATCCATGACACGGGGCAGGGCCGCCAATTCTTCTGCGGTGTAGCCCAGCCAGTTGCACAGTGTGGCATTCACCCGCAGGATTTTCCCATGCTCATCAGCGAATAGCAGGCCACAGGCAGCGCTCTGAAAAAGCACTTCATCTGACGGGACAGGGACTGCAGTTACTTCAGGCATGGCCATGATACGCTGGAGGGTGACAAGTTCAGGATGATACCTTCAGGATAGCCTTCAGAAAAGCTTCGATTGCAATTGAGCTTTCAGTCGGCGCACTCATATGCGGGCAATGGCCAACATTCTGAATGATATGTAAGGTACTGTTGGGCATTTTTCGGTGCATAAACTCACCGACTTCACGTGGTGCAACCAGGTCGTCACTGCATTGCAGTATCAATGCTGGCACGGTGGACAGCGCCAGATCATTGCGGTGATCTGACAAAAAAGTGACGCGGGCGAAATGCTTGGCGATGTCGGGGTCGGTACGACAGAAGCTGTTGGTCAGCTCCATGCCCAGGTCTGGCTGATCCGGCGCCCCCATGATCGCCGGGGCCATATTGCTGGACCAGCCCAGATAATTGCTGTCCATGGTATCGAGCAGATCATCAATGTCTTCACGGCTAAAACCGCCAACATAGCTGTCATCATTGATATAACAGGGCGAAGGGCCAACCATGATCTGGGCGGTAAATAATTCAGGTGCTTTGATGCTGGCGAGCAAGCCGACCATCGCGCTGACAGAATGACCGACGAAGATCACGGGGCCATCGGCAAAGTCTGCGAGGATGTCGAGGACATCGTCTGCATAGCCTTGTAGCGACGCATATTTTTTCCGGTCATAGGCGCTCAGGTCAGAGCCGCCACTGCCGACCGAATCAAAGGTGATGATCTTGAAACGGTCCTGAAACGCCGGTACCAGAAAACGCCACATGCTCTTGTCACAGCCAAAGCCATGTGCAAGCAGCATGGTGACCGGCCCCTGGCCTGTTACCGTCACATTGTTGCGGGATTGAATCGTCATGGGCAGGCAAGTAGCAGTGAGTATAAGAACTGCATGGTAACATCGTTCTTCATTGTGGCGGCGACCAGCCAGGCATGCCTGGCAAGTTGACGTGACAGCACCCGCACCTGCTGGTGAAACGCGTTCTGATACCTTGCCGCACCCGGGTGACTTTACATTACCATGATTTAATCGTATGCCAAAAAATAGTGCCTTATCTTCACAGTCACACCCGGCAGGTCAGCCTGTCCAGCCTGTCGAGGCCGGATTGATTCCCGGATTTGCCAGTGCCGGAGGCAAAATGGGTGCGCAGTTCCGGCAGACAGACTGGGCAAATACGCCATTGGGAGCGATGAGCGAGTGGCCGCAATCGCTGCGTACTGCGGTCGGCATCATGCTTAATTCTGGCCACCCCATGTATGTGGCCTGGGGGCCGCAATTATGTTTCCTCTATAACGATGGCTATGAGCAAATCCTGGGGGCCAAGGCAGACCATCCTGAACTGATATTGGGCAAGCCCTTCCATGTGGTGTGGGCAGATGTGTGGAATGAAGTCAAACCCATGCTCGACCTTGCCCTGGACGGTACGTCCACCTGGCAGCAGGATTATCCGTTTATCCTGAACCGCAATGGCTATGAAGAAAAAACCTATGTGACTTTTTCATGCAGCCCCATTCATGATGAATCAGGCAAAGTCGCCGGTGTTTTTTGCGCATGCATGGAAACGACAGGCAAGGTCATCGCCAGCCAGCAAAGAGATCATGCCCTGAAAGAATTGACCACCAGTGCAGAAAAACTGGAGCTGGCAACCGATCTGGCCGAGCTGGGTCTGTTTGATCATGACTTGCTGACCGATGAAGTCATCTGGAATGCCCATACCCGGCGACATTTTGGCCTGGCAGCGGGCGCCCAAGTATCGCCAGCCATGTTTCCGCTGGCGTTTCATCCAGATGACCATGACCGCGTGCTGGCAGAAACAGCCGCTTTTTTTGCTGCTTCCAAAGAGGAACGCTATGAAGTGGAGTACCGCACCATAGGCCTTGATGATGGCAAAGAGCGCTGGCTGGTCGCGCGTGGACGGTTGTTGCTGGATGAGGCGGGCAAGGCAGCGCGGCTGGTCGGCACTACCATGGACATCACCGCGCGTCAGCAGGTAGAGCAAAGGCTGCGCCTGCTTGACAAGATCAGTGAAGTCACCCGCGTGGCGGTAGACCCGACCGTCATCATGATGGAAACCACGCGTTTGCTGGGCGAATACCTGGGGGTGACACGCGTTGCCTATGCTGATCTGGAACCGGACAATGATTGCTTCACCATCCGCCATGACTGGACCGTGCCGGATGCCATCAGCACCGTAGGTGTGTACTCCCTGGATTTATTTGGCACACGGGCGGCAGGCAATCTGCGTAAGGGGCTGACCCTGCAGATATTTAATGTGGACCAGGAACTGGCAGAGCAAGACGGTGCTGCCATGTTCAGGCAGATAGGCATACAGGCCATCATTTGCTGCCCTTTGGTCAAGGCCGGGCGTCTGGCCGCAATGATGGCCGTGCATCAGGACAGGCCGCGCATCTGGTCTGCTGATGAAGTCATACTGGTCGAGGCCGTGGTCGAGCGCTGTTGGGCGCATATAGAGCGCGTGCGCGCCATTGATGCCCTGCGCGAAGCAGACCGCCGCAAGACAGAATTTCTGGCCATGCTGGCGCATGAATTACGCAACCCGCTGGCACCTGTCCGCAATGGTCTCGAAGTCTTGAAACTACGGGCCGATAATCCCGCCATGATGTCTCGTATCCACGCCATGATGGAGCGCCAGATTGGCCATATGGTGCATCTGATTGATGATCTGCTCGATATTGCCCGCATCGCCAGTGGCAAGGTCGTCCTGAAAAAGCAGCACGTCGAATTGCAGCAGATTATTACGGCCGCCATAGAAACCAGCATGCCGCTGATAGAAGCCGCGCAGCATGTGCTGACGGTGGATATGGCAGATGGCCCGTTCATGCTCGATGCCGACCCGGTAAGAATGGGCCAGGTCATCAGCAACCTGTTGTCTAACGCTGCCAAATATACGCCAGCCAGAGGCGAGATCAGGCTGAGCGTCAGCCGTCACGAAGAGGGCGTGCTGTTGAGCGTGACAGATAATGGCATGGGCATACCCGCTGAATCGCTGCCCCTGATATTTGAAATGTTTGCCCAGGTGGGCCGCAATATGGACAGGGCCAAAGGCGGATTGGGTATCGGTTTATCACTGGTGCGCAGATTGCTTGACATGCACGGTGGCACTGTAACGGCATGCAGTGAAGGCGCAGGCAAGGGCAGTACTTTTACCGTTCGCTTGCCCTTGCTGGTAACAACTGATACTGAAAGACAGGCAGATGCAGGTGGATCAATGCATCAGCAGCCAGGTCGCCTCAGGGTATTGGTGGTGGATGACAATGTGGATGCCGCTGAAAGCTTGTCTGACCTGCTCGAAATCAGCGGCCACCAGACCGCTGTCGCCCATCATGGCGACGCCGCATTGAAACTGGTGACCGAATTTTCGCCCCAGGTCATTTTTCTCGATATTGGTTTGCCCGGTTTAAACGGCTATGAACTGGCCAGCATCATACGGGCCATGCCTGCCATGCAGGCTGCCACCCTGGTGGCGTTGACCGGATGGGGGACAGAAGATGACCGTGCCCGTTCAAAAGCGGCAAGCTTTGACTACCATCTGGTCAAACCGGCGACGCTTGAGCACATCATCGCTGTGCTGCCCAAACAGTAAAAGCATGGCAGAGCATGCAAGCATGTGTCTCTTGCCTCTGGACAGATAATGAATTAGCCTGTGTCAAGATTCCGTATTCCTTACTCACCCTGAGATCAGTCAATGGCAGTGTTCAACACAAAAAACCTGGAGAAACTCAAGCAGGCAGCAGATGCGCAAGCGCAGCTACCTCGCTACTCTGTCCTGATCGTTGATGATAAAGACTCCAATCTTTCCGTCATGGCAGGCGTACTCAGGCCGCATTTTCACTTGCTGGAAGCGCGTGACGGACTCGAAGCCATCGGCATGTTGAAAGACCTGGGTGACACGACCACCCTGGCTTGTATCATCAGCGATTATCGTATGCCCAGAATGGGCGGTGTGGAATTGCTGGTAGAAGCCAGGCGCATCGTGCCGCTGACTTCCAGAATCATTGTTTCCGGTTATATCGATGTCGACGCCGTTATTGATTCAGTCAATCTGGGCGGCATCTGTAAATTTATTGTCAAGCCATTTGATTCGCAAGAATTTCTGGATGCAGTCAATTTTGCAGTCGAGCAATTTCAATTCATGACCAACGCCCAGGCCAGGCAGCCTGATGCCGGCAAATAAGCTGCTCCCAGGCCATGGAAAGTCATTTTTTCAACAGATCAACATTGAAAAAAGCGACAAGCTGTGGCCGCCTTGTTTCTGGCAGCAGGCGATGCAATAGCATGGCGCGCAATGTCAAGCACACTGCGCTGGGTCTTTTTACTTTCTTGTTCTGTGGTATGTCGCAAGCCGCGACAGACACAGTCCAGGATACCCAGGATATGTCGACATGGTGGCTGATTGCCCTGCTTGTTCTGGCCGCCATAGCGATCGTGGTTTTGCTGTTGCAGTTAAGAAGCCGTCATTTGCAGACAGAACAGACGCTAGCTGGTGCCGTGCAAGACCCCGGTGCCTTGCGACAGAAAAAACTTGAATTGTTAGACATCAACAATGATTTGCGTAACAGCAACGAAGCGCTTCAGCGCGCCAATGCTGAACTGGCCCTGGCGCTGGAAAGTTTTAGGCATCTATCAGAAATAGGTTTTGAAATCACCCACAGTACGGATACCGGTGTGGTTTATCAAGCCTTGCAGATGCATATAGGCCTGTTGCTGGACGCTCCGCAGGTGTCGATTTACCGCCTGAACCCAGAGGGTACCGGGCTGGAACTGGTTTTTGGCGCCGGACCGGAAGACCCGCTTGCCGAAACCTACGTGTCTTTGGCTTCCACAGAATCTTTACTGTCCCGGGTTGCCCGCGAAAGAAAAGAGTTATTCGTCAACGCCGTGCCTGACCAGCACCTGCGTGACGACCTGCCACCAAAAGAAGCCGGGATCAGCGCCCTGTTTTCACCCCTGCTGATAGGCAGCAAATTGCTGGGTTTGGTGGCAATACAATTTGCCAGCCCCCATTCTTATGATGAACGCAAAAAACTGGTATTGCGCACCCTGTGTGCTTACGGTGCGATGGCCATAGAAAATGTGGAAGCCGCACGCCAGCTTGATAGCACCAAACAAACCCTGGACAAAACCCGGGCGCAAATGAGGCGACAGGCAAAGGCGGCCTCAATCGGCACGCTGACAGCGGGTTTGTCGCATGAAATCAATAACCCCGTGAATTTCATTTATGTTGGCAGCCAGAACTTGCGCCAGCATCTGATTCAGTTCAATACCTATCTGGTCAATTTGCTGGACGACAATGCCGATGTCGAGATCAAGAGCATTTTCCAGCAGCATCTGGATCATTCTGTTGAAGCGCTGGATGTCATTCTGGATGGTGCGACACAAATACGCGATCTGGTATTGAATCTGCGCACTTTTTCCCGCCTTGACGAAGCCGACATGAAAGAAGTGGAAATTGCTGCCGGCATTCTTTCCACCATCAATCTGGTGCGTGTTCAATACAGGGACGAAGTCGATATCGTGTGCCAGTTTGATGCCAATCCACTCATACGTTGCTGGCCAGCGCGGCTGAACCAGGTATTCATGAATCTGATCATCAACGCCTGCCAGGCCATCAACAGTCGCCCGTTGAACGCACAGCGGCTTGCGCCTGGCAGCCTCAAGATACGCAGTGCCATCATCAATGATTTGTTAGCCATCGAATTTGAAGACAATGGCATAGGCATGACGCATGAATCTCAACAACACCTGTTTGATCCGCATTACACCACCAAGAATATAGAAGATGGCATGGGGCTGGGCCTATCGATCGTGCGCAATATTATCGAACAACACAAAGGCAGCATTCAGGTGCGCTCCATCGTCGGTGAAGGGAGTTGCTTTACGCTGTATCTGCCCTTGCATTTCAAGGCCGCTGAGCAAGGCTGAAGCCAGGTAGAACCAGATTTTGCACGTATTGATTGGCGAAAACGCAGTCGTTATGGGTGCTATGGGCACTAAGGTACATTACGGAGGCGTGATGATCAGCCCCAGTTTTTGCGCCAGCGCGCTTGTTTCAGCTGAAGGGGACAAGCCCACCACGATTGACAAGACTTCGCGGCAGCGGCGATACACGTTGACCGCTGTCACCAGATCGTTTTCAGCATGGGCGCAACGCATCAGGCCGCGATAACTGGCTTCTGCCAGAGCATCCACATCCAGCGCCCGCCGGTAAAGCTGTGACGCCAGTGACCATTCGGCTGCATTTTCCAGACAGCTTCCTAATTGCATCACCGCATTGGCGAAACGGCTGGCCCAGCGCTCGCGGTGAATCATCAACCAGGCGTCGTTATCTTCAGCACATAATGGCCCGCCGTACAGCGCCAGCAACTGGTTACCCAATTGGACGATGGCCGAGGTGGCTGGCAAATTGGCGGTGGTGTCGGGTTTGCCTGTGGCCGGCAAGGCCGAAATGGCATGGCAGGTATGCGCAATCGCTGTCATATCTGACCAGATTTTTGACTCTGCCACAAACATTGTGCCGTTCATGACGACGACACGGTCATCGCCGCCTAAAATTTTGCGCAACCTGTGTACGGTGACATTCAGTGTCGTCCTGGCGGTTTCTGAATCGGGCCATAACTGTGACGCAATTGATTTCAAGGCGACCCCTTTGTCGCCGGCGCAGATCAGGGCTTTCAACAGCATCAGGGGCTTATGTTGCCCGCTACCGCTGCGTTTGAGATTGTCGCCATCGATCAGTAATTCAAACTTCCCAAAAATACGTACTGCTACTGGCCACGGCCAGTAGGGAGACAATTTGTCGGGAGGGCTTAATTTTTGCCTGACAATGATATTGCGCACGTGCGCAGTCGCAATATTATTTTTTAACGCAAAATCAGCCAGTTGTGCCGCCAGCAGCGGCATCGACGGAAACAGCGCAACAGCCTGACGTTTTTGATGTTGTACCAGGGCTTTCGTCAGCAGGGGTATGGCCACCGCTTCTTCAGCCTGGCAAATCCGGGCATAGGCATGTATGAAAACCTGGCTTTCCAGCGCGGCAAGCGCTTCAAAACCACTGGCATCCTGCAAGGCCTGTTGACAGTAATTTTCTGCCTGCACGAAATCATGTTCTTGCGCATGGCAGGCCGCCAGGAAAATGTTCAACCGTGCGCACTCAACTTTGGGTACCCCCAGTTGAGTGCTTAATTCCAGTGCAGCAATCAGGCAGGTAATGGCTCTGGGCATGTCGTTTGTAAGACTATGCCATTTCGCTTCCAGTACCTGACATTCGATATGCAGCTTGGCCTGCGTCGGGGGAAGCAAGGCATGGACCTGATCGAGCAATTGACGTGAATTGTTCACTTCTGCTGCGCCGATCAGATATTCGATTTCTATCAACTGCGCCAGCAGGGGATCAAGCTCGGAACTGGTGACGATGTTTTTCACTTCTTCCACGAAACGGGATGTATCGGTCAGATTGCCATTGTTTTGATGCCAACGGATTAACTGACGCAGCCATTTCACCCGCTTGAAAGGGTGGACAGACGGGGCAGATGCGCAGTCCTGCATGATCTGCAACAGCCAGTTGATCTGCTCTGTCGTCTCTTCTATCCCGCTTTCGACGACCCGTAATAAAATCGCACCTGCCGACAGGCGTTCTGTGGGTTCTGTGACCTGGTTCATTGAGTGAATGACCTGCTTCATCACGTTGGGCAGATCGGCCGATTCCGGCGACACCAGGAGCAGGGCGAGTAACAGTCTTGAATACAGCAGCAACTCAGTTTCCGGCGTGATGGTGCTGGTATCAAGCGCGCCAAGGCCGGTCAGCATTTGCTGTACCCAGGGCCTCAGTTGTTCATAGTTGCGGCCTTCGGCATCGTAACCATCAATGATGGCAGCGATGCTCAACAGTTGCAGGCACAGATACTGCGGTGCCTGAAATGCTTTTTCTGCACGCACCAGAGAAACCCGTGCCTGCCGCGGCGCCAGCTCGTTCAAAAACATGCCCTGCCAATACCAGAGTTCAGGCATATCAGCAATAACCGACGACGGGATGGCACTCATCCAGTCACGCCAGGTTTGCCCCCTGCCATTGCGCAGCATGCGGTCGGCGTTTTCGACCAGCAATTTTGCCAGTTGCCCGAAGTTGCCATTTTTTTGATAGAGCAGCACCGCATCTTCAATGCGCCCCTTTTCTTCATACAGCCTGGCGGCGATGTCGTGCAAATGTGTCTGTTCTTGCGCATGCATGCGTAAATTGAATTCATGCCGCAAGAATTCCTGGAACAAGGCATGAAAATGATAAGCGTAGGGTGCCGTCCCGCGTCTGTCGACAAACAGTGATTTGTAATACAGGTTTTTCAATAATTGTGGCGCGCTGGTATCCTTGCTTAGCGCAATCGCGTCTTCATCCGTGATCCCGGTCATGATGGACAGGGTCAACAAGAGTTGTTGCTCCTGTCGTGGCATGCGTTCAAAAATCTCACCGGCGAAGTACTGGAATAATTCATCGCGCCCGTCAAAGTGCTGGAGATTATCAGCACCAGCTCTGGTATCCAGATTGCGCAACATGACGATGCCCGCTGCCCAGCCATCTACCAGCGACAGCCAATGGGTATCAACAGGTTCATGCGCAGCATTCAAGCCTGCCAGCGACACGGCTTCTTCCTGGTTCATGCTGATTTCATTCCAGCCCAGCACGGCTAGTTTCCCATCCAGCTGCATCCTTGAAAATCGTGCAGGAGGGGCTTCACGACTTAATATCAGCAGGGAAATGCCCTCCGGCACCTCGGTGAAGGCGCTCTCCATCAGCGTGCTGGCATTGTTCCAGTCAAAGTCCTGCATATTGTCAAAGACGATGGTGGTGTCTGGTGGCAGATGGGCATAAAAATCGCGAAAATACAGGCGGTCAATTTTTGCGGCATCCTTCATATTGTCGCCGTGCGGTAATGAACGCATCGTCATCAGGCCATTGCTGGCTTCTGAAAGAAAGAAGAACAAGGTGCCGCTATCACCATCCAGTTCATCAATCTGATACCAGATCGATGGTGTTGCCATATGACGCAGATAACTCGCTGCCAATGTGGTTTTGCCTGCGCCCGGCGGTGACACCACCCAGACAATGGCATGTTGTTCAAATAACTTATCGAGAAGAGAAAGCAGCCGGGGCCGCGGCATGGCATCGTGCAGGCGCGGTATGGTCAGCTTCGCATATTTGTTCATGTTGCCAGGCGTCTTCTGGTCTGGCTGAAAACCGGTCACCCGGCTATTTTGATTGAATTTTGGCACGACGATATGAATTCAATGGTTCGCGAATGTTCTGATGTATTGATGGCGAAAAGCATCGTCGTACTTCACCATTTTCCAAGGATTTGTTGGGCGCATGATAGCGCAAGCTGAGCTTAGCACGGTTCTATATGTATAAGAAAGCCATTCTGGCCTAGTAGTGCATGTATATGCCATTCCTATCCGCATTCCTAGCCCCATTCCTATTCCCACTTTGTTAAGCGCGCTAGCGCGTCGAGACGTAACTCGTCACTTGGTGCTCAGGCTAAGCGATCAGCTCATTCAGCCTGCTCATTCAGCCTGCTCATTCAGTCTGCTCATTCAGCCTGCTCATTCAGCCTGCTTAATCTGCATGTGACTAATGTCATATGCAGATGTGACCCTGCACACTTACCCCCCTATGTGAACTCTGTAAAGATGCCAAGCTGTTATTAGGTTGCGCATGCTTGGTGCGTGAATTCAAAATATTAACCCCACAGGAGTTCTAAATGGCTAATTCAGCTAGTGATATCCAAAAGCTTTACATCGCTTATTTCAACCGTCCAGCTGACCCGTTGGGTCTGGCCTACTGGGTAGCAAGCAATTCGTCTTTAAAAGACATCGCCCAAAGTTTCTCAGTGCAACCAGAATACGCAGCGACTTACGCGAATCTGACGACAGCACAAACCGTCAACACCATCTACAAAAACCTGTTCGGCCACGAAGCTGATCCAGCAGGTCTGACCTACTGGG